>CAKPMB010000001.1 GCA_934167885.1 uncultured Bacilli bacterium
CAAGGCGATGCTGGTGAAACAGGTGCCACCGGACCTACTGGACCTACGGGACCTCAAGGCGATGCTGGTGAAACAGGCGCTACTGGACCTACTGGACCTACGGGACCTCAAGGCGATGCTGGTGAAACAGGTGCCACCGGACCTACTGGACCAACTGGACCTCAAGGCGCTACCGGACCTACAGGACCAACTGGACCTCAAGGCGATGCTGGTGAAACAGGAGCTACCGGACCTACGGGACCTCAAGGCGATGCTGGCGAAACAGGAGCTACCGGACCTACAGGACCTACTGGACCTCAAGGCGATGCTGGCGAAACAGGAGCTACCGGACCTACAGGACCAACTGGACCTACTGGACCATCCATCAACTTAGAAATAGGAACTGTAACAACTGGTGATCCAGGCACTACTGCCTCAGCAACAATAACTAACTCAGGAAATAATAACTACACCCTTAATTTAACAATTCCACAAGGACCTACGGGACCAGCAGCATAAAAGAGCAAGTGAAAATTTGCTTTTTTTATTTTCTATAATAGAATTTTAAAACATATTATATTAAAGAGGTAATATGAAAAAAGAAAGAAAATATAAAGTATGTGTGTATGCTATTGCCAAAAATGAAGAAAAATTTGTTAAAAAATGGTATGAATCAATGAAGGAAGCTGACAAAATATATGTCTTAGATACAGGATCAACTGATAAAACAGTTGAAACATTAAAGAAATTAGGCGTTATTGTTAGAAAGCAAGAAATAAAGCCATGGCGTTTTGACGTTGCAAGAAATAAATCATTAGAAATGGTTCCAAATAAATTTGATATATGTGTATGCACAGATTTAGATGAAGTATTTGAAAAAGGATGGCGAAAAAAACTTGAAGATGTCTGGGATAAAAACACTACTAGATTGGCCTATAACTATAATTGGCTACTAGAAGATGAGGTTCCTAAAGTTAATTTTTATATTGAAAAAATTCACAGTCGTCAAAACTATAAATGGACACATCCAGTCCACGAAATATTAGAATATATTGGAAATGAACATGAAATAAAAAAACAAACGAATGAAATCACTTTAAATCACTATCCTGATACTAATAAATCTCGTAGTTCCTACCTACCATTACTTGAACTATCCGTCTTAGAATGCCCTGATGACGATCGCAACATGCATTATCTTGGAAGAGAATACATGTATCATAAAGAATATAATAAGGCCATAGACACCCTTATAAAGCATCTATCACTAAAAAAAGCGACATGGAAAGATGAACGGTGTGCTTCAATGCGCTTTATTGCGCGATGTTATTATCATTTAAATCGCATAGATGAAGCTAGAATGTGGTTAGATAAAGCAATTATTGAATCACCCTATTTACGCGATCCATATGTTGAGAGAGCATTACTTGAATATAATGTTAAAAACTGGTTAAAAGTTGAAAAATATTGTATTCTTGCCTTACAAATCAAGAATCATACTAAAACATATATAAATGAAATATTTAGTTGGGATGAAACGATATATGATATTTTATCTATTGCCCTATATTACCAGAATAAAATAAAAGAAGCTATCTACTACGTTGATATTGCTATTCAAATGAATGAAAAAAACGAAAGATTAAAAAATAATAAAAAAATATATTTAGAAACTTTAAAGTCTAATTTTTGACAAACAAAAAAAAAGTATATATAATTTAAACAAGAGGTGACAACTTTGGATATATTAGAAAAATTGTTTGTAAAATATAATCTTAATGAAAATGATAAAGAATATTTTATTAGTATTGTTAAAGATATTATTGAACATGATGAATTTATTAAACGAACACAAGGGAATTATTTACATCATGAAAAAATATATCTTGGAGAACACATTTTAAATGATGCTGTTGTTACATATATTTTAGGTAAAAAAATTGTTGTTGAGTTGATGAAAAAACATTCATTAACAATGGAAAATGTTGAAAAAAATTTATATGATCCTAAAACGGCTATTATAATTGCCATGTTTCATGATTTATATACACTACCTTGGCAAAATAATAAGAAAAATAATTACAATAAATATTTTGTTAATGCTCATGGTTTTCGTCATCCGATTGAAGCGGTTATTAATGCTTATACATGGTTTCCTAAATTATTTGAAGGAAGAGAAGATAAAATTATTGACGGTATAATTCATCATATGTATCCCTTCCCCGTAAGAGTAATTGATGATAAAACTTTAGAATTAAAAAATGATGATAATTACAAGGCTCTTCCACTATCTATAAAACAAAAAATTGTTAAAAGTGCGAATAGACGAAAATTAGGACATCTTAGTATATGCCCATGTATTTATTTAGAAGGTAAAACGGTAAGCAAGGCTGATAAGATTGTAAGTTTTAGAAATGAAGGTCATTCAATAATAGGCTTACTAGCATGTGTTACTGGTAAAAAAACGCATTTAATTAGCAAATAAAAGCATTCCAATGAATCATTGATTCACTAGAATGCTTTTTTTAGTCTATATCTGTTCTTGATAAAATTTCGCTTGGTCGTTTCTTTATAGTTTTATATACTGGTAATAAGCCAACTAAAATATTAAAAATGAAAACTGTAATAATAGCACTACCAACGCTCAAATAATTTATACAATATCTACCTACAAAAAACGAAATAGTAGATAGTTTTTTCAAAATATAAGCAATAAATAAAATACCTGGAATACTAGCAAGAATTGTAATAGCTAAAATTTCTCCTGTAAACATCTTATATATATCGGATTTTTTAACACCAATGGCTCTTAAAATACCAACTTCTTTAATACGTGATAAGAAAGAAGAACGCATCATTAAGTATATTTCAACTAACGAAATTATTAAAATAACAATGGCTGATGCTACTGTAGCCTTAATTGTTTCTTTTTTGCTTGTAATATATTCATTCTTACTCTTTTGATAACTATCAACAGCATTATAATTATATGAAACAGCTTCTTCGATAACTTCTTTTTTATTATCTGTAAAGATAGAAAAGCCATTATTCTTTAAAATATTACGATATAAAATCATTTTTTCATTAACAAAATAATAATTAATATTTTCTTTTGTTTCATAATAACCAACAACTTTTAATTTTTTATCATTAATTTTAATATTTATTTGTTTATTTAAAGGATATTCAAATGATTCATTATTATTAACAATTACTTCATAATCATTTAAAGGGAGTCTTCCTTTAACAACCTTAATTTTATCTTTGTATAAATTATAATCTAAAAAATTATTATAACTTTCTTCAACATATTGATTATAACTAACAGAATTAGCGATTATATTTGTAAATAAACTACTATCAACATATAAAGAAGGATTATCTAGAGATACAATACCTACTATTTTAAATTTTAGAGAAGTATTAAGTAAAAGTTCTTTATCTAGAAAATCTTGATATTGTTTTAACCCTAACATCTTGATACTTTCATCATTTCTAAGAAAGCTATCAATGGCTTGCATATCTAAAAGAACTTCATCCTTATCACTGACATTACGGCCATACAAAATATCATTATCACTAACAATATTTAATGGCGCAATCGATGCTCTAACAACATTGTTTTGAATAGATGTTTGATAGTAATCATCATTAACCAAACAGAAATTAACAAGAGAATCACCTGGTAAGACATATTGTATTGATGAAATGTTGCTTATTTTTTCATAATCAGAAACTGTAGAATTAACTTTGTTTATAACAACATAATTTTTGTTAACAGTAACAAAAGATGAATCTTTTATGTTAAAAGAAGAAAAAATAGAACTATATGATACCATTATCATAATTGATGATAAAAAGAAACCTAATAATAGTATTTTTTTAAGAATAGAATAATTAAATATTTTTTCAAAACCACTTTTAATAAAATTAAAGAAATGATAAATAGATGCATAATGCATGCGATAATTTTTATCCATCATGTCATTAAAATTAAATTGATAATTTAGAGATTCTTCTTTAGTATATTCACGATAATGTTCATCTAATAATTCGACACTGCTTTTGTCATCAACTACTAAAACTCTTTCATTATTATGATTACGAATATATATATTACCATTTTTAAATACCAAATCAATATTAATATTTTCATCTTTATCACTATAAATATTAATATTTTTATTATTATTTGATACTTTATCAATATTCTTAAAATCTTTTAAATAAAAGACATTTTCTAATTGATAATTTAGTGAATTATCATTTTGATTTTCATAATCTGCAATAATTTTACCATCTCTTATTTCAATTATACGTGATGCAAAGAATTTAGCTAAACTTTCTTCATGCGTAACTAAAATAACAAGACGTTCTTTAGATATTGCTTTAATAATTTTCATTATTTCAAGAGAGTTTTTACTATCCAAATTGCCAGTTGGTTCATCGGCCAAAATTATATTAGGATTTTTAACAAGAGCCCTTGCAATACCTATTCGTTGTCGCTCCCCACCTGATAACATACTACATGGTCTATTTTTATAGCGGGACATATAAACTTTTTCTAATATGTAGTCAATTCTCTTATTTATTTCATTCTTATCTTTAATGCCAATTGTCCGAAGTGATATAGCAATATTTTCATAAACAGTTAAATTATCTAATAATTTATAATCTTGAAAAATATAACCAACATTAAGTGTTCTGATTTTATCAATTTTATAACTAGAACATGAAGTGATTTTTTCATTATCAATATATATTGAGCCACTTTTTATTTTATCTAAACCACCTATAACATTTAATAGTGTTGTCTTTCCACAACCACTTGGGCCTAATAAGGCTACTAAACCAGTATTACCGATATTTAAAGTTGTATTATCAATAACATGAATTTCATTATTTTTTCCTTTATTAAAAAACTTATTAACATTATTTAATCTTAACATACTAAACCTCTTCCTTATAGGTATTTATCATAGTGTCCTTGAATACTTTCCGTGAATATCGTGAAGCGATAACATATGTAATAATTAATACAATTAAGTAAAACATTATATATCTTGAAAATGGCATATATTTAAGTATTTCTTTAAGACTTTGATTAACAATTATATTATTAGTAATAAGTATATATAGACTACCAACTAAAATATACGCAATTGTAGCAACGGTAAATAAATCTATCACTAATAAATTCTTTGATATTTGTTTAGATGCTCCTAAAATTCTTATCGTTGAATAATAATAATTACGTGATTTAAGGATTAATTTAATAATGAAATATGATATAAAAAATAAAACTAAAACGACAAAAATTATTCCAATAAAACCTATTATATAAAATATTGCTTGTATTTCATCACTAACTAAATTATCTTTAATAACAAATGAATTCATATTCATACTATCTAATTTTTTAACTAAAGTAGGAATCTCTCTATCATCTATTACAAATATACTACTTTGATATATTGAAGAGGAAAACAAAGTATTATAATCATCTTCACTTATATAGATATAGTTATCATTACTTTCATACTCTTTTATGCCTAACAACTTTTCAATATTTTTATTGTCATACATCTTAGATATTTTTAAATTAATATTGTTTTTATAATAAATATTCGATACAAAAATACTTAATGCTTTATTAGAACAATTAAAGTTATTGCAATAACCATTTAAATTGCTATTAACATAAGCATAACCTTTTTGAACTTTAGTAGATGGCTTTATTTTAAAACCATATTCATCAGTAGTATGATATAGATTATTAAGTAATATCTTGGTTTCTTCATAAGAATTTTGGGCAAGTTCTACAAAATAATCATCAAAACCATAAAAATATGAATCATCATATGAATCAAAATAGCTTATTCCAACAATTACTACACTCTTTTGTTCGCCAGTCGTTGTGTTTAATAAAACTTTTTTATTTATTAAAGATTCAACATCATTTGCTAAGTAATAATCATTTTTACTACCTTGAATAATAATTTCATTACTAGAAGAAGGCATTCTACCATAATCTAATTTGCCATTAAAAGATGCTATATTTTTGAAAGTGCCATTTTGGTAGAAATTATCGTTATCACTTAAATAAAAATAAACATCCGTAACTATATCATTATTAATAATATAATCGACATTACCAAGTTTTTTTATACCATCTAATTCAGATAAAGTAATAGGGGTTCTATCCTTTTTATTAACAATAACTCTTTTAGTATCAGTATTAGCAAAGACTTGATTATAACCGGATAATGATAATTCATGTTCACTTTTGGCATATGATGCATACTCAAAAGTTAGGGCAAGTGAAATGAATAAAAAGACAGTAAGTAATAGCAAAAATTTTGGTAAAATATTAAAAGCATTTAAAATACCAACTCTTAATTGATTAACAAATGACATTGGATGGTATTGAACACAATTTATTTGTTCATTCGTTTCATAATCGTTTAATTTTTTATCCTCAACAACATGGCCATCATGCATTTTTATTTTTCTAGTAGCATAATCTTTGGCATCGTCATAATTATGTGTTACTAAAATAACTAATTTATCTTTAGATAATTCTTTTAAGAGTTTCATAATTGATTTAGAACTTTTACTATCTAAATTACCAGTTGGTTCATCGGCAATAATAATCGGTGTTTCTTTAGCAAGAGCTCGGGCTATGGCCACCCTTTGTTTTTGACCTCCTGATAACTTGGATGCTTTAACGTTACGATATTTTTCTAAGTCTACACTTTTGATAAGAGCATTGACTTTATCTTTAATATCACATTTTTTATGTCCATTTAATAATAAAACAAGTTCAATATTTTGAAATACTGTATAACTATTTATTAAATTAAATGTCTGAAAAATATTACCAACATAATGTCTACGATAGTCTTCCCTATCCCTCTCAGCGTAATGACTTGTCTCCATACCATCTACTAATATTTCGCCTTCGGAATAAGAATCAACAAAAGACAAAACATTAAGTAAGGTAGACTTACCACTACCACTTTCACCAGTTATAACAACAAATTCACCAATATCAAAGTCTAAATTAATATCTTCTATACCAACCGAAATAAAACCATTTTTGTAATAAAACTTAGATACATTCTTTAATTCTAAAATTTTCTGCATAAAACCTCCACTAATATTTTAACATAACAATCTAAAATAAATGATAACAAATCAATATTCATAAAAAATAATGATTATCATAAAATTATTTGGGTGATTAAATGTTTCAAATTAATGATTTAGTTACAAGATATTCACATAATAATGATACTGTTTTTAAAATTATTGATATTGATGGGGATGTTGCTATTTTAAAAGGTGTTAACATAAGACTTATTGCTGATAGTAATATATCAGATTTAAAAAAGCAAGAAGATATTAAAATAGACGATAAAGAATTTCTTGATCGTTTTACGGTTAATTTAGATAGAAATGAATATTTCTATTTACCAGGAAAAATATTACATATTGATGGTGATAAAGATTACCTTGAAAGATGTATGAACTTTTATAAAAATGTTAATGTAAAAGCAATAGGTGTGCGATTAAAAGAAGATGTTATTAAAGACAAAGTTAATACTCTAATAAGTGAATATAAACCAGATATTGTTGTAATCACTGGGCATGATGCTTACTATGAACGAATGGGTGATATACAAGATATTAATAATTATAAAAATACTAATAATTTTATTAAAGCGGTTAAAACTATTCGTAAACAATATTCTCATGAAAATTTATTAATAATTGCAGGGGCATGTCAATCGAATTATGAAGAATTAATTAAAGCTGGAGCTAATTTTGCAAGCAGTCCCAAACGTGTTAATATTCATGCCTTAGATCCCGCTATTATTGCTTCAAGCCTTGCATTATCCGATAAAAATAAACCAATTGATTTAATCAAAATACTTGAAAAAACAAAATATGGTGCTAAAGGTATTGGAGGCATCATTACAAATGGCACAATGTATGTGGGGTATCCTAGATGACATTTAAAATTAAAGAAATTATTCAAAATAATCAAGGAAAATTAATAAAATTTAAATATAATGGTGCAAGAAATCAAATAGAAGAATTTGAAGGTATTATTAATGGTATATATAATTATATTTTTACAATAAAAACTAAGAATGAATTAAAGTCTTTTTCTTATAATGATGTTTTAATTGGTAATCTCGAAATTCTTAAATAATAATCATTTTTCTTAATTTTATGTTAAAATAATGATTGGTGAACGAAGTATGAAAAAAATTGAATTATTAGCACCTGCTGGCAATATGGAATGTCTTAAAGCCGTTATTATAGCAGGTTGTGATGCCGTATATTTAGGCGGAATTAATTTTGGAGCAAGAGCATATTCCAAAAATTTTTCCAATGATGAAATAATTGAAGCTATAAACTATGCCCATCTATATGGGGTTAAAGTTTATGTAACCGTTAACACATTAATTTATGATAATGAAGTAGATGATTTATTAAACTATGTAGAGTTTTTACATAAAAACAATGTTGATGCTATTATCATTCAAGACTTAGGTATGTTTGATTTAATTAGAAAAACATTTCCAAACTTAGAATTACATGCCTCTACCCAAATGCATATTCATAATCTTGATGGTGTTAAATTGATGGAAAAACTTGGAATGCATCGTGTGGTCTTAGCACGAGAAACAAGTATCGATGAAATAAAGAAAATTAAAGAAAATAGTAATATTGAACTTGAAATCTTTATTCATGGAGCACTTTGTATTAGTTATTCAGGCCAGTGCCTCATGAGTAGTTTAATTGGTGGCCGAAGTGGAAACAGAGGAACATGCGCTGGTAGTTGCCGTTTAAAATACGATGTTATTGATAATGACACAAAGAAAAAAGTAAACACTAATAGTTATCCATTGAGCACTAAAGATTTAAATAGCTTAGAAAATATAGGAAAGTTAATTGATATTGGTGTCACATCCTTAAAAATTGAAGGTAGAATGAAGTCTAAAGAATATGGTTATATGGTTGTAAGTCTATATCGTGAAGCAATAGATTCATATTATCAAAATGGTAGGGTATCCTTTAACGAAGAAAACCTAACAAAGTTAAAGAAAATATTTAATCGTGACTATACTAAAGGATTTTTATTTAATACCGAAAATAATGATTTGATAAATGGTTATCGTCCTAATCATATGGGTGTAAAAATAGGCACTGTCATTGACTACAAAAAAAATTATGCAACCATTAAACTTACAGATACTCTAACAATTGGATCAGGTTGTCGAATTATTGGTAAAAAAGATGTAGGTATAAGTGTTAATGAATTTTATTTAAATAAAAAATTAGTTAAATCTGCCCATAAAGGTGATATTATAACACTTAAAGTTCTAGACGATGTAGCAATTGGTAGTGACTTTGTTATTACGCTAGATAAACAAATTAATGATGAAATAGATGATGATATTTTGCATAATAAAAGAAAAGTATCAATTAATGGAGTTTTAGAAGCAAAAGAAGGAGAAAATTTAAAATTAATCTTGGATGATGGTATACATAAAATTTGTAAAGAATCTATAATTATTGAAAAAGCCTTAAATAAGCCAACGTCAAAAGAAGAGGTTTTAGAAAAATTAAATAAACTTGGTGATACCATTTATAAGTTTGATAATCTTCAGATATTAATGGATAACAATGTTTTTATTCCTATAAAAGAAATTAATAATTTAAGAAGACTAGCTATTTTAGAATTAAATAATCAAAGACTTTATAAAATACCATTAAAAAAAGAAAAATATAATATTAATGTTAAAGATTTTGAACATACTAAACTATTAACAGTTTTAATCGATAAGAAAGATGACCTAAAAAAATTAGACCGAAAGTATGACATTATTTATGCTGACTGTGACATACCAAACACTATTAGACGCTTACCACGGGTAATTAGTGAATATCCAACCAATTTTGATAATTGTTTAGTTGGAGATATTGGAGCATTCTATAGAGGAAAGAATTTAGATACGGATTTTTCATTAAATGTAACAAACTCCTATACTGTTGCCTTTCTTCACTCACTAGGCGCTAATAAAATAACCTTATCATATGAAATGAATGATAAAGAAATTAAACTTTTAATAGATTCATATCATAAACGTTATCAAAAACATCCTAATCTTGAACTTATTGTTAAAGGATATGAAGAAGTAATGATCTCTAAGTTTAATATTAACGAATACTATAAACGAAATAATTTATCATTAAAAGATATGTATGGTAATTTATACAAAATTAAAGAAAAAAATCATAATACCATTATCTATAATTATAAAATGCGTAATAATTATGATGATAAATACTATGATTTAGGTATAAATTCTTTAAGAATAAATAAAGATATTTAGTCTTGTGCTAAATATCTTTTAAACATAAATTATTGGCAATATCAACAAATATAGGAAGTGACAATTGTTCCGCTCTTACTGTTAAATCAAAATTATACTTTGCTAGAACTTTTTCCACTATCGTTAAATCATATTTTTTTAAATTATTACGTAAATTCTTTCTTTTAAATTGAAAGGATTCACGAATTAATTCAAAAAAGAAGTCTTCGTTTAAAACTTCTAGCCTATTATCTTTAGCAATTAAAGATATGACAATACTATCAACATTTGGTTTTGGTATAAAACAGTTACGATTAACTATAAATAGTTTTTTTAAATCATAATAATAGTTTAAAAAGACGGTTATTGAAGAGTAGTCCCTAGTGCCAACTTTAGCACAAAATCTATCCCCTACTTCTTTTTGAACCATAATAGTTATATTTTTAAAATTAACCTTAGATTTAATAACTTTTAAGATTATAGGTGTCGTTATATAATATGGCAAATTGGCTACTAAATATACATTATCATATGTATATTTTTTTATATCATCAGTAATATCTCTATTAAGAAAATCATCAAAAATTATTTCAACATTCTTTAAACCTAATAAATTTTCATCTAGGATATCTTCTAATCTATCATCTATTTCATAACATAAAACATTTTTACTTACCTTTGCTAATTCTTTAGTTAAAGCTCCACTTCCTGGACCAACTTCAATAACAAGGCTATTAGGTAATATATTAGCTCCTGAAACGATATTAGTTATAACATTATTGTCCTTTAAAAAATTTTGCCCATAAGCTTTCTTAAATAAAAAATCTTCCATTTTATCACCAAAAAAGCATCTATCGATGCTTATGCTTTCTTATTGTCTTTTTTTTCTTCTTTCTCTTCTTTTTCAAGTTTTTCAATTGTTTCCTTAGCAACTTTTATTGCACGACGCTTTACCTCTTCAGCAGCATCTCTTAAAACAGGTGTTCCCTTATCGATAGCATAATTAACTAATTCTTCAGATTTATCTTTAATCTGACTTGCTTTTTTACGAGCAATTGCTAAAACTTTTTCTTTATCTAAATCGTTTAATTCTTCTTTTAATTCTGATATACGATTTTCAATAGTAGCTTCTACTTCTTCAATATCAATTTCACGAGCCTTATCAATTAGTTCATTGAATTTCTTTTTTAATTCTTTTCTTGTTTCACTTCCTGATTTTGGAGCAAAAATTACACCTAGACCAGCTCCAACTAAAGCTCCAAATAAAAATTTACCACGTTTTCCCATTTAAAATTCCTCCATTTCTTCTTTTATTTTCTTACGACGTTTTTTAGTCGTAAATAATTTTGATACAATTGATGCTAAAGAATCGACAATGCGATCACTTATTGTAGAGAATGAATCAGTAATACGATCAATTACTGAAAATACTTCATCTACTGTTTTCATTTTATCTTCAACATCATCTAAAATAGCATTAATTCTGTCAACAGACAATATTAATTTAACAGTTAATATTATTAAAGTTAACAACAAAATAGAACCTAAAACATAAACTAGTATCTCTAGAAACTCCATTCTAATCCTCCTTATCGTACATAGATTCAATCAAATCAAATAAATTATCTTCTAATTTATCTTTATTTCGCTTATTATTGCGATCTGTTTGTTTATCACTATAGTCAACATTATAAGCAAGGCCTAAGTCATTATAATACTCATCAGCATCTTGAAGCGTTACCCCTTTAATAGAAGGTTTATTTTTGTTAACATCATATACATTAACTTCCTTTTCCTTAACTTTTTCGTTACTAAGCACCTTTTCTCTAGATAAATTATTTTTTGGTCGAGCATCCAATAATTCATCCGCAATATCACCAAAAGCCTTATTTCTAACCGTATCTAAATCAGGTTTACCACGAGATGATGTTATTCTTACTTCTTTCTTCGTTATAACTTCTTCTTTTTTATAGTTTTTATCTAGTATTCCATAAATTGGCGAAATAATTGGTGATGGTGTGAAAGTTTTAGTTTCCTTACTTTCATAATAAGATTTAGTATATCCATAATTAGTTTCTTTTTTCAAAATATCTGTATATGACTCTTCTTTTTTATCAGGATATAAACTTCTCTTAGGAGAAACAGGCTCTGTTTCATTTTTTTCATATGATTCTTTTTCACGAGGTTTATCAACGACAAAATCCTCATCCTCAAACATCATTGAAAATTTATTGTTATTATTTTCTTCTTCCAAAGTCATTTTACTATCTTCTTTAGGTAAAATAGTTTCTTCTGGTTTATACTCTTCATGAACTTCAGCTGGTTCAACATGCTCTTCTTGAACAATTGGTTTCTTTTTAACTATTTCAACTTTTTTTGCTAAAGGAGATGGTTTTTCTATTTCTTCTTCAACTTCCTCTTCTTCAAAGAAAACATTCTTTAATTTATCTAAAAAACCCATAATCTCACCTTCCTAATTATTTGTTTGAAGATCAATGACATCTTCATCATTCTTTTTGTTAGAATTACTCTTATCATAATAAGTTCCATATTCTTGTTCATATTTCAAAAAATTATCATTTTCACGTTTAGAACTAAAAATATCAAAACTTTCTTCTTGACTTATTTCTTTATTACTATCAACATATGCACTAATAATTTTATCATTAAACTTAACACTTGATAAAATACTACAAATATTAACTAGCGTATCATTTAAATCTTCTTTATTAACGAAACATTCCATTTTGGCATAATTATACATTAAAACAATAAAATATTTATCATTATACTCAGTTATATCAATATAACCAACTGTCTTAGTATTATCTAATTTCATTGTATAAAAATGATTAGAATCAAGTTCTACATTATTAGTAACCTTATAATGATATGCAATAGTATCAACATATAAATAGTAATAATACCTATTATCTTTAATCTTTATATTATAGTCATTCTTATCAACAATTTTATTGCCCTGTGGTAGGTAAAAACTATATCCCTCAAATAAAGAATTAGTTATTTCCTTTTCTTTATACAAAACAGTTTCTATTATTGAATTAACACTATCATAATTAATTACATAAATATTACAACCTGTTAAAATGAATAAGAATACAAGTATTAGAACAAATTTCTTGAACATAACACCACCTACTCTATCTAATTATAACATAATTTAATAATCAATATATCCTTTTTCTGTAAATTTTACTAGTTTTTCATAACTTTTACATAATATATTTTATTACCTTTATCAATAAACTTTTTCTCATACTCAGTCTTTATATTATCTTCTTTTTCACTATTTTCTAAATCAAGCGATATTTCTGTAATTAAATAACCATTATTATTGAAAGAAACCAAAGAATATTCAAATAATTGTTGATTATCTGTTTTCATTTCAATTGACACATTATCACTATTTTCTATAATTTTAGCATATTTATCAAGATATTCCCTACTTGTTAGTCTTCTATCTTCATGACGTTTTTTTGGCCATGGATCAGAAAAGTTTAAGAAGATCTTTTGAATTTCATGATTAAAAACAGAATCAATAATATTAGCATTCATACGAATAACACGCAAATTAGGTAAATCTTCTTTATCAATCTTTTTTAAAGCAATAGCAATAATACTATCATACTTTTCAATACCAATAAAGTTAATATCAGGATACCTTTTAGCATTTTCAATAATAAAATCACCCTTACCCATACCTACTTCTATATAAATAGGATTATTGTTATTAAAAACACTGTGCCATGAATTAATATATTCACAAGGCGATAAAATAATATATCTTGAATTATTTATAATAAACTCTTTATTTTTTACATTTCTTTGTCTCATACTAACTCCCATTTAATTATATCACAAAATGTTTAAATGAATATACTAATTATGTAGGATGTGAATATGAATAATCAAATGCCATTTATTATGCCAAATAAACCTTTATATAATCAAGAAATAAACAATGATTATGAAAGAATTATTAATAAAATTGATAGATTAGAAAAAAACATCAAAATACTTGAGAATAGAGTTAATAATTTAGAAAAAAATCAAAGCATACCTAAATATAGTAAGGATGATCCAACCGATATGTATATTATTTAACAATAAATAATCATTGCGGAAAAACAGAAGATTTGTTCTTCACTAAAAATAGAAGATGAAACTGAGAATTTTATATCAATGACATCAAGGTCATTTTCTAAAAATTCATTTATTGCTTTTTCTAAATCTTGTTCATCTTCAAAATCAAAAACTTTAACTTTCATAATATCACCATCATTATCATATGGTGTTTTATAATCTTTTTTTGTCAAAAAAAAGTTTATATTTTGTCAATATAAACTAATATTTTTTAGTTCTATTTGAGAACCAAACACCCTTAGCTGGGAAGTTAATAACACTTGCTGGATTTATTTGTCTTGAAATCCATGTATTCCAAGATGAATATTCTTTTAAATATAAACCACGTGCAACCGAAACATGTAAATGTGTTCCAGTTGAGCAATGATCCCAAGGTGTGCTACTATTTCCACCCATAACACCAATTTGCGTATTTTGATCAACATAATCACCAATTGATACCATAACTTTTGCTAAATGATAATATCCCGTTGTGTAATTAACACCATTAATGTTATGGTGAATATATAACATATTACCACCACAAGATGCACGCCATGTAATACCAGCAACCGTTCCTGGAGCTGGAGCATAAACCGCCGTTGAACCACCAGAAATATCCATACCATTATGGAAAGATGAACCACTTCCTAATGGATTAAAACGCCATCCAAAACTACTTGTAATACGACCACTTGAAACTGGTCTTATAAAGCCACCTGAATATGGAATTGTATTTTTTCCACATGTATTAATATCTTGATCATCCTTACATCCTAAAGTTTTTTCATAATATTCTATAACCTTTTTTTGTGTTTTGATATCAGAATCAATATCTACTGTCGTCTCAACAATATCGTCTAATTTATCACCTAATTTAACAAGTTCAGACTTTAAATTAGTTTGTTCATTATCAAGATTTACAATTTCAACCTGTAAATCTTCTTTTTTAGCATTACATTCCTTAACAGTCTTAGTATATTCTTCAATTAAATCATTATTATAACTAACTAATTGTTCAGAAATGGCACTCCTAAAAATTAAATCAGTAATACTTTGAGCACCAAACATATATTCAAGATAAGCGTTATTACTATTAGTTACCTGTAAAAAAGCAATAACATCTTTTATCTCAGATTCTTTTTCCTCACTCTTTTTTTCAAGATCAACAATTTCATCATTCAATTCTTGTATTTTCTTCTCACTTTTAGTAATCTCAGATGAAATATTACTAATACGATTATTTATTGTATTCATCTCATTTTTAGTTAAATTTTTTGTTTTTTCATTAGAAGCTTTCTTCTTTTCAAGTTCTGCTAAAGTATTCTTTAAATCCTTTAGCGTTTTTGCTTGAACATTGACACTAAATCCAAAAAAGAAAACTAAAGCAACAAATAAATATAAAAATCTCTTCATTAGCACCCTATCCTTTATACAACGATTATATCACATAAAATTAGGTTTTATGCAAAAATTATTTGTTACTTTACAAAAAAAGAACCATCATTATAAATGACAGTTCAAATTTTATTATTTATCAATTTTAGAAACTACACCAGCACCAACAGTTCTTCCACCTTCACGGATAGAGAATTTAGTACCTTGTTCAATAGCAATTGGGTGAATTAATTCAACAGTAATGTTAACGTTATCACCTGGCATAACCATTTCTGTTCCTTCTGGTAATTGGATAACACCAGTTACATCAGTAGTACGGAAATAGAATTGAGGACGGTAGTTTGCAAAGAATGGAGTATGACGTCCACCTTCTTCTTTAGATAGAACATAAACTTCTGCTTCGAAAGTTGTATGAGGTGTAACAGTTCCAGGTTTAGCAAGAACTTGTCCACGTTCAACATCTTCACGAGAAATACCACGTAATAATACACCAGCATTATCTCCAGCTTCAGCATAGTCTAATTGTTTATGGAACATTTCAATACCAGTAACAACAGTCTTTCTTGTAGGTTTAATACCAACAATTTCAACTTCATCATTTAATTTTAATTGTCCACGTTCAACACGTCCTGTAACAACAGTTCCACGTCCAGTAATAGTGAATACATCTTCAATACTCATTAAGAATGGTTTTGTATTATCACGTTCTGGAGTTGGAATCCATGTATCAACAGCATCCATTAACTTATCAATAGCTTCAACATACTTAGGATCTCCTTCAAGAGCCTTAAGAGCAGAACCACGAATAATTGGAGTATTATCACCATCAAATCCGTATTCATTTAATAAGTCACGAATTTCCATTTCAACTAATTCTAATAATTCTTCATCATCAACCATATCGCATTTGTTCATGAATACAACCATTTTAGGTACACCAACTTGACGAGCAAGTAAGATATGTTCACGAGTTTGAGCCATAGGTCCATCAGTAGCAGCAATAACTAGAATTGCACCATCCATTTGTGCAGCACCAGTAATCATGTTCTTTACATAATCAGCATGTCCTGGGCAGTCAACATGGGCATAGTGACGAGTTGCTGTTTGATATTCAACGTGAGAAGTATTAATTGTAATACCACGTTCTCTTTCTTCTGGAGCCTTATCAATATTTGCATAATCAACAAATTCTCCACCAAATTTTTCTGCTTGTCTCTTAGTGATAGCAGCAGTTAAAGTAGTTTTACCATGGTCAACGTGTCCAATAGTACCAATGTTAACATGTGGTTTACTACGATCAAATTTTTCTTTTGCCATTATTATTTCCTCCTTTTTTCATTTACTTTTTTATTGTATCTAACAATTGAATAATTTTCAACTATTTTTCCTTAAATAATCAATAAAGACAAAATATTTACTATTTTTTATATATATTAATTACCACTTTTTTTAATTATCTCTTGAGCAATATTTTGAGGCACTTCTTCATAATGATCAAAAATCATTTGGAATGTTCCTCTACCTTGTGTATTGCTTCTTAAGCTTGTTGCATAACCAAACATTTCTGAAAGTGGAACCATTGCTTCAAGAGCAATTGCATTACCACGAGATTCTTGTCCCATTGGTCTTCCACGACGTGATGGAATATCTCCCATTACTGTTCCAAAATATTCTTCAGGAACAACAACATCAACTTTCATAATAGGTTCTAGCAATACTGGACGGCATTTTTCTTTAGCTTCTTTTAAAGCAAAACTTGCCGCAATCTTAAATGCCATTTCATTTGAGTCAACTTCATGATATGATCCATCAAATAATGTACATTTAACATCAATCATTGGATATCCAGCTAAAACACCACCGGCTAAAGCTTCTTGTAATCCTTTGTCAACAACTGGGATATATTCACGAGGAACTACACCACCAACAACTTCATCAACAAATTCATATCCTTTATCAGGATTTGGTTCAAACTTAATCCATACGTGTCCATATTGTCCACGACCACCAGATTGTTTAATATATTTACCTTCACAATCAGCAGCTTGGCGAATTGTTTCACGATAAGCAACTTGTGGTTTACCAATATTAGCTTCAACGTTGAATTCACGACGCATACGATCAACTAATACATCTAAGTGTAATTCACCCATACCAGCAATAACTGTTTGACCAGTTTCTTGATCAGTATGAACTCTAAATGTTGGATCTTCTTCAGCTAATTTTGATAAAGCAATACCCATTTTTTCTTGATCTGCTTTACTCTTTGGTTCAACAGCAAGTTCAATAACAGGTTCTGGGAATTCCATTTGTTCCAAAATAACTGGTTTCTTTTCATCACATAATGTATCACCAGTTGTTGTATTTTTTAAACCAACAGCAGCTGCAATATCACCAGTCCATACATCTGAAATTTCTGTTCTGTGATTTGCATGCATTTGTAATATACGTCCAATTCTTTCCTTAACATCTTTTGTGCTATTTAAAACATAACTACCACTTGATAAATGTCCTGAATATACACGGAAGAATGTTAAACGTCCTACGAATGGATCAGTCATAACTTTAAATGCTAATGAACTAAATGGTTCATCATCACGTGGATGACGTTGACATGGATTACCATTTAAATCAACACCATCAATTGAAGCAACGTCAACTGGACTTGGTAAGTAATCAATAACAGCATCAAGTAATAACTTAATACCCATGTTACCTAAAGCTGTTCCACACATAACTGGGAAGAACTTAACTTCCAAAGTTCCTTTACGAATTGCCTTTTTAATCATATCAACAGTAACTTCGCCACCATCAAGATATGTCATCATCATTTCATCATCAAATTCAGCAACAGCTTCAATTAATTCTTCATGTTTCTTTTCGGCAATTTCAACTAAATCACTAGGAATTTCAATTTCAGTTGCATTTTCTTCTTGTTTACCATCATATGAATAAGCCTTCATTGTAACTAAGTCAATAACACCATGGAAAGTATCTTCAGCTCCAATTGGCCATTCAATAGGTTTAGCATTAACGCCTAAACGAGAATCAATACTCTTTAAGCTATATTCAAAACTTGCCCCCATCTTATCCATTTTATTGGCAAAAATAATTCTTGGAACATGAAATTCTGTAGCTTGACGCCATACAGTTTCAGTTTGTGGTTCAACACCAGCCTGAGCATCCAATAGTGCAACAGCACCATCCAATACTCTTAAACTACGACTAACTTCAACAGTAAAATCTACGTGTCCTGGAGTATCGATGATATTAAAACGATACTTTTTCCAGAAAGCAGTTGTTGCAGCTGAAGTAATAGTAATACCACGCTCTTGTTCTTGCTCCATCCAGTCCATTTGTGATGCACCATCATGAGTTTCACCAATTTTATGAATTTTCTTTGTATGGAATAATACACGTTCTGTACAAGTTGTTTTACCTGCATCAATATGTGCCATAATTCCAAAATTTCTTGTCATCTGTAAAGATGTTTCACGAGCCATATATTAATTCCTTTCTACCAACGGAAATGTGCGAAAGCCTTATTAGCCTCTGCCATTCTATGTGTATCTTCTCTTTTCTTAACAGCAGCACCAGTTCCATTAGATGCATCAATTATTTCATTAGCTAAATTAAGGGCCATACCATTTCCACCTCTTAATCTTGCATAATTAACTAACCATCTAAGTCCTAAAGTTTGACTTCTTGTCTCACTAACTTCAACTGGTACTTGGTAATTACTACCACCAACACGTCTTGATTTAACTTCAAGTTGTGGTTTTATATTTTCTAAAGCTTTTTCAAATACTACAACAGGATCTTCATTTGTCTTTTCTTTGATTATATCAAAAGCTTCGTAAAGTATAGTTTCAGCTTTTCCTTTTTTACCATCATACATTATACGGTTAACAAGTTTAGTTACAACTTTAGACTTATATATTGGATCTGGTAAAACATCTCTTTTAACTGCACGTCTTTTACGCATTTTATTTCCTCCCTTCATTTAATCAATGATTAAATTTTTTTATTTTTTCTTATCTTTTTTTGTTCCGTATTTACTACGTCCTTGTTTTCTATCTTTTACACCAGCAGTATCTAACGTTCCACGAATAATGTGATAACGTACACCGATTAAATCAGGAACACGTCCTCCACGAATTAGAACAACACTGTGCTCTTGTAAATTATGTCCTTCTCCAGGAATATAAGTAGTAACTTCCATTCCATTACTTAATCTAACACGGGCATATTTTCTTAATGCAGAGTTAGGTTTCTTAGGAGTCATAGTTCCAACACGAACACAAACACCACGTTTTTGAGGTGCATTAATCTTAGTTTGTTTCTTTTGAATATTATTAATTCCAACTAATAAAACAGGTGATTTTGGTTTTCTAACCTTTTGACCTCTTCTATTTTTAACTAATTGATTAATTGTAGGCATAAGTTCTCCTTTCTTACACACATCCAGGTGTATCATTTTATCCATTAAAATTAGGTTTTGCATAACAAAACCCAAATTTCATAAACGAGATTATTCTACTATAATTAAAGCCTAATGTCAAGTTTATTTTAGCTATTTTTATTTAAAGACAATTTTATATATTTTTTCTTATTTTTATTACCACAATAGCATATATATACCATTTTTAAGTTAGAATACTCTTCTTTTGATATGCGAATATTAACATCATAATCCTCACCATGATAAGCTGAAACAATAATTTTATTTAATTTATCATACGAAGTAACGCCTGCAATACTCTTACCAGTGCCATTAATATTAATAACCCCTTCTTCAAGTTTTTTCTTTCGTTTATCATCCACAACATAAATATTATGCATAACAAATGGGCGATTTGATTCATTATACACACTCAAAATAAAATGACATTCAACATATCGTGTTTTATCCGTCATTTTCTTTAGAACTTCCAAATAACCACTCTTACCATTACCATAAAATGACTCACCAGTATTATTAATTGCAATGTGAACTTTTTTACTATTATTAATCATTTCATAGACCACAATCACTAAAACACTTGTTAAAAAACTAATTATCATTACAAGAAAAACATCAAACTCTGAAAGGTTAATAACACTATCAAAAAACATAGATCCTCCATATGCCTTGTATTATAGCATAAATTAAAAAATTAGCAACAAAAAAGACCCTTTAATGGCCTTCTATTTTAATACCTTTCTTTTCATGATATCGTCGTAATTAATCATATGTTCTTCACTATATGGATTTATATCTGTTAAATCATTTTCATATTCTTCAAATAATTTTCCACGATCTAGTGATCTCTCACGCATTGTATCAATATAATAATCATTGTCTAAAACATTAAATACAATAACATCAATAAAATGTTGTAATTCACCAATTTCTTTTTTTCTTAAAGACTTAAGAATATTTAATAAATCACTTTCTTTAACAATCTCACATACCTCACTTGGAACAACAAGCTCCTTACCAGTGAAAAACTCTGTCATTTGACCATTTTCAGGATTAATTGTTGCTAATAAAATGGCATTATCACCTTCTACTAATTCATTATATCCTTGTCTTACAAATTCACGATGTAAACGTCTACAAACAACGTCATCCTTCTTATCATGATGATTCTTTACATAAACTTTAACATAATCCTCGTTCATACAAACCCTCCAAAACACCGTTATCTTATCATAAAAAAAATTAAAAAGCAAATATCTTAATAATTTTCTTCGTGAACTACTTCAGCCTCAATAATATTTTTATCAATAACACGACTATTACTAGTATATTCTTTCATATTATTATAATTCTCATTATTCTTTTTCATACGATAAAAAACAACACGATTATATACCATATATATTAATACACCAACCAAAATAACTGGCAATAAAAAGATTAAGAATCTACCAATTATCAAAATTAAAGCAATCCAACATATCATTTTTAATAATGACTTTATATAACTATTATCCATAAACATCACCAAAAACATTATAACATAGCTTTTTAATTTATAATTTAAAACACATAATATTTAACAAAGATTTCATTTATAAATACCATAAACTTTATTTAAAGGATCAAAGAAAAATGATATTTTAATTGGATTATATGTCAAATATAAAGACACAATAAACATAATTAATAATGAAATAATACCTAATACATTTAATAAAATATTCTTTTTAGTATTATATAACAATTTAACATTTATGAATTGTGATATTAAAATGGTTATAAAATATATAATCAAAGTAACAACCATCTTTTCGCCTATTAAATAGTATATTGGTAAGTATATAGCATAGAAAATAACGAGGTTTGCAAGAACCGTTATAAACAAACAAAGGCAATAATTATTAAATCGTTCTTTTTTTAAATACAGATATAAATACAAAAAAGGTGCATAAATAATAGGAGTAATGAAAATCATTTTAGCATGTTCATACAAACTTTCATTAACTGGAAAAATCACAGTTGCAAAGGATGGCAACCATTCATACAAATTATGGGTAATAAAAGCAAGTCCAAAAATTAAAATACTATTTATAATTGTTAACTTAATACTTTTTTTATTCTTTTCTAACATAAAAATCACCAATAATATTCTACACATTATTAGTGATTTTATTCATTAAAGATCTCTTAAACAAAAGGTTGCATAAACAGGGATAGAAATTATTTCTTTTCTCTTAGAAAAGTTTTCCTCAGTTATTTTAATAGCATATGTCATATTATATTTACTCAAAAATAAAGATAATGATTTAGCTTTAAGTAATTTAGGATTAACAATTTCTACCGGGATAATTTTACCAAATTTATTTTGAATAACAAAACTTATTTCGGCTTTGCCATCTGATTGATAATAATATAAACTATGACCAAAACTTACTAAAGTATTAGCAACATTATTCTCAATAACGCTTCTTCTAATAGTATTGTCAGTAATTAACTTCATTTTATTTAAATGCATCATTGTAACTAATAAACCAGAATCATTAGCATATAATCTAAAACTTTCTAAGTCTTTATAACTACTTAATGGACTCTTAATATCTAAAAGACGATAACTACGATTAACTAATGAATTGTGTGTTAAGTAATTTATACTATTTTCATATTCTTTACTACGTCCACCCTTTTTTATTAAGCCGTATTGAAATTTATGATTATCTTTTAGTAGTTGATATGGCAAACTATTAATAACTTCTTTAGTTCTTTGTGAATTAACATCTTCTTCGCCAATAGGTGTTTCACTTAAATAAACGCTATATATTTTTTGTTTAATAGCATCTTGTTTATAATAACTTTCATTATTAAAATAAGCATTAACTACTTCAGGAAAACCACCTGTTACTAAGTAATCATTATACATATCAAGTGCTAATTGATGAAATGGCATTGGCTTTAGGGTTTGATAACTATCTTTAATAAAGTCAATTAATTGCTTTTTATCACTATTTAATAAAAACTCTTCAAAATCCATACCATGCATATTGCAATACCTAAATTCTTCATTTTTTACTTTATTTAGAACATCTCTTCGTGATGTAATAGCAATAATATTATATTTACTACTATAATTATTGAAAACTTTTAAATATTTTAAAAACTCTTCATCGTTACAATTATCAAATATAATTAAAGTATCATCATCAAGGATTGATTCTGATGATAACATTGATAGTTTAAAAATGATTTTATCAATAGTCTTTTCTCTTTTAAAAACCTCATATAAAACAAGATTATTAGTTGTATCAAAATATACAATATTTTTATAATTACTCTCACCGAATGATAAGGCCGAATATGTTTTACCAATTTGACGTTTTCCATACAAAAGTAATATTTTTTTATTAGCATCTCGCTTCCATTTTAAAAGCTCTTCATTAATTTTTCGCTCCATATATTGTATCCCTCCTACACTTATCTTAACTTAAGTATAGGTTTATTTATAAAAAAAGTCAATATGTTTAACAACATATGACTAAATATTATTTAATTTTATTTTTATAAAATCTAATATCATTTTCAACTTTCACTATTTCACGTTTTAACTTTATAATCTCATCCATAGTATTATTAATAGACTCTTTAGTCTTAGAAGCCTTATCATCAGCTGCTTTTAATTTATTACAACATTTATCTAACTTTTTATATAAATATTTTTCATTTTTTAGGCATTTAGTATAAAATGCAATGTTATAAACAAAAATAAATATAGCGACAATTAATAAAAGTTGGACTTTAAAAGCAATGTATAAAAAGATTAAAGTAATAGCAATTATAGTTAGAATAATAAATTTAAAATTCTTATTATTGCTTTGATTCAATTTATCTTGACACTCACATAAAATGTTTTTAAGATTATAATAATTATCATATACCGTGCTATAATCTTGATAAGTTGTAGATAAATCATTATACAATTTTTTTAATATAGCCTTTTTATTATTCCTTATTTCTTCTAATCTTATAATCTCATTAATATATTCTAAATGCTCACTAGTATTAAAACTTTTTTTATTAAAAATATCTTTATTTTTCTTATTATCTTTATTTATAGAAACTGTATTATTTTCAAGTTCTTTTTTAACTTCAAAAATAACTTTTAATACTTTTTCATCACCCTTATGATCAGGATGATATTTTTTTATCAAGTTTTTTAAATTCTTTTTTACTTTGGCATTATAGACACCATCATATTCTATTAATCTATATATATCATCCTTTTTCATACATCTTCCTTTATTTATTATTAAATTGTTTTAAGGCTTCATCTAATTGATTGTCTTTACCTTCTAAGTCATAGACATATTCAACCAACACATCTGGTTCAATTCCTACACTATCTATAGAATGGCCATTTGGTGTTAACCATTCTTGGAAAGTGTATTTTATCATCGCTCCATTTGATAGCGTATAGGCCTTTTGCACTTTACCTTTACCAAAAGTCTTGATTCCTACTATTTTAGCTCCATAATTTTCCGATAGGGCTGCTGTTAAAACTTCGCTTGCTGAAGCAGATGCAGAGTTTGTTAAAACAACCACAGGCAAGGAACAACTCTCACTTGTTTTATCTTTTATTTTCTCTACTTTATCTTTTGTTTTTAATTGATATATTACACTACCCTTTTCCGTAAATAGAGATATTATATCCGTAACCGTCGATAAATAACCACCTGAATTATTACGAACATCAATAATTAAACCTTCAATATTTTGTTTTTGCAATTCATCAAAATGATCTTTAAATTGTTTATATGTATTATTTGCAAAAATAGATATAACAATGTAACCTATTTTTTTATTTTTGTTTTCTAAAACTTTAGATGTAACACTTTCAATATCAATCATACCACGCGTTAAAGTGAAGTTCATTTCTAAATCATTTCTTTTAACTTTAAGTGTTACTTTGGTGCCCTTTTTTCCCTTAACAAGGGATGCTATTTCGGATGTCGTTAGACCTTTTACTTCCTTTCCATCAACGGATAATAAAACATCCCCAGTCATTAAACCTTCTTTTTGAGCGGAACTATTATCAAAGACACGTCCAATTGATACAACTTCCGTTTTATAGTTATAAGTAACTTCAGCCCCAATACCTGAGTATTCTCCTTCAACTTTTTCATTAAATTCTTGTGATTCTGAAGCATCCATATATGACGCATAAGGATCTCCTAAATAATCTATCATACCCTCAATTCCTGATTGTAATAACTCATTAGCATCAATATCCTTATAATATGATGATAAAATATCTTGATAAGTATCTGCGAATTCATTTAAAGAATCACTTATATCACTACTAAATGTTCCCTTACCAAACATAATAAAACCACCAATGATAATACCAAATAAAAAGGTTATTATCATGACTGAAAGCATTTCATTAATAGTAAATTTATTATTATTTCTTTTAATATTTTTTTTATAAAACTTAGTTATTTTATCTTTTAAACTAACTTTTTTCTTTTTACTTTTTTTAATATTATTATCTTTTTTTATACTACTCTTCTCATTCTTTTTATTATTAAATTTCATAATTACCTCATTAATTATATATTTATATAATAACACAAAATAACCCTAAATTGAACGTTTTAGAACAAAATAAATATTTATTGATTAACAATATCTTTTTAATGTATAATAGGTATTGGGATGTGATATTATGCGTATCGTTACATTAGAACCACAAGATTTTGATACATTCGCTCGTAGTCATAAGTATGAAAGCTATTTTCAAACATCTGATTATGCCAATTTTGAAGCAAATAAAGGTTATAAAATTCATTATTTGGGATTCTTGGATGATGATGATAACTTAGTTGGAGCAGCAATGTGTCTTTATAAAAAATTATTTTGGAATTACAATTTTGCCTATATTCCAAGAGGGTTATTAATAGATTATGATAATCCATACTTAGTTAATAAAATTACTCTTAAATTAAAGAAACTTTTATATAAACAAAACTACGTATTTATAAAAATTGATCCTCCTGTTATTGCTAGTGAAAAAGATTTTAGTGGTAAAACATTATATCTAAGCAATACAGCTGGTGAAATTATTAATACTTTAAAAAACAACAATTATAAACATATGGGCTTTAATCTAAATTATGAAACAAAATTACCACGTTTTAATGTTATTACAAAACTAAATAAAGATACAAAAGAAATGTTTAGTAAATTTAATCCTGAAGTTAAAGAAAACATTCGTTATGCTAAGCAACTTGGTATTAAAATTATTGAAGAAGAAAATAATAACATTGATACTTTCTTTGAACTTATAAAATATACATATGGACGAGTTGGTAAAAAATATTTTACTGATTTATATTCAGCATTTAAACAAGATGATAAAATAGATATTTTCTATACTGTTATTAATTCTCAAGAATATGTTAAAAATGCTAATAAATATTATAACCAAGAAGAAGAAACAAATCGTGGTTTAGGGGAAATTATTAAATTAAATGATAGAGTTCACTATAATATTGAAAAAGTAATAAATGATAAAATGGAATCAGACAAACGTCTTGAAAAATACAAAAATGATGTTATAAATGCTACTAACTTTTTAAGAAAATATCCTGATAGTAAAATATTAGGAGCAAGTTTAGTTATTAAGCATCAAAAAGGCGCTGATTGCCTTATATTATATGAAGATAAAAACGCCAACATTTTTAAGTCTAATCCACTTCTTATTAGTTATATGTGTGAAAAATATGCTAATGAAGGATTAAAATACTTAATATTAGGACCAACAACGGGTAATTTTGATCGAAATAATCCACGTTTTAAAGCCAATATTAATAAAATGGGCTTTAATTCTTCAATTATTGAATATATTGGTGAGTTTGATTTAATAATTAATCCTCTTATGTATAAAATTCATGAACATAAGTTAGAAAAAGATAGAAAAAAACGTTTAAACAAAAAAAGATAGTCGCAAGACTATTTTTTTTAATTAACAAATTCATGAAATTCTAATCTTAATTTATCCGCTAGAGTTACAATAAATTCGGAATTCGTAGCTTTAGCTTTATCTATATCAACACTATATCCAAATATTTCTTCCATTAATTCCCAGTTACCACGATTCCAACTAACTTCAATAGCATGCCTTATGGCTCTTTCTACTCTTGAATTAGTTGTCTCATATTTTTTAGCAATACTAGGATATAGTTCTTTGGTTATTGCATTAGCCATTAATGGATTACTAAATATCAAATTAATACCTTCTTTAATATATAAGTATCCTTTTATGTGAGATGGAACACCTAGTTCATGTAATAATTTTGTAATTGACATTTGTAAGTTACTATAAAGTAAATTAATTGTTTTTCTGTTATAAGAACTATCTTCAGCATATTCTAATATTTTATTTTCTAAATCACTTAATTCAAATGGTTTTAACATAAAATATTTAATACCTAGACCTGATACTTTACGAATTATTTCTGGTGAATTATACGATGTTAGAACAATTATTTTAAAGTTTTTACTTTCTTTATCAAGTTCTTCTAACACTTTGACACCATCCATACCAGGCATTATAAGATCAAGAATTACTAAATCTAAATCACTAGTATTCTTTATTAATTCTAATCCTTCCTGACCAGATCCGGCACTTGCAACTATATCAATTACTGCGTGACTACTAAAATACTCCTTTACCATGTCGACCAATTGTGCATTGTCGTCGATCATAAGCACTTTAATTTTTTTCATTTTATCTCCTTTTGTCATATTTTCTCACTGCACGCATTATAAT
This sequence comes from uncultured Bacilli bacterium, assembly GCA_934167885.1. GTDB lineage: Bacteria > Bacillota_I > Bacilli_A > RF39 > UBA660 > RUG12783. The sequence goes on from CAKPMB010000001.1 coordinate 28,196, forward strand.
TATATAATATGATAATAATTTTGACTATAGCGAAAAATAGAAAGTTTTGTCGAATTAACAGTTTTAGACAAAAAAAATACTAATTATATAGTATCTTTTATTGCTCAATAATTCTCTCAATATACTCTTCTAAGTCAGAAAGACGAATATCTACACTCTCAGGATCTTTTCTTAATTTAACCTCAACCATATCATTTTCTAACTTTTTACCAACAGTAATTCTAATAGGTATACCAATTAAATCCATATCATTAAACTTAACGCCTAAACGTTCATTACGGTCATCTAATAATGTATCAATTCCCTTATTTTCAAGATTTTTATAAATATTTTCAGCTTTTAAAACGATAGCTTCATCCTTCATATTAGCAGGAACAATACAAACCTTATATGGAGCTATTGCCATAGGGAAAATAATACCCTTTTCATCATTATTTTGTTCAACAACACTTGCCATAATGCGGCCTAGACCAATACCATAACAACCCATAGTTACGTATTGAGGCTTATTAAATTCATCTAAATACGTTAAGCCTAAACCCTTAGCATATTTCGTTCCAAGTTTAAAAGTATTACCAATTTCAATACCTTTTTTAAAGTATATTTTACCACCACATTTTGGACAAATATCATTTTCTAAAACATTTGTAACATCAGCACATATATCATATTTAAAATCTTTTATATTAGCATTTATATAATGATATCCTTCTTTATTCGCACCAACAACGAAATTCTTCATTAAAGCAACTTCTGAATCAATAACAATTTCACAGTTTAAACCAATAGGGCCAGTAAAACCACATACAGCATTACTTCCAGCAATTAAATTATCATCCGCAAAAGATATTTCAGAAACATTAAATAATGAACATACCTTTGTTTCATTTAATTCACGGTCTCCTCTTATAAAGAAAGTCACAAGTTTATTATCAACATTCATCATCATCGCTTTAACGGTCTTCTCTATTGGAACATGTAAATAATCTTTTACTTCTTCAATACTCATACAATTTGGTGTTTCAACTAATTCTAAAGTTTTTTCATCCTCCAAAACAGCTTGTTTTTTTGACTCAGCGATATCAATATTAGAAGCATAATCACATGAATCACATAAAACTAAAACATCTTCACCAAGATCAGTTAACGCTTGAAATTCTTCAGATAATGTGCCACCCATAGCACCTGTTGATGAACGAACTATTTTATAATTAACACCTATTCTATCAAATATTTTCTTATAAGCATTAAACATTTTTTGATATGATTCTTCTAGACTTTCTTCATCCTTATCAAAAGAATAAGCATCTTTCATAAAAAACTCTTTTACACGCACTAAACCATATCTAGCACGTGGTTCATCACGAAATTTATCAGCTGATTGATATAATGTAAATGGTAAGTCTTTATAACTTTTTACCATACTTTTAGCAGCAATTGTAAATAATTCCTCATGGGTTGGACCTAAAACCATTGGACGGTTATTTCTATCCGTTAGCTTAAAGACACTACTTCCAAAAATCTTAACACGACCACATGTTTCATATATCTCTTGAGGAACTAATGATGGCATCAATAATTCTTGTGCCCCTGTTTTATTCATCTCATCTTTAACAATGTCTTGAATTTTAGAGAAAACACGTAATCCCATTGGAAGATACATATATATACCTGCACCAACTTTTTTAATCATACCACTTCTTACTAACAAATTACCCGAACGTGAATCTTCATCTTTAACATCTTCACGTAATGTCCAAAAATAACTATTTTTTAATTTCATACATTCCTCCATATACAAAATAACGATAAACTATTATCAATAGATATCGTTATAAATTTCATCTTCAAAAGATAATAAACGCTCATAACATACCACAAAAAGTATAATAAATCAAGTAATTAATGGGTTTTAGATAATACCTTAATTAAAATATTATTTGGATCATCGAACTCTTTTATACCATTTAAGCCAAAAATATCACCTTTATTACTTGTCATATTATTTAATTCATTATAATACTCCCAAACTTCTTCATCAATCATTTTTTTAATTTCTAATCGTTCTCTTTTTTTAGCGAGCATTAAATCATTATAACAATAAAAGAATTCATTTAAAACTTCAATACGATAAGCTAAATAATATATTTCCTCATACATCTCATCAGCAATAGGAGCCTTACTTTTATTAATAATTTTAAATAACCTTTGATATTCATTATATGCTTCTTTACAAAACAGGTCGTAAAAATTTAACTTTTTATGAGCCTTCTCTGTTAAAATAGCTCCATTATCAATGGTTAAAGATCCACCATCCCGTTTTTCAACAATATGATGAAAGGTGTAAGGATTATCCTCAGTCATCCGATACCCCATCCAATCAATACCATTTGGTTTAAATATTTGTATCATTTCACTTAATTTTTTATGAGCTCTCGTTTCTTTCATTTAACATATCCCTTTATATTTTATTAATCTTACTAATTAATTGACAAAACTTTATTGAATTTAAAGATTCTCCACCAACCAGGTAACCATCAATACTATTAATTTTTAAAAGTTCATCAATATTTTTTAAACTAACACTTCCACCATACAAAACTTTTATGTTAAATCGATACTTATTATATACATATTCTTTAATAAATTTTACAATATCATCTATTTCGTCTATACACGGTATGATACCACTACCTATCGCCCATATGGGTTCATAAGCAATATATAAATTATTTATATTCAAAACACCCTCTAGGGCCTCATCTATTTCATGCATTAAAATGTTTTTAGTTTGGGCATTATTATAGTCATTTTGATTTTCACCAATACAAAGTATGGGAACAAGACCATTATCACAACACATTTTTATTTTTTTGCTAACATACCTGTTATCATTATAAAACTTTCTTCTTTCTGAATGTCCAATAATTGCATAAGTTACACCAATACTCTTTAATTGTCTTGCCGAAACATCTCCTGTATATGGACCACCTTCTTCCATTGAAATATCTTGACTTCCAACTGTATAACCTCTATTTATAAATTCGCTTAAATATATATGTGGCGGACAAAAAACAACATTTGAAAAGGTCATTTTACTATCATTAAGACTATCTAAGTATAATAATATATCATCTTTTAATAAATTCATTTTAAAATTACCAACAACTAACTTCATTTCTCCTCCGTAAGCATATCAAGAACTAACTTATAAATTTTTTTAGTTGAATCATTTTCCTTATAATTAGTTAAATTATAATTAAATCTATCAATTATTTCAGGATGATGATATAATTTATAAACCATTTTTTGAGTTTTTTTAGGGTTATGGCAATATACACCAAAACCATTTCTTTTAACAAATTTAGCATTATAATTTTCTTGACCACCATTTCCGGGAATTAGAAGTAATGGTTTTTTCATTTCCAATGCTTCAGTTAAATTAAGGCCGCCTGGTTTTGTAATAATTAAATTAGAAATCGCCATTAAGCGTGATATATCCATAGTATATCCTAATACTTTAACATTCTTATAATCACGAACCTTTACTAAATATTCTACTTTACCTTTTAATAATTCGTTTTTACCAGCTACAAATATTATATTAACATCCAAACGCAGTTCTAAAACATTTTTTAAAAAATTATAGCTAAAACTAGAGCCATGTGTGCCACCACCAAAAAATAAATAAACCGGTTTACGATTAGTAATTCCATATTCATTCTTAATTTCTTTCTTGTTAAAATCCACTACTTTAAACTTATCAGATAACGGAATACCATAAGCATAAATAATGCTTGGTTTAATTTTATCCTTAATTAATTGTCTTTTTACAACTTCATTACTAACGATATAAGCTTCACTCTTGTTTTTATTTTTTATCCACATTTGATGTGATATATAGTCAGTAAGAATTGTTATTATTTTAGTATTTAAATTATACTTAGTTTTAATAATATCCATCATGATACTAGCGAAAAAGTGTGATGAAATTAATATATCAGGATTATAATCAACTATTAAATCCTCTAATTGATCAGTAAAAAGTGTCCTTGTAATAAATTTATAAGGAATAGTTGTAAGACGATGATCAAAGAATTCATAAACAACATTAAAAGGAATATTACTGCGAAATTCAAAATTTTTATTAAATAAATTTATCGACATGTCTCCTAATTTATTACTATAATCCATAATATTAACAATTTTTACTTCTAAATTAGGATTTTCCTGTTCCCTAAAATAATTATATAAATATTCTGCAACCATTTTGTGGCCTGATCCATATGTTGCATAAGCAATTAATATTTTTTTTGACATATTAACCTCGCATATATTTAACAAAAGACATTTCTTTTCCTTCTAGTAGGGAAATAGTAGCGCCACCACCTGTTGAAACATGCGTAAATTTATCTTTATATCCCATGTTTATTACGCAAGATGAGGTATCACCACCTCCAACAATGGATATTTTATCTTTTGATGCAATAGATTCGCATATAGCTCTTGTGCCATTGTCATATGGTTTCTTTTCAAAATAACCGAGAGGACCATTCCATATAATCGTCTTACTTAAATTAATATATTTTTTAAATAATTCAATAGTTTTAGGGCCAATATCATAACCAATATCATCTTTGGTCATTTCTTCTTTAACTAGAATATCACCATTTGAAGTCTGACATACATTATCAATTGGTAAGATTATTTTATTCGTCTTTTTTAATAAATTTTGGCAATATGCAATATTATCATTATCAACAAGCGATGATCCAACTTCTTGGCCTTTAGCTTTAAGGAAAGTATAGGCCATACCACCACCAATTAAAATGTAATCACATTTGTCTATTAAATTATCAATAAGACCAATTTTATCACTTACCTTAGCACCACCTAAAATTAACGTCCAAGGTCTTACTGGATTGTTAATAACATCATATATATTTTTAATTTCTTTTTCAATTAAAAAACCAATACCACTAGGTAAATACTTTGTTATACCAGCATTTGATGCATGTTCACGATGACTAGTGCCAAAAGCATCATTAATAAAAATATCTCCTAAGCTAGCCCAATATTTCCCAAGCTCATCATCGTTACTACTTTCTTTTTTACCATTTAAATCTTCAAAGCGAGTATTTTCTAATAAGATAACATCACCACTTTGCATCTCATTAATGGCATTTTCTACATTTATTCCTCTTGTAAAAGGAACAAATACCACATTTTTATGAAGTAATTCACTTAATCTATCCGCTACGGGTTTTAAAGTATATTTAATTTTATCACTTTCATCCTTAACTCTTCCAAGATGTGATAAAAGAATAACCTTAGCTTTATGATTAAGAGCATAGTTAATTGTCTCAATTGACTCTTTTATCCGATTATCATCACTAATAACCCCATTTTCAATAGGAACATTAAAATCAACTCTTATAATTACTTTTTTATTTTCTAAATCAAAATCCTTTATTGTTTTCATATTATCTCCATTTTGATTATAACATTTTTTATTTAATTAGAAAATAACTTTACTAAAATAATAAAAAAGCAGATAAATAAATTTTACCTGTTATTTCTTTAACATTTCTAAGTAAATTGATAATTGTTCTAACATTACATCAACTGGTGTATAATTTTCTAGTGTTAAAATGTTTTCTAATATATTTTTAGAAAAACCACTTATCATAGCCACATCATTATCAAATTTAGTTGCAGGAACCCCATTCGTTCTTCCTGCTACATTCCAAAAAATAATTTTTGGTAATTTATAACCGGCTTCCTCAAACGCCCGGTGCCAACCATCTAAATTAGTGCCATTTTCTGAATAAATACCTTTGTCAAACTCCATATCCGATATAATAATTAAATGACTTGGCATTTCTTTTTGATTTATATCATTTTCAAGAGCAGTCCTAAGTATTAACTCAAATGCCTTATCTATATCAGTATTGGCAATATAGCATGGAATATTACTTACTTTTTCGCTTATAGTTTTTCCTTTAACCTCACACAAATATGGTTTATCAGAAAATACAATAAAATGATTTTTAAAAAGACCATTATTTCTTTCAGCCGTATATAAAGCAAGACCTACTGATGTAGCAAATGGAATACCTCCATAACATGTCATTGAACTCGAAGTATCAGCAATAACCAAAACATTAGTGGAACATCCTTTTAATATATCCTTCTGATTATTCCACATTAAATCATATAATTCATCATCTACCTTGGCATCATTATATATTTTTTTAACGATTTCATACGCAAATAATCCTTCAGTATTAATTTTAGCTGTGCCTTTTGATATTTGCCTTTTATATTCCAAATATTTTATAGGCATTCTTTTCATATAAGCATTAGTATACTTTAATAAGGCTTTAGTTGGAACATTGTTAAAATTAATATTTTCATACTTTTTATCAGTTAAATTTTTTTCTACTATATTCAATCTACTTCTTAATTTTGACAAAGTCTTTCTATATTCTTTTTCTGTCATATTTAAACCTATCATAATTTTTTTGGCAAAAACATTATTAATACCATGAGTTCTATGACTTGGTAACCATTTAGCCAGTAATGAAGGATAGGTTGAATTAATATCAGCATTTAATTGTTCTTTTATTAAGAATATTACATCATCATTTATAGGTGTATCTAATCCTACTAAAATATAATCAAATCTCCCTAATTCAGGAATAAATGGTAACACTCTTAAAGCACATGAAGGATAATTTATACATAATTCTTTAAAAATAATTTTAAATATTCTTCTTTCACCTTTGCCATTCCTAATATCCAATATATATAACAAGTTAGCGAGTGCTAAATCCTCATTTTCAAATAAAGCATTTTTAAATAACTTAATTATCTCATCAGAAGAATTATATCTACTAATCATAGTAAAAACATCTAAATTACTGTTATAGGTTGTCATATAATATTTAGAACCCTTAGTATTAGTTATTATGCTATTCTTTTTCATACCATCTAACAAATTCATAGATATAACCTCCAATTATAAAACTACAAGACACATATTTTTTTAATTTATCATTAATTATTTATAATGCTGTAAGTGTCTTTCTCATATTAACTATATTCATTATATAATACATAAAATAGCGAATGGTCACTTAAAAAGCGACAAAAAAACACCTACAATGAGGCGCTACAAAAAGTGTATAGATAATCGTTTACTTGATTTAAATTGTAAACTTTATTTTCTAAGCAGTAAGCAATAACTTGATCAAATTTGCTATTACTTAAAGAATATCCAGCTGAATTTAATAGTTTATTAAAGTCATTTCTTTCTAATCCTAAAGCTAAGCATAGTTTGATAATTACATTCTTACGAGGAATATAATCGTTATTACATCTTATCTTAGAAAATAACTTTCTATCTATATCTCCTTTTTTATAAATCTCAGAATCTTTATGGCCACTCTTATCAATAAACGAAAAAAGTATTTCATTAAAACTCCTTGATTCAATGCGATTTAAATAGTCTTTACAACTTTCTTTCATATGAACCTCCTAACACCAAATATTTCATTTTCTCACAACCTAAATTGTGCATTCCTTAATCATAAGGTAGCATTCCCTACAATCTTCTAATAGGACACATTTCATATAAAATTTTATTTAAATCGCAGAGTATGATTTCTCAAACTCGCCATTAATATATCACTTTTTTTTAAAAATTGCAATTCTATACAAAAAAAGGATAAACAACGTTATCCTTTATTCCATAAATTCATTTTCAAATGCTTCTAATGGTTCATCAGGAGCAAATTGATTTGCTAAATCATAATCAATATTTTGATATGCTTTAATACCTGTTCCAGCAGGAATTAACTTACCAATAATAACATTCTCTTTTAATCCTTGTAAATGATCTACTTTTCCACGAATAGCAGCATCTGTTAAGATTCTTGTTGTTTCTTGGAATGAAGCAGCTGATAAGAATGAATCAGTTTCAAGAGATGCTTTAGTAATACCAAATAATACTGGTCTTCCTGTAGCAGGACGTTTTCCTTCAATAATAACTTGTTTATTACCATCTGTAAATTCAAAGAAATTTACTAATGAACCTGGTAATAATGTTGTATCTCCAGAATCAATTATTCTAATCTTACTAATCATACGACGAGCAATTACTTCAACGTGTTTATCACTAATTTCAACACCTTGACTACGATAAGCATTTTGAACTTCTTTTAAGATATATTCTTGAGTTGTTAATGGATCAGTTACAGTTAATAATTCTTTTGGACTAATAGCACCTTCTGTTAACTTATCACCAGGATTTACCATATCACCCTTGCTAACTTTAAGTTTAGCACCATAGTTAGTAATATGTTCCTTAGTTTCAACATCATTTTCAATACTTATCTTAAATTTACCATGATCTTCAACAATCTTAGTTACTTTTCCACTAATTTCAGCAATAGTTGCTTTTCCTTTTGGAATACGAGCTTCAAATAACTCTTGAACTCTTGGAAGACCTTGTGTAATATCTTCACCACCGGCAACACCACCAGTATGGAATGTTCTCATTGTTAGCTGTGTTCCTGGTTCACCGATAGATTGAGCAGCCATAACACCAATTGCTTCACCAACTTCAACTAAGTTACCAGTAGCTAAGTTACGTCCATAACATTTAACACAAACACCATGATGAGTATTACATGTTAAAATGCTTCGTATTTCAACTTCTGTAATTCCAGCATCAACAATTTTTTCAGCAATTGACTCAGTTATTAATTCACCTTTGTCAACTAAAACTTTATCATTATTAGGGTTAACAACCTTCTTATTGGCATAACGACCAACAATACGATCGTATAATTTTTCAATTACAGAACCATTCTTATCATTAACGAATGCACGAACAACAACACCTTGATCTGTTCCACAATCTTCTTCTTTGACAATAATATCTTGTGATACATCAACAAGACGACGTGTTAAGTATCCAGAATCAGCTGTCTTTAAAGCCGTATCGGCACTACCTTTACGAGCACCATGGGTTGATAAGAAGAATTCAGCTACTGATAATCCTTCCCTAAAGTTAGAAGTAACTGGGATTTCAACTGGCTCACCATTTGGTTTAGCCATAAGTCCACGCATACCAGCAAGTTGCGTAAAGTTAGAAATGTTACCACGTGCTTTAGAGTTCATCATCATGAATATTGGGTTATCAAGTTCAGTTTTAGCATAAGTTTCAAGTTCTTTTTGAACTTCATTCTTAGCATTATTCCAAACATCAATAACTTTACCAAAACGTTCTTCTTCTGTAATTAAACCACGGGCAAATTGTTTATTAATAGTATCAACTAATTTATTACTATCAGCAATAATTTGTGGTTTTTTAACAGATGTTCGAACATCAGCTACTGATACAGTAATACCAGCAATTGTTGAATATTTAAATCCTAAATCCTTTAATCTATCTAGCATCATTGATGTTTCAGTTGTCTTATAACGTTTAAATGTTTGGGCAATAATGCTTTCAAGTGTTCCCTTAGCAAATGGTTTTACTAAAGGCATCTTTTTAATTTCTTCCTTAATATCAGCACCCATTGGTAAGAAATACCTATTAGGAGTAATTCTTGTAATATTTTCATCTGTTGGTTCATTTAAATAAGCAAATGAATCAGGTAAGATTTCATTAAATATTAATTTACCAGGAGTAGTTACTAAGTATTTATCTTTTTGTTCTTCAATAAACAATTTATGTTTGAATGAACGAACTGGTAAGGCAATACGTGTATGAAGAGTTATTTCTCTTCTATCATATGCCATAATAGCTTCATTTGAGTTTTTGAACACACGACCTTCACCATCTAAGCCACTCTTTTCCATTGTTAAATAGTAGTTACCTAATACCATATCTTGAGATGGTGTAACAATTGGACTTCCGTCTTTTGGATGCAAAATGTTATTAGCACCAAGCATCAATAAACGAGCTTCGGCAATAGCTTCTTCTGATAATGGAACGTGAACAGCCATTTGGTCACCATCGAAGTCAGCATTAAATGCTGTACAAACTAATGGATGCAAACGAATAGCTTTACCACCAATTAACTTAGGTTCAAATGCTTGAATACCTAATCTATGTAATGTAGGGGCACGGTTTAATAGAACTGGATGTTCACGAATAACATCTTCAACAATATCCCAAACTTGTGGATCTTTGTTTTCAATTAAACGTTTGGCAGCTTTAATGTTGCTACAAATTGGTTCGCCACCATTTTGTTTCTTAGTTGTTAATCCATGAATAACATGTGGTTTAAATAATTCAAGAGCCATTTCTTTTGGAATACCACATTGATACATTTTTAAATCTGGTCCAACAACGATTACTGAACGTCCTGAATAATCAACACGTTTTCCTAATAAGTTTTGACGGAAACGACCTTGTTTACCTTTTAACATTGAAGAAAGTGACTTCAATGGACGATTTCCAGCACCAGTGACACTTCTTCCACGTCTTCCATTGTCAAATAATGAGTCAACTGCTTCTTGAAGCATACGTTTTTCATTTTGAATAATTATTTGTGGAGCATTTAAATCAATAAGTTTTTTCAAACGATTATTGCGGTTAATAACACGACGATATAAATCATTTAAATCACTTGTTGCAAAACGACCACCATCAAGTTGAATCATTGGACGCAATTCAGGTGGAATAACAGGAATACAATCCATAATCATCCATTCAGGGCGGTTATCAGATTTATCAAAAGCATCAAGAACGTCAATACGTTTTAATAAACGAACTCTCTTTTGACCTTGAGCAGTCTCTAATTCTTTTGTTATTTTCTTAATTTCATCTTTAATATCAACTTTTTTAAGTAATTCTTTAATAGCTTCAGCACCCATTCCTACTGTGAAACCATTGCCATATTTTTCATAATATGCACGATATTCTTTTTCAGATAATGTTTGCTTATTTTCAAGAGGTGCAATACCTTTATCAATTACAACGTAACTTACAAAGTATAATACCTCCTCTAAATCACGAGGTGACATATCAAGAACTAATCCCATTCTTGAAGGAACACCTTTAAAATACCATATGTGACTTACAGGTGTTGCAAGTTCAATATGTCCCATACGTTCACGACGAACTTTAGAACGAGTTACTTCAACACCACATCGGTCACAAACAATATTTTTATAACGAACACGCTTATATTTACCACAAGCACATTCAAAATCCTTTGTAGGTCCAAAGATTTTTTCACAAAATAAACCATCACGTTCAGGTCTTAGAGTTCTATAATTAATAGTTTCAGGCTTTTTTACTTCACCATAACTCCAAGATCTTATCATTTCAGGGGATGCAATACCTATTTTTAAGGCATCAAATTTATTTACTTCGATCATTAAAATTCCCCTCCTTCATCAAAATCAATATCACTATCATCTAAGTCATCTAGACTATCTTCTTCATCATCAAATTCACTATCATCATCCCATGAAGAATCATCGTCTTTTTGAGTATCAGTAGGTGGTGTTAATTCAATTTCATCAATATCTAAATTAGCACCCTCTCTATCTTCCTCATCTTCTATTTGTTTTAAATCACAAGCTTCACCTTTATCATTAATAATCTTTAAATCAAGTCCTAAAGCTTGGAATTCTTTCATTAATACACGGAAACTTTCTGGAACACCAGCTTGATTTATATCTTGTCCTTTAACAATTGATTCGTATACTTTAACACGTCCTAAAATATCATCTGATTTAACAGTTAATATTTCTTGTAATGTATGAGCAGCACCATAAGCATATAATGCCCAAACTTCCATTTCACCGAAACGTTGACCACCAAATTGAGCTTTACCTCCTAATGGTTGTTGTGTAACAAGTGAATAAGGTCCAGTTGAACGAGCATGTAACTTATCATCAACCATGTGGTGTAACTTAATCATATACATAACACCAACAGCAACACGATTTTCAAATGGTTCACCAGTTCGTCCGTTATATAAAACTGTCTTACCATCTGGTTCCATACCAGCTTCTTTCATCATATCAGCAATATCATCACTCTTAGCACCATCAAATACTGGAGTAGCAACATGAACATTTAGTTTCTTAGCAGCCATTCCTAAGTGAAGTTCTAAGATTTGTCCAATGTTCATACGAGATGGAACACCCATTGGGTTAAGCATAATATCAACAGGACGACCATCTGGAAGATATGGCATATCTTCTTGAGGTAGAATTAAGGAAATAACACCCTTATTACCATGACGACCAGACATCTTATCACCAACTTGAATCTTACGTTTTTGAACGATATAAATTCTAATTACTTTAGAAACACCTGCTGGTAATTCATCATTTTCTTTACGAGAATAAATTTTAACATCATGAACAATACCATCACCGCCATGTGGAACACGAAGAGATGTATCACGAACTTCACGTGTTTTTTCACCGAAAATAGCATGTAATAATTTCTCTTCAGAAGTTAATTCAGCCATACCCTTTGGTGTAACCTTACCAACTAAGATATCACCTTCATGAACTTCTGTTCCAATGATAACAATACCATTTTCATCAAGGTTCTTTCTAGCTTCTTCTGATACGTTAGGAATATCTCTTGTAATCTCTTCTGGTCCTAATTTAGTATCACGACATTGCATTTGATAATCTTCTAAGTGAAGAGATGTATAAGCATCATCTTTAACTAAATTTTCATTTAAGATGACAGCATCCTCATAGTTATAACCATTATATGTCATGAATGCTACAACAACATTCTTACCTAAAGCTAATTCACCTTTATCTGTACTTGGCCCATCAGCAATAACTTGACCACGATGAACAGTATCACCAGGATGAACAATAGGTCTATGATGTTGACAAGTTCCGGCATTTGATAATTCAAAGTTACTTAATATATATACATCTTTATCTTTAGCATTTTTAATAACAATCTTCTTAGCATCAACGTAATCAACAACACCATCAGCTTTAGCAATAATTACAGCTCCAGAATCTTTAGCTGCAACACATTCAACACCAGTTCCAATAAATGGAGCTTCTGAACGTAATAATGGCACAGATTGACGTTGCATATTTGCACCCATCAAAGCACGAGTTGCATCATCATGTTCTAGGAATGGAATACAACTTGTTGTAACAGCAACTACTTGTTGTGGAGAAACGTCGATATAATCAACATCACTACTCTTAGCTAAAATGTTTTCACCCTTATAACGAGCATTAACCTTTTCTGGAACAATCATGTCATTATCATCAGTTTCAACAGTTGCTTGTGAAATAATAAATTCTGCTTCTTCATCAGCTGTTAAGTAGTCAACTTGATCTGTTAACTTCTTATCAATAACACGACGATATGGTGTCATAATAAAGCCATAATCATCAACTTTAGCATAACTTGCAAGAGATGTAATCAAACCGATATTTTGACCTTCTGGTGATTCAATTGGACAGATACGTCCATAGTGACTTGCATTAACATCACGCACTTCAACACCGGCTCTATCTCTTGATAATCCACCTGGACCTAAAGCTGATAAACGTCTTTTATTAGTTAATTCTGCTAGTGGGTTAGTTTGATCCATGAATTGTGATAATTGACTTGAACCAAAGAACTCTTTCATTGCTGCTGTAACAGGACGAATATTAATCAATGTCTTAGGTGTTACTTCATCCATTTCTTGAGTAGTCATACGTTCACGAATAACTCTTTCCATACGAGCTACACCAATTCTAAATTGATTTTGTAATAATTCACCAACTTGACGAATACGACGGTTTCCTAAATGGTCAATTTCATCAAAATTACCAACACCATGTAATAAATTTAAATAATAACTTACTGATGCATATACATCTGAAATAGTTAATCTCTTAACATCAATATTATAATCATTACCAATAACAATTAATTTTTCTTTTTTATTTTCTGGATTATAAATCTTAATAGTTTGAATCTTACCATGTGTATCTAATTCTTCATTTATTTTAGCATCTACTAAGTTATAACCATTATTAAATATAGGCTTTAATTCTTCTAAAATATCTTTAGTAATTAAAGTATCTTTTGCAAATTTTTTCTCACCATCAATAACAATATCTTCAGCTAAAGTTTGTCCTAATAATCTATCAGCAATATTTAATTTACGATTAAATTTATAACGACCAACCTTAGCTAAATCATAACGGAATTCATCGAAAAAGCGAGTAATAATTTGGTTTTTAGAACTATCTAGAGTTGATGGTTCTCCAGGACGTAACTTCTCATATATTTCAATCAAAGCTTCATCAGTATTACGAGTGCTATCCTTAGCAATAGTATTTTCAATATATGGATCATGTCCAAACAAATTATAAATATCTTCATCACTTGATAAACCAAAAGCACGTAATAAAGTTGTTAAAGTAACTTTACGAGTTCTATCAATTCTTACATATACAACATCACGAGCATCGGTTTCAAATTCAAGCCATGTTCCACGTGTTGGTATAATTTGTGATGTAATGATATTACGACCATTCTTGTCGATTTCACGATTAAAATATACACTTGGGCTTCTTACCAATTGACTAACAATAACACGTTCAGCACCGTTAATAATAAACGTTCCACTTTCAGTCATTAAAGGCATATCACCTAAGAATATTTCTTGTTCTTTTACCTCTCCAGTTTCGTGATTAAATAATCTTACTTGCACCTTTAATGGAGCAGCAAAAGTAGTCTCACGATCTCTACTTTCTTTAATAGAATATCTTGGTTCATCTAAATGATAATCACCAAATTCCAAAGAAAGAGTTCCTGAGAAATTTTCTACGGGGAATAAATCTTCTAAAACTTCTTTTATACCATGTTCAATAAACCATTGGTAACTCTTTTTTTGAATTTCTAATAAATCTTTTAATTCATATGTTTTTTTGATCCGCGAAAAAGATCTTCTTTGACGATAATCGCCACAATTAATTAGCTTATAAGCCATCATTTCACCCCATTACATAAAATTTAAATTTTATAAACATATTAAGTTTTATAATATGCCGCCAACATATATTAATAACACAATTGTCTACAATAGTCAACCTTATTTAAGGCAAATAATTAAAAAACCTTTGTCTTTGTCAACTATGTTTACGTCAAATGATTTTTGCATATCTTTGATAAATGAATTAGCCCCCTGTTGCTTCCTTATTACCAGATAAATTTCCCCATTTTCTTTAAGACATTTTTTAGAATCTAAGATAAGCTCATATAGTTTTTGCTTACCAACTCTAATTGGTGGATTAGTAACAACAAAATCAAACTTTTCATCCTTAATCTCACTTATACCATCACTCACTAAACACTTAGCATTCAAACACCCATTTTCTTTAATATTCATAGCACTAAGATGAACAGCGCGTCTATTAACATCAACCATCGTTACATGCGCACTAGCAATTTTATTTAAAATAATACCAATCGCACCATAACCACACCCTAAATCCAAAACATCACCATACACAAGCGATGCTGTATTTTTTAATAACAAATAAGTTCCAAAATCAAGTTCACCTTTAGAAAACACCCCATTATCCGTATTAAAAGTAAAAGATTTATCCATAAACTTGACATTAACTTTTTTAATTTCACTTACTAAATTATCATTAGTAAAATAATGACTCATTTTCCCTCCGAAACAAAAAGAAGTAACTAACTTTAATACTAAAATTAATTACTCCTTTCAACACAACATATTTTATAGATTTTTACTTTAATTTGCAAGTTATTTTTAAACAAATTCTATTAAATCAAAAGTATTAACATCATAATTAAGTGATTTAACAATTGAATCTAATTCATACTCTTCAAAAGCTTGACTAATTTCTTTTTTAGATTTAAAGAACATTCCAATTTGAAGAATAAATAATTCTTTAATACTTTCATGCTTAACACCTAAATCTAATAAATATTCAACAATTTCTTGAACATTATGCTTATTAATAACAATATTATTAATAATCGCTTTATCATTAGCATTAATTATTTTATCAATATCATCACTTGTCATATTATATTTTAATAGGAAATCCATACTACTCGCCTCCTAATTTTTTAATAACATCTTTTAATTTTTCATATTGTTCTTTGGTAATAACTAAATTATAACAAACAGCGAATAATAAAGCTTCTGTCTTTCCGACACCATTTGATACAAGAATATTATAATTTCTTAAAACTTTTGGACGAGAAATATCAACATCTTCGATAATATAACGTATTCCATTACGATATTTTTCTAATTTTTCTAATAACTCATCTTCTTTCATTTCAACATAATCATTATTAGATATCAAATCTTGATATTTTATAAAATTATCTCTACTTATAATATCAAATTCATTATTAAAGAAATTTTTTAAATAATCTTCTGGCATATTGATAACATCAACTTTTAAATTAGTAATTTCGCCTGATAATGATTTTTCTTTTGAACCAAATACCTTACGTCCATGCAAACTTGCATAACGTAAACGCTTAATTGTTTCATCGGTTACAACATTTAACTTATTAGGATATAACTTAATTAAATCAATACCATCAAATGTTTCATTACGAGACCCTTTTAAAGTTTCCTTATAAACAGCTTCAACATAATAATCCATTTTTTCATGAACATCTTTTAATAATAGTAGATATTTAGCATTATGAGCATTAATAGTTAAATCATAGTTTCTAACAATATTATAGTTATTAACAATTAAATCATGACTAGCAACTAATACTTCACGACTAAAGTCAAATAAATTAATTAAATCAACACCATATTCTTTTAGTGAAGCAATATTCTTAACAAAGTTATCATAATTACCATTATCACCTTTAATAAAGATTGATGGCATAGTTTTAAAGACTATATTAGTTGTAATCTTTTTATCTTCTTCATCAACTGATAAAGATTCACCAATTATTTTAACAATTTCTTCAATAACTTCTTTACTAGAATAAATTAACAATTGAGCTACTAATTCATTATTTTTTTCAATTAATCCTAAAACACCTAACTCTTTTAATGATTCAAAAATAGCCTTATAACTATCTAAGTCACCTCTTAATAATAATTCCTTGTTAACATCATCAAAATCATCATAATTAAGAGTATATTCATTTAATAGACTACGAACACTATCAGCGCTTAACTTTTCACTATCTACCTTTTCTTCATGAACTTCTTCTTTTGGTTCTTCTTCTAAAGTATCAGTTTCATCTAATTCACTTGTCTTAAGTGTTGAAGATGGTTCTTTAATACTTTCTAATTCTTGTTCGGCAACCGCTTCATTTAATGGTTCTTGAAGAGGCACAACTGGATCATAATCTTCATAATCTTCTTTAGTTAAATCATCAAAGTCATCAAATGATTCGTCTTCTTCATCTTTATTATCTTCTTCTTTAACTTCTTCTAATTCAGCAACATGAGGAAGTTCTGAAACTAAATTCTCTTCCTTAGTCTCTTCTTCTTTTGGTTCTTCCTCTAATTCTTCATCTTGAGCAAGTTTTTCATTTACTTTCTTTAAAAGATTAGCATTAACAATATCATCATACTCATTATGATCAATTTCTTCTTCTTTATTTAAACTTTCATCTTTAGCAAGCAAATCATTTACTTTTTTTAAATTTTCTTTTATTTCTTCATTACTTTCATTAACAGCATGCGCATTTAATGGTGGAATAATAATCGTTTTATCAACATCAGATGAAGAAGAAATACTTAATCTATCATCCTCATCTTCTGAAGGTTTAGTATCTTCTACCTTTTCTTCTTTAACATTATCTTCCTTTTTATCATCATCTTCTGTTTCAACCGGAATATTAACCTTAACTGATTCTTCAAATGGAACTGCAAGATTTATTTTTTCTTTTTCTCTTTCTTCACGTCTTGCCATTTCATCTTTTTCATAAATGCTAGCATTATATTCAAGTAAATAACATAATAAATCAAACGTCTTTTCTTTCGATAACTCACCATAAACTAAAGCTTCAATAACTGAATCAATATCTAAAACATATTTATTCTCTTTTATCTCATCTAAAATTAAAGCATAACGTTTTTCATACTCTTTTAATAAATTTAAATCAGTTATTTCTAATTTTTGTTTATCAGCATTTAAATTTTGTAATACTTCTTGATAATCTTTTTCTTTTTCTAATAACTTATCAATAAATAAATTAATAGCATCTATTTGTTCTTGTGTTAATGATAATGAAATACCATCATTAATACCCTTAATTAAATATATTAAACCATCATAATTACAACTATTAGTGCCAAATACTTTTAAAACACTATCATCTAGTTCCATAAGAAGTTTATTAAAAGTTTCTCTATCAATTGATACAAAATTATATATATCAAAGCCTCTTTCTTTTCCTTTAAAATTATTTATGGCATTTTGAACAAATTTAAGTTCAGCATTTTCATCATCCATTTTGGCATGGATATCATTTAAAGCATCTATATCATTAGTAATACTCTTTAATTTAAAATTTAATACTTTAATTAAATCTTCTTTCATACTAGCACTCTCCCTTTATAATGTTTATAATCTCTTCATTATCAACAATATCTTTTATTTTTTCTTCTATTTTATCAATATTATAAACTTCATTCATTAATTCTTGCAAATGATCATAATTTTCAATTTCTAAATCAACATTTAATTTTTTTATAAGCCATACTTTCTTAGCAAGTAAAACATTATGAATATTTATTTTTTTAGATAAATCATCATTAATAATTTGATCTAACGGTTCATCTATCTTTATATAATCATCTATATAATCTAATAAATCCATGTATGTCGGCTTTAAATACTCTTTATTTTCTTCTAATATTCGTGAACACTCATTAATATCACAACAAATATCTTTATCTTGACATGAAGCCATCTTAATATATGTTTTATTATTGGCATGTAATATATCTTTAATAATAGCAATCTTTTCATCTTGAACAAAAATAAATTCATCTAAAACCATTAAGAATTCTTTAGGTTTATCAATAAAAATATTATCATTTTCAAACATATGCAAATACTTTTCATAAATAATATCACGTTTATATAAACAATTCGCTTTCTCATATTCACGATCTATATATTCTTTATACAATTGGACATAATCATATATGTTGTTTATATATTGTTCAGCATAAGCATATTGTGGCAATGCCTTCATCTCATCAATTGGTGAAAAGTATACATATTTATAAGCATCAAATTCTTTTTTATTGCTTTTAACTTTTTCTAATAAATGGATTAATATATCACTATTATCATAGTTAAAAATATTAGACGGAACACCATTTGTATATAAAACTAAATCATTAAGTTTAGTCTTAATTTCATAGGTATCATCTAATAATTTCTTATCATTTTCAATATTACTAACACTATCTTGTAACAATTTTTTCAATTTTTCTTTAGCATCACACATATTATATCAATCCCTTATTATATAAATTATAATAGCATAACTATTTTTAAAATACAATATTTTTAAAAACATTTGTTAATTATAACAAGACAAATTTACTTATTATGAATAAACTACTATAGGTGATTTTATGGCTATAATTAAATATACAGAAAAGGAATTAGATACCTTAGCAAGACTTATGCGGGCTGAAGCGGTTGGTGAAGGTGAACTTGGGATGTTAATGGTAGGCAATGTTGTTGTTAATAGAGCTCTTGCCAATTGTTTAGCATTTAAAGATATTAAAAGCATTAATGATGCTATATACCAAAGTCCAGGGGGATTTGGAGGAGTTACTAGTAACCTATTTTATAGCGCTTCTACCGTTAAAGAAAGAGATCTTGCAAGACGCGTTTTAAATGGTGAATACTACTATCCTGCAACCAATGCCCTATGGTTCTACGCTCCTAATAATAATGCAAACTGCATTGCCTTTTGGTATGAACAAAAAAACTCCGGAAGGTATAAAAACCATTGTTTTTATGAACCATATCCAGGAGTTTGTAACGAACTTTATTGATTATTTTTTTTATTATAAGTATCAAACGCTTTTAAAATATCAACCGGTAATGCAAAAATAACCGTATTTGACTGATCACTACTTAAATCATTAAGAGTTTCTAAAGTTCTTAAATGAACTGAAATAGGATTTTTACTTAAAGTTTCAGCAGCTTTATTAAGATTTTCACTTGCTTCTACTTCACCTTTAGCCTTTGTAATAACCGCTTGTTTCTCACGTTCAGCTTCCGCTACTCTTGCAATAACACGTTTCATCTCTTCAGGAAGCGCAACATCTTTTAATTCAACATTTTCAACTTTAATTCCCCATGGATCAGTAGCCTTATCAATAATTTGACAAATCTTATCAGAAATCATTTCACGTTCTGATAATAATTCATCAAGACTTACTTCACCAACAGCATTACGCATCGTTGTTTGCGCAAGTTGACTTACAGCATAAAAGAAATTCTCAACTTCCAAAATAGCCTTACTAGCATCAAAAATCTTATAATAAATAACCGCATTAATTCTTACTGACACATTATCCTTTGTAATAGCATCCTGTTCAGGAACATCAACAGCTTTTGTTCTAATATCAATCTTTTTATATGATTGAATAAAAGGTAAAACAATATTCCAGCCTGGATTCATTATTTTAGAAAACTTACCAGTTGTAAACTTAATACCACGTTCATATTCATCAATTTGTTTAATCGATGATAATAATAATAAAACAATAACCAAAATAATTATAATAATCATAAGCACTCCTTTCACCATAATAATAGCATATTACATTACCTTACTCAATATTAAAAAAGTTAGTAGAAATTAAAAATTCACTAACTTTTTTGTCTTTAAGCTTTCTTCTTACAATAAACAATCGCACTAATTAAAGCAATTAAACCAATTAAACAAGTGCCAACACCAATATAATAACCCATCATATTATTAGAATCATCTTTAACATTATTATTCTTATTATCATCAATCACACTTTGTTTATTACTTATATTAATTTTATATTCTAATTTATTCTCACCATCCGAAGATGTTGTATTAATAATAATTTGACTACCATCTTTAAGATTTTCATTATTTAAAATTTCATAAGAAGCATTACCATTTTCCATTTGAACAACAATATTTAAAGACGATTCATTATTAATTTGTAGATTATATTCAAAAACATCTTTAGAAAAATTAATATTATAATTAGCAATTGTTATTCCTTGAATATAGGCGTTACTCTTATCATTAGGATCCATTTGAATCTCGCCTCTTATGATATTTAAAGTATATGTTTTAACTCTTTCATTTTCAGCCATAACTTTAATCAAAACAGCATTTTCGCCTTCTTTTAAACTTACTTCACGATTGCCAAAACCATCAACATATTTTGATTTAGCATTGGTTAATTCAGAATCAATACTTATTTTATCAATATCTTTTGAAACCTTTATACTATATGTTGTTGTATCTGATTTAAAATTTATGGTGCCACTACTTAGTTTTAATGATTTCAAAGTATTAACATTACTTCTATCATCTTTTCTAGTAATTTTTAAAACGTATTCTTTTTTATTACCAGCCTCACTCGTTACTACTATTTTAAAAGTATTAAGACCATATTTAAGATTTTTAGTGCCAATTCCTGTAATACTTGCTTTAGCATCAGTTTTGTCCGCTGATATCACAACGCTTGAAGTTTTAGAATCAACTGTTTTGGCATATGATGTTGTCCCAGAATTAAAATTATCCACTAACACATCATCTATTTTTAAACTTGATAGTGTATTAACATTTGATAAAACATTCAAAGAAAGAGTTCCACCACTTATCGTTACGCCATTACCACTCTCATCTGTTGCACTTGGATTACTAATAGTAATATTAGTATTTCCAAATGAAGCACTTGAACTAATATTAAATACCAATTTAACAACATTTTTATTTTTATCACCTATTAAATTGTTAAAAGTCAAATTAGCATATCCAAACTTTCCATTATTACTAACGGGTGATAATTCTGTCCAATTATTAGATGCTAGTAAATTACTTTGACTCTTCAAAGTTAACACCTTACTATCATATGACAAAACACCATCTAAACCAGAGATTTTTTTATCACTATCTTCTCTTGTTAAAGTAACATACACTGTAACATCAGAACCTCTTCCACCTTTCGTTGCACCTGTTGGTTTTAACGTTAAAGCCCTAGTATTAATACATGTAAACAATAACAATAATGTAATAAAAACTTTCTTCATTCTATTTACCTCCCTTATACAATGCATTTGCCATTTTCATTATATCTTGTAAATTATAACTACCATCAAGGTTATAATCAGCAGCTTTTAAATATGCCCCACTTAAAATATTTTTATTTTTATAAACATAATTAGCCGTTTTCATAATATCAGACAACGTTAATTCCCCATCACCATTAGTATCACCTAAAACATATATATAATATTTTTTAGAATTAGTATCAATTATATAATCATTTGTAGCAAATTTATCATTATCAGTTTTAGTTACATTATTATTTGAATACACAACACCAGCAAAAAGATCCTTAATTTGACCAACATTTGTTAGCTTATTAAATAATATATAAGGTGAACTAATAATTACGCTTATATCTTCAAGTTCTAAACCTGAATTAAGACTCTTAGCTTTATTAACGTCAAAGTTACTTATATCCAATATTTTTAGACTTTTACACCCGACAAACATGGAACCCATATCAGTTACTTTACCCGTATTAAATTTACTTAAATCTAACTCTGTTAAACTTTTGCAGCCATAAAACATGGAACCCATATTAGTCACTTTGCTTGTATCAAAATTACTTAAATCTAAATTTGTTAGACCATTGCAGCCATAAAACATGTAACCCATATTAGTCACTTGGCTTGTGTCAAAATTACTTATATCTAAATTTGTTAGACCATTGCAGTCATAAAACATAGCATACATATTAGTCACTTGGCTTGTATTAAAATTACTTATATCTAAATTTGTTAGACCATTGCAGTCATAAAACATGTGACTCATATTAGTCACTTGGCTTGTGTTAAAATTACTTATATCTAAATTCGTTAGACCTTTGCAGTCCTCAAACATGTAACCCATATTAGTCACTTGACTTGTATTAAAATTACTTATATCTAAATTTGTTAGACCTTTGCAGTCATAAAACATGTGACTCATATTAGTCACTTGGCTTGTGTTAAAATTACTTATATCTAAATTCGTTAGACCTTTGCAGTACTCAAACATGTAACCCATATTAGTCACTTGGCTTGTATCAAAATTACTTAAATCTAATTTTTTTAAACCACTGCAACCACGAAACATGTATTTCATATCAGTCACTTGGCTCGTATTAAACTTACTTACATCCAAACTTGTTAGACTACCGCAGTCACGAAACATGTAACTCATATCAGTTACTTGACTCGTATTAAAATTGCTTATATCTAATTTTGTTAAAATACCACAGTCACGAAACATGTAACTCATATCAGTCACTTGACTCGTATTAAAATTGCTTATATCTAAATTCGTTAGACCTTTGCAGTACTCAAACATGGAACCCATATTAGTCACTTGGCTCGTATCAAAATTACTTATATCTAAATTTGTTAAACTTTTACAGTCACGAAACATGCATTTCATATCAGTCACTTGGCTTGTGTTAAAATTGCTTATATCTAAATTCGTTAGATCACTGCAGTTATAAAACATGTGACTCATATCAGTCACTTGACTCGTATTAAAATTGCTTATATCTAAATTCGTTAGACCTTTGCAGTACTCAAACATGTTACTCATATTAGTCACTTGGCTCGTATTAAACTTACTTACATCCAAACTTGTTAGACTACTGCAGTCCAAAAACATGCCAACCATAACAGTTACTTTACTCGTATTAAAACTACTTATATCCAAATTTGTTAGACCATTGCAGTAACAAAACATGGAACCCATATTAGTCACTTGGCTTGTATTAAAATTACTTAAATCTAAATTGGTTAAACTTCCGCAGTCCCAAAACATGGAACCCATATTAGTTACTTGACTCGTATCAAAATTACTTAAATCTAAATTGGTTAAACCACTGCAGTAACAAAACATGTGACTCATATTAGTCACTTGGCTTGTATCTATGTTATTAAAATTAATAGTTTTTAAATTTTTCCATCCATAAAATAAGCTATTACCAGTACTCAAATATATCTTATCAACACTTGCTACATACAAAACATATTTACTTTTATCACTCGAAAGAGGTTCTAACCAACCAAGAACTTTAATAGTAGCGTAATAAGTTAAATCCACTTTAATACTTGCTTTATTGTATCTCGTATTTATATTTTGTTCTGTATCTTTAATAAAGTTAACTTCTACAATGTTTTCTTTTTGATCAGTTATTAATCTAGGAAAAGTTCCCATCATAGCTCCTTCAAAAGGCACTGTAGCACTATAAGAATCTTTTATACCAACTACCAGCATCATCATTAGTATAAATATGGAAAGTATCATTGATGTTGTATTTATCCTCCCTTTTAATGATATTTTTCTTTTCTTAAACCAATCCTTCATACTATACCT
This sequence comes from uncultured Bacilli bacterium, assembly GCA_934167885.1. Taxonomy (GTDB): domain Bacteria; phylum Bacillota_I; class Bacilli_A; order RF39; family UBA660; genus RUG12783. Next base: position 52,848 of record CAKPMB010000001.1, read on the forward strand.
CTTATTATATTTTTATGATATCACATCGTTTGTCGTATTTCAATTTGTTTATAAAAAAAATAAGGTCTCCCTTATTTTAATGACGATACTGTTATTAATGATTCTGCTACTTTAATTAATTCATTTTGATTCATAACATCACTTACAATGTAATATTCAATACCATTACTAACCCAATTTAATGAATTGCTTGAAAGGGACGCTACTGTATCTAATAGCATATATGGTTCGCCATATGTTGGCACAACCGTTAATTCATCATTAACCACTGCTACTTCTTCTACTAACGTAAATGATTTATTTCCACCAAACGTTAGAATAATACGTTCCCCATCGGTTTTAGAAACTTTTTCTTCTTTTGTTAGAGATGTTCCCGTTGGAACATAAAGTGGATAAATTATATCATCAAGTGTTGATGTTTTTTCTGATTTATCACTACTATTCTTATTATCATCTTGTTGATTACTTTCATTAATTATACTATTTATTTCAAAATAATTTTCATCATAATTTGGTTTATAGTTAACTGAATCAATAGTAAATATCATGTATGGATTATTATCTTTATCTAATACTTCAACTTTTCTAAATATCAAATCATTATCAACTTCTACTCTTTGTTTAACTAAGTTTTCATTATTTGGATAATTAACAGAACTTTCAATTATATAATTACCATTATCTTCATAAACTTTACTATTTTTATCATTACATATGTCATTCATTATATTCTCTAGAATATAAACTTGTGAATTATTATTTGGCCATTCACTTTGAAATTTAAAACTTTTATTAAGTGATGGTGTAACAACATAAACCCCGTCATCATTTTTTAAAATAATTTGTTCATGGTTATTGGCAATATTTTTAAGTGATACTTTATATTTATCATTTTCTTTATAATCAACTGAAACTCGATAATTAAAAGTATTATCATTATTAACTATTTCTAGATTACCTTCTAGTTTATAACTTTTTAAATTTTTAACTTTATTATCTAAGTTTTTTACAACATTACCTGTATTATTTTTTCCACATCCTGTTATAAATATACCAATAAGTAATAAACATAAAATTACCTTTCTTTTCATAAAACCTCAACTTTCATTTAATTATATTATTATCTAATACAAATATTCATGAATAAAATAAATTTTTTAGGCTAATATAATAATGATAGGAGGAATATGGAAACATTACAAAAAACAGCACTAGTTTTAACAATAATTGGCGCGATTAACTGGGGATTAGTTGGAATATTTAATTTTGACCTAGTAGCTTTTATTTTTAAAGAAATGAGTGTTATGACAAGAATAATATATACACTTGTATGTATTGCTGGCTTAATAAATATTGGTCTTTTATTTAAGCATTTTAAAGACTAAAAAAATACGTTTAAGCGTATTTTTATTTTATTTGCCAATCAATAGGCTCCATATGATTTTTTATTAAAAATTCGTTAGTTTTAGAAAATGGTCGACTTCCAAAGAAGCCATTATAAGCTGATAAAGGTGATGGATGGACTGATTCTAAAACTAAATGACGAGGATTTGTAATTAGTTTTTTCTTACTACGAGCGAAACCTCCCCATAAAATGAAGACAACGGGGGTTTCTTTTTCATTTATTTTGCGAATTACTTCATCCGTAAATGTTTCCCAGCCAATTCCTCGCATTGAAGCAGGCGAATCTTTAACAACAGTTAACACTGCGTTTAAAAGTAAGACTCCTTCTTTAGCCCAACTGTGTAGACTACCACTCATAGAAATATCTATATGTAAGTCATCATATAACTCTTTATAAATATTAATTAAACTTGGTGGACGTTTAACACCCTTAGGAACAGAGAAAGATAATCCTTCTGCTTCGCCAACACCATGATATGGATCTTGTCCTAAAATAACAACTTTAACATCTTTATATGGAGTATAACGAAAAGCCTTAAATACTTCATCTTTTGGTGGAAAAATTGTTTGTTGACTATATTTTTTTTGAACACTTTTCAATAATTCATAAAAATAATCTTTATTATATTCATCTCTTAATACTATATCCCAATCATTACCTATTAATTTTGGTTCTCTCATAATAATTGTACTCCTCTTCTACATCTTTTCTTAATAATAAAATGGCAATAATATTTAAAATTGCTAGTATACCAACCCCAATATCAACTAAATCCCAAAGGGATGATGGACGAGCGATAGCACCATATAAAATAATAAGGGCAACAGCGACTTTTAAAATTAATAATTTTTTATCATCCATGTTTTTAAATAAATATTTAATATTACTCTCACCATAATAATAGCCCGAAACAACAGTTGAAAAAGCGAAGGTTACAATAGCTAGTAAAAGCATAATATTACCTTTAGGACCTAACTCATTAACTAAAGCCGATTGCACGATCTCAATACCATTAACATTGCTAAAGTCATTTAAGTTAACATTACTAACTAAAATTATTAAAGCGGTGGAAGTGCAAACAATAAAAGTCGTAAAATATACCCCAATCATTTGTAACATACCTTGTTTAATTGGTGAATCAGTATCACTTGTGCCACTAGCACATGCACCTGTACCAATACCAGATTCACTTGAGAAAATCCCTCTTTGAACACCAATAATAATACTTGAAATTATGCCATAACCTAAAGCCTTAACATTAAAAGCAGCTTTAAAGATACTTATAAAAGCATTTGGAAGCATCGAAATGTTTTTAAAGATAACAATTAAACAAATAATTAAATAACCAATACCCATTATGGGAACAAGTTTTGATACAAAAGACGTAATACTTTTTAAACCTTTATAAATAATTAAAAAGCTTATTATAGCAACGACAATACCAGTTATTAAAACGGGCGTATTAGTATAAGTATTAAAAGCTTTAGAAATTGTATTAGCTTGAATTGCTAAAAAGCCACCCAAGTAACATAAGGAAATAACAATAGCATAAATAACAGCCATCTTTTTATAACCTAAACCTTTTTTAATATAATATGCAGGTCCACCTTTATAATACTTACCATCACGTTCACGATATTTAACGGCAAGAGCACTTTCAACTAGAGTATTAGGTATCGTCATTAAAGCTGATAACCATATCCAGAAAATAACCCCAACACCACCCTTGTAAATACCTAAGGCTATTCCTGACAGACTACCGACACCAATACGTGCAGCCATCGCTAGCGTTAACGTTTCAAATGGTGAAATAGCATTTTTGTCATTATTGTCTTTCGCTAAACTTTTAAACATACTTTTAAATTTAAACTGTGGAAATTTAAGTTTAAATGTATAATACAAACCACATGCTGTTAAAAGAATAGTTGCAATACCCCAAACAATACTATTAATTTTGGCCATATATCCTCCTATTTATGGTATTTTTCATTATTTAATATTCTAAAACTTCGATAAATTTGTTCTAGAAGAATAACTCTAAAAAGTTGATGTGGAAAAGTCATTTTGGAAAATGATAGAAGATAAGAACAACGTGATCTAACTTCATCATTAAAACCATAACTACCACCTATAATAAAGGTTATATTACTATTAATTTGAAATATACTGTCGATTTTATTAGCAAAAGATACACTATCTAACATGTTACCTGAAATATCTAAACCTATATTGTAATCATTATTATTTATTACTCTTAATATTTCATCACTTTCTTTTTTAATAGTTTTATCTTTATCATATGCTTCATCTTTTAACTCTATAATCTCAATCTTAGTATATTTGCCTATTCTCTTTTTATACTCATTTATAGCATCATTATAAAACTTTTCTTTTACCTTACCAACACAAATAATTTTTATCATTATACTTCTCCTAAATCAAGACTTTCATCTTGTGATGCCACTAATAATTCTATATTTGTAAATTTATCACCAATTATATCTTTAATTGTATTAAAAGCGATTTCATGCCTATTATTTGTTTCACTTAAGTGTGCTAGAACTACTTTTTTGGTATTTATTCCAATAAGTTGACTTAAATATTCACCTGCTAGTTCATTGGATAAATGGCCTTTATCACTTAAAACGCGTTGTTTTAGAATATAAGGATATGGTCCTTCCATAAGCATTTCAATATCGTGATTGCTTTCAAAAATATAAGCATTTTTGTCCATTAATAGTTCGAGATTTTTATGGCTGATATAACCAGTATCAGTCACATAAACGAGTGATTTATGATTATTTTCAACAATAAAACCAACTGATCCAACACTATCATGTGAAGTATTAAATTGAGTAATATTAAAAGGACCTATTGCGAATTCTTCTAAAGTAAGAACTAAGCATTCTTCATCAATTATTTCAACTAATTGATCATATATTAATTTATTTACATAAACTTTCGTATGATTTTTTTTAACAAAACTACTTAAACCAAGAATATGGTCTTTATGCATATGGGTTATTAAAATACCATCAATATCATATGGTGTTAAATTATATTTCTCTAATAGAGCTTTCATTTTGGGATAAGAAAAACCAACATCGATTAACAATTTGGTTTTCTCATCTAAAATTAAGGTTGAATTACCTTTAGAACCGCTCCCTAAAACTAAAGCACGCATTAGTAGAATAACAATGGGTTATAAGATGTTCCACCATTATATGGTTGGCCATACCAAATACCAAAGTGTAAGTGTGGTCCTGTTGTAAAACCACTATTACCCATATCTCCTATTACTGTTCCTGCTTTAACGTAATCGCCTACTTTAACATATTTAGCAGCACTTGAATTATAACTAGAATTTTTAACACTGTTCCCATGATCATTTAACATATGTAAGTAATGTGAATAGTAACCATTATCATGTTTTAATTCAACAAAGTAACCACCACTATTCATCCAACCCATACGTGTTACGACACCATCACGAGCAGCATATATTGGTGAACCTAAACCTGTTCCACATATATCTAGACCAGCATGTAATTTTCCCCAACGCCATCCATAACGACTTGAAATAATATACGGAATATTTGTTGGCCATACCCATTCACCATCACCACGCTTAGATTGCCATCCACCACGTTCAACAATCTTTTCAACCATCGGCACAATCTCATCACTTGAGACGATAACGGCACTGATAATTTGGCCATTAATCATTTTGACTTTCTGAGTTACACGGGTAACACCATTAACACCTTCTTGTAAGGTTTTTGTATAACCAATTGGTTTATTATTATTATACTTAGATGTTGTTTTATATTTAACTGTTTGGTCAGTAACAACGTGTTTTTCAACAATCGTGGTAAATATTGGTGATAATGTTCCGATATTTAATTTTTGACCTACATAAAGAAGCGATGTTTCACTCTTTAAAGTTTCACTGTTAGCGATTAATAATTCATTAACACTCATCTTATTATCATTAGAAATCTCTTCAATCGTATCACCAGCTTTAACAACATATGTGCCATCCTCTGAGTGATTACCAAAGATTAAATACCTTGTTAATTCATCTTCATCCATATAAATATCATCTGATACCGTAATATAAGCTTCTTTGATAGTTATTTTATCTTCAATATAAATGTCTTCTATTAATTGACCAGTTGTTTCAATAACAATCTGTTCATCTTTCAAGAAAGCATCATAATCTTCAGACGATACAAATGACAAAATAACATTTTTAACAGCCTTAACAAAGATATCTTTATTTAATACTGCTAATTTAATAATTTTAGGCGTATCAGAAGCTACGTTATCATCATTTTCATATACTGTTGAATTAGTTTTATCGATAGTTATTTCATACCCTTTAATAGTCCATGGTGCAATATCATTTATTTTGTTATATATATCTTGAATACTTGATAAATTATCATCATACGTAACATCTTTAACAATATCAATGTCATTGGGTATATAAATTTTATCAACATTGTATTTTTGTTTTAATTTTTCTTGTTGAAGATTTATATAATCTTCAAGTTCACTACGACTTTTAATAAGTCCAATATCTTTACCTTCTAGATATACTCTATATGCAATAGTTGGTTCATTATAACTTGCTGTGCTTTGAAAATAAACTATTGCAAAGCTACACATAGCAGTGATAAAAAGAATAAAGACATTTTTTACACTCACACACATCACCCTTCTTCTTTAGCATAATTTAAGAAAGAACATGTATCTCCCTTAAATATTAATTTAATTGTTCCGGTTCTTCCATTACGATGCTTACCAATAATTACTTCTGATTCACTGGCATTTGTCGTTTCGGTCTCTTGTTTTTTATAGTATGAATCACGATATAAAAAAGCTACTATATCGGCATCTTGTTCGATAGAACCAGACTCACGCAAATCACTCATAAGTGGTCGTTTATCTTCTCTTAATTCAACATTACGCGATAATTGAGATAAAGCAATAACAGGCACATTTAATTCCATAGCCATCAACTTTAAAGCACGTGATATATCTGAAACTTCTTGTTGACGGTTACTACCATAATTCTTACCACCACTTACCAATTGTAAATAATCAATAATAATCATACCTAAGCCATCTTCACTACTTGCAAGACGACGACATTTACTTCTTATTTCACCTATCGTAATACCAGGAGTATCACTTATATAAATTTTAGCATTTTCAAGTTGACTAATAGCTTCATTTAATCTTGCCCAATCACTATTATCTAAGTTACCAGACATAAATTTACGTCCTTCAATTTGACCAACACTTGATAACATACGATTAGCAAGTTGTTCAGCTCCCATTTCCAAGTTAAAAATAGCAACGCTTTTATTAGTATGCATACCAACATAGGTAGCAATATTTAAAGCAAACAGTGTTTTACCCATAGCAGGACGAGCTGCTACAATTATTAATTGATTTTCATGAAAACCTGATGTCATATTATCTAAATCATACCAACCAGTTGGTATACCAGTAACTTCACCTTTAGATTGTGATAATCTCTCTAAATTCTCGGAAGCAGTATACAAAATATCTTTAAAACTACGAAATTCAGAACTACGTTTATTTTTAACAACATCCAAAATCTTCTTTTCAGATTCATCTAAAACGTCACCTACATCATCAGTAGTATCATAGCCCATATTTTGAATTTCTTCCGCCGTTTTAATTAGTCTTCTTAAAAGAGCAGCGTCAGATACTTTTTGAATATAATATTCTACATTTGCTGCCACTGCCTCACTATTTAAAACTTCAGTTAAATAAGGAATACCACCTATATCATTTAATTTATCATTACTTTTTAATTCTGAAACAACACTAGTCACATCAATTGGTTGATTAGTTGATGCTAAATGAATTAAAGTTTTAAATATTATTCGATTACTATCATAGTAAAAAGAATCTTCATCTAAGCTATCATTTGCTTTATCAAGAGCATATTTAGAAATAAACATTGATGATAATAAAGCCTTTTCTGCCTCTTGATTATTAGGAATACTTCTTGCCATAATAATCTACTCCTTAATAACTTCTACTTTAACTAAAGCTTTAATATCTTTATAAAGATTAATATAAACATCATGATAACCAAAACAATTAATACTTTCTGTTTCTATTTGTTTCTTATCAAAATTATAGCCTTTTTTCTCTAATTCTTCTTTTATTTGTTTTGAACTTATACTACCAAACATTTTATCCATTGAACCTGCTTTAGCATGAAAAGTTAAAACTACTTTTGATAATTTTTCTTTTTCTTTTAAGGCTTCTTTTCTATTTTGGTCATCAGCTAAACGTTCTTTTTCATTTTGGGCATTTAATTTATTTAAACTACCTTGTGTTTTTTTAATAGCAATGCCTTTTTTTATTAAATAGTTAATAGCATAACCATCACTGACTTCTTTAATTTCACCTTTTTGACCTTGACCTTTTAAATCTTTTAAGAATATTACTTGCATAATACCTCCTTTACCAAAACCATTTATATTATACCACGCTTTGTATTTAATGCCAAATAAAAGGAAATATTAATGCTTATTTATTAGTATTTCCTTAATCTTTTAACTGAATTATCAATATAAACTTCGTAATAATCTGGAACAAAATCTGCTTTTTGATTATCATATCTTAATCTATAACCGATTTCTTTATGATAATCACTATCACTTGGATTAAATAAATATTGCATAATATGATAGATATTACGATTATCAGCATAACGATATGTATCTAATTTATCATATATTTCTTCTAAGTTATCAGTGATATACTGACTAAACATAACAGCATTAACATTATTAGGAACATTTTGCTTCATATAGTTAGATATTTCTTGTAATTTGGCTTTAATATCTACTACTTTCTTCCCATTAATATACGAACTTATTACTTCTTTTAATAATAATTCTTCAAACATAATATACTCCTTTAGTAAACAAAAAAAGAATAGATTCGCTCTATTCTAATTATTTTGTATATGGTAATAAAGCAATTGCTCTTGCTATTTTAATTTGTTCAGCAATATGTCTTTGATGTTTAGCACAAGCACCTGTTACACGACGAGGTAAAATTTTACCTTTATCGTTAATATATTTACGTAAGATTTCAACATCTTTATAATCTATATTCTTACCAGTACACATATAACATACTTTTTTCTTTTTTCTATAAAACTCTGCCATATATCCTCCTTCTAGAATGGTAAATCACTATCATTGATTTCAATCTTAGCACCGAAATCAGCAAATGGATCACTTGACGCATCTTGAGTAGTAGAATTTGCACTAGCATTATCCGAAGAAAAATCATATGGTGTTACACCATCATCACTTTGCGTAGCACGACTTGCTTTACTATCTAAAAATTGAAAATTTTCAACAATAACATCAGTAGTATATACTTTCTTACCATCAGCCCCATCATAACTACCAGTTTGAATACGGCCATCAATAGCGATTTGACTACCTTTTGTTAAATATTTTTTCATTGTTTCAGCACGTTGACCAAAAGCAACGATATTAATAAAATCAGCTCCGCGCTCTTCACCTTCACGAACAAATTGACGATCAACAGCAATAGCACAACGCATATTAGCTGTATTGCTTGTTGAATATCTAAGTTCTGGATCTCTTGTTAATCTACCTACTAAAAATACTTTATTCATACTTTCTCCTACTATTAATCTTCTCTTTTTACAACGATATGTCTAATAATATCTTCGTTAATGTTTGCAACACGATCAAATTCTTTTACAGCTTTTGGTTCTGCTTCAACACAAATTAAGAAGTAGTTTCCGTTTTTATAAGTTGCAACTTCATAAGCTAATTCACGTCTACCCATGTTCTTAACTTCTTTAATCTTAGCACCAAAATTTTCAAGAACACCTTTGATATTCTCACATACAGCATTTGTTGCTTCATCTTCTAGATTTGGTCTTACGATAAACATTAATTCATAGTTTCTCATCATTACACCTCCCTTTGGACTAACCGGGTCTATTGACCAAGGAGTAAATAAATTACTCGCAAATAATTATACCATAAAATAAAATATATTCAACAAAAATATTAAAAAACAGCATATATTTATCTGAGATATTAGTTATAACAAAAAAATAGGCATATAAACCTATTTATACTTGCTAGTTATACCATAATATGACTCTATTGTTATCCAATTGCCATTATTATATAGTTTAGTCGCTAATGAAACACCCACATATCTAAAATGCCATGGTTCATATTTATAACCGGTTTCATTACTTTTACCTTTAGGATATCTTAAAATAAAGCCATATTTATAAGCATTATTATCTAACCACTTACCAACTTTCGTTTCACCAAATGAATCAGAAATTTGATTTAAATCCATTGCAAGTCCACTCTGATGTTCAGAATAACCAGGCCGAGCTGAAAAGGTATCAGCCATCGCTTGACCGTGTCGTGATACATAATTATTATACAAACTACTTTGAAAATTATATGATCGAAAGCCACTAATAATTGTTAGATTTAAATTATCCTTTTTCGCAGCATTTTGCATTAATTTAAAGGCATTCTTAGTTTCAGCTGTTAAATCACTACCATAATTTTTAGGCAAGGAATATGTTTTATTCACTACCAAGGTGCCATCAATGGACGTAACACCATTTTTAACTTCAATCTTAAAACCCTTGGAACTAACCGTTACATAATTATCCGTTCCATTATTAATTTTAATATTTTGTGAATATACTTTTTTAGTAACAGTTAACATGCATTCTTCACGCGTTTCATTCAAAGATGAATCTTTCGCAACATAATAAATTTTATATTTTCCGGGAACATTTAAATTATATTCACCCTCAACTGTTACTTTAACATTACTATCATAATTATCTTTAGCACTAACTTTTGTTAATAAATCAATTTTAGTGCCTTCAGTCACTGATATGTTTTTTTGACAATCTATAATTGGTGCTTCGGTATCAACTATCTTTAATTTAAATGTATAAATTTTTTCACGCTTGAAAAAATATTGAACTTTCAATTGAACTTCCTTTATACCAATAGTTTTAGTATCAAGTAATTCTTTTTTAGTAACTATTTTACCATTTTTAAGTTTAGTAATAAAATCAACATTATATACTTCATCATTTAATGAAACAATTTTTTCTTCATCATACACAATTTCTAATCTTTTAGTATAAAAAAGAAATCCTAAAGAAACAAACAACAAAATAACAAATATAATTACTAATATCCAAATTTTTCTCTTCATTATCCCTCTATATTATCAAATATAGCATATCACATAATGAAATGATTTAGAACTAATAATAAAACATTTTATTCTAATACATTACTTTTAACCTTATAATTCATATCATAAACTGTTAACTTTTCATTACTATCACAAAGAACCAGGAATACTTCTTCAATATTGTCATAACCTAATTTTGTAAGTCTTTCCCTTAACCATTTTTCATCATGTTTAATAGCCTTTAAATTATTAGCCATAATTCGGCCATCAATAACCAAATTTGCTGTTAATCCTTCATGAGTAGTCTTTATTTTCATATCATCACAAGTAAGTGGTTTATACTTAGATTTTGGTAAAAAACTTACTTTACCCGAAACTTCCATAATTGCACTTTCTATCTCTGATAAGTCAAAATAACCATTCTCTCTAGCATCTTGCATTAAATCATTTAAATCTATCTTAACTTTTTTAAGTTGTTCTTTACTAATCTTACCATTTTCCATTAACACAATAGGATAACCTGAAATAAACCTTCTAGCAATAATACTCTTACTTGTTATATATGAAACAAATAAAGAGACTAAACCATATATAACCATTGATATGAGACCATTTAAAATAGTTATATCCTTATTAATAGTCATTTCGGCAGCTAAATTACCAAGTGATATACCAATAACATAGTCAAAAATATTTAATTCACTTATCTGTTTTTTACCAAGAATTTTTATAACAAAGAAAAGAAAGATTACTGATATAAATCCTTTAGTTATTAAAGAAACTGTTTCACCATAACTCATAAAATCACCACTAATATTATTGGAAATTTTTAAAAAATTATACAAAATTTATGTTAAAATATTGTTGAGGTCTATATGAAAAATATAAATAGTGAAATTATAAAAAATTTATGTATTGGTATAATTGGAATATTACTAATATTTTTGCCAAATAATAAACTTAATATTTTATATATGCTTATTAATACAATTTTAATTATTATAAGCCTCTATCAGATAATAAAAGCTAAGAAAAATAAGCAAAAAAATATTGAAGCTGAAATTGCATGTTTTGTTTTAACAATTATGTTTATATTGCTAATTACTAATTTTAATATATATATTAATACTTTATCTATCATTATTTTCATTTATATTTTAGGAATAGGAATCATTAAATTTATTAGTATCTTTATATATGATTCACTGCCTATAAGTAAAAAAAGAATTGTATTATTATCTATTTTTGATGAATTAATTGCTATTATTTTCTTAATATTAATACACCAAAATAATCATAACTTTTCATATATAACTGGTTTATATTTTGCAATTCAATGCTTTAAAAACTTATATTATTACCATAATAATAAGCAGAATATTAATATTTTTAAAATCCCTAGTTTAATTTTATCAACAAAACCATATCGTGATTTTTTAAAGATTTCTAACAAATACCTTCATAATAACGAAGATAAATGCCAAGTTGAAATTTTAATTCATGTTAAGAATACTAGACGGGGTTTATTTGGCCATACTGATTTAATATACAATGGTAACATTTATTCATATGGTAATTATGACAAAAATAGTTATAAAATTCTGGATGCTATTGGGGATGGCGTGATGTTCAAAGTATCAAGAGACGAGTATATTAAATTTTGTAAAGAAAACGGCAAAACATTATTTTGTTTTGGTATTAAATATAATGATAAAGAATTAAAGGATATTGATAATCACATTAAACAAATTATTAAAAATGGTTATAAATGGAATAAAAAAGAAATAATTCCTAATACTTATGTTGATAGTCTTAATAAAAATTTAGACATTACACTTTATAAATTTCATGATAAACATTATAAAAATTATTTCTTTTTAAACTATAACTGTGTTAAATTTATTGAAGAAGTTTTAGACTTAGAGATTCTTGATTGGAGCAATATTACAACCCCAGGCATGCTTTATAATTATCTTATTAATGAACAAAAGAAAGAAAATTCTAAAGTTGTATATTGTGATATATACTAAAAAATACTAGGCATTTAGCCTAGTATTTTTACTTTATAAATAACGCATTACCATCATAATCAAAGGTAATAGTATCACCATATTTAACTTGATTACTAATTATCTTGTTTGCAAGTAAGGTTTCAATGGAACGTGAAACTAATCTCTTAAGTGGACGAGCTCCAAAGTTAACATCATATCCTGTATCTACAAGATAATCTCTAGCCTTATCAGTTAATTTAATATGAATATTCTTATCAGATAAACGAGTTTCAATTTCACCTATTATCTTATCTAGTATTTGATAAACAACGTCTTTTGTTAATGGATTAAAGATAATTATTTCATCAATACGGTTAATAAATTCTGGTCTAAATGTTCTATGTAACTCTTCTAATACTTTATCATTTTCATGATTTAAGGCATATTCACTACCTAAATTACTTGTCATAATGATTATTGTATTCTTAAAGTCAACAGTTCGACCATTTGAATCTGTTATACGACCATCATCCAATATTTGTAACAATAGATTTAAAACTTCTGGATGAGCTTTTTCTATTTCATCAAATAATACAATACTGTATGGATTACGACGAACCGCTTCGGTTAATTGGCCTCCTTCTTCATAACCAACATAACCTGGAGGTGATCCAATTAAACGTGAAACACTAAATTTTTCCATATATTCGGACATATCAATACGAACCATATGGCTCTTATCATCAAATAATTCATAGGCTAAAGTTTTAGCAACTTCTGTTTTACCAACACCCGTTGGACCTAAGAACATAAATGAACCAATTGGACGATTAGGATCTTTAATACCAGCACGTGATTTAATAATCGAATCACTAACAAGTTTTAAAGCCTCATCTTGGCCCATAACAATCTTTTTCATATTGTCATATAAATGAAGCAATTTCTCCTTTTCACCACTCATAAGTTTTGATAAAGGTATGTTTGTCCATTTAGAAATAACTTGAGCAATATCTTCTTCTGAGACAGTATCACTTAATAAACGATTCTTCTCAAGATTATTTAATTCTTGTAATTCTTTTTCTAATCTTGGTATTTCACCATGACGATATCTAGCAGCTGTCTCTAAATCATAATTATTTTCAGCTGTTTCTAGCGTAAATTTAGCCTTTTCTAATTCTTTCTTTTTCTCTTTTATTTTATCATTGATGCCTTTTTCTTTTTGCCATGCTTCTTTTAACTTAGTTTCATCTTGTTTTAAGTTATATAATTCATCTTCGATTTCTTGAAGACGTTTTTTACTTAATTCATCTTTTTCTTTCTTTATAGCTTGTCTTTCTATTTCTAAGCTTAAAATCTTTCTTGTCAAAGTATCTAGTTCTGTTGGAACAGAATCCATTTGCACACGAATAGTAGCACAAGCTTCATCAACTAAGTCAATAGCCTTATCAGGCAAGTATCTATCTGTTATGTATCGATTAGACAAAGTGGCAGCGGCAATTAAAGCTTTATCTGTAATAGTTACACCATGATGGATCTCAAAACGCTCTTTCAAACCACGCAAAATGGTAATGGTATCAGAAACTGTAGGTTCTGAAACTTTAATCTTTTGAAAACGACGTTCTAAGGCACCATCTTTTTCAATATACTTACGATATTCATTCAAAGTTGTTGCACCAATTACATGTATTTCGCCACGCGCAAGCATAGGTTTTAGGATATTACTTGTATCCATAGCACCCTCAGCACCATTTCCAACAATCATGTGAATTTCATCAATAAACATGATGATATTGCCTTCGCTCTTCTTTATCTCATTTAATACATTTTTTAATCTTTCTTCAAATTCACCACGGTATTTTGCACCTGCTACTAAAGCAGCTAAGTCAAGTTCCCAAATCTTTTTATCCTTCAAAGAAGTTGGAACATCACCTTTTACAATACGGTTTGCTAAACCTTCAATAATAGCAGTTTTACCAACACCTGGCTCACCAATTAAAACGGGATTATTCTTCGTTTTTCTAGATAATATTCTTGTAATGCTACGAATTTCTTCATCACGACCAATAACTGGATCAATTTTGCCTTTACGAGCTGCTTCAGTAACATCACGACCATATTTTTCTAGAACATTTTCTTTTTCTTCATTAGGTTGTTGATACATAATTACAACTCCTTTCACTATATATTAATATGTGCATTCTCACATATTTCATTACCATTATATCATAAAATTAGCACTTGTCAAGCAAGAGTGCTAATTTTTGTTAAAAAAAGAAAGTATTTTAAACTTTCAAATACTTTCTTACAGCACTAGCACTACCTATCATACCAACTAAAATACCTATTAATAAAATTATTAATGATGTTTGGTAAACAATAGAACTAGGCGTTGCTAAGTTAATTATTTTAGTAAATAACTTACCACCTAAATGTGTATAAAGCTTATTGTAACCAACAATTACTAAAGTTATTGGAATTATTGATCCAATAATACCCAAAATAACACCTTCACTTACAAATGGTATCTTAATACTTAAATTGCTTGCTCCAACTAAACGCATAATTGAAATTTCTCTTTTTCTTGAGAATATAGTTAATTTAATGGTATTAACAATTAAGAAGACAGTTACTAGAATTAAAGCAATTACTGAATAGAATGAGAACTTCTCAATAACATTAAAGATTTCGAGCAATTGTTCAACCATTTCTTCACCATAACGAACTAAGGTTACATTTGAAATATTCTTTATAGCATTCGCTGTTTCACTTATATTAGTAACATCTTCTACTTTTACTAAATATACATTTTGTAATGGATTCTCTGTATCACTCCATGATTCCATAATTGTTTTAAAGGTATCATTACCTTCCATCATCTCTTGTTTTATAGAAGCTTTACTCTTAAACGTTACTCTTGCAACATTTTTAACACCTTTAATCTGAGTTTCAACACTTCTTAAATCAAAATCATCCGCATCATTACTTACAAAGACAACAATTTCAAGTTCACTTTCTAACTCATGTGTAATACTATTAACATTCTCTGAAATTATAAGGGATAAACCAACAATTACCAAAGTTATAGTTATACACACAATAGACGCTAAAGAAAGTGATAAATTACGTCCTACACTTTTAAAAGCATCTCTTATGCTTCTTCCAAAAATTCTAAAGAATTTCATTAACATATTCTCCCTTCTTATAATCTTTAAATAAATGACCATCTTTTAGGGCTATAACATGCTTTTTCATCTTATCAACAATTGTTTTATCATGTGTTACCATTAAAACTGTTGTGCCTTCTTTTTGATTAATACTTTCCAAAAGTTCGACAATTTCCATGCTCATTAATGGATCAAGGTTTCCAGTTGGTTCATCACATATTAAAAGCTTTGGTTCATTTACAATAGCACGTGCAATCGCTACACGTTGTTGTTCACCACCTGATAAGTTATCAGGATAATCCCTAACTTTTGATTTTAAACCAACAAGTTCAATAGCTTTTAATACTTTAGGACGAATATCACTTTTCTTTTCACCTATCGCCTCTAAAGCAAAAGCAACATTTTCATAAACTGTAAGTTTAGGTAATAAGCGATAATCTTGGAAAACAATACCAAGTTTTCTTCTTAATTTATATACACTACCATTACGTAATTTAGATACATTTATACCACCTAAAATAATACTTCCAGAATTAGGTTTCTCTTCACGATATAATAATTTAATAAAAGTGCTTTTACCACTACCAGAACCACCTATAATAAAGACAAAATCACCTTTTTCGATATCAAGGGTTAAATCATAAAGGGCTGTTACACCATTTTTATATTGTTTAGTAACATTTCTAAGCTCTATGAACGCCATACAATCACCATACTTTCTACTTAATTATAACATAAAAATTAATAATTAAAAAAAATTTACTAAAAAAAGACAAAATAACTGTAAAAGCAAAGTAATTAATATAACAAAAAACACAAGTAATTATACTTGTGTTTATTTAGTAGGACTATTTCCTCGATAGTGCATTGAACATAAATAACCTATTATTGCAAATATTAAGAATGTTGACACCATCACGATAACGAAATATGGTAATCCAACTATTTTATCTCTTATAAAAGTAAGTATGGTATCCATTATTTTACCCAATATTTGGCTGTTCTAACCATTTGAGAACTATAACCCATTTCATTATCATACCACGCTATAATCTTTACTAATTGTTTACCATTTACCTCTAAGACATTGGTTGATAAACCATCAACTAAAGCCCCATAATGTGAACCTATAACGTCACTTGAAACGATAGGATCCATTGTTAACTTAATTGTTTCATTTTCATTTCTTATAAACAATTTATTGATTTCTTCAACAGAAGTATTTCGCTTTAACTC
Source organism: uncultured Bacilli bacterium (assembly GCA_934167885.1). Taxonomy (GTDB): domain Bacteria; phylum Bacillota_I; class Bacilli_A; order RF39; family UBA660; genus RUG12783. Next base: position 69,926 of record CAKPMB010000001.1, read on the forward strand.
TAAAGTTAAATCGATAACTGAACCAGTTGGCACTGGAACACGCATAGCAATACCATCTAATTTACCTTTTAATGATGGTATAACCTCACCAATAGCTTTAGCAGCCCCAGTTGATGCTGGCACAATATTTTGAGCACAAGCACGACCACGACGAGCATAAATGCCTTTTTTATGGGCGATATCAAGCGTTGCTTGATCATTGGTATATGCATGAACTGTCGTCATATATCCTTTAACAACACCAATATTATCATTTAATATTTTTAAAACCGGTGCAAGACAGTTAGTAGTGCAACTAGCAGCTGAAATAATAGTCTCATTGCCATCTAATTCATCATTATTAACATTATATACAATTGTTTTCAAATCACCTTTAGCAGGCGCAGATATAATAACTTTTTTAGCACCAGCTTCAATATGAGCACTAGCTTTTTCAAACGATGTGAATAAACCAGTGCATTCAAAAACAACATCTATTCCTAATTCTTTCCAAGGTAATAAATTAGGTTCTTTTATAGCATAAACTTTTATTTTTTTATCTCCAACTAAAATACAATCATCAACACTTTTTATATCATCTACATGATAATTACGATGATTAGTATCATATTTAAGAAGATAAGCAAGTTGTTCAGCATCCGTTAAATCATTAATGGCAACAACTTCAAAATTTTCATCTTCTTGCATTAATCTAAAAACTAAACGACCAATGCGACCAAATCCATTTATTGCTACTCTCATTTTAATCCTTTCTTTTAAAAGCAACTTCCACCAATAAACTCACGAAGAATAGAATCATCTGGTATTGCTTCGCTTGGTATTGGTAAGAAAACATCTAAAACTTTTATTAATCTTCTTGCTTCATCATAATTTGGATTATCATATTTAACTGAATAAAGAAGTGGTAAAACATATGTTTTTAAAACACAAAATTCATAGATTAAAGATGTATCAAAAACAAAATCCGCTTCATCTTGATATGGGAAAACATATTTTTCTTCACCTTCACGCACACTATCCCATAAATTTAGAGTATCGCTAACATTATATCCACGAGTTCTATTATCACGAACCATTCTTCGTAATAGACGATTATCAGTCGTCGACATACGGTTATCACTATCAATATTAACAGATGTTAAAGGTGATAAATATATTTTAAATTTATGTTCTTTATCAATATCAACTAATAATTTAGGATTTAAGGCATGTATTCCTTCTATTAAAAGAATATCCTTATCTTGAAGTATCATTTTCTTTTTAAATTCTTTTTCACCTGTTAAAAAATTAAATTCAGGCATCTTTACTTCTTTACCATTCATTAAATCCGAGATTACTTTATTAAATAACTTTAAATCTAGTGCTTCTAAACATTCAAAGTCATATTCACCATTTTCTTTACGTGGCGTATCCACTCTTTCTTTAAAGAAATTATCCATAGAAATCATTTTAGGTGATAATCCTAAACTTCTTAAATACATTGCGAACTTATTACATGTAGTAGTCTTTCCACTACTAGATGGACCAGCAATAAGTATAATTTTAATTTTATCACTATGTTTAGCAATATCTTTAGCATGATCAAGAAGCTTATTACTTTGTAATGTTTCACTCATACGAATTAAATCATTAATTTTTGAAGATGAAACTACTTTATTTAAATCAGTAGAGGTCCTAATATTCATTAATTTACCCCATTCTTTTGTTTCACGAAATACTTCAAATAATTTTTTATGATGTTCGTATTCTTTAATCTTGTCATTAATATAAACTGTTGGATATTTGATAACAAATTCATCATCATCTAAATATTCCAAACCAAATTCATTTAAACAAGAAGTTTCGGCAGGCATTTTGCTAAGAATATAATTATACATATTACCTATTTTATATAAATGAACGTATGTATTAGGCAAGTATTCTAATAACCCTACCTTATCCTCATCATTATGCTTTTTAAAATATTCAAAAGCTTCAGTTTTTAACACAGTTACTTTAACAATAGGTAAGTTAGCTGTTACTACTTCGCGCATTTTATCTTCAACCTTTTTTAAATCATCACGCGTAATTTTTTTAATAGTTTGAACACATAAGGCTTTATCAGCTGAATGTTTAACAATTATACCATTCTTCTTACCAAAAACAGCATTAAAACTATACTTAACTAAAAAGATTAACCCATTTAGATATACTCTATTAGCCGTTTTATCAGTTAAATCACAAAACTCAATCTTATCATTACTATGAACAACATTTTGTAATTCTTTATAATGATTATTAACTCTAGCAAGAATAATTTTATGTTTACTTTCAATATTAAACATTTTACTAAGTTCTAATAAAGTTGTGCTTTTTGAAACCTCCATCTGCATTCCGCTAACTTCTACATTTATATTCTCTATTAACATAATTACCTCCTATTTTATTATAACACAATGTTTTAATTTTATAGTGAATAAAATTAGATGCTTTACATATTATAGTAAGGGTGATTTAATGAATTTAGTTCCAATTATTGTCGATAAAGAACAAAATAGTGAACGTAGTTATGATATATTTTCAAGATTATTAAAAGATAGAATTATTATATTAAATGGTGAAATTGATAGCAAACTTTCAAGTATTATTGTTAGTGAACTTTTATATTTAGATTCAATTAGTCAAGAAGATATATTTTTATATATTAATAGTCCTGGTGGCAGTATTACTGAAGGAATGGCTATTATGGATACAATGAATTATATAAAAAGTGATGTTAAAACTATTTGCCTAGGTCTAGCCGCAAGTATGGCAGCTTTCTTACTTTCATGTGGAGCTAAAGGTAAAAGATACATCCTACCTAATGCCGAAGTAATGATTCACCAACCACTTGGTGGCGTGGAAGGACAAGCTACCGAAATTAAAATTGTCGCTGAGCGAATATTACGATTAAAAAGCAAATTAAATAAAATACTATCAGAAAATACCAATAAATCAATGGATGTTATTGAGCGTGATACAGAAAGAGATCATTTCTTAACAGCCGAAGAAGCTTTAGAATATGGTATTGTCGATGAAATATTAAAAAATAATTAGCCCAAAACTAATTATTTTTTAATTCATCAATATAATTTAATACTTTTTCTTTTAAACTATTCATTTTATCTTCATCACGTGATTCAATTCTAACAGTTAAATTAGGTCCAGTGTTAGAGGCCCTTACTAAAATCCATGAGTCATCTAATTCAATCCTAACACCATCTATATCATTAACTTTAACATTCAATTTAGATGCTGCTTCTTTGATTTTTTCAACAATAGCAAATTTATTATCTTCACGCACCAAGACCTTTATCTCCGGAGTTCCATAAACCTTACTAAGACCACCGCGTAATTCACTAAGTTTCTTATTAGTATTACTCATAACTTCAATCATACGAAGACCTGCATATAATCCATCATCCGTGCCAATCCATTTATCGCGGAAAAAGACATGTCCCGAATATTCCCCACCAAAATCAAAGTCACCTGTCTGCATTTTTAAATTTTGATATGAATTACCAGTTCGATTCATTACAGGTTTAATATTAAGTTTTTTTAATTCATCAGTTAGAGTCATACCACATTTTACATCAAATAAAGCACTTCTATTTTTTAATTTATCATTTAAATAACGATACATAATAACCATATACTCTTCAGTAGTTAAAATATAACCATTTTCATCAACAACACCAATTCTATCAGCATCACCGTCTAAACCAATACCTATTTGAGCATGGCATTCCACTACCTTTTGTGATAATTCCATCATCTTTTCTTTAACAGAAGGATCCAAATATTCCGTTGGAATACTTAAATCTTTTTTTTCATTTAAAATAACACAGTCAAGATTTAATCTTTTCATAATGTCAGCAACAACAACCGAAGATGTGCCATTACCTAAATCCACTACTACTTTTAAGTTATTATCTTTAATTGAAAGAGATGATTCTAATAAATTTAAATAAGCTTCTTTTATATTTTTTTTAGTAACACTACCATGTCCATTATCAAAAACTAATTGATTAGTAAACTTACCAAATTCTTTAATGGTATCACCATAAGCATTACCGATATTTTCAAACGATATTTTAAAACCATTATATTCACTAGGATTATGACTTGCTGTTATCATAACGGCAGTTGGAATAGAAAAATATTTACGAGCAAAATAAAACATAGGAGTTGTTACCAAACCAACATCAATAACATTACTACCAGAATCAATTATACCCTTAATTAAACCATTTGATAATATTGGTGATGAAACACGATTATCATGTCCTACAACCACCGTATTTTGATGATACTTCTTTATATAAGTTCCAAAACTACGACCTAACGTATAAGCAACATCCTCACTTAAATCATCACCATATATTCCCCTTATATCATACTCTCTAAACACGCGATCATTAATCTTAACTAAATTCATTACTTATTCTCCTTTTCATAAAAATAATTATTATCTTTAAAATGTAGGTATTATTACAAGTTATAAAATACCATTTCTATCATTTAATATACCAGTATTATATCATAAAAATAAGAATAATTATAAAAACTATTCTTATTGACATTATAAAACTAATTTAAATGTTATTTTAATTTAACCTATCTTAGTGTCAATTGGTACGGATTCTCTACCGTTCCATCACCACTTGATATCAGAAGATCAGATCGTAGATTGATAACTGCGCGCACGCCCAACCAGAAGGAAACGTAGTTCCAAGGACTCAACAAGCCGGTCGGGCGGACATCCCAGACGCCAACGCCAGCATACGACGCATCGAAGCGAGAAGGCGTCATTGTCCAGAAGTATCCATTGGTCCGTAGGTAGTAATTTTCATTTTTGGTATTATATTTGCCACCTGCTAAAGCTACTTCATCAACCGTTATTAAAGCAGTGGGATACGTTAGTTTAGCATTGCCACGGGATGATGTTGTGCTAAATTGGTCGCGCATATCACTAGAACATTTTAAAGTTGCTGTTTTATTAATATTTTGATAAAGCCTTGTGTATGGAGAATAGAATGTATGTTGACCTAGCTTGTATCCTGAGTTATATGTCCTATCTGTTATACTACGATCATTGCAAAACTTTGCATCTACAATGTAATTTGTTAATAAATTACCATCAGCATCCGTTTTACCAACAATGTTTGTGGCATACCATTTATCTAGCTGTGTCTTAGCATTACTTGATACTTCATTTGTTCTTGTGCCATCCAAACTTGTGGATGAATATGAATAATATTGCACTTTCGCACTTGTTTCTGACACTAAACTATTTACTTTTATCAATACCTGACATGAGCCTGTGGAACTTGTGCTTTGGCATGTGTATGGATATGTTCCAAACTCATCTTTCATTTCACTAAACGTGCCTTGTTTCATGTTGCCTTTTAATTTGTAATTCTCAGTGGATTCATCAAACTCATAATCATCGGCAAAGTAATATTTTGTAGCGACTACAATATCATAATACGTTGTTTCATCACTTATTTGATGTTCAAAATTCTTACCATACATATAACCGACATAGGTTGGATCGGGATATTTGGTGCTATATTGATATGTTGTATTATTTATAGCTGTATTATTACCAGTAGCATTGGCAGTTTTGCCATTATATATTAATCTTAAACTTCCATCACCATTGGTTCTTATTATTTTCCAATAGTATCCTCCAAAATAAACATTATTATTTTGAACATCACCTCGGTAATAATAAACATCACCATAATCATCTTCTGTTTTATATAAACCAACTTCTGATCTAATGGAACTGGCAATCTTATATGTTCTCTTATCAGCCTTGGTGATCTTATGATTAGTTGTTGATACATCAACGGCTTTTATATAATATATATTGCTTAAATCAGAGTTTCTCATATTAGTTCCACCGCCGGTCCAATAGCCTATATAATTATCACTTAAATAATCGGTTGTTATTGTTCCGGTTAATTTAAAAGTTCCGGTTTTCTCATCAAAACTATAACTCTTTGCAAAATAATATTTATACCCTGTGATGCTGTATGGATTTGATACATCTTCTGTTAATTGTTCAATATATGTATAAGTTGGAGCGGTATCATTTAAATTTGGTTCACCTTTATTAGCAATATTCATTTTGGCAACATCAACGGACTCACTTAAACTATCACTTACTAACATACAATCTGCTAGTTTGGCAAAACCATTATTTAAACAATAATTGTTTCCTTTTACTTCTATTCTTTTAATAAAACTTTGAACGGTCTCATCATTCTTACTAACTTCTAACTGCACATTGGTATTACCATTGGCATCATTATTGGGACTAACAAATACTTGAACTTCAACGGTTTTATTTTTATCAAATTGATATGTTAAATCTAGATTATCAGTTTGCGTGCTTGATGAATTACCTTCACTATCTTTATAACTAAACTTAATGTCACTATTAGTTCCTGTTACTTTTAAATTCATCTTATCATTGCTTGCAAGACCAGCATCTTCAGCATTAACATAATTACTTATCTTGGCAATGAAGTATGCTTTATTATTTTCAACATATGTATCACTGGTTTCCATCGATAAAGGCATGTTCATCGTTTCTAAGCCGGCGTCTACATTCACTTTAAAGTTTAAATAACTATTCGCCCATTCTGTTGCTTTATAACTAGCATTTGTATCAGTATCACTTATCGTGGTCTCTTCATCTACCCAGAATCTTAAAGTGTAATTCTTAGTTGTTTCGGTATATGTCTTCGCATCTATCTTGTCTACATAGATTCTTCGATTATTAAAGTCACTATACCTTATTCCATCTATTAAGACTTTGCCATCACACTCTAGGTATATCATAATGTATTTAGCGTCTATTCTTATTTTATTACTTACTTCTTCACCATAATTTAAAGTAATACCATAATATATATCTCTATCACTCGTATTTTTACTTAATACTTTGAAACTAACTTTATTATCGTCTCGTGCCATAGCTTCTTCTTTGGTTTCTGGAAAACCACTTGTTATACTAACTTCATTGTCTTCTAAGAAGTTTAAGTATATTTCACCATTTAGAATATCTTCCATTCCCCCATACTTTTGATAAGTATAGAAAGCATAGCTTCCGCCTAACAATAAGACTAGGCCAAATACTATTAATATATTCTTCCTAGTCTTCATATTGAACACCACATAAAAGAACAAGACTTAATCTTGTTCTACCTTGTTTACACTCTAAATTAGGTTTGTTACTTAATAAAGTAACCCCCCCCCATATTGACATTATTTGACACTTTTTATCATATCCTTTACCTTATTTTTATACCACCATTTTAGCAAAAGTCATGATAAATGTCCATACTATTTTAACTAAACAATTTTAGACGCAAACTCTTTTATTTTGCGAAAACGATGATTTAAGCCTGACTTAGTAATATCTTTACCTGTTTCTAAAGAGATAATTTCACTTAATTCTAGTAGTGAAGTTTCAGGATATTTTTCACGATATCTTATTGCTTCTTTTAATTTATCATCTAATAAATCATATGTCCCGGTATCTCTTATCTTTTTTATATCTTTTAATTGTTCATTACAAGTAGTAATTATCTTATCAATATTTGCTTGTTCCATATTATTAAGACGATTAGTCATATTTTTATGATCACGATATATTCTTATATCTTCATAATACATAATGGCATTATTAGCACATACAATACGTAGGAAGTCACCAATTTTTTCTGCTTCTTTTATATAAACCATATATTTCTTATCTTTTAAAGTTACTTTGCTATTTAAATAAAATTCATTTAATAACTTATTAATAAATTCAGCTTCTTCTTGTCGATTTATAAAAAATTCTAAATGATAACGACTTGTCTTAGGATCATTAATACTTCCACAAATTAAGAAGACACCTGCTAAATAAGCACGCTTTTCTTCTTCACTACCAATAATGTAACTAGCGGGAAGTGGTAAAGTATTAAATGCCTCATCAATTACCGATAAATCTTTAAGAATTAATGAAACCTTATCAGTAACACTTATAATATATAGTCTATTGCGATTAAAAGAATTGTTTTTGTCTAAAATTAAAGGATTAACATTGTATATTTCTTTAATTAATAAATAAATCTTTTTAGCAACACGTGAATTTTCAGTAATAATCTCAATTTTTTCTTTAGAGATAAGACCATTATTTCTAATAATAGCAGATAACATCGCTATTTTAGCATTTTGATCATATTCATTTTTTGCTATTTCATTTTTTACTTCTTGAGTATATGACATTACTTTCTATTTAACTCCTTAATTACACTTGTTGCAGCAATTGCACCATCACTTGCAGCGGTAACTAATTGATATAAACTTTTTTTAACAACATCACCACAAGCATATATACCATCAATATTTGTTTTCATATCGCTATTAACTTTGATATAGTTACCATCAAGTTCTAAGTTTAAATCAGCGAAAATATTAGGAGTGCTACCAATGTATACAAATAAACCATCAGTTTTTAACTTTTTAATTTCATCAGCATGTTTATATTTAACACCTACTAGTTTACCATCTTTTTCAAGTAACTCTTGCACCATTGAACTATACAATATTTTAATATTTTTAGTTTTCTTGACATCTTCCAAAATATGTTCTTGACACTTAAAGTAATCATATTTTGCCATTATTGTAACTTTTGAACACAAAGTTGAAAGATATAATGCTTCTTCTAAGGCTGAGTCACCTGTTCCTACTACAATAACATTTTTATCCTTAAAAAGAGGCGCATCACATAAAGCACAGTAACTTACACCATGGCCGGTTAATTCTTTTTCAAGTGGAACGTTTAATTTACGATTTTCTTTCCCTGTTGATAAAATTAAATATGATGCTTCATATTCTTTAGAACTTGTTTTAACAATTTTTTTATTCTCTAAAGATACAATATTTTTAACCGTATCGAAGACAATTTCAATGTTATTATCTTTAATTTGATTATACATAAGCATTGAAAAATCAGGACCACTTATTTCACTTATACCAGGATAATTTTTTACCGAACTTGTCGTATTGATAGCACCACCTGGCATGCCTTTTTCAATTATCAAAACTTTCTTATTTGCTCTTTTTAAATACAAAGCAGCGGTCATTCCCGCTATTCCAGCTCCTACAACAATAACATCATATTTCATTTTTTCACCTCATTATATAATAAATTTTTTCTTGATTTAATCATTAACCCAACTCCTAAAATGACAAAAACTAAAGATACAAGTTGAGCTATTCGAATACTACCTAGCATTAGACTATCAGTTCTTAAACCTTCCACAATGAATCTGACAATACCATACCATATAAAATAAATTGATACAATCATTCCATCATGGATTTTTTTATTTCTTCTAAATATAAGTAAGAAAATAAAACAAAATAAATTTAAAACTGATTCGTATAAAAAGGTTGGATGATAATATTTACCATCAATATGCATACCATTAATAATAAAATTAGGAAGGTGCAAACGAACTAAAAAATCTCTTGTAACTTCGCAACCATGGGCTTCACCATTAAAAAAATTACCCCATCTTCCAAGAATTTGACCAATAAGTAATGATACACACAAAATATCTAAAATTTTCCAAAAAGGCATCTTTTTCTTTTTACAAAAATAATAAATCACTATAGATGCGGCGATGATACCACCATGAATAGCAAGTCCACCATGCCATACCGCTAGAATTTCATCTGGATTATGAAGATAATAATCTAAATTAAACAATACATAATAAATACGTGCACCAAGTAACCCAAAAATAATAGCATAAAAGACCATATTAAAAAAATCTTCTTTATTAATATGGTGCTTTTTAACTTCTAAATAAGCAATTACACCACCAATAATAACGCCACATAAAATAGCTAATGAATACCAATATATTTGAAAAAAACCTAAATCTATTGCAACTCTATTCATAAATTCACCCTTAATAAGTATATAATATCTTATTAAGATTTACAAATAAATGCTATAAATTTAAATTTCTTTTATTACCCACGAACCATTTTTAAAAGTAGCTCTACATTTAATACTAACTTTAGCAAGAGAAGATTTTGTTTTAGAAACAACTAATTCTATTTTATCTTTTGTTTTATTGGTTTTAATAATTTCTGTATTTATATATATTCCTTCTAGCGAACCATTCTCATCAAAATAATTACCATTTTTAAGTTCTAAATATGAAATATTAATAACCTTATCATTGTAAGACGTTAAGTAACTAATTATTCCTTGAGCGTATGATGCATCTATAATGTTAAAACTATCAACTGATATTGCAATATACGAAGCATCATCATTTAAGTTTTCTTTTTCATTCATAACTAAGTGAACAACATCTTCATACAACATTAAAAATTCTTCATTACCAGGTTGAATTTTAGGAGTTGATAAATATATATATAAAGGTATCGCTACTAAAATAACAATAACTAAAACTACCAAAATTATAGATCGCTTCTTCATACCATCCTCCTATTTTAGGATAGCATAAGGCTAGTTATTTGTCAAAAAAGAAAAAGCTAATATTTCTATTAACTTTTCAAAATTTTCGCTAAAAATTCACCGGTATAACTTTCTTTAACCTTACTTACTTCCTCTGGTGTTCCTAAAGCAACGATATTACCACCGCCACTACCACCATCAGGACCTAAGTCAATGATATAATCCGCTACTTTAATAACATCTAAATTATGTTCAATAACAATAACAGTATCACCATTATCAACAATACGATTTAAAATAACCAATAATCTTTTAATATCATCAGCATGTAATCCAGTAGTTGGTTCATCTAAGATAAATAATCCTTTACCAGTAGCCTTTTTTTGAAGCTCTTTAGCAAGTTTACATCTACCTGCTTCACCACCTGATAAGGTTGTAGCACTTTGACCTAATTGAACATAACCTAAACCAACATCTTCCAACACTTGCAATTTATGTTTTATTTTAGGAATATTTTCAAAGAATTCTAAGGCTTCACTAACACGCATATTTAAAACATCAGCAATACTCTTTCCTTTATACTTAATATTTAAAGTTTCACTATTATATCTAGTTCCATGACATACTTCACATGGAACATAAACATCTGGTAAAAAGTGCATTTCTATCTTTTTAACACCATCACCCCAACATGCTTCACATCTTCCACCTTTAACATTGAATGAAAATCTATTCTTGCCATATCCCAACATTTTAGCATCTTTGGTATTAGCGAATAAATCTCTAATATCATCAAACACACCTGTATAAGTTGCAGGATTAGAACGTGGTGTTCTACCAATAGGATTTTGACTAATAAATACTAATTTATCAATATTTTCTATACCTTTAATTTCGTCAAATTCCATTGGTTTTTCCTTAGAACGATATAAAACATTACTTACTTTCTTCATTAATATTTCATTAATTAAACTACTCTTACCACTACCACTAACACCTGTTACACATGTAAATGTTCCAAGAGGTATTGATACATTAATATTATTTAAATTATTAGCACGTGCTCCAATAATATCTAAAAATTTGCCATTACCTTTTCTTCTTGTTGTAGGAACTTCTATTTTTAATTTACCTGATAAATACTTACCAGTTAAACTGTTAGGATTAGCCATTACTTCTTCTGGAGTACCAGCAGCCATAACATATCCACCTTTATCACCCGCTAATGGACCAATATCAACTAAATAATCACTCGCAAGCATTGTATCAGTATCATGTTCAACAACAATTAATGTATTACCTAAATCACGCATTTCTAGTAGTGATTTAATAAGTTTTTCATTATCTTTTTGATGTAATCCTATACTTGGTTCATCTAATACATATAAAACACCTGTTAATTTTGAACCAATTTGCGTTGCTAAACGAATACGTTGACTCTCACCACCCGATAATGTTCCAGCTGAACGAGCTAGTGTTAAATAAGTTAAACCAACATTATTCAAGAATGTTAAACGATTTTTAATTTCTTTAATAATTAAAGAAGCTATATCTTCATCACTTTTACTTAATTTTAAATTAGTAAACCAATCTAATAAATCTTTAATTGACATACAAGTTATATCATAAATATTTTTCTTATTTATAAAGATATTTAAGACATTATCTTGAAGACGAGCACCATGACATCTTGGACATGGAAGTTCTATCATATAGTTAGATAACCAGTCTCTAATCCATTCACTAGATGTTTCCATATATCTTCTTTCTAAGTTATTAATAATCCCTTCATAGAAAGAACTTGTTTTATTAACATTACCACTCTTAGTAACTATTTTAAATTCTATAATATCATTTGAACCATATAAAACAATATCTTGTTTTTCTTTTGATAATTTATCAAAAGGTTTATTCATGTCTATTTTATATTTTTTACATACAATTTCAAGTTTCTTATAATCAATTGATTCTTTATCATCACTTAATGTTACAATACAATTTTGATTAATACTCTTAGTTTTATCAGGCACTATTAAATCTGAATCAATTTTTAATTTTGTGCCTAATCCTTTACATTCCAAACATGCACCATATGGACTATTAAAACTGAATAAGCGAGGTTCTAATTCTGGAAGTGAATAATTACATTCAGGACAAGCATATTTAGTTGAAAATAATATCTCGCCTTCTCCTAAAACATCAACAACAACCTTGCCATTTGCCTTTTCTGTTGCTAACTCTATCGCTTCATATAATCTGCTACGAACATCTTCTTTTACAACAATTCTATCAATAACAATATCTATTTTATCTTTCTTATTTTTTTCAAGATCAATTTGTTCTGATAAATCATACATCTCACCATTAACTCTAACTCTAATAAAACCATCACGTCTTAATTCATCAAATAAATCCTTATGAGTGCCCTTCTCATCATAAATAATTGGTGAGTATACAATTAATTTTGTGCCATTTTCATATTCTAATAATTTATTAACGATCTCTTCAATACTTTGACTTTTTATAGGAATATGATGATTTGGACAATATGGAACACCTATTCTTGCAAATAATAATCGCAAATAATCATATATTTCGGTAACCGTTCCAACGGTGCTTCGAGGATTATTGTTAGTAGATTTTTGATCAATACTAATACTTGGTGATAGTCCTTCAATACTATCAACATCAGGCTTTTCACTTCCACCTAAAAACTGACGAGCATAACTTGATAAACTTTCAACATAACGACGTTCACCCTCAGCATAAATTGTATCAAACGCCAAACTACTCTTACCACTTCCCGATAAACCAGTCATAACAATTAATTTATTTTTAGGTAATTCAAGATCAATATTTTTCAAATTATTTTCTCTTGCACCTTTAATTATAATCTTATCCATAATATCACTCCAAGTCCTTAGTATTATACCACATTATTTAAAATTTATATATAAAAAATATCAATCAACAGTGACATTACCATCACCTTTAATTGATATCTTTTCACCTACATATGTAGATTTTGGTTTAAATTTAACTTTAAAATAATCTTTATCACGGGCTAAAATTTCGCGAATATCACGTTTTAACTGACCACTTGCAACTTCGTCTGCTTTAACACCATAAGCATTAATTGATAACGCTTCAGCAATATATAAAGCCCGATATAAATGATATTCTTGGGTTACAATAATAATATTTGAACAGCCAAAAATCTCTTTAGCACGATAAATACTATCATATGTTGAAAAACCAGCATGATCCATAAAAATATCTTTTGAATCTATGTCTTTACCCAAAATATAATTACGCATGGTATTAACTTCATCATATTCAAAATGTCCATGGTCACCTGATACTAATAATTTAGTATCTAACTTTTCATAAACTTCAAGAGATTTATCTAATCTTCGCTTAAGCATTAAACTAGGTCCATCGGCATTTGCTCTACATCCTAAAACTAAAACAGCATCAATATTTTCTAATTTTGAAGCGTCTTCTAAAGAAATAATTTTGGATGATGTTTTGTGAACAACATAAAAATTAATACCTAAAACAGCCATTGTAAACACTAATGATAAAGTTATAAAATAAACTAATAATTTTCTTTTCATAAAACCTACGTCTTTATTATAACAAAAAAGACATAAATTTAATATGCCTTTTTATAATTATTCTTATTATTTAACTTCTACTTCAGCGCCAGCTTCTTCAAGTTTAGCCTTGATTTGGTTAGCTTCATCAACTGAAATATTTTCTTTTACTGCTCCACCGTTATCAGCGATATCTTTAGATTCTTTTAAACCTAAACCAGTAATTTCCTTAATAACCTTAATAACATTAACCTTAGCAGCTCCTGCATTAACTAAGTTAACAGTTACCATCTTAGGTCCTTCATCTTGAGCTTCTCCAGCTTGAGGTGCAGCTACTGCTACACTACTTGGGTCAACGCCAAATTCTTCTTTCATTGCGTCAACTAATTCTTTAATTTCTAAAAGATTCATTTCTTTTAATGAACTAATAAATTCATCTCTTGTTAATTTTGCCATTTTAAATATCCTCCTATTTTTAATTATTTTCTTGTTCCTTAGAATATAAATCTAAGCAGATTGATAAGTCTCTTACAATACCAATCATTGATCCAGCTAACATCGTTAATAGACCATCTCTTGATGGAATAGTTGCTAAACTTGCTAATTTAGTAGCATCAGTTACTTCCTTATCAACAATTCCGACCTTTAAGATAACTGCTGGATGTTTTTTTGCAAAATCTGATAAAACTTTAATTGGAGCAACTTGATCACTTGAATATGCAAGTGCACTTGGACCAAATAAATCATCATCAAATTTAATGTTTAAGTCGTTTAAAGCTCTAGTCATTAATGTATTTTTATATACTTTATAATCACTACCATTAGCTCTTAAACTTCTTCTTAATTCTTTAGCTTCACCATCGGTTAATCCACGATAATCAAAGAATACAACACCATTAGCATTTGTAATTCTATCTTTAATTTCGTCAATAACAGTTTGTTTCTTAGCTAAAATATTAACATTTGCCATATATCCTCCTTATCATATTTAAAGGGCCATATAAAAAGTCCTTATGGGCATAAGGACTCTTACTTTATAGATTAAGTCCTCGGTAGGATTTACTTTTATACCTACTGTCTATGGCACCAACAAATCACAATTATTATAACATAGTTTTATTATTTGTCAAATGAATTAAGACTAATTTTAATTCCAGGGCCCATTGTTGATGAAATTGAAATATTCTTAACATAGTCACCCTTAACAGTTGCTGGTTTTAACTTAATAATAGTTCCAACAAAAGTATTAAGGTTCTCTAATAATTTTTCTTCATCAAAACTTGCTTTACCAATGATTCCATGAATATTACCGAATGAATCAGTTCTATATTCAACACGTCCTGCTTTAACATCATTTATAGCCTTAGCTACATCATTTGTTACAGTTCCAGTCTTAGGGTTTGGCATTAAACCTTTAGGTCCTAATACACGTCCTAATTTACCAAGTAAAGGCATTGTTTCAGGAGTTGCAATTAAGCAATCAAATCCAAACCAATTTTCCTTTTCAATCTTTTCAAGCATATCAACATCACCAACAAAGTCAGCTCCTGCTTCTTTTGCTGCTTTTGCATGATCACCCTTGGCAATAACTAAAACCTTCTTATCTTTACCAGTTCCATTAGGTAAAACAATAGCTCCTCTTAATTGTTGATCAGCTTTCTTTGTATCAACATTTAAATTCATAGCTACTTCAATTGTTCCATCAAACTTACTATTAGAAGTTTCACGAACTAATTTTACAGCTTCTTCCTTTGTATATAACTTAGTCTTATCTATTTTTGATAAAGCTTCATTATATCTCTTTCCTCTTTTTTTCATATTACCTCCTTGTGGTATAGCGGAAATATTTTTGATAAGTGTTATTTTCCTTCCACATAGTCCAACTATATGTTATTTACTATTATTTTATTTCAATACCCATATTTAATGCAGTTCCTTCAACAATCTTAATTGCTGCTTCAACATCATATGCATTTAAATCTGGTAATTTTATTTCTGCAATTTCTTTTATTTGATCTTTAGTTAAATGACCAACAATTTCATTCTTTCCTTTAACAGAACCTTTGTTAATTTTTGCATATTTTTTAACTAAGAATGATGTTGGTGGAGTTTTAATTACAAAATCGAAAGTTCTATCATCATAAATAGATATTTCAACTGGTAAAACATCTCCCATTTTATCTCTTGTTGCATCATTATATTTTGTACAAAATTCTTGTAAATTAATACCTGCAGGTCCTAAAACAGTTCCAACTGGTGGAGCTGGTGTAGCTTTTCCTGCACTAATAGCTAATTTTACTTTTTTAACTACTTCTTTTGCCACGAAAAACACCTCCTATATCTTTTGTTTTCGCGAGTGGTTCACGAATTTCACTTATCACTTCTCCCACTAAAATCTATATCTAACAAAATATAGCAATGAAATTTTAACATTAAAATCCTTTAAAATCAACACTTTTTTTATTTTTTTAACATTTTTTTAGTGCATGTTTCCATATCAGCAAAGGTTTTAGCTTCATAACCCAAAGTTTCTTTTGCTAAATTTTGAAAAATATCAATTAACTCAATTATATGATAACTTTCTTCATTTATAAGTTCTAACATTCTGCATAATAAAGCTCCATATTTTCCTAATGATTTAAAATCATGCACAGTTCGATGACTTAGCATACAACTATCAACAATATACTCATTAACAATAATATCAACAAAATTACTGCTAAATTCTTCGATGTTAGCCTTACTACAGTCACAACCAAACATATATACCCAATCATAGGTATCTATCAAGGAAAAGCCTTTATCTTCACTATACAAAATATTAGCACTAACCATATCATTCATTCTTATTTCTTTAAAATTATTTATTTCTTCAATAATTCTAGCATAATTTTTAATAAACGCTTCTATTCTACAATTAGAAGTTAGTGAATAATATAAATTTTTCTTAGGAATATACCCCATCTTTTCCCCTAAAACATTACCATTTAAAACATTTCCATAATATTCCATAGGAAAAGCAATACTATTAGATGAACACAAAGAAAAGTCATGAATTCCAGAATACACACGTGGACTATTATAAATTTTATAAATAACTTCACCATTTATAGCACAAGAACCCGAATGACCTGATAATCTGCGTCCTTTTCTTTGTAATGACTCAATCATATTCCTAAACTTCTTTTCTTCAACCAAAACCATTTAATCTACTCCTTGTCTATTTGACCTAAACCAACTTCAACAGATGTTTCTTGACCAAATAAATCAATTATAGCATTAACCACTTTATTCTCTAAATCAACACTTTCAATTTTACCACTCATACCAACGAATGGACCATCAATAATTTTAACAGCATCGCCAGGTTGTAATTCATTTTGACTATCAACACGACTAATACCCATACTATTTAAAATATTATCAACTTCATATGGTTGTAATGGTGTTGGCTTAGCACCTTTACCACTTGAACCAATAAAGCCCGTTACACCAGGTGTATTACGAACAATAAACCAAGCTTCATCACTCATAACCATTTCTACTAAAATATAACCTGGAAACAATTTCTTTACTTTAGAAACTTCTTTTCCATCCTTATTTTCAACAACAGTTTGTTCTGGAACAATTATACGATAAATATAATCTTTCATGCCCATAGATTCTGCACGCATCTCTAATTTTTCTTTAACTTTACTCTCATGTCCAGAATAAGTATTTACAACATACCACTTTTTTTCTTCCATAATTACACCAATGATTGCACTAAAGACATTAAAGCCATTATTCCATAGAAAAATAATGCAAAAAATATTACAAAAGCAATAGTTGCAATAGAATACTTAACCATATTTTTCTTTGTTGGCCAAACAACTTTAGAAAATTCCTTTCTAACTTCTTTAAAATAGTTTTTTATCTTTTTCATAAAAACTCCTTTTTTTGTAAAATAAAAACACTTCCGTGTCACTTACAAAATAACACAAAAGCATTGCAAAGTCAAGAATTATTTTAAAACCATCATTAATACGACAAAAATAGAATAAATAAGCGCAAATATTGCCGGAAAAATCAAAACATTAACATAAGCATTCTCTCTGTCACTAAACGCTCTTCCAATAGCCGTGCTTTTAGATAAACGATAAGTATTACTATTAGAATTGCCAGATGCCTCTAAATCGGCTTTTCTATTTAAAAAGTTATTAAGATAATCAATATTACCATTTAATAAAACATCACAATAATATTCATAAATTTCATCAGGTATTTGGCCATTTTCACGGAATAATTCTAAATTATTCATTAAATAAATGATAAATTCATTATTTATATAAAAATTACTAAAACCATTATAAGCACATATTCCAATGGCACACATCATTAAAATATCTTTTTTATCACCATTATTATTCAAACCACTATTTAAATAATCAATCTTATCTTTAAAAGAAGCAAGCGTTAACTCGCCATTATAAAGCATTATATTATTAGGATCAAATGACACTATATAAAAACCATTTTGATGAAGCGCCATAATTGATAAATCAAGTTTTTTTAAGTGTTCTGTTAATTCTTCTTTATCACTGCAATTCAAGTAATCTTTCAAATTCATACAAGCCACCTTATTCTAATAAAATATTATCATAAAAATACCAAAAAAACAACTAATTGCTACTAAATTAAACCTACTTTTGACAATACTTTTTAGTAAGAATACTACCAAGAATATTATAAGAAATAATGATAAGGGGGATTAAAAGCAAAATAGCAGCAACAATACCTATATATAAATTATTGACAAGATTAGTTAAAATTATATAGACAATTGAAACATCAAATGCAGCCACTAAGCTTGCTAAATGTAATATCTTCTTAGTGGAAATTTTTTTAATATCCAAATTAAATTTAGATACTAAATATTTCACTTCAATCGAATACTTATTATCTTTCAAACTATTTCTATTAAATATAAAAACCTCAGCAAAATATATCAAAAGAAAAACACCAATAAACCAACCAAATTGCACTAAAATATCCATCATAAGTCCTCTTCCTTTATTTAAACATATGTCTTTAAAATATTCAACATTCTTGCTATAATATTTTTGAGGGATTTATGGATTTTACGGAGTTAATTAAAGATATAATTGAAAAAATAAAACTATTTTTTAAAAATATATTTAATAAGAAAAAAAAGAAAAATAAAGCAAAGCAAAAAGGACAAGTTGATGATAAGCAAAATGTTAAAAATAGAAAAGATAAAAATATAAACATCTTGTATGATGCACAATCATCTAAAGGTCTAAAAGAGTTTACAATTAATGAAGAACAAAAAGAACTAGCAAAGTTAAATAAAAAAATAGGGGAAATAGAAAAGAAAATAAACGAAAGTAACATAAAAAATAAAGAAGAATCAATTGAAAAAATTAATAATTTAAGAGTATACCTTAATGAAAACGAACTTACACCAATTAAATCACAAAAAATAAATAAGGCTTTAGAAAAAGCCTTGGGAAAGCAAGATGAAAAGTTAGAAGATGCTATTGATGAAATTAGTGAGGATTTAAGTGACCTTATTGATGAAAAATTAACAACATATGAAAAAAGCATCGTTGAAAAAGCTTATAATGAATTCCAAGAAGTAAATTATGTTATTATCCAAACTTTAATTATTGACGATATTATTAAAGAAATTGATAAATTATATGATGATTATCAAAAAAATAAATATAGTGATTACGAACTAAATGATAAAATTAACAATATAATGACCAAGATTAACAAGATAGAAACAAATTATCAAAAAAAGGAAGTAAGTAAAGAAATAGACCGTTTAAAAAAAGACTTTTATACAAAGAAAAAAGATAAATATGATTTATTGTATAGCGATGAAATCTTTATTAACTTAAAAGAACAATGTAATCGCATAAAGGTATCCAAAAAAGTTTTAAATGATACTGTAAAGGAACAAAAAAAACAAAATCAAAAGAAAAAAGAAGAAATAACTCATGATAATAATGATCTTAATATTATCAAAAAGAAAGAAGAAATAGAACAAAATAGGGAATACAACGACTTAATTATTAAAAGATTTATAGATTTACACGTCGCTACTAAATTATTGATGCAAAATGAAGCAAAACGTTCATTAAAAGAGAGAATAAACCTTATTAAGGAATTATTAAATTCTTATAACAACTTTTTACAAGGAGAAAATGAAAAAAACTTTAATTTTATTCGTAACAAAGAAAAGTTAGAAGTCGTTAAATTACATAATGATATGAACTTTATCTTAGCATCTCTTGAAAACAGAAGTTATGCACCATTAGAACATATCAATATAAAATTAGATAATGTTGCCGCAAATACAATGGAAACAAAATTCACTATTGAAACTATACTTGAAAAAAAATATGGTATTGATGCTTTTAAGAATGAAAGTAGCAAGGCAGTTGACGAAAAACTAGGATATATAATTGATAAAGAACAAGAAATGAATAAAGAGAATAAGAAAGGAAAAGGCAAGATTCTAATAAAAGAGTATGTGCTAGAGCAAAAAGATGAAAATAATAAAAAATAAAACCTTCTGGTTATTTGTTGCCTTTTTTATAATTATATGGGTATTTAATTACTTTTCCATTATTAACCTAGATGTAATCTGGAACTATGGTTTTTCCAAAAATTTTAGTGATGGATTACTTATGTATAAAGATTACAATATGGTTATTACACCACTTTATCCCATAGTAGTTGGAACGTTAATGAAAATACTTGGCAGTAATATGATTGTTTTCTACTTAATTAATGCTATACTAGCGACATCTATTCTGTATGTTGTATATAAATTGGATAAAAAGATAATTATGCCCTTTATGTTAGTCATTCTATTAACGAGTGAACCAAACTATGATTTACTATCAACATTATTTTTATTCACTTTAATCTATTTTGAAAAAGAAAAGAAAAATGATTATTTAATAGGCATTATTATTGGATTAACCTTTCTTACAAAATCAAGTATTGGCGTATTCTTAGCATTACCAACGTTATGTTATTTTAAAGAGTATAAAAAAATCATTAAACGAGTTGTGGGCTTTTTAATTCCTAACGCTCTTATAATGATAATATTTTTAATAAAAGGAACCCTCTTTGATTATATTAATTATGCTTTTTTAGGATTATTCGATTTTGCAAGTGGCAACTCATCTTTTAGTATAATTTCAATTTTATCCATTCTTATTATTTCATATTTTATTTATCAATACATAAAAACAAAAGATATTGAAAATTTATACATAGGATTATTCCAAGTAGTTTGCATTCCATTATTCAATGTAAGTCATTTTATCGAAAGTTTAATCCCTGTCTGGTATTATATTTTAAAAAGATTTAAACCTTTAAAACAGTTTTATAAATATGCCTTATGTTTAGCAATAATTCCCTTCATTTTCTTAATATATAATGCTAAAGCAACAAAATGTAATTACACTAACAAACCATTTAACATTAGATATATTCAGCAAGAATATATTGATGATATTGAATCATTAAAATCTTTTTTTCAAAATAATTTCGATAAAGTTCACTTTGTCATGTTTGAAGGATATTTATACAACATTATGCTAGACAAAAATCCTGATATATACGCCTTATCACTAAAAGGAAACTTAGGATATAATGGGGAAGAGAACTTTATAAAAAAGCTTAATAACTTAGATAAAGGCAGTATTATTGTGACAAGTTCAATATATCAAGAAGGCCAAAGCAGTGAAAAAATATATAACTATATTAATGATAATTACAATTTAATAGGACAATTTAGAAAATTTAAAGTTTTTACTACCAATTAAAAGAAGAATTTCATCATCATTTTAAAATTCTTCTTTTTTATACTATAATTCCATATATTCTACTAATTTTAAGAATATTTTAATATTACGAGAATCTAAACCTTTTCTTTTTAATTTTTTAATTGCAATACGTTTCTTTGATAAATTTAAATCAGAGAAAATAATATCGGCAATATTGTCTTTTAATTTGGTATTAATCTTTAAGTCGCTTAAAATAGATTCGACATCATCTTTAATAAGCATTAAGGCATCTATTTCAATGTTTTTACCATAACAATTGACAACTAACTGATTTTTAGTATTAAAATCTTTAACAATAACAATAAAGTCAGTTTCAGTGGTAATTGTTTCACATGGTATTTCTTTTGCATTTTCATAGACAACAACATTATCCGCTTTTTTGGTATTTCTAAAAACTATACGATATGTTCTTTGAGGAGGCACAATGCTTTTATCACCTTCAATACCTCTTATAATTACTGTATAATTACTCATACGATAATTATAATCAATCTCGGTTATCAAATAACGTCCTTGCTCATACTCATAACTAATACCATCATCTTCATATAAATGATAATTATTATTCTTACCAGGAAAAATATGTATTTCAAGTTCTGTTGGAATATTAGTGCTTTTATAACAAGATTCACCTGCTAGAGGAATAATACTTCCAGCTTTGGCAAAAATAGGGTAGTCCTCAATTTTATAAAATGATATATATTTATGGTCTCCTAAGAATCTTTTACCATTTTTAAAGTCATACCAAACACCACCCGGCATATAAAACTTTTGAATAGTTCGTTCGATAATTGGATCAATAGGATTAATAATTGGAGAGATCATTAATGAATCACCAAACATATATTGATTAACATATATTGGATCATCATATAAAGACATTTTATAGTAATATAGTGGCCTTATTAAATTTTGACCATTCTTATGATATTTATATAGTTCACTATATATATAAGGAATTAATTTATGACGCAACTGCAAGTAATAAGTAGCAATGTTACAAGTAACAATATCCCATTTCCATGGTTCGCGTTTATAATATCTTCCTTTTTCAACATTAAACCGAAGAATAGGGGAGAATACACTAAATTGAATACTTCTCAAATAAAAATTACTATCCTCAATACCACCCATACTACCAGCGACATCATGACTCCACCAACTAACGCCTATATTAGAACTTGTTAGATTAAAATATGGAAGCATTTTTAAAACATTCCAATCAATACAATTCTTACCAGAATACAAAACTGGATAACGATGTGATGCAAGATTTGAAGAACGTGCAAGAATTAATCCTCGTCGATTATTTCTAATTGAATCTTTATACATTATATCATTTAAAATAAATAAAGCATTTTTATCATTACTATCATAATCATTCCAAAATAAATCCACACCTAATGCTTCTAATGGATGAAGAAATATTTTTAAATATAAATCCATTAAACGAGCATCATACGGATTAAATTCAATTATGCCTTTTTCATTAGGAGAAGCATATTTTTTAGCAGTCTCATAATACTGTTCAAATGGGTAAAAACCAAAAGATGGATTTACTTTAAGACCAAATTTAATATCACGATGATGGATATCATCAATCATTTGTTTAGGATTTGGAAATAAGTTTGAATTAAAAGTCCAACCACAATTAACATTAGGATATTTTTGTTTATCAGTTAAAGCCCAATCATTATCAAGCAATAATACCGATAACGGAATATTAGCATATCCGAACTTATCAAGGAGTTCATTTATAGTATTTTGATCATATGCAAAATCTTTACTCCACCAATTGCCTAAAGCATATCTTGGAATCATTGGAGGATAACCAGTTAAAGTCCAATAGTCTTTTAAACACTGGCCAAAATCTTTATTATACATAAATAAATAAATATCAATATGTTTATAGTTATTAGCATAAATATTGTTATATTCATCAATTATAGGACTTTTACTATCATCAATAGTAACAAAGCCATCTGGTGAAAATAAGCCTTTTTCCAAGCTAGGAAGAGATGTTACACCATCTAAATTATAAGTAGTTCCTCCAAAGTTTTTAACTTCCTTTGTTCCATAATACCAAACAATATTCGTGCCATTTAATTTAACATTTAATGTTTTATCACTAAACTTCGTATTTTTTACATATGATAAATTAAAATATTTAGTTTCAATATTTAAAAAATTATTATCTTCTTTCCGCATATAAGTTGGATCATCAAATAAGCGATTTCGCACAATAGGTGTTAAGCCATTAACAAAAACACCATTATCACTATATTCAAGTCTTACAAGACTTTCACTTAAAACGGATATACGATATTTTGTTCCTTGAAACACATGCCTTGGATGTGTCATAAATTTATTTTTATCAAGTAAAAAATGATTACCTAAATTATACATAATTACCTCTATTTCTATTATTTGCCATACTTAACGCAATACTCTTCATATGTTATATTTTTATCATACACAACCTTAGCGATTTCAATACCAACATAACGATAATGCCATGATTCAAACTTATAACCAGTTATGCTTTCATTGGCCTTAGTATAGCGATGAATAAAACCATATTTATATGCATTTTTCTTAAGCCATTCACTTTCCTTAGTTCCATCAAACGTTTTACTACTAGATGCCTTAATATCAAGCGCTAAGCCAGTTTGATGCTCTGAAAAGCCCGCCCTTGCGACATAATTATTCACATACTTTTGTCCATACAATTTATAATAAGTATTATAGATTTCTTCTTGATCTTTATATGAACGATAGCCACTCCGAACATAAATTTTCAAATCCAATTCCTTATTTAAATCATCCGCCATTTGATAAAAATTATTAAGCATTGTAGCATTACCATATTCAGAATCAATGCTATACTCATCTTTTACTTTAACTAAATCATCAGGAATAAAATTTGCTTCTAATTTAAAATACTTATTAACAAGCATATCATAGCTAAATGTAGAAACTACTTTACTATCATCATAATATGTTTTATCAAGACCTATTTCAACATTTAAAACACTCTCATCATAATTGCTAAGCGTTTTTTGTTGATATGCAATATATCTATCTAAATTACTTAAATTGGCATATTCATAACACAAAAATTTATCAATATTTTCATATTTATCCTTTTTTAACAAAGAAGAAATACTATCATAATTTCCAGTCATTAAAATACAATTAATTTCTTTAGAATTATAACCTTTAACAATAAGTTCATTAACTTGAGATATTGATACATTCTTATAATAATTAAGTTCATTGTATACAGTATAATTAGAAACATTAAAATCTTTAGCAAAAATATACTTATCAATAAATTCGTTGTAAGAATTATTTAAAACTTTTTCTTTTAAACCATACTTAATTATTAATGATGCACTAGAAGTTGAATAATTCAACTTTTTAATTTTAAAAACTGAATACAACTTAAATGGATTTAATATTTCTAAAATCAATATTAAAACAATAATTAATGCAATAAAACAATTTTTCTTTTTAAGCTTTAATTTCATATTTTACCTCTATTTTATTATAGCACGTATTAAAGCAAACACAAATAAATTATAAAGAAATAGATTTTTAGTTTTGTTTATGCTAAAATACATACGAGGTAATTTATGACGTATAAAAATAATAAAAGATATTACACACTTAATCAATTTTATCAGGACTATTTTGGCACTAAAATTTCAAAAATTAGTTTGAATGCTGGTTTTACCTGTCCTAATCGTGACGGTAGTAAAGGAGTAGGGGGATGTATTTTTTGTTCCGCTAGTGGTAGTGGTGATTATGCCGGTAATAAAGCTAAAAGCCTTACCCAACAATTTTACGATATAAAAGAAATCATGGACCATAAATGGCCTAATGCTAAATATATTGCCTATTTTCAAGCTAACACAAATACGTATGCCAAAATTGATGTTTTGAAACAGAAATACGAAGAAGTTTTAAAAATTAAAGATGTAGTTGGTGTAAATATTGCCACTAGATGTGATGCTATTGACGATGATTGCCTAAATTATTTAGATGAATTAAAGAATAAATGCTATCTTACGATTGAATTAGGCCTTCAAACCATAAATCCTAAAACATCCGAATTTATAAATAGGGGACATACTCTAGAAGAGTTCACCAACATGGTCCACAAATTAAGAGAAAAAAAGATAAATGTTGTCGTTCATATTATTAATGGTCTTCCTTATGAAACTAAAGAAGATATGTTAAATACTATAAAATTTATAAATACCCTTGATATTCAGGGTGTTAAAATTCATATGTTGCACATTTTGAAAGGAACAAAACTCGCTGAAATTTATAAAGAAAAGCCATTTAAAGTCTTATCAAAAGAAGAATATATTGATATTGTATGCGATCAATTGGAATTATTAAATCCTAACATTGTTATAAATCGTATTACAGGGGATCCTAAAATTGATGATTTAATTGAACCAAACTGGCTTGTAAAAAAGTTCTGTGTCCTTAATGATATAGACAAAAAAATGAAAAGACGAAATACTTACCAAGGTCAAAAGTATAAAAAAGAAGTTATCACTAACTAAAGGATAACTTCTTATATTTTATTACCACATTTTGGACAAAACTTACTATTAGTTGAAAGCTTATTACCACAGTTTGGGCAAAAATTATTATTAGTATTATTATTAACATTAACAGGTTGAGCGGCAACTACTTTATTTCTATTCATATAAAGTAATAGACCACCTACTGAAAAAATTACATGTAAAACCGTATATAACCCAACTTTTTCCTTATTAATATTTAAGAAGATATAATAATAAGCCATAGCTGATAAAACATTATGAGCTAAAACAACTAATGGCATTAATGGATTTGAAGATAGTAAAAATATAGCAACTGAACAACCTAATAATACCCATACTAAGAAATTATATTCTTTTTTAGGGCAATAAACGTCAAAACCTAACTTTCCTAAAATATAAGCATCACCACATGGTAACCATGCAAGCCATGCATATTCAATATTGTTCTTCTTAGCAACATCCATAAGAGCTATTGATTTAAGAACATAAA
This sequence comes from uncultured Bacilli bacterium, assembly GCA_934167885.1. Lineage (GTDB taxonomy): Bacteria > Bacillota_I > Bacilli_A > RF39 > UBA660 > RUG12783. The sequence goes on from CAKPMB010000001.1 coordinate 96,976, forward strand.
CAACAATTGCCAAAACAATAACTATTAATGCTATAACCAATAAGGCAATGCCAAATCCAACCAAAAAGCCACTTGATGTATCAAACATTCTTTCTAACGAATCAATCGTTCCACTATCATACATATTATCACCTACTTATTAAATCTAAAATGACAAATATCGCCATCTTCCATTAAATAATCCTTTCCTTCTAACCTCATACGACCATTTTCTTTAACTTTATTTTCACTACCATAAGTTATTAAATCATTATAACTCATTACTTCAGCCTTAATAAAACCTTTTTCAAAATCACTGTGAATTATTCCGGCACATTCCTTAGCATTCATACCATTTTTAAAAGTCCAAGCACGAACTTCATCTTTACCAACTGTAAAAAATGTTTTCAAGCCTAATAATTCATAAGTTTTATTTATAAGAATATCAAGGCCACTTTGTTTTAAACCAAGCATTTCTAACATTTCTTGACGCTCAAAATCAGATAAAGAAGCTAACTCATTTTCCATTTTAGCACATATCTTTATAACAGAACTACCTTCCTTATTAGCATATTCTAAAAGTGCTTTAACATAACCATTATCTTCATTTAATTCATCTTCACGCACATTAGCAAGATAAATAATAGGTTTCAAAGTTAGAAAACTATAAGACTTAATTGCCTTTAATTCATCTTCTTTAAAATTAACCATTCTAAGAGGCATATTCTTTTCTAACGCATCTTTCGCTTTAGATAAAGCTACAACTTCTACCATTGAATCTTTATCCTTAGTAGTTTCAGCTTTTTTCTTAATCTTATCTAATCTATTATTAATAATTTCCAAGTCAGCAATAGATAACTCTAAATTAATAATTTCAACATCACGAACAGGATCACATGGACCTTCAACATGAATTATATTATCATCATCAAAACAACGAACAACTTCACATATAGCATCAGTCTCTCTTATATGTGATAGGAACTTATTACCAAGCCCTTCACCATGCGAAGCTCCTTTAACTAAACCAGCGATATCAGTAAATTCAAAACTTGTTTTAATTAAACGCTCTGGTTCATACATTTCATTTAAATTATCTAATCTTTCATCTGGAACCAATACAACACCTACGTTTGGTTCAATAGTTGCAAATGGGTAATTCGCTACCAAAATATTTTGTTTTGTTATTGCATTAAATAATGTAGATTTACCAACATTAGGTAAACCAACAATTCCTGCTTTTAATCCCATAAAATCACTCCTTTAAATCGTTGGAAACACTGATGGTCCAATTGGCAAGTTTATTATATACCATCCCAAAATAATTAACAACCATGTAATAGTAATTATAATGAAATATGGCATCATCAATTGTATAGCTCTACTAATCGTTATAGGTTTTGATTTATCTTGATTATAATAATTCAAATATCCTAAATAAATAGCAAAATAAGCATAAAGTGGGGTAACCCCATTTGCCAAAGAATCAGCTGCTCGTAATAAAAACTGTGAAAATTGTGGTGAAATATTTGATTTCATTAATACTGATACAACCACTGGTGAAAATATAATCCATTTACTTTGCATACCAGTTAAGAAGAAATCACTCAATCCCATAATAAAGAAAGAAATTATTAAGAATGGTAAACCACCAAATGATAAACTATTCAAAAAGTTAGCTAAAATAGCACTTAGAACGACACCTATATTAGTCATTTTAAAGATAGCAATAAATTGCGACGCAAAGAAGATTAACAAAACAATACCACCAACATGACCTAACGAAGAAATACTGCTATTAACAATATCTTTATCTGATGTAAACTTCTTAGAACCAATACCGTAAGCTAAACCCGTTAATAAGAAAAGTAGGGATATCATATAAGTAAAACCGTCCTGAAAATATGAATTATCACCAAAAACTTGTTTTAAATATGTTTTTTCATTCATATCAAGCAATAAACCTGAAAATGGCAAATTAGGAATTAGCGAATATATAAACAAAATTAAGACAATTGTTCCTACAATTGATGCTAATCTAAAGCCTTTTTTATCACGATATTTATTACCTAAAATCTCTTGTTCAATAGATTCTTCATCATCAATATTTTCAATAACAATATCACTAGTAACATCTTCCATTACTTTTTTATCACGATATTTACCTAATTTAGGAATAATTAATTTTTCAACAACAATAGTGCCAACAATTGACAAAATAAATGATGAAACAATCATAATAAAGATGTTAGACAACAAACTAACATGATAGGTGCTATCTATTAGTCTAGCAGCCGCCGTTGTATATGGTATTAATACTACTTCCGTTGACCCAACAAATAACGTTGTGCCAGTTCCGAAAGCAACACCTGCAAAAGCAGCACACACACCAGCCATAGGATTCCGTCCTTTGGCTTTATAAATAATCGCTGCAAGCGGTATCAAAATAACAAAACCTATTTCATTTATTAAAGTTGAAATAGTCGCTACAAAAATAACTAAAAATGTTACAAATTGCCCATTCAACTTACTAAATATTTTTTTAAACAATGAATCCAAAAACCCACTTGATTCACAAACACTTAAACCAATAGCAGAAATCAAGAACATATTAAGTGGCGCAAAACTCATAAAATTAACCGTTGCACTACTTATTATTTCTTTAATACCATCAAAATTCAAAGCATTACGAACTACTACTGTAACTTGTTCTATTGTTAAATTAACCGTGTTGACAACATTATACGTAGTTTGAAAATTAAACAAACTTAGTATAAAACTTATAAAAACTACCAAAAATGTAAGAACAATATAACTTGCAACAGGATGAAGTTTCATCTTTTTTATATTCTTAAAAAACTTTTGGAACATAATCAACCTTCCTTTTTTATTACTTTTACAATTTTCTTATTAAAATCTATTCGTGGAATCATTACCATACGATTGCACTTTAGACACTTAATTTTAATATCAGCTCCTAAACGGATTACTTCCCACATATTTTCACCACATGGATGACCTTTTTTTAAAATAACGATAGATCCTAAACCATATTCTTTATTTTGCATTTTTCCTCCATTGTAAAAGAAAATAGTATACTATTTGCCTATTTTCAATATATCTAATATTCTATTTAAATCATCAATATTATCATAATTAATTTCTAGACGAGTTTTATATACTTTAACTTTCGTGTCTAATTTTTCACAAAGCATTTCTTCTATATACTTGAATTCTTGCTTTTCTTCATTTAATTTTCGATCATATTTAATTCTTTTTGATACATCACTACCACGTGCAATCTCTTCCATTTCTTGGGTTGTCATGCCTTCATCTTTTATTTTATGAGCAAGCATAATTACTTTATCATCATCACTCATTTTACTTAAAATACGAGCATGTGTCATGGATATATCATTATTTATTAACATCTTTTTAACTTCTTCTGGTAATTTTAATAAACCAATTGTATTTGTAACATAAGCTTGACTTTTACCAATTATTTTACCAAATTCACCATGTGTCAATTTTTTACTTTCAATAATTTTTTGATATGCTAAAGCTTCTTCGATAGAATTTAAGTTTTCTCTTTGTAAGTTTTCTAAAAGAGCAATCTCCATCATTTTTTCATCATCAAATTCACGAACAATGGCAGGAATAGTTGAAACACCAGCAATACGTGATGCACGCCAACGACGTTCACCTGCAATTATTTCATAACCTTTAATGCTTTTTTTAACAATAATTGGTTGAAATACTCCATAATTCTTAATTGATTCGGCTAATTCATTTAAAGCCACTTCATCAAATACTTTTCTTGGTTGATATGGATTAGATCGTAACTCATCCAAAGGAATTTGAATAATTTCTTCAACAGGAGTTTCTTTAACAATTTGATCTTCCAAAGAATCAAAATCTAATATTTCAGAACTAAATAATTCTTCTAAGCCTTTTCCTAAAGCTCTTCTCTTAGGCGTTTCCATTTCGTTCAATCACTTCCTTTGCTAAATTTAAATAAGCAGCTGAACCTTTACTTTTAGGATCATATGCAATAATAGGTTTCCCATGACTTGGTGCCTCCGCTAATCTAATAAGTCGCGGAATAATTGTTGTATAAACTTTTTCTTTAAAATAACTTCTTATTTCCTCAATAACTTCAATTCCTAAATTTGTTTTAGAATCAAACATCGTTAATAAAACTCCCTCTAATTTCAAATTTGGATTAAGTTTCTTTTGTGTTAGCATAACAGCATTTAATAATTGTGTAATTCCTTCCAACGCAAAAAATTCACACTGCACTGGTATAATTACAGAATCAGAAGCGGATAGGGCATTAGTAGTTATCAAACCCAAGCTAGGAGGACAATCAATAATAATATAATCATAATCATCCTTTTTTGTTTCTAACTTTTCTTTTAATTGATAACCTTTCTGAAAAGATGGATCGCCTCGTCCTTTTTCTAAAAGTTCAATATCAATACCTGCTAACTGCAATGAACTTGGTAATAAACTTAAATTTTTAAATTTTGTCTTTAATATAGCATCATCAATCTCACAATTACCATTAAATACTTCATATACACTTTTTTCAATATCACCCTTATTAAAACCAACTCCAGTAGTGGCATTTCCTTGTGGATCCAAGTCTACTAACAATATTTTTTTACCCAAAACTGCTAAAGAAGCAGATAAGTTTATACTTGTTGTTGTCTTTCCAACGCCGCCCTTTTGGTTAACCAAGGAAATTATTTTTCCCATATTATCACCTTTTTCTAAATATACAATTATATTCTATCAAATATTTAATTAAAAGAAAATATAAATAGCAAAATAAAAAAAGGTTTTATTTTAAAAATTACCTTTTTTGTCGATTTTAATAGTAATCTGATACATATCATCAAAATCTATTTCTTCTGTATCAACTTTTAATTTAGAGTTTTTAATTTGTTCAATAGTGCTTTGCAATAAAGCAATAACTTCATCAATTGAACTAATCATTTTAGGAGATTCTATATCATTATAATTAGGATTTTCTTCAACATAATGATAAGTATTATTAGTAGGAACCTCTTCAGTATATGGCATTTTATAATCATTTATATTAAATGCTTTATTATCTTCTTCACCTGATAACTTAGTAAAATCTAAACCATCTGAATATGTTTCGTTTTGATTATTTGAAGGGATAAATTGATTAGTCTGATTATTTGACTCAATTGGTTCTTGTTTTATATTAGAAAAAGGATTAAAACCAGGAGTATCATTTTGCATTGACATAGGAGCAGCGTAATTATTGTTAGTTATAAAAGGATTACTCATATTACTATTTTCCATAACACCAGTTTGATTAACAAATTGGTTGGTTGGCATAAACATATTTCCTTGTAAAACATTTTCATTTTGAGTATTATTAACCTGATTTAAAGGAGCATTATTTGATGGTATAAATTTGTTTTCCATACCACTACTTTGATTATCAGGATAATTATTAGGTATAAACATATTACTTGAATTAACATCATTTTGATTATTCACACTATTTGTATTATCTGGTATAAATTTATTCATATTCTTTATCTCACTATCCAATTCTCTTACACTCATTCTTTTTTCAATTATTTCATTTAAAAGGGCAATTTGTTTATCAACATCTTTCATTGTTAACAAACTTCTTGCATGCCGTTCTGATATCTTACCATTTAATAAAGCTTCTTGCACTTCAATAGGCAAGTTTAATAATCTAATTTTATTAGCAACCGCACTTTGACTTTTTCCTAAAGTATTAGCAAGATCATCTTGAGTCATATTCTCAAGTTCCAAAAGATATTTATAGGCTCTTGCTTCCTCAATAGGGGATAAATCCTTTCGTTGTAAATTATCAATTAAAGATATTCTAACGGACTCTTTATCATCATAACTCCGAACCAAAGCTGGTATTTTATTTAAACCAGCCATTATTGCAGCTCTATATCTCCTAAAGCCATCAACAATTTCATATTTTCCCATTACATTACGAACAATTATCGGTTGAATAACACCATGCTGTTTAATAGAATCAGCAAGCTCATTCAACGACTCATCGTTTATAATTTCCCGAGGTTGATATTTATTAGGAACTATATCTTCTAATTTAATATGACAAATTTCATTTTCCATAAAAAACCTCTTTCCCTCATATATATTCCTCTATAATAATATTATAATAAAAAAACTAATTTTTCAATTAGTTTTCTTGATTTTATTAAAATTACGCGGATATTTACGATTAGTAATAGCATCTTTCTTTATAACCACTAAATTTCTAATACTACATTCAATAGGCAATTTAAATGTTTCTATTTTTTCAATATGACTACTTAGCTTTTTTAGTTCTTTACCAAGGTCTTTTATTTCATCCGAAACATTAGCCTTCATCGCTACAAAATAACCATCAACTTTAACTAAAGGTATACATAATTCAGTAAGCACTTGCATATTAGCGACAGCTCTTGCTGTAACAATATCATACTTTTCATAATTACTACGTGCATAATCCTCACAACGACAATGAATAGCTTGAATATTTTCTAAACCAAGTTCATTAATTATTGTATTTAAATAATTAACTCGTTTATTCAAAGAATCAATTAAAGTAATTTTCAAATGTGGAAAAACAATTTTTAAAACAATGCCTGGAAAACCAGCACCACTTCCAACATCACAAATAGTTAAATCTTTGTTTAAATCAACAACTTTATACAAAGTCAAACTATCATAAAAATGTTTTAAATAAACGTCTTCTTTAAGCGTAATTCTTGTTAAATTAATTTTTTCATTCCATGAAATTAATAAATCATAAAAACTTCTTAATTTTAACAACTGCTCATTTGAAATATTAATACCAATTTTAGCTAACTCTTCAATAAATTCATTTTCTTTCATTACTTTTTTCCTTTTTTAAATATACTGCTAAAACAGCAATATCACTTGGATTAACACCACTTATTCTAGACGCTTGACCAATAGATAATGGTCTTATTTGATTAAGTTTTTGGCGAGCTTCACTAGCAATATTAATTATATTATTATAATCAATATTATCATCAATTAAAACATCTTCCAAATCTTTCATCTTTTTTGCTTCTTTTAGGGCTTTATTTATATATCCTTCATATTTTATAGTAATTTCAACTTGTTCTAAAACATCATCACTATACATATTAGGAACTTTACCACATTCAATTAACATTTTGATTGATAATTCAGGACGTTTTAAGACGTTATACAATGATATGCCATCATTTAAAGTAACTGAATGTAATTCTTCTAATAACTTATTATCTTTCGTTGTTAATTTATGTTCTTTTAAATAATTAGTTAATTCATTAATATCATTAATTTTCTTACAGAATAGAGCATAACGATTATCATCAATCAAACCAACATCATGACCATATGAACGAAGACGAATATCAGCATTATCATGACGAAGCAATAAACGATATTCAGCCCGACTAGTTAACATTCTATATGGCTCCTTTGTTCCTTTAGTGACTAAATCATCAATTAAAACACCAATATAAGCTTCATCTCTTCTTAAAATTAAAGGAGCACGATTTTTTAATTTCAAATTAGCATTAATACCTGCTATTAAACCTTGAGCAGCAGCCTCTTCATAACCACTTGTGCCATTTATTTGACCAGCTGTAAATAAATTTTCAAGCTTTTTATTTTCAAGAGATGCCTTCATGTCTAATGGATCAATAGCATCATATTCAATAGCGTAAGCATACTTCTTAATAACAGCATGTTCCAATCCTTTTAAACTATGAACCATTTTATCTTGGATATCATGTGGCATACTAGTTGAAAATCCTTGTAAATATATATCATCATAAAATTTACTTTCAGGCTCTAAAAATAATTGATGACGTTCTTTATCAGCAAAACGAACAACCTTATCCTCAATAGATGGACAATACCTTGGACCAATTCCATGAACATAACCACCATACATACTTGATTTTGTTAAATTATCACGAATTATTTGATGAGTTGTTTCGTTGGTATATGTTAAATAACATGGTAATTGATCAGATATCTTGTATAATGGTTCAGTATCAAAAGAAAAAGTTCTTAAAACATCATCACCATTTTCAATGGATAAAACATCATAATTAATACTATCTTTAGCAATTCTTTGAGGAGTTCCAGTCTTCAATCTTTGAATGGTAATACCATATTTTTTTAAATTTTCACTTAAATTCTTAGCAGGTTTTTCTCCATGAGGACCAGATGACGAACGTTTATCGCCAACTAAAACTTCAGCTTTTAAATATGTTCCCGTTGTTAAAATAACCATTGTTCCTAAAATTTCATCACCAGTCTCAAGTTTAATACCATAAACTTTACTATCTTTAACCAATAAATCATCCACAATCGCTTCTAAAACCGTTAAATTAGAAGTATTTTGAATAGTCTTTAACATTTCTTTAGGATATGTTATCTTATCCGCTTGGGCACGTAAAGCTTGAACGGCAGGTCCTTTTTTTGTATTTAACATTTTAATTTGAATGTGAGACTTATCAGTATTAATTCCCATCTCACCACCTAAAGCATCAATTTCACGAACCAAAATTCCTTTAGCAGGTCCACCAATTGAAGGATTACATGGCATATCAGCAATATTTTTAATATTTCCAGTTACCAAAAGGGTGTTATTACCAAGTCTTGCACTCGCTAATGATGCTTCACATCCAGCATGACCACCACCTACAACAATTATATCATAATTCATACTATCACTTCCGTTTTTCAATATTGAGATTATACAACATATTATAGTTAAAGTAAATAAAGACTTTATCAAAAAAAACGTAAAGTTTTTAAAAAAATAATATAAATTATTTATTAATTAAAAAACATTGATATACTAATATTAGAGGTTTTATGACAACAATTAAAGATTATTTAACATTTTACAAAAATATAACATTTGATGAAGCACCATTTAACGAAATGGATAACATTCTTTTTGCCGAATTATCCTATTTAAATTGGAAAAACATTGTTACATCAAAAAAAATAAATTTAATAGAGGCAATAAGTCTTTATTTGAATAAGCGAAAAAAGGATGATGATACTAATTTAAAGCGTGGTATTCTTGAAAACATTAATATAATTAAAAACTCTTTGCGATATGCTAATTGTTATTTAAGCGATTATATAAAAATAGTTAATAAAAGCCAACAATTTGGAGCTCTTTGCATCTATATAAACAGTAAGACATTGTATGTGTCCTTTGAAGGAACAGATGGCACAATAATTGGATGGAAAGAAGATTTTATGATGACATATACTTTTCCAATCGAATCACAAAAAAGTGCCATAAACTATTTAAATGATGTATATAAGAGTAACCTAAAAACTATTTATGTTGGTGGACATTCTAAAGGTGGTAATTTAGCTGTTACTGCTTCAATGTTTGCTAAAAAAGCTGTAAAAGATAAAATTAAAACCATCTTTTCAAATGATGGCCCAGGTTTTATGAAAGAAATCTTTGATAGTAAAGAATTTCAAGGAATAAAAGATAAAATTAAACTTTTTATTCCTCAAGGAAGTGTAGTAGGGCAGTTAATGTATAATGCTAAGATTACCAAGGTAGTTCATTCTAATAGAATCGCTTTATTTGATCATGACTGCAATACTTGGGAATGTTTTGGACCATATTTAATAGAAACCGTTTCTAATCCTAAGAGCATCAATGTCAATAAAAAAACGCAAAAATGGTTAGCAGAATACGATCAGGAAAAACGTCACAAAATGATTGATACAATCTTTACTATTTTAGAAGAATGCAATATAGAAAGAGTTCAAGATTTAGAACAACTTAATTACGATAAAGTTAAAAATATTATACTACATACTAAAAACGCTGACGACGAAACTAAGACATTAATCCTTAATAGTTTAAAGCAATTATTATTGAAACAAAAAAAGGTTAATAACCAACAAAATTCTGAACTTATTAATAAAAAATAGACAATAAAAAAAGTAAAATGACTCAACCATATAGCAATTGAGTCATCTTTTTTTAACTTTTTATTTACCTACACAAAACTTACTAAATAGTTCATCTAACAATTCTTCACTATAACTATCACCAACTATTTCACCAAGTAAATCCCAAATACGACGTAAATCAAGTTCAATCATATCAAGAGAAACATCATCTTTAAGGGATGTTTTTATTTCATCAATAATAGAACAACATTCTTTAATTTTAGCAATTTGTCTTGTATTAGTTATAAAACAATAATCACTATTATCAAGTTTATCTAAAGCAAACATATGTTTAATTTTTTCTTTTAAATTACTTATACCATCATCTGATAACGTATTAATATAAACATATTCACGATTTTTAATTTTTTCCAAATCAATATTCGATGATAAATCATCTTTATTAATAACAATAATGCTGTTAATATCTTTAGTCTTATCAAGAAGCATCATATCAATATCATTTATTTCTTCATGATTATTTAATAATAACAATACTAAATCAGCTTCATTTATCTTTTCTAAACTCTTTTTAACGCCAAGTTGTTCAACCAAATCATCAGTTTTTCTAACACCGGCTGTATCAATAATATTTAATTTAATACCATCAATTAAAACTTCACCTTCAACGATATCACGTGTTGTTCCTGGTATATCTGTAACAATTGCTTTTTCATACTGTAACAATTTATTTAACAAACTACTTTTACCAACATTAGGACGTCCTAATATTAAAGTATTTATACCATTCTTAATGATACGACCATTTTCATATTCATTAACAATCTCTAACATTTTTTGATTTATATCATCAATCTTACCTTGAACATCTTTTTTAGTAACTTCATAAATATCTTCATATTCAGGATAATCAATATTAACTTCAATATTACTTATTATATTTATTAAGTCTTCACGAAGTTTTCTTATCATATTACTTCCAACACCACGCAACTGATTAATAGAAACTTTACGCATCTTATCATTGTCGGCATTTATCATATCCATAACAGCTTCTGCTTTCATTAAATCAATACGACCATTTAAAAAAGCTCTTTTAGTAAATTCACCATTATTAGCTAACCGACAACCATTTGTTAACAATAATTCTAAAATTTTATTCGTTGCCGCAATACCACCATGACAATTAATTTCAACAACATTTTCACACGTAAAAGTTTTAGGAGCAAGCATAACACTAACCAATACTTCATCAATTATTTCATCATTATCTTTTATATATCCATAATGGATAGTATGTGTTTTAACCTTAGTTAAATCCTTGCCATCAAACAACTTGTTAACAATTAAAATTGCTTCATCACCACTAACTCTAATAATAGAAATAGCAGATTTAGCTAATGAAGTGCTTATTGCACATATAGTATCATTCACAGACGCCTCCAACGGGACGATTATAACACATCATTTTATAAATTAAAAGAAAAACTACGAAAGTTTAATCATTAACTTCCATAGTTTCTTCTCTTGGTTTTATAACAACACAACGATTTGGTTCTTTTCCTTCACTTTCAGTATAAACATACTTATTGTTATTTAAGGCATTATGAACAATTCTACGTTCATAAGAATTCATTGGTTCTAATTTAGCTTCGACTTTTGTCTTTGATACTTCACGAGCAACTTGTTTAGCAGCTCTAATAATTAAAGATTGTTGTCTTTCTTTATAATCAGATACATCTAAAACAAATTTAAAGTATTCTCCAATTTCATTATAAATTGACTGTCTAATAATAACATTCAATGCATCTAGTGTTCGAGCATCTTTGCCAATTAAAATAGCATTATTTGATGAATATAAAGAAATAGTTATTGTATCTTCACGTTTTTTTACTTCCATGTTAACACTTAAACCCATATATTCAGTTATTGTTTTTAACATTTCTTTAATATGTTCAATAACATCTTCTTTTTTGACAACTTCGATAACACTCTTTTTAGTCCACAATTTATTTACACTTTCAACTTCTTTAATAAATAAATTTTCTTGTTGTTCCATCAAATCAGCCATAGCTAAATTCTTAGCTTCTTCAAAGGTTTTTGCTTGGTAACTATACTTTTTCATTTCTATTACTCCTTTTAACAATCAAATTTTGAACAATAGTAAATAGGTTAGATGTAATCCAATAAATACCGATAGCACTACTCATAAATACAGACATAATAACAATCATAACTAAGAACATATTCATCATCATATCAGTATTTTTCTTCATTTCATCATTTGCTGAAGCAGCACTAGCACCACTATTTAATTTAAATGATAAATACGTTGATAAACCAATTAAAATAATAAGAATTATATACCAATAATTACCATTTTGAATACCAATCTTTGGACTAGTTCCTAAATGGAATCCAAATAGCTTTTCTTCAAACAATGCTGGAACACGGTTTATTGCTTCTAAGAAAGCGATAAATAATGGCAATTGAATAAATGAAAATAAACATCCAGATAAAGGATTAATATTATATTTTTTATAAATAGCCATCATTTCTTGACTCTTCATCATCATAACTTCACGATCATTAAGATCTTTCTTTTCATATTTCTTTTCAAGACGATCAAGTTCAGGTTGAGCTTTTTTCAATAATTCCGATTGCATTGCCGCTTTATTAGTAAGCGGATATGCTACTAAACGAATTAAAATACTTGTTATTATTAATCCTAATCCAAAATTATTAACATATTTTCCTACAAATATAATAATCCAAGCTAAAGGTTTTACAAATACTGAAGTCCATAATCCTTCATAACCACCACTTGTTAATTTAAAAGCATCACAATTATATTCACTTTCAGTATACTCACCATTAGTATATTCACCTTTAGTATAAGTTTCCTTTTCACAAAAACATGCTGGTAACTTATCTAAATCAATACCATTTTCCTCATATATTTTAATTGTTTCTTCATCTGTTGGCTTACACAAAATATTTTTTGTTAAATTCTGACCTGTTGTTGGATTAATAACGTTCTTTTTATCTTCTGTCTTTAAATATTCCGTACAACCAGTAAGTAAAAAAATCATTACTAAAACCAAAAAAGCTTTTTTAAATTGTTTCATATTCTATTCCTTTTCTATTCTATCCATAAGATCTTTAAAACTATTATTTATATCTAAATAATTATTTTCCAAACATCCTTTCCTAACTATTATAATATAATCTAGTGCTTTTGAATAGATTAATTTGTTATTATCACAAATATTTCTCATTATTCTTTTATAATAATTTCTAACGTGAGCTTTACCTAATTTTTTAGGAACAGTTATTCCAAAACGATACCTATCAAGATAATTTTTTTCATAATATATTATTAAATTTTTATCTTTCACAAAACGACCATTCTTAATAATTCTATTAAAATCATCACTATCTCTCACAATATTAATCTTCTTCATGACTCACCACACTTTCTCAAACAAAAAAACCACGATAAAAATGTGGTTATTTCTTAATTAATTCTTTACGACCTTTTCTTCTTCTTTTATTTAAAACGCTACTTTTAATACGAGCAAAGAAACCATGTTTTTTAGCTCTTCTACGATTATTAGGTTGATAAGTTCTTTTCATTAGGTCACCTCCACAAAACAAAATCTACACTATTATAATCAAAAATCTTGAAAAATGTCAACCTTTTTCAAGCAATAAGACCTATGACTTTGATTATTATAATACGAAATAAACGATTTTAAATATAAATGACACAAAATAGACATAGTTATTTAAAAGTGTTAAAATTAAAATAGAAGGGAAAATATGAAAAAAAGAATACTTTCAATTATAGTCAATATCATTTTAGGAGCTAGCACCATAATATTAATATATTATTTAATTAACTTGAACAAAATTGAAACAAAATTAAGGTATATTGTTATCATACTAGTTATTTCACTGGTCATGTTGATAATTTCATTAACTCTTATTTATAGTCTTAAAAAGAAATTAAGAAACAACATAGCTTTTGTTCTATTATTAGTAATTAACATAATACTAGCAGGCGGTATTAATTTTCTAAATTACAATCTTTATGTATTTAATAAAACATTAAACAACATTACATCATCCTTTGAAAAAGTTAAAGTAAGTCTTGTTTCCTTTGAAAAAGAGGAGGACTTAAACAATATAAAAAACAAAAAAATAGGTATTATTGACGACGATGTATCACAAAATGTTCATAATTTAAGTATCAGCCTTATAAATACTTTAAAATATGATAATGAAAACATAGTATACAGTGATTTTTATCAATTAATGGATGATTTAAATAATAAAGTGATCGATTTCGCTGTTTTGCCAACAAATTATAAAGAAATATATGCTTTATACGATAATTATTTAGAACTTGCTAACAATTTAGTAGTTAATGCAAGCAAAGAAAATAACGAAATTATTAATAAAGACGATAATCAAAATACTGTTGATATAACTAAACCTTTTACGCTGTTGTTAATTGGTGTTGATACATTATCATCTTCATACAATGCTGATACATTAATGGTTATTACCTTTAATCCTGAAACATTAACCGCTACAATGCTAAGCATACCAAGAGATACTTACACAACACTTGCTAATGGTGCCAAACATAAAATTAATGCTTCTGGATGGAGTGGTGATAAATCAGTTGTTAGAACTATCAACAAATATTTAGGCATAAATATAGATTATTATATAAAAATTAATTTCACTGGCGTCGTTTCTTTGATTGATTCACTAGGTGGCATTGATGTTTTAGTGCCTTATAGTTTCTGCGAACAAAACAGTAAAAGAAACTGGGGAGACGATACAGTATATGTTAAAAATGGATGGCAACATCTAAATGGTGAGCAAGCACTAGCACTAACAAGAAACAGACATAGTCCTAATGATAGTTATATGATGCGAAAATATTGTCCGCAGGACAAAGAAGGTATTAGAAATGACTTTACTCGTGGAAAAAATCAACAATTAGTAGTTAAAGCTTTAATGAACAGTTTAAAAAATGTAAATGACTTGGACACTGTTTATAAAATTCTTGATACGCTTGGTAAAAATATTAACACAAATCTTTCAAAAGAAAATATTCTATCGTTTTATAATCTTGCTAAAAACATTATAGATAAAACTGAAGGTATTAATTTAGCAAACGCTATTAAAATAGAACGGCTTGCTTTTACAAGCTACATTCAAACAATAAGAATTGGCAATTTAAATTTATCAACCGTTGGTAATTATGGTGGAAGTGTTGATGCCGTTGTTACCAAAATGAAAGAAAACTTAGGACTTAAAGATAAAACGACAATAAAAAATATAAGTTTTGATATAAACAATAAATACGTTGAAAAAATAGTTGGTTCAAACATTTATACTAACAAAAACGCTCCAGTACTAATGTCAAACTTTGTAAAAAAGGATATAAATACACTTTTAAATTGGGCCAAAGAAAATGATTTTGAAGTAGAAATTACAGAAAAAGAAATAAACGACAATTCATATTTAAATAACACTATTATTAGTCATACACCTCAAGTATATACAGATTTAAGCACAGTCAGCAATAAAAAAATAAAAGTTGTGGTTGCTAAGAATAATAACACCAACAATTCCTTCAATTATAAACAATGCTTTGATGAGACATTTAAAAACGATTCACGTTGTATCTTACCAGATTACACCAACAAATCGATTGAAAGTTTTAAAATTTGGCTTAATAAAACAGGGCTTACCCTAAACATAAAATATGAAGAAAGTGTAGGGGACGATAATATAATTACTTATCAAAGTATTAAAAACAAATCATTATACTCTATAAAAAGTGATAATGACGAAATAATAATAAAATATAATATAAAAGAAAGTTAATGACATGATTTATAAATTTCATATCATTAACTTTTTTATTGACCTTGAACAATTTTTAATAATTTATCATCTTTTACCAAGGTAACAAAATATTCACTGGGATAACCATAATCTTCATTATATTCAATAGAACATTTAACTTGATAGCTCTCATCAAAAATTTTATCCCCATATTTAAATTTACCCTGTTTCACATCATCACTATTAATTGTAACACTTTTAACCGTAGGTAACTTTTGGTCACGATTACCATAAAGATTGCTTTTTACTGAATTATATAAACTTTCTTTTGCAAATTCAATAAAATCATCTTGATAATCTTCATAAATAAATTCATATCCACCAATATCCGCTCTTGAAACTTTGTTCGATAAAGTAAATAAATCTGTAACAAATAATTTTGATAAGCAAATTGCATAATCTTGATAATTTATTTCGTCATTGTTTAAAACTTTTTTTAACTCGTAATAATATTCCTGGTAAATAGGTGTCTGGCTTTTATCAAGTTCATATGGAAAATCACTTATTTTATCCACAATGACAATTTCATCTGTTTTTTTAGAATGAAAAAAATTTTTATAAACATAAAAAACTGAAACGAAAAGGCATATTACAAAAGTAATTAAAGCAATGTTTCTTATAAATCGTAGAATTTTCATATATCACCATTTTCATAATAACATACATTGTTTTTTTTTACAATTTTAGAGTTTTCCACTTTTCCACAAAGTGGTGGAAAAACTTTATCCACCATTGTGTAAAACTTTTTTATCAATTGTGGAAAACTAATATTTCCCTTGTTAAATAAGAAAAAAATTGTGGATAACTATGTGGAAAACTTGTGGATAACTTTGTGGATAACTTTTTTTTCCACATATTTTCCACAATCAATTGTGGAAAACTCACGATTATTTCCTAGTTTTCCACAACTAAAATATATATATGTAAACATATGTAAGTTACACTTTTAATTTAAAAAGAAAACGTTATATAATTATAGGAAAAAGTTATTTTAAGAATTTATATAAAATTTCATTTGTAAAACTAGAGCAAATAACTTTAAAATAAACTAAAAATGGTTTAAAATATAGTTGAATTTATTTAGGAGGTGGATGAATACGTAAATGAACACAGATACTTTATGGAAAAAGTTTCTTGATAAAATTAACAGCGAAGTTAATGCAATGATTTATAAAACATACTTCCAGAACACGCAATTACTTAAAATAGAAGACAAAACGTTGATAATTCTTGTTCCAAGTAAAATCCACCAACAACGATTAAATGACGGTTTTTATGGAATAATTAATTCAATTATTTTAGATTTAACAGACACTAATTATGAATTAAAGTTTGTTTTAGAAGATGAAAAAAGTAAATATGTTACCCCAAAACAAGAATCTTTATTTGATGAAACATTAAATCCTAATAGTGAAATATTAGAAGAAAAAGTCCCAACATACAAATTTAATTCCAACTTAAATAAGAATTACACTTTTGATAATTTTATAGTGGGAAATAGTAATCGTTTGGCCCATGGTTGTGCCTTTGCAGTTGCTGAAAATCCTGGAACTGTCTACAATCCACTAGTTATTTATGGCAATAGCGGCCTCGGGAAAACGCACTTAATGCATGCTATAGGTAATTACATTGAACAAAATACTAAAAAGCGTGTTTTATACATATCATGTAACGAATTTTTTGATGATTTTACTAAAATGAGTCGAAGTGAAGATATAAACAATAGAAGTGATTATTTTAAAGAAAAATATCGTTCTGTCGACGTTTTAATTGTCGATGATATTCAATTTATTGCTAATAAAACTAAATCACAAGAAGAATTTTTCCACACATTTAATTCTTTATATAATAATAATAAACAAATTATTGTCTCAAGCGATAGACCGCCCAATGATATAAAAGACCTTGCGGACCGTTTAAAAACAAGGTTTGCGTGGGGGATGAACGTTGATATTCACCCACCAGAATTTGAACTTAGAAAAAATATCATTTATAAAAAAATTAATGGTTCAAACCTACAAAAGGATATACCTGAAGACGTTGTTGAATATATTGCATCTAATATAGGAAGTAATATAAGAGCCTTAGAAGGAGCAGTGACAAGACTTGCTGCTTATTCAATTATAATGGGTGGGGTTGATATTAACCTAGAAACAGCAGTTGATGCTCTTAAAGATACAATAAATAGAGGAACTAGCGAACAAGCTAATATCCTTAAAATACAACGGGTTGTAGCGGATTATTTTCAAATATCAATTGATGATTTAAAAAGTAAAAAACGTAGTGCTGTTATCGCTTTTCCACGCCAAATTGCAATGTATTTGTCAAGAACACTTTTAAATGAGTCTTTCGAACAAATTGGGCTAGAATTTGGTGGGAAAGATCATACTACCGTTATGCATTCATGTGAGAAGATAAAAAATGAAATTAGAAACAATCAAGAAATATACAATTCAATAGAAAAAATTAAGGAAAATCTTTCCTAATGTGGATAACAGTGGAAAAAAAGTGACTTTATCAACAAGTTTTCCACATGTAATGTTAATAATTTTTCCGTGATATTATTGGAAAATAAAAAGTTTTCCACCGTTTTCCACCGACATTAATATAATTAATATATATAATAAATAAAATAATAAGGAGAAGAAAATGAAAATTATAATTAAAAAAGATGTATTATTAGACCACTTAAATAAAGTTAGTAAAGCAATTTCTACTAAGAACCTAGTTCCAGCTTTAGCAGGAATAAAATTTGATTTAAAAAAAGATGGATTAACTCTAACAGCATCAGATAGTGATATAACTATTCAAACATTTATACCATATGAAGAAGAAACGATGACTATTAGTGAAGAAGGAAGTATAATTATTCAAGGTAGATATATTTTAGATATTGTTAGAAAAATTCCTGATAAAACTATAAAAATTGATGTATTTGACGAAATGAAAATTATTATTTACACAGAAAATAGTGAATATAATTTAAATGGTATCAATAAAAGAGAATATCCTAACATTACTTTAGAAGAAAGTAAAACACCAATTGTTATTCATTCACAAACTTTAAAGACACTTATAAATCAGACATCATTTGCAACATCAACAGATGAATCGCGTCCTCCATTAACAGGAATTAACTTTAAAATTACAGGTGATATTTTAGAATGTAATGCAACTGACTCATATCGTCTTGCAAGAAAAACAATAAAATTAAATGAAACAGTGAATAATTCATATAATATTGTTATTCCAAGTCGTAATATAGTAGAAGTTTCTAAAATTATTGATGATGATTCAAATGTAGAATTACATATATTTAATAATAAAATTTTATTTAAGAGTAAAAATTTATTATTTCAAAGTCGTTTAATTAATGGTAGTTATCCTAATACAACTAATTTATTACCACAAAGTAGTATTTTAAAGATTACTGTAAATATTAATGATTTATATAATGTAATTGATCGTGTTAGTATTTTAACTAGTGATAAAGAGAAGAATATTGTTAGTTTAGAAACAAAGGATAATATTCTTATAATGCGTTCTAGTAGTGTTGAAATAGGTCGTGTTGAAGAAAAAATGAATATAACTAAGGATACAAAAGAAGATATTAAAATATCATTTAGTGCTCGTTATATGATGGAAGCTCTTAAAGTATTATCTGGTGACACTGCTATAATTACTTTTGTAGGTGAAGTTAATCCAATTATTGTTCAAGATAGTCAAGATTTAGACTTAATTCAATTAGTTTTACCAATTAGAACTTATTAAAATAGCTTTTTAGCTGTTTTTTTTTACTATTTTTTTTATTTTATATTTTTTTTCGACAAATTATGACATTATTCGACATAATCTGCCATTACGATAGCTTTTATCCACTTTTTTGTGGAAAGAAGGGAGGTTTTATGGATTCTTATGAAATAAATAAGGATACTTGTGCCATTATTAGTGTTGAAAAAAATATTAGTAGAGTATTGGAAAATAATAATGAATACTATGTTAATATGCCATCTTACGAAATAATGGATAATAGTTGTCAATATTATGGTAGTAGTTGTGAAGGACGAATTAAAGGAACGAAAATGATTTTAGGCAGTAGTTATAAGGTTCCGATTGTTGTTGAAGAAAAAAATGATATCATCTTTTTTCCAACGGAATCGCCAAATAGTGATAGTTGTTGTTGGTTATCGCTTAATCAAATAGAAAAATATGAAAACTGTAATGGATATACTAAAGTATTCTTTAATAATGGCAAAGATATCGTTGTTAAAATGTCTGTTTCATCTTTTGAAAGTCAGATTTTAAGAGCGAATAGGCTAGAAAGTTTGCTAAAAAAACGAGTTAGTTAATAGTTAAAGAGAGTGTTTAGCATTCTCTTTATTAGTATTATAAAATTTCTAAAAAAAATACTTGGTTATAAATAGTAATTATGTCAAAGCAAGTAAAAATAGTTTAAAAAGTTGCCAAATTATGTTATAATCTATGTGTAGGTATAGGTATACACATTTTTGTAAAATCGCCAAATATCCTTATTTAGAGGTGTATTTTGAAAATTAGAGACATAAAGCTGCTTAATTTTAGAAATTATGATGAACTATTTTTGGAATTTTCTGATAATATAAACATTATTATTGGAAATAATGGTGAAGGTAAAACAAATATTTTGGAAAGTGTGTATGTGTTGTCACTTACAAAGTCTAATAGATATGGAATTGATAATGATTTAATTCAGTTTGGTAAAAGGTTTTTTAAACTAGAAGGTAATATTGTATATGATGATTTAGTTAAGAAACTTGCAGTGTCGCTGAATAATGCTAAGAAGAGTGTATCGATAAACGGTAAGGAAATATATAAAATATCTGATTATGTTGCAAATTTTTGTGTTGTTTCTTTTTCTTCTTTAGATTTGGAAATTATTAAGGGAGCACCATCTATTAGGAGGAATTTTTTAAATATAAGTTTAAGTCAAATGTATGCTAATTATATTACTAATTTAAATGAATATAATGCTATTTTAAAATTAAGAAATGATTATTTGAAGAAGCTTAATATTAATGGTATGTTGGATAGGCGTTATTTGGACGTTATAAATACTAAATTAGTAGAAAAGGCGTGTAAGGTTACTAGTCGGAGAATTGCTTATTTAAACGATATAAATGCCTTAATAGAGGGTATTTTTTATAAGTTAACAGGAATACATTCTCTTATGATTTCGTTTGAAAATAGCGTTTTAAATGGTGATTATGAGGAAGATAAATATAAAGAAAGTTTTTATAGTCGTCTTCAAAAAAACTATAATCAAGAACTTTTACTTGGTAATACCTTACAAGGACCACATCGCGATGATTATAAATTTATATTAAATGGTAATGATATGAAGTTGTTTGCGTCACAAGGACAACAAAGACTTGCTGTTATTGCTTTTAAATTAGCGGAAGTATATGTATTTAAAAAATATAAAAATGATTATCCAGTATTGTTGCTAGATGATATTTTTAGTGAAATTGATACAAAAAAGCGAAATAAAATAATAAAATATCTAAATAATGATATACAAACAATTATTACAACGACGGATATTTTGAATGTTGATGAAACTTTATTAAAGAATGCTAGAATTTTAACATTAAAAAACAAAAAAATAACAATTAAAGGTGGGAAGAAAAATGGAAGACGAAAAAGTAATTGAGAAATATGATTCTTCATCAATTCAAGTATTGGAAGGTTTGGAAGCAGTTCGTAAAAGACCTGGTATGTATATTGGAACGACTGGTGAAAAGGGACTTCATCATTTGGTTTGGGAAATTGTTGATAATTCCATTGATGAAGCGTTAGCGGGTTATGCTACTAATATTGAAGTTACAATTGAGAAAAATAATGCTGTAACAGTTGCGGATGATGGTCGTGGTATACCAACTGGAATTCATCCAAAGACCGGAAAATCTACTGTTGAAACAGTTTATACAGTGTTGCACGCTGGTGGTAAATTTGGTGGCGGTGGATATAAAGTATCTGGTGGCTTACATGGTGTAGGTGCATCTGTTGTTAATGCTTTATCTGAATGGCTTGAAGTAAAAGTTTATCAAAATGGTAATATATATTATCAACGTTATCAAAATGGTGGACATCCTGTTGAGGATTTGAAAATAATAGGTGAATGCTCTAAGGATAGAACGGGAACAACAGTAACTTTTAAACCAGATCCTGATATTTTCCAAGAAACTACTATTTTTGATTATGATACACTTTATAATCGTTTACGTGAATTAGCCTTTTTAAATCGCGGTCTTAGAATTAAATTGATTGATCTACGTGAAGATGATAAACATGCTGAATTTATGTATGAAGGTGGTATCAGAGAATATGTTGCTTTGATAAATAGTGGAAAGGAGCCTATTCATGATACTATCGTTGATGTAACTGGTAAGGAAAATGATATATCAATTGAGGTTGCTTTTCAATATAATAGTAATTATAGTTCTGATATATATTCATTTGTTAATAATATAAGGACACCAGAAGGTGGAACGCATGAAGATGGTGTTAGAAGGGCTTTAACAAGAATTTTAAATAAGTATGCGACTGCCAATAATTTCTTAAAGTCGAATGATGATCCACTTACAGGTGAGGATGTGCGTGAAGGTATTACGATGATTATTTCATGTAAGCATCCTGATCCTCAATTTGAAGGTCAAACAAAGACAAAGTTAGGTAATGTTGAAGTTAGAAGTATTGCCGATAAGATTTTCTCAGAGAAATTGGAAAGATTTTTAATGGAAAACCCTAATGAAGCAAGAATTATAATTGAAAAGTCAATGACAGCCTCACGTGCTAGAGTAGCAGCTAAAAAGGCTCGTGAATTAACTCGTCGAAAAGGTGATTTGGAAATTACTAATTTCTATGGTAAATTGACAGATTGTAAGAGTAAGGATCCTAGTGAATGTGAAATATTCTTAGTCGAGGGTGATTCAGCTGGTGGTAGTGCTAAAAAAGGCCGTGATTATATGACACAAGCTATTTTGCCATTGCGTGGTAAGATTTTAAATGTTGAAAAGGCTCGTTTGGATAGAGCATTATCGAATGAAGAGATAAGAACAATGATTACTGCCTTTGGAACGGGTATTGGTGATGAGTTTGATTTATCAAAATTAAGATATGACAAGATAATTATTATGACCGATGCCGATGTTGATGGTAGTCATATTAGAGTATTATTGCTTACGTTATTTTATAGATTTTTTAGACCTGTGGTCGAAGCTGGTCATGTTTATGCTGCTCAACCTCCTTTATTTAAAGTTGTTTATGGTAAGACTAGTAGGTATGTCTTAAATGAAGAAGAAAGAGATGCATATTTAAGCACGTTACCTGAAAATGCTAAATATACGATTACTCGTATGAAAGGTTTAGGTGAAATGGGTGCTGATGAGTTGCGTGATACTACAATGGGTAAAGAAAAACGTATTTTAAGACAAATAACTGTTGAGGACACAATAAGTGCAGATGCTGTCTTTAAAGAATTGATGGGTGAAGATGTAGAGCCACGTCGTGAATTTATTGAAAAGAATGCTACTTATGTGCAAAATTTGGATATATAGGAGGGCAATATGGATAAGTTAGAACAAAATAATATAGTTAAAGAGGTTCAAACGTCTTTTCTAGAATATTCTATGAGTGTTATTGTAGCAAGAGCACTACCTGATTTACGTGATGGTTTGAAGCCTGTTCATCGTAGAATTTTGTATTCAATGTTTGAATCTGGTTATACACCTGATAAACAACATCGTAAATGTGCGAGAATTGTCGGTGACGTAATGGGAAAATATCACCCACATGGTGATTCTTCTATATATGAAGCTTTAGTAAGAATGGCTCAAGATTTTAGTTATCGTTATATGTTGGTTGATGGTCATGGTAACTTTGGTAATATGGATGGCGATGGCGCTGCTGCTATGCGTTATACGGAAGCAAGATTGCCAAAAATATCATTAGAATTGTTGCGTGATATTGATAAAGATACTGTTGACTTTATGCCAAACTTTGATGAAACTGAAAAGGAACCAGTTGTTATACCTTCTAGATTCCCTAACATTTTAGTCAATGGAACAATGGGTATTGCGGTTGGTATGGCTACTAATATTCCACCTCATAATTTAGGTGAGGTTATTGATGGCTGTGTTGCTTATATCGATAATAATGATATTACAACAACAGAGTTAATGGATTATATTAAAGGTCCAGATTTCCCTACTGGTGGTATTATTTTAGGTAATAGTGGTATAAAAAAGGCTTATGAGACTGGCCGTGGAACTATAACTATTCGTTGTCGTGCCGAAATCGAGGAAAATTTCTCACGAAATAGAATCGTAATTACGGAAATTCCGTATGGTGTTAACACTTTAGAATTAAAAAATAGAATAGCAGAATTAGTTCGTGATAAGGTTTTAGAGGGTATTGCTGATTATCATGAGGAAACTAATTTGGAAAATGGTATTAAGATAGTTGTAACCTTGAAAAAGGATGCTAATCCTAATGTTGTTTTGAACAATTTATATAAACATACTCAATTACAATCTACATTTGGTATTATTTTCTTGATGCTTGATCAAGGGCAACCTAGAACTTTGCCACTTAAGGATATTATAGTTAAATATATTGATTTTCAAAAGGAAGTCATTATAAGAAGAACGCGATTTGATTTAAATAAAGCTTTAGCATGGGCTCATATTTTGGAAGGTTATAAAATTGCACTTGATCATTTGGATGAAGTAATTAAAATAATTCGTGAAAGTGAAACCGATGTAGTTGCTAAAGAAAAATTATGCAGTTCATTTGGATTAAGTGATATTCAAGCTGATAAGATTTTGGAAATGAAATTGCGTAAATTAACTGGGCTAGAACGTGAAAAGGTTGAAAATGATCTTGATAAGACCTTGAAGTTAATTGATGAATTGAATGGCATCTTAGCAAGTAATGAAAAAGTAATGAATATTATTAAGGAAGAAATGCTTGAAATTAAGAAGAAATATTCAGATGAACGTCGAACATCAATTGATATGAGTGCTATTGATTATATTGAAGATGAATCATTAATTCCGGTTGAGGATGTTGTCTTTACAATAACCAACAAAGGATATATTAAACGCTTAAGAACTGATACTTATAAGTTACAAAATCGTGGTGGTGTTGGTGTTAAAGGTATGACAACCCATGAAGAGGACTTTGTTAATATGCTTGTAAATGGTCGAACACATGATGATATATTGTTCTTTAGTAATTTAGGTAGGGTATATCGTGTTCGTGGATATGAAATACCAGAATATTCTCGTCAATCTAAGGGCTTACCAATTGTGAATATTTTACCTCTTGAAAAAGAAGAAAAGATTAATTCAATTATTGCGGTTAATAATGAAGAAATTGCAGGGGACGAGTATTTGTTGTTTGCTACTAAAAATGGTTTAGTAAAGAGAACTCCAATTGAAGAATTTAAAAATATTCGTAAAACTGGTAAGATTGCTATTATTTTGAAAGATAATGATGAATTAATTAACGTTTTAAAAACTGATGGTAAATGTAATGTTGTAATTGGAGCATCTAATGGTCGTGCTGTTCATTTTGATGAGAACGAAATAAGATCAATGGGTCGTGGCACATCTGGTGTTAAGGGTATTGAATTAAATGATGCTAAAGTTATTGGTTGTGAAGTAGTTCATAATCCTGCGACAGATGAATTATTGGTTGTAACAGAGAATGGTTATGGTAAGAGAACAATTGCTGAAGAATATCGTATTACTCATCGTGGTAGTAAGGGTGTTAAAGCTTTAAATGTTACTGAAAAAAATGGTTCGTTGGTATCATTAAGGACAGTGACTAATGATAACGATTTAATGATTATAACTGATTCTGGTATGATGATTAGAATATCATTAAATCAAATATCTACATTAAAACGTGCAACTCAAGGTGTTAGATTAATTAATTTAAAAGGTGATCAAAAAGTAGCGACTGTTGCTTTGGTATCGCATGAAGAGACGGAAACACAAGAACAAGAAGAGGTTAATAAAAATTAATTTATTTCTGGCGAAATGTTTACTCTTTAAATAGATTAATTTATGTAAAAGTGTTGAATGTTTATTTAAAATAAGTTATTATATATATGTGCAATGGAAGACGTGGAACCAGGTCAGGATCGAAAGATAGCAGCCTTAACATTAATCTTCCATGTGCACATTTTTTATAGGTGATAAATGAATTTAGAATATATGAATTTAGCTTTAAAAGAAGCAGAAAAGGCCCTTAAAGTAGAAGAAGTTCCAGTAGGTGTTATTATTGTGCGTGATGGCTTAATTATTGCTAAGGCCCATAATAAAAAGGTTAAAAGCAAAAGTGTTTTGGATCATGCTGAAATAATTGCCCTTATGAAAGCTACTAAAAAGCTTAGTGATTGGCGCTTAGATGGGTGTGATATGTATGTTACACTTGAACCATGTCCAATGTGTGCTAGTGCTATTCAACAATCAAGAATAAAAAAAGTTTATATAGGAACAAAATCTAATTTTAAAACTAATGGTGAAATAATGGCCAATATATTTGATAATAATGAATTTTATCATCATGTTGATTATGAATATGTTAATGATTATAGATGTGAAAAAATTCTTAAAGATTTTTTTAAGAGTGTTCGTTTAAAGAGAAAATAGAAAGGAATTATTTTGTTGGGTGAGGTTATGTATCAAGCGTTATATCGAAAATATCGTCCAAAAACATTTTCATCGGTTATAGCACAAGATGTTGTTAAAAGAATATTGATTAATTCCATCAAAAATGACAAGATTTCACATGCTTATTTGTTCTCGGGATCACGAGGAATTGGTAAGACATCTATTGCTAAGATTTTTGCTAAGGCTGTTAATTGCTTGAATTTTCATGAACATGATGACGTTTGTTTAGAGTGTGAAAATTGTAAGGAAGCGGATAGTTCTGTTGATATTATTGAAATAGATGCTGCTAGTAATAATGGTGTTGAACAAATTAGGGAATTGAAAAGTAAAGTTAATATTGTTCCTTCAAAGATGAAATATAAGGTTTATATTATTGATGAAGTGCATATGTTATCTAATAGTGCTTTTAATGCTTTACTAAAAACATTAGAAGAGCCACCAAGTCATGTTATCTTTATTTTAGCAACAACAGAGTTTTTTGAAGTGCCTGATACTATTGTTTCTAGATGTCAATGTTATAGTTTTTCACGTATAACGAATGAACAATTGCAGAGTCGCTTAAATTTTATTTGTGATAAAGAAAATATTCAAACGTCAGATGAAGTTTTAAAGATGATTGCTGAGTCTGCCAATGGTGGTTTGCGTGATGCTATAAGTATGTTGGATAAGCTTGCTTCATTTAGTAATAATAAAATTGAAGTAGAGGATTTTATTAAACTTAATGGTTTGGTGTCTACAAGTGATATTGAAGCGACATATGATAGTTTAATTAGTGGTGATTATGCGGCTATTATTGATACTTTAAATAAAATTAATGAAAATGGTTATAATTTTGAAAATTTTGTAGAAAGATTGATGACATTGTGTCGTGATAAGGTTGTTAATAATTACATTGATGGTGCGAATAAAAATATTCAAAATGAATTGTATATTATTCAGAAATTGAATGAGTTATTGAATGTTCTAAAGACTACTTTAACGCCACTTATTATGATTCAGGTTTATTTGTTACAAATAGTGTCTTATTTGCATGATGAAACAAATGTTTCTCACGAAATAAGAATAAATAGTTCTAAAAAAGAATCAGAACCTATTAAAAATACCTCAAATAACGCCACTACGCCAGTTTCTTCAAAAGTTAGTCCATTATGTAGTGTTAATGAAAAAATTAAGAATATAAGGGTTAATAATGCCTTAGCACATGCTAATTTGGCTTTTAAAAAGGAATTTCTAGAACAATGGGGTAATTTACAAAAATATCGTTTTGATGATACATTTGCTTATATTGTCCAATTGTTAGATTTATCGACACCAATGATAGTGAGTGACGAGTATGTTCTTATGACATGTAATAGTGAAGGTGTTGTTGAAAGAATGTTCTCGTGTTATCAAGAAATAGAGAAGTTGTTGGTGAAAATTTATAATCATAATTATAAAGTTGTTTTTGTAACAACAAAAGATTTTGAAAATATTAAAAATAAGTATATAAAAGATAAAAAAAATGGTATTATATATACGTATCAAGTTGAAAATGAGAAGTTGTTAACTAATACTGAAAATGATAAAAATGATTTGTTATCAAAGGCTTTATCAGTGTTTGGTAGTGAGTTAGTTGATGTGGAGGATGATGAATAATATGAATATGCAAGCTATGATAAAACAAGCTCAAGCATTACAAAAAAATATGCTTGACGCTAAGAAGAAAGTTGATGAAATGACTTTTACTGGTGAAAGTTCAATGGTTACAGTAACAATGAAAGGAAGTCGTGAAGTTACAGCTGTTAAGATTAATCCTGATATGGAATTATCAAAAGATGATTTAGATATGCTAGAAGATATGTTAGTTGTAGCAATTAATGATGCTACTAAAAATGTAGAAAAAGCTATTGAAGATAATTTAGGTAAATATACTAAAGGAATGCCAGGTTTATTCTAGAAGATATGTATCCAAAAACTATAAACAATTTAATTGAATCGTTTAAATATTTTCCAGGCGTTGGCGAAAAAACTGCGGAACGCTTGGCTTTTTCCTTATTAAATATGGATCCTACACAAATTGAGTTTTTGTCAAAGAGTGTTTTGGATGTTAATAAGAAAATTAAAAGATGTGTTAAATGTAATAATTTTTCTGAAGATGATTTATGTAATATCTGTAAAGATGATATTAGGAATCACGATATTTTGTGTGTTGTCGAAGATCCAAAGACGGTGTATTCAATTGAAAAACTTGGAATTTTTAATGGGGAATATCATGTTTTAAATGGTTTAATTTCAACAATAGATGCTTTTGATCCTGATAAAATTATGTTAAATAAGCTTATTGATAGACTAAATAATTATAATTATAAAGAAATTGTTATTGCAGTCAAGCCTTGTATTGAAGGGGAAATGACAGCGATGTATATAAAGAGTGTGTTAGCGGATCGAAATATAAAAATTTCACGAATTGCTTCTGGTATTCCAATGGGAGCGGATATGGAATATGTGGATGCCCTTACTTTGGAACAAGCTTTTGATAACCGTAAAGATATTTCATAAAATAGATCGTAATACATAAAAAATAATAGGTGATATAGTGAAAATTTTTATGAAATATGTCAAAAAGTTTATATTAAGTTCTTTTATAATTTGGACTTTTAATATGATTGCAGTTAATTTTAATATGGTCATTCCTATTAATTTATGGACAATAGGATTTGTTGGTATATTTGATTTTCCAGCTTTAGTTACATTAATTATTTTGAAAATGTGGGGAGTATAAAATGATTGAAAAGGATAAGAATTTTGAATTTTTTAAATTATTAGAAGATGTTGAAAACTTTTCACATGCTTATTTATTTGAAACTAACGATATTGCTAGAACTTATCCTTTAATATTAAAATTTGCAAAAAAAATAATATGTAGTAACCATTATATAGATGATACAAAGTGTGGTGACTGTAATATTTGTCATTTGATTGATGAAAATAATTATGATGATTTTATTCTTATAAATCCTGAAACAATGGCAATTAATAAGAGTGAATTAGATAAATTATTTCTTTCATTTTCGTCAAAATCAATCAAAGAAAACGGTCATAGAGTCTATATAATATATGGTGTTGAGAGAATGAGTAGTTATGTTAGTAATAAAATATTGAAATTTCTCGAAGAACCTGAAGGGAATATTCATGCTTTATTAATAACGCAAAATAGTAATATGATCTTGCCAACTATTAAATCTCGGTGTCAGCATATTAGAATTAAAGTTGATATTTCCCTAGATAATCAGGATGAAAGTGTTGCTTTTAAATTTTTAAATGGCCTTTTTAAAAATAAATTGATGATGATTGCTTATGAAAATAGTTATGTTTTAAATTGGTGTGATTCTAAAGAAAAATTAGTATCATTTTTTCAAGAAATAGAGAATTTAATTGTTCAAGAAATAGATTATCGATATTTAAATGGTAAAGAAAATAATTTTGATACTGTGAAAACAAATAAATTAATGAAGATTATTAGTATAACTGATAAATTAAGTAAATTAGTGAATGTTAATGCTAATCTTAATTTATTGGTTGATCGTTATATAATAGAAGTAGTTGAGGCGGTGATTTAATGAAAAAAGTTGTAGGTATTTCTTTTGCTCCTAAAGGTAAAGTATATAATTTTGATGCTGTTACCTTTAATTTGGAGTTAGGTGATAAGGTTATTGTTGAGACGGAAAAGGGATTACAATTTGGTTTTGTGACTGCTAATACCACTATGTTAGAAGATGATAAGGTTGTTAATGAATTAAAACCAGTTGTGAGACTTGCTAGTAAGAAGGACGTATCATTGCATGAGAAAAATAAAAAAGATGCTTCTATGGCTTTGATTAAAGCTAATGAATTTATTAATCAGTTGTCTTTGGATATGCGGTTGTTAGATGCTAGTTTTACTTTTGATAGAAAGCAACTTTTGTTTAATTTTATTGCCGATGATCGTGTTGATTTTCGTGAACTTGCTAAGAAATTAGCTCAGGTTTATCGCACAAGGATTGAATTAAGACAAATTGGTGTGCGTGATAAGGCTAAAGAAATTGGGGGATTAGGCCCTTGTGGTCGTGTTTTATGCTGTAATACTTTTTTAAATGAAATTAACAGTGTTACTATCAATATGGCTAAAAATCAATCTCTAGCGCTTAATCCTACTAAGATTAACGGCGTTTGTGGTCGCTTATTGTGTTGTTTAGGGTATGAAGATGAAGTTTATACCAATTTAAAGAAAGATATGCCAAGTGTTGGTTCGCATTATAAAAATAATGAAATAGAAGGTCAAGTTGTTGATGTTGATATTTTTAAAAGAAAAATTAAAGTAGCGGTAAACGATTCTATTGTTGAGGTTAATTTGTAATGGAAGTTTTAAATGATTTATTAGGTTATCGCGATCTTAAGATTTTTCAGGATGATGAATGGTTTAAATTTTCACTTGAATCAGTCTTGCTTCCTAATTTCGTAAAAATTAATTTAAAAGATAAAATGATTATGGATTTTTGCACTGGTAATGCACCTATTCCATTAATTTTAACTACTAAAACCAAAGCCACGATTTATGCAATGGAACTTCAAAAGGATGTTTATTCGCTTGCGTTAAAATCGGTTAATTATAATAATTTTGAAAATAGAATTACTTTAATTAATGATGATATTCGTAATGTTAATAAGTATTTTGCTGATGATAGTTTTGATTTGGTTACAGTTAATCCACCGTATTTTAAAGTAAATGACCATTCTATTGTAAATGAAAATATTCAAAAGAGATTAGCGCGTCATGAAGGCGACTTAAACTTTGAAGATGTTATTAAATCCGCATTTCGTATTTTGAAAACGAATGGTCGTTTGGCTTTAGTTCATAGAACTGAACGTTTTATTGAAATATGTGATGTTTTAAAAAAACATGGCTTTGCGGTTAAGCGTTTACAATTTATATATCCAAATGAAGTCGGAGAGAGTAAGCTTTTTATGGTTGAAGCATCAAAAAATGGAAAAGACGGTTTAAAATTGTTGCCACCATTATTTGTTCATAATAATGATGGGACATATCGTAATGAAATAATGAATATGTTGAAAGGATGATTTAATGAAATTAATTGTTGGCTTGGGAAATCCTGGCAATGAATATAAAAATACACGTCATAATATTGGTTTTTTTTATCTAGATGAATATGCTAAGAAAAATGGTTTTACTATTTCTAAAAATAAATTTAATGGATTATATGAAACTATGCAAATAAATAATGATAAAGTAATATTCTTAAAACCGTTATCATATATGAATTTATCGGGAACAGTTGTGCGTGATTTTGTTAATTATTATAAAATTTCTCCAGAGGATATTATGGTTATTCAAGATGATTTGGATATGGAAATCGCTAAAATAAAAATTAAAAGTAATTCTAGTAGTGGTGGTCATAATGGTATTAAAAATATCATTGAGAATATTAATAGTAAAAACTTTATTCATTTAAAGGTTGGTATTTCTAACAATAAAAATATGGATACTAAAGACTATGTTTTAGGCCAATTTTCAAAGGATGAAGTATCACTTTTAGAAGATAAAATTGAAACTGTAAATTCAATAATAACAGACTTTATAAATGGTTATTCATGTGATAAACTAATGATGAAGTATAATGGTGTGAAAAATGCAAATATTTGATAATTTAATTAAGTTAGATGGAAATAATTATGGCTTATTAGGACTTACTGATGAGTCTTTTTGTGCGTATATTAAAGAAGTATTTGATAATAATGATAAGAGTTTAATTATCTTAACAGCGAATTCAATAGAAGCTAATAATCTTTTAAATAGTTTAATTGGTTATACAAATGATGTTTTATTCTTTCCAATGGATGAGTTTTTGACTAGTATGGCTTTTACAAGTAGTCCTGAGTTAATGGTTACAAGACTTGAGACTTTAAATAGTCTTTTAGAACAAAAGAAAAAAATCGTTATTTGTTCTTTAATGGGTTTTTTACGATTTTTACCAACTAAAAACTTATATTTAAATAGTATTATTAAAGTTTCTAAAAATCATGAATATCCAATAAAAGATTTAGTTTCTAAGCTTATTGATATTGGTTATAAGCGGGATACTTATGTATCAAAAACAGGCGATATTGCTGTAAGAGGTTTTGTTATTGATATATTTCCTATAGGAAGTGAGCATCCAATTAGACTTGAATATTTTGGTGATGAGATAGATTCTATAAGAGTATTTGATGAGGAAACCCAGCTTTCGATTAAAGAAATTGATACATTTTCCATTTATCCTGCGAGTGATGTTTTAATAAAAGATAGGGATGCATCTTTGGAATATAAAAATTATGATATGCTTGATGCGAATGGTAGTGTTGGTAGTTTAATTGATTATGTTGGGGAATCTAGTATTGTTATTAAAGATTATCCACAGTTAAAAAATATTTTTAAAGAAATATGGCAACAAATGGATGAATTTAATCTTGAACACGACATTGAAAAACATAAACGTTATATGTTCAATTTGTCTTTAATTCCTGATAATGGCATTATTCATTATTTAACGAGCGATAATTTATTACAAGGTGTTTCGTATAAAGAGATTAAATTTAATATTAAAAAACCACCAAAGTTTCATGAGAATATTGATGAAATTAATAAATATTTAAGAGATAATCTTTCTAAGCAAGTTGTTTTATGTTTAAAAAAACAACAAATAAAATCTTTTGCTAAATATATTGATGCTCCTTATAGTATAACGGATTTTAATAGTGTTTCTAAT
This sequence comes from uncultured Bacilli bacterium, assembly GCA_934167885.1. Lineage (GTDB taxonomy): Bacteria > Bacillota_I > Bacilli_A > RF39 > UBA660 > RUG12783. The sequence goes on from CAKPMB010000001.1 coordinate 130,385, forward strand.
AAAATTATCAATATTGTTTGTTTTGATATAAATGAAGGCTTTATTTATAAAGATTTAATTCTTTTAAGCGATAAGGAATTGTTTTCAACGAAGAAGACGAATAAGGGTTATAAGACTCATTTTAAATATAGTAGCAGTATTCGTAATATAAATAAGCTTGAAGTAGGGGATGCAGTTGTTCATTCGATTCATGGTATTGGTATTTATAATGGAATTAAAACATTAGAGTCTCAAGGCTTGAAAAAGGATTATTTAGAAATACTTTATAAAGGAAATGATAAGTTGTATATTCCGGTTGAAAAAATAAGCTGTATTTCAAAGTTTACTGGTAAAGAAGGAATTATTCCTAAAATTAATAGTTTATCGGGTAGTGATTGGCAGAAGACAAAGATGCGAATTACTGGTAAGGTTCGTGAAGTAGCCCAAGAGTTGTTGAAAATATATGCTGAACGTGAATATAAACAAGGTTTTAAATTTGCACCTGATGATGAGATGCAGTTGATGTTTGAAGAAGAATTTCCTTATCATTTGACAACTGATCAAGCTTTAGCGGTTAAACAAATTAAGGAAGAAATGGAGACGAGTCATCCAATGGACCGTCTACTTTGTGGCGATGTTGGTTTTGGCAAGACAGAGGTAGCTTTTAGAGCGATATTTAAGGCTATTTGTAATTCAAAACAAGTTTTATATTTATGTCCAACGACTATTTTATCAATGCAAATTTATAATAATGCTAAAGAAAGATTTAAAGATTTTCCTGTTAATATTGCTCTTTTAAATAGATTTACGCCACCTAAAGAGACAAAGCGAATCATTGATGGCCTTAAAGACAAGTCAATTGATTTTTTAATTGGAACTCATCGCTTATTGAGTGATGATGTTGCCCCTGTTGATTTAGGACTTTTGGTTATTGATGAGGAACAACGTTTTGGTGTTACTCACAAAGAAAAAATTAAGAAGTATAAAGCGAATGTTGATGTTTTAACTTTGACGGCTACACCTATTCCAAGAACTTTGCAAATGTCCCTTGTTGGTATTCGAAGCTTATCTTTAATAACTACACCACCTGTTAATCGTTATCCAATTCAAACATATGTTGTTGAAGAAAGTAAGCAATTAATTAAAGAGGCGATTACTAAAGAAATTAGTAGAGGTGGTCAGGTATATGTTTTGTATAATAGTGTTGAATCTATTCAAAATAAGGTTGCAGAGATTCAAGAATTAGTGCCTGATGCGAAGATTATTTATGCTCATGGGCAAATGGATAAATCTTTAATTGAAAGTCAGATGCTTAAATTTATTCAAAATGAGGCTCAAGTATTGGTATGCACCACTATTATTGAAACTGGTATTGATATTCCTAATGTTAATACATTAATAATTCTAAATGCTGATAGATTCGGTTTATCACAAATATATCAAATAAGAGGACGGGTTGGTCGTAGTGATAAAATAGCTTATGCCTATATGATGTATCGTCAAGGTAAGGTTTTAACAGAGACGGCTTTAAAACGTTTAAAAACTATTCAAGAATTTACAGAACTAGGAAGTGGCTTTAAAATCGCTTCTCGTGATTTATCAATAAGAGGAGCTGGTAACATATTAGGTGATGAACAATCTGGCTTTATTGATACTATTGGTGTTGATTTATATCTTAAAATTCTAAATGAAGAAGTAGCTAGATTAAAAGGTGAACAAGTAGCAACGGAAGATGATAAACAACAAGCCTTAGTTAATGTTGAAACTCATATTGATTCAAATTATGTTAGTGAAAATGAAATAAAGATTCTAATTCATCAAATGATTAACAAAATTGATTCTCTATCTTCACTAAATAAGATTCGTAGTGAAATAGAAGATCGTTTTGGTAAAATAAATAAAGAAATTGAAATATATATGTATGAGGAATGGTTTGATAAATTAGCGCGTGAGGTGCAAATAATTAAAGTTAATCAAACTAAAACCTTTATTGAACTTATTTTTAGTCAAGATGCTACTAAGAAGATGAATTATGAAAAGATATTTATTGAAGCATGCAAAATTTCAAGGTATTTCAAATTTAGTTATAAAAATAATTGCTTAATAATTACATTAGAATTACCTAAATTAGAGAAAAATTACATATATTATTTAGTAGACTTAGTTAATGTTATAAAACAAAGCTAAGTCTTTTTTACAAAATTTGACATTTTAAGAAAAAATTGGTATTCTTTAAAAGAAAGGATAGATATGGTAGAGAAATTGGATGTAGTAAAGGAGTTAGAAGTAAAAAATCATGAGATATATTTAAATAAATTAAATATGGATTTAGATAAGAATTATGAATTAATTAACTTATCAATCTCTAATTATATTAATATATCGATTTCGGATGTAATTGCTGTATTTATAGAAATTGAAGGTAGTTTATTAAACAAAGAAAAGATAAGTAATAGTGTTCAAAGTTACTTTGGAAAGTTTAATAATGAGATAGATAAACTTGTTAAGTTACGTTTTGTGTTGTTACATAACAAAAAAGACTGTGATAATTATGTTAGTTATATAAATAATGATATTGTCAATAAAATAGGGGATGTGTATCGTAATAGTGTTATAGAACTTTATAATGATGTTAGTGATGATTATACTTCTTTTGAGAAAGAAAGACTTCACAATTATTTGTTTGATACTTATTATCAACGTTTTATTAGGTGGATAAGTGATACTATTGGTAGTTGTAATTTAATTCTTATTAATAGTTATAATGAAAGTAATAATCGTTTAGCTTTAATTAATGAAAAAACTTTGAAACAATACTAATGTATATTCTTCATATTATTTTTCATAATAATATGGGTGGTATATGAAAAAATATGGCATAAGTAGAAAGATTGATGAACTTGGTAGAATTGTTCTTCCTAAAGAAATTAGAAAGAATATGCGTATTAGAGAGAATGATGAATTATTAATTGATGTTTTAGATGATAAAATAATTCTTAGTAAAGCTTATGGTATTGAAAGTAGTAAAGTTTTGAATGATGTAGTTTATGTAATGCATCAAGAGTATGATATTGATATTTTGATTTCTAATAGAGATAGTATTATAGTATCAAGTAATTCTAAATATCTTCATAAAAATATAAATGAAAGTATTATTAGTGAAATCCTTAATAATAGTTCTTTAACTAGTAGTTGTGTATCAAATATATGTTTGTTTGAGGATATTATGAATATTGCTTATTTAATTAAACCTATTAATTGTCATGGTGATATTGTTGGTAGTCTTTTATGCTTATCAAATAATCCTTTAACTGATAACTTGGTAAGTGCTGCTTCTATAATCACAAAATTTTTAGAAAAGTATCTTGAAGAATAGATCTTGGTATGTTATAATTGTGACATATTTATCAGTGATGGAATGTGTAGATTCATTTCTTATTAAGAGAGCCTTTGGTTGGTGTGAAAAGGCGTAAGGATTTTCTATGGTGGATTCTTAAGATAAATCGCTTAGCGCGTTAAAGAATAAGAACACTTTGTGTTAATTAAGGTGGTACCACGGTCTTTTCGTCCTTAGAAATAGACCGTTTTTTTATTATTTAACCGTTATAATATTATGGAGGTGTGTATATGAAAAAGTATTGTATAACTACTGCTATACCGTATGCTAGTGGTAAATCTCATATTGGAAATGTTTATGAAGATGTTTTAGCGGATAGTATAGCAAGGTATAAAAGATTAAAAGGTTATGATGTTTATTTTCAAGTTGGACTTGATGAACATGGTGAAAAAATCGCGCAAAAAGCGCAAGAATTAGGTGTTAAACCTCAAGAATATGTAGATAGTATCTTTGGTGATTTTAAAGAAATGCTTGATGTATTAAATATAAGTTATACACGTCTTATTAGAACGACGGATGAGGATCATTGTAAGAGAGTTGAACATATTTTTACGAAATTGTATGAACAAGGTGATATTTATAAAGGCAAATATGAAGGATTATATTGCACACCATGTGAATCATTTTTCTTAGAAAAAGATTTAGTTGATGGTAAATGTCCTGATTGTGGTAGAGAAGTTAGTGTTGCCGAAGAAGAGGCATATTTTTTACGTTTAACAAAATATGAAGATAAATTAAAAAAATATATTGATGAGCATCCAGACTTTCTAGTTCCAGAATCTCGTAAGAATGAAATTGTTAATAATTTTATTAAACCAGGTTTACAAGATTTATGTGTTTCTAGAACTAGTTTTGATTGGGGGGTTAAAGTTCCTTTTGATCCTAAACATGTTGTATATGTATGGATTGATGCCCTAATAAATTACATTACTTTCTTAGGTTATGATGTTGATAATCAAAGTGATGATTTTAAAAAGTTTTGGCCTGCTGACTTACAAATTATAGGTAAGGATATTTTCCGTTTTCATGCAATTTATTGGCCAATTATTTTAATGGCTTTAGATTTACCATTACCAAAGAAGATATTTGGTCATCCATGGTTATTATTCTCGAGTGGTAAGATGAGTAAAAGCAAGGGTAATATCGCTTATGCAGATGATTTGTGTCATAAATATGGAACTGATGCCATAAGATATTATTGTTTACATGAAATACCATATAATCAAGATGGAAATTATACAGAAGATTTGTTAATTGAACGTATTAATTCAGATTTAGCAAACGTTTTGGGTAATCTTGTAAATAGAACAATTGCAATGGGAAATAAATACTTTAATGGTATAGTTCAAAATAAAAATATAGAAGAAAGCATAGATAATGAGTTAAAGGAAATAGTTTGCGAAGCAAGTAAGAAAGTAGATAGTGCAATTGAAACTGTTCATTTAGCTTCTTCCATTGATTATATTTTTGAAATATTTAGAAGAAGTAATAAATATATTGATGAAACAACACCATGGGTTTTAGCTAAGGATGAAAAAAGTAAAGATAGATTAGAAACAGTTATTTATAACTTATTAGAATCTATTAGAGTTGGTGCATATTTACTTAGTCCATTCTTACCAGAAACAAGTGAAAAAATCTTTAAACAATTAAATATTGATGATCGAAGTGATGTTTTCAATGCAAACAATAAATATAGTTTACAAAAGCCTGAACCATTATTTATGAGAATCGAGGTTAAAAATGAATGATTATTTAATTGATACGCATTTTCATTTAGATTTAACATGTGATGTTGAAACTATTTTAATGGATGCTGAAAGTAATAATGTTAAGAAGTTTATTATATCTGGATGTGATAAAAAAAGTATAAGAGATGGTCTTGAAATTATAAATAGATATCCTAATGTATATATGACAATTGGTTTTCATCCAGATGAAGTAGATAATATTACTGATGATGATTTATTATATTTGGAAAAATTAATTAATAGTAATCATAAAATTATTGGTATTGGTGAAATAGGTCTTGATTACTATCATAATGATTTAAATATTGAAAGACAAAAAGAATATTTTGAAAAACAATTGAATATTGCTAAAAAATTTAATATGCCAGTTGTAATTCATACAAGAGAAGCAACTGAAGATACATATGAGATTTTAAAGAAATACAATTTAAAGGGTGTTTTGCATTGTTATAGTGGTAGTTTAGAAATGGCTAAGTTATACCTTAATATGGGATATATGTTTGGTATTGGTGGCGTATTAACCTTTAAAAATAGTAAGTTAAAAGATGTTGTTAAAGAGTTACCACTTCAAAATTTAGTTTTAGAAACAGATAGCCCTTATCTAGCTCCAGAACCAAAACGTGGTAGTGTGAATGAACCTAAAAATATTAAAATTATTGCTAATTGTTTAGCAAAAGTTAAAGAAATAAGTCTTAATGAAGTTACTAATGTAACGACAGATAACGCTAAAAGACTATTTGACTTAATGCATTAAAAATGGTATATTCTTATCATAGAGGTGATAGCCTTGAAGAACAAGAATAACCTTTTTTTATGTTTTAAAAAATATCTTATTGGTTTTACTTATGTGTTTTTTGTTTTTCTTTTAATAGCTTCAGGCAATCAACAGGAAAGAATAGTGACGACAAATATAAATTCTGTTAAATCAGTTAAGTCGTCTAAGCTTGTTAATTATCATACAAGTGCAACTCAAAAATATTATGAAGTTTTTAATACAACTGATATAAAAAATTATGGTTCTAAATATAAACTTAAATTTACAGGAACATTAACAGGATACGGGCCTGACTGCCCAGGATGTGGTGGGCATGTTGCATGTTATCCTAATCAAGATGTGCGTAATGGTAATATTTATTACGATGATAAAGAATATGGAAGAATAAGAATTGTAGCAGCGGATAGAAGTATACCTTGTGGAAGTATTGTTAAAATATCTAATTACAAATTTAGTAATGGCGATTTTTATGGTATTGTCTTAGATAGAGGTAGTTCAATTGTAGGCTTAACAATGGATTTGTTATATACTAGTGAAAAAGATACCGTTGTTATAGGAAGAACATATAATATATCGTTTAAAATAGAACGATGGGGTTATTAAGTAATCAATTTAATTATTGATTGCTTTTTCTATGCATGAAAATAATAATGTTGATTTAACATTTTAATAAAAAATTAGTGCAAATGGTTAGTTAAAATATTGTAAAAAAAAATAAGTTATGTTATATTAATTACGATAGGAGTGAATATATGGAGAATAAAGAGAATACAAGTAAAAAAATAATATTGTCTGTCGTTGCGATTGCTGTTTTGTTAATTATGGTAACATTCACAAGTTTTGCTTTTTTTAATTATTATAGAACGGGTGCTAAAAATAACTCTATTGTAACTGGTCGTATTAAGTTGGAGTTTATTACAGATGATACTAACAATATTAATTTGACAAACCAATTTCCTATAAGTGATGCTGAAGCTATTGCTAGAACATCAGCTGATACTGAAATTGTAGAAACACAATTTAAGGTAACAGGATATGCTGGTGGTTCTGTAAGTTTGGAATATAGTTTATCAGCTTTAGCAGGAGATGCTGTAACTGGAAGAAAACGTATGCCTGATAATCATATTAAGTTATATTTACAAGAAACACATGATGCTGGAACAGTTACTATCGCTAATGGTTTTGGTACAGCTGATGCTACTACTAAGACATATGGTGCTAAAGCTTCTGCTGGACGTGGAAGCACTGATACATCTTCTAATGGAGTAATCAAATTAGCAGAAGGATCAGTTGGCACAACTGATACAACTCATACATATACATTACGTATGTGGATTAGTGGCGATGTTACAATTTCTGATACAGATACAACTAAAGATTATTGCGCATCTACAACTCAATGTAGTGGTGACCGTAATATATTTAGCACAATGTATTATTCATTAAAATTAAGAGTAGAAAACCTTCCAATGGATTAGATTTTAATAACGCACTTTGTGCGTTATTTTTTGTAAATATTTATAAAAAAAATGTTGCTTAAATTTCATATTAGTGATATATTTATAACATAAGGAGGATATATGAATAATAATTCAAGTAAACAAATATTGTTATCCGTTATAGGAGTAGCTATATTAGTTGTAGCAGTAGTAGGAGTATCATTCGCGTTCTTTACTTATACAAGAACTGGTGAACAAAACAACTTAATCACTACTGGTAGTTTGGTATTTACATTTGCAGATGGTAGTAACACTATTAATCTAACAAATCATTTTCCAATTTCAACTACTGATGGTGTTGCTTTAACTGGAACTAACAATATTTGTACTTTCTCAGTTACTGGTAAGACAACTGCTGGAAGTTCAATTGGATATGAAGTATTTGCTGTTCCTGGTTCTGCTGAAGCAGATAAAACTAAATTTAAAGATACAGAAGTATTTGTAAATATTCAAAGTGAAGTTCCTACAGGTATGACATTTACTCCAGCAACAGGAGCTGCTGAAGGAAAAGCTATTGATGCTTTAACTGGAGCAACTGGAAAGAAGAGTTTAGGAACAGGAACTGTTACTGCTACTGATAGTGCAACTACAAACTTCACAGTAAGAATGTGGGTTGATTCATCAGTTGTAACTGTTGGTGAAACAGGAACTTATACAACAGAAGCATATGGTAATTTATATTACTCTATGAAAATACTTGTTGAAGCTAATGCTTAGTAAAAAAATCTTGGGAAACCAAGTTTTTTTTGTCAATTTTTTTCATTTCATTTTAAAATATATTGATAAAAAAATAGGATAATGGTAATATTGTTATTGTAAGGAGGATATATGAATAACAATTCGAGTAAACAAGTGGTTTTATCAATCGTTGGTGTTGCTATATTAGTTGTAGCTATTGTTGGTGTGTCATTCGCGTTCTTTACTTATACAAGAACAGGTGGTCAAAATAACTTGATCAATACAGGACAATTGTTTTTTTCATTCGATGATGGTGCTAGTACAATTAATTTGGTAAATCAATTTCCAATGAGTGATACGAATGGACTTAAGTTGAGCGGCAATAATAACGTATGTCTTTTCAGTATTTCAGGAACAACAACTAGTGTTGTTAATTACACAATTTATGGTGTAGCTGGTGATGCTCCTACTGGAAAGGACAAAACCGCAAGATTTGCTGATAGTCAAATTAAAGCTAATATTTCAGCTACTTTGCCTACTGGTTATACTTTTACGTCAGCAACTGGTGCTAGTGCAGCTAAAACAATTGAAGCTTTAAAATCTGGTGGTAAAATTGTTTTAGGAACAGGAACTGTTACTGCTGCGGCAGTAAAAGATAGTTCAGCACAATTTACATTAAAAATGTGGGTTTCAGATGCTGTAACTATTGCTGCAACAGGAGCAACTTATACTCCAGAAGCATATGGTAAATTATATTATTCTATGAAAGTTGTTGTTGATGCAACAGCTTAATAAAAACTTGGTTTTCCAAGTTTTTTTGTAAATAATTTATTATTTATTACAATTTACAAAAATTTGCTTGCAAAAAATGCTAGATAATGGTACCATTATTAATGTAAGGAGGATATATGAATAACAATTCAGGTAAGCAAGTAATGTTGTCTGTTTTAGGAATTGCTGTATTAGTTGTAGCAGTAGTAGGAGTATCATTTGCGTTCTTTACTTATTCAAGAACTGGTGAACAAAATAACTTAATCACATCAGGTGATTTAAGTTTCGCTTTTGCTGATGGTACTAGTACTATTAAATTGGAAAACCATTTTCCTATTACAACAGCACAAGGTTTAGCTTTGACTGGTGATGGAAATGTATGTGACTTTACTGTAACAGGAAATATATCTGGTGGTTCTATTACATATGATATATATGCTGTTCCAGGCGACGCACCAGAAGGTAAAACTAAGACTTTAAAAGATAGCGAAGTATTTGTAAATATTAAGAGAACTGGTACTGCACCAGAAGGTATGACATTTACATCTGCTACTGGTGATGCTACTGCTAAAGCTATTTCTGCATTAGAAGGTGCTACTGGTATGAAGAAGTTAGGAACTGGAACAATAACATCAGTTTCTAAAGTAACTTCTACATTCCAAGTTAGAATGTGGGTTGATTCTTCAGTTGTAAAAATTGGTGCAGCTACAACTGATACTTACACAACAACAGCATATGGTGAATTATATTACGCTATGAAAATATTAGTTAAAGCTAATGCTTAATTAATGTTTATATTAAACTTGGGAGACCAAGTTTTTTTGTTTGTGTAAATTATCATTGTTAATGCTAAAAAAAGGATTTTAGAGTGGTTTTCTTATTGTATTTTAAAAGTTTATATGATATATTTTAATAGTAGGTGATGATATGAAAGAGAATGATAATAAGAAAGTAATTTTATCGATTGTTGGAGTTTTGGTATTAATAGTTATGGTTGTTGGTGTGTCATTTGCCTTTTATAATTATTCGCGAACTGGCGGACAAAACAACTTAATTACTTCTGGTAATTTGTTAATTAAATATGAAGAGGGAACAAATGCTATTAGTCTTACTGATCAATATCCAGTTTCTGATTCAGCTGGTATTCAATTAACACAATTTTCTTTTACGGTAAGTGGTTATATTACATCTGGTAAACTATCTTATACAGTTTATGGTGTTCAAGGTGACGCAATTAGTGGTCGTAATAGATTAAGAGATTATGAGGTAAAAATTAAATTAACTGGTTCAACAAGTGGAACAGTTCCTGCATCTGAATGTATTAGTATTAAAAATAATTATAATGCTTCATATGGCGCTATTGTTTCATCTACGGCTAATGCTCTAAAAACTACTGATAGTTTAGTGTTAGCTACTGGTGATATTAGTTCACATGATTCAGGCGTTGCTGAAGTTCATACATATACTTTAAATATGTGGATTCCAAATTCAGTCGTATCTGTTGGTGAGACAACATCAACTGCTAATGGTAAGACAACTTATTCTTCGGCTGATTTTGAAAAGTTATATTATTCTATGAAAATAAATGTTCGTGCCGCTGATGCAGCTGGCTCTACTGGACAATAATAAAATTGTAAATAAGATTGATTTATTAAAATTCATAGTATATAATTTAAGTGTAATACATTCTAAGGAGGTCATTATGAAGATTACAAGAGTGCAAGTTAGAAAGTTTGATAATGATAATTCAAATGTAAAAGGCGTTGCCGAGGTTACTTTGAACAAATGCTTTGTTATCAAAGATATTCGAATTGTTCAAAAGCCAGAAAAAATTGTTGTTGCTATGCCAAGTAAGGCTGTAGTTTCAAAAGAATTTATGGAAAATGGAGAAGTTAAACGTAAACATAAAGATTTAGCACATCCACTTAATCAAGAAACAAGAAAGATTTTTAACGATACAATTCTTGGTGTATATGAACGTGCTAATACTAATAGTGATACTGATTATACAGAAGATTTAAATGTTCTTGTATGTAATGATGAAGACTAATTTAGTCTTTTTTTTTATCTTTTGAATATATATTATTGGAGGATAATATATGGATAAAGAAAGAGAATTAAGCACGTATAATCATAGTGTAAGTGTAGTTGAACGTAAAAATATTTTAGTAAGTGGTGTAAAGAAAGTAGATAGTTTTGATGATGAAGAGTTTTTAGTTCAAACAGTAATGGGTTATATCGCTTTGAAAGGTGAAGGGTTAGAACTTATAAAATTAGATACACTTCAAGGAACGGTTACAATTAAAGGTTTTTTAAAAAGTTTTGATTATATAGATGATGCTAAAAAAGATAAAGAGAGTTCATTATTTAGCAGGTTGTTTAAATGAGTTTAATAGTTCAAATTCAATCAATATTTATTTCATTTATTTTTGGCATTTTTTTTAGTTTATTGTTTAATGTTATGTATAAAGTATTATTTACAAAGAGTATTTTTATTAATGTAATTACTAATTTGTTATTTGTATTTAGTCTTTTTTCTTTATACTATTTTCTTTTGTATAAAATTAATAATGGAATTATTCATATTTACTTTATCATAACGCTTATTTTTTCATTTTTTATTTATAATCGGATATTTGTCCAAATTAGAGTAAAATTGTTAAATAAAAGGCCTAATTCGTTGAATTAAATGGCCTTTTTTGTTATATTTATCATATAGTGGTGATTGTATGAAGAAGACAAAAAAGAAACGTATACGAATAAAAACCAAAAGATTGATGATTTTTGGTTTTGTTTCATTGAGTATTTGTTTGTTTACTTTAGGTAGTATTATAATGATAATTGTTAAAATAAATAATAAATATGTCGAAGCACGTGAATTAGAGAAGAAATTAGCGGATTTACAAGAGGAAGAAAAAGAACTAAATAGTGAAATTGTTAAATTACAAGATCCTGATTACTTAGCAAGATATGCTCGGGAAAAGTATTTTTATTCTAAAGATAATGAAATAATTATTAGAATACCAACAAAGTAATGTTTATAAAATATATGTGAAATACTAATATTTACTTGCACCTACTATTATTATTATGTAAAATACTTTATGGAGATGGCTATGCAAAATGTTTTAGACTATTTGAAAAATGAAATTAAATTAAATGATAAAGATGTAGTTGTCGTTGGGGTATCAACAGGTCCTGATTCAATGGTATTATTAAAGCTTTTATGTGATTTACAAAAAGAGTTAAAATTTAAAATTGTGGTTGCGCATGTTAATCATAATGTGCGTATTGTTAGTGCTGAAGAGGCTTTGTTTTTAGAGAATTATTGTCATGAGCATAATCTTTTTTTTGAAGGAATGAAAATTGAAAAATATGGTGATGATAATTTCCATAACGAGGCTCGAAGTATAAGATATCATTTTTTTGAAGAAATTATTAAAAAATATAATGCTAATTATTTGATGACTGGTCATCATGGTGATGATTTGATGGAAACAATTTTAATGCGCCTTGTAAGGGGATCAACTTTACGTGGTTATAGTGGTTTTTCTTCTTATATTAAGAAGGATGGTTATAGTATTGTTAGACCACTAATTTTTGTTACTAAGAGTGATTTAGAAGAGTATGCAAAGAAACATAATATTCCTTATTATGTTGATAGTAGCAATTTAAAAGATAAATATACTCGAAATAGATATCGCCATAATGTTTTGCCATTTCTTAAAAGTGAAGATCCAATGGTTCATGAGAAGTTTTTAAAATTTAGTAAATTACTAATAGAGTATGATGATTTTGTTAATACGTTAGTTGCCAGTGAATTATCAAATGTTTATCAAGATGGTATGATAAAAATTGATGAATTTAAAAAATTACCAAAATTGTTAGAAGAACGTATAGTTGAAAATTTATTTGCAAAAATATATAATGATGACCTTATGTTAATTGATGATAGACATATTAATTTATTTTTTAAGATGGTTAATAGTCAACGTTCTAATTTGAAATATAGTTTGCCTAATGATTATTTATTGATAAAGTCTTATGATAAAATTTATTTTAAGAAAGATATTGATTCGATAAATGATTATGATATAGAACTTTCTGATTTTGTTAAATTACCAAATGGTATGACGATAACAAAGGTTGATTCTATTAAGAGTAATGGCAATGATATTTTAAGACTTGATAGTAAGAATATTTTGTTACCACTTCGTGTTAGAACGAGAAAAAATGGGGATCGTATTGAGACTTTGCATGGGGGAACGAAGAAGGTAAAGGATGTCTTTATTGATAAAAAAATCCCTCAAGAGAAAAGAGATCGTTGGCCAATTGTGGTAGATGCGAATGATAAAATCGTTTGGATTCCCATGTTAAAAAAATCAAAATATAATAGACTATTAAGTGATAGTTGTGATATAATATTTAAATGTTATTAGGAGGCGTTTAATATGGATAAAAATAGTATAAAAAAGAATGTTATTCCTTATGTAGTTTTACTTGGTGTAATTTTAATTTTAGTATATTTTTCTAGTTTTACAGGAAAAGTTAATAAGTTTACTTATAATGAATTTTTACAACAAGTAAGCGATGGTAAGGTTCGTAGTATAGAAGTAACACCTAGTAATTCGGGTGGTGTATATTATATTTCTGGTAAGTTAGATGGATATAGCAATAAAGAAACTTTTGAAGTTGTTGTGCCATTATCAGATGAAGTTGTAAAAGAGATTGTTGATGGATATACAAAATATGATTATAAAATAGAGGTTAACAAGGATCCTTCTAGTAGTGCATTATTAAGTATTGTTGTTAATTTCTTGCCAATAGTTTTAATTGTTGCTTTTGGTATTTATATTTTCTCAAAACAAAGTGGTGGTGCAAATAAATCATTTGATTTTGGAAAGAGTAGAGCTAAACTAAGTGATGATAAAAATAAAGTAACTTTTGCTAATGTTGCTGGTTTAAAAGAAGAAAAAGAAGAAGTAAGAGAATTAATTGATTTCTTGAAAAATCCAAAGAAATTCCAAAAATTAGGTGCAAGAATTCCTAAGGGTGTTTTATTAGTAGGCCCTCCAGGAACTGGTAAAACTTTACTTGCTAAAGCTGTTGCTGGTGAAGCTAATGTGCCTTTCTATTATATAAGTGGTTCAGATTTCGTTGAGTTATTTGTTGGTGTAGGAGCATCACGTGTTCGTGATATGTTTAGACAAGCTAAACATAATGCGCCATGTTTAATATTTATTGATGAAATTGATGCTGTTGGTCGTCAAAGAGGCACTGGTTTAGGTGGTGGTCATGATGAACGTGAACAAACATTAAACCAATTATTAACAGAGATGGATGGTTTCGGTGCGAATGAAGGTATTATTATTATCGCTGCAACTAATAGGGCAGATGTATTGGATCCAGCCTTATTAAGACCAGGACGTTTTGATAGACAAGTAACTGTTAATTTACCAGATGTTAAGGGCCGTGAAGAAATTCTTGAAGTTCATGCTCGTAATAAGATTCTAGATAAGAATGTTAAATTAAGTAATATTGCTAAGAGAACGCCAGGATTTAGTGGTGCTGATTTGGAAAACTTGCTAAATGAAGCTGCTTTACTTGCTGTTCGTCGTAATAAAGAATTTATTACTATGAGTGAAATTGATGAAGCAACAGATAGAGTATTAATGGGACCTGCTAAAGAAAGCAAGAAATATACTGAACAAGAAAGAAATTTAGTTGCTCATCATGAAGCTGGACACGTTGTTTTAGGACTTAAATTAAATAGTGCTAATATTGTTCAAAAGGTAACTATTATTCCACGTGGATATGCTGGTGGATATGCTATGATGGTTCCTAAAGAAGAAAAATATACACAAACTAAGACAGAATTGTTAGAAGAAATAACTGGTTTATTGGGTGGACGTGTATCAGAAGAATTGAATTTCCATGAAATAACAACTGGTGCTCATAATGACTTTGAAAAAGCTACTAAAATTGCTCGTGCTATGGTTACTGAATATGGTATGAGTGATTTAGGACCAGTTCAACTTGAACAACAAACAGAAGGTGTATTCTTAGGTCGTGATTATAATAAGAGTCGTAATTTCTCAGACACTGTTGCTCATGAAATAGATATTGAAATTCGTAAAATTATGGATGAATGTTATAAAAAAGCTACAGAGATATTAAAAGAAAATATGGATTTGGTTAAGTTAATTGCTAATGCTTTACTAGAGCGTGAAACATTAACTAAAGAACAAATTGAATATCTTGTAGAACATAAAGAACTTCCTGAAGAAACAACATTAAATGATTTAACTTTAGAAGAATTAAAAGATAAAGCTAAAGAAGCTGGTATTAAAAATTATTCAAAAATGACAAAAGAAGAATTAATTAAGGAGCTTAATAAATAAGAGAATTTGATTAATTCTTTTTTCTTTAAAATAATAAAGGAGTGTTATGAAATTAAAAGTAAAAAAGAAAGAAACAACTTTTGATACATTAAATAAAAAAATAGATTCTTTAATTGAAATTATTATTCCCATGATTATTTTATTAATTCCTATATTGTTTGTATTATATGTTTTGAATATTCATGGATATATTTTTCCTAAAGTTAATGGTGAGCCTATTTTTTCGTTACATAAGTATTATTTTTATTTAATGATTGTATTAAGTCTGATTTATGTTTATAAATTATGTGTTATGCGTATTAAAATAACCAAGAGTGATATATTTTTATTTATTTTTATGTTTTGGACTATTATATCTACCTTGACATCATATAATAAAAGTATTGCTATTAATGGTTATCCTGGAAGATATGAGGGATTATTTGCTATTTTGTTTTATATTTTTTTGTATTTAGATTGTAAATTTCTTAAAAATAAAGAAAGTATTTTTGAATATGTTAAGTATATGCTTTTTACTGCGGTTATTCATTTTATAGTAGTTATTTTGCAATTAAGTGGTTTATATGGCAAAGTTATTTATATGTATACATCTAATACAGCGATTGGCCTAACAGAGAATTGTAACTTTTTAGGTAGTCTTATGTGCACTTTTGCTATGGTTAGTGTAGCTTGTTATATGCTTTTTTCTAAAAAGAAGGATGATTTATATTTTTTATTTATTTTTATTGTAAGTTATGCCACTTTATTGCTTGCTAATTCTACCGGACCATTTATTAGTTTTATATTTAGTTTAATTTTATTTATAATTTATTTAATTGTCAAAAAACAGTTTGTTTTAAAAAAAGTTCTTGTGGTAGTTTGTTGCTTAATTGTATTATATCCGGTTTGTTTGTATAAAAAGGATACAATTACGCCTGATATTAAGTCTCATGCAACTTTTATTGTATCAAAGGTTAAAGGTTTATTTTCTAAACAATCAGAACCATCATCTGATGCAGTAATCGATGATATGGATATTGAGGTTCGGAATCTTGGCAATGGACGTATTAGAATTTGGAGTAATGTTTTTAAGCTTATTAAAAAAAGACCACTTTTAGGATATGGCCCTGATAATTTGGGGTTAGTATATGAAAAAAGTGCTGATGATAATAAAATTGCTGATAAGGCGCATAACATTTATTTGCACATCTGGGTATCAAGTGGTATTTTTGCATTAATAGGTTACGTTTTATGGGTAATATATACAATTTATCTAGGTATAAAGAATGATAATCCACTTGTAGTGTGTCTAATCTTTGGAGTTATAGCATATAGTATACAAGGTTTATTTAATATAAATGTCCTAGAAGTAACACCATATTTCTATTTGATTCTTGGATTTGCTATGCTTTTAGTGAATGAGAAAAAATTGCAGTTGTAATTTAATGTCAAGTTGCTATTATAACAATTTAACTTATGATATAGTGATATTGTACTGATGATAGCGAGGGGGAATATGATATGTCATCTAAAAGAATTAGTACATTTTTATTAGTTATGATAATGCTTTGCTCAATTACTTTATGTGTTGGTTGTGGTTCAAAGAATAATAATAACGATAAAAAGGACGATCCTGATGTAGTAGATAACAATAATGGAAATAACAATGACGACAATAAGCAAGATGATAACAAAACACCAGTTAATGAAAACAAAACAAATGATGGTAAGAAAGTTACTTTGCTAAAACGAAATGGTGTTGAATGGAAAGAAAACACTAAGATTAATTCAGCACGTGGAGCTCAAAAGTATACGGTTGTTTGGGGTGATACACTAAGTCTTATTGCAAGAACTTGGAATGTTGATACTTATACACTTGCTAAATATAATGGAATTAAGAATATCGATTTAATTGAAGTTGGTCAAGTTATTTATAATTATACTTACAAAGGATAATAGGGAGAAAGGAAACTTTCTCTTTTATTTTATAATTTTTTCTTTTATAATATCCTTATTGGAGTGAGTATGGTTTATATTGGTAATGTTTTAGTAAAAGAAAAAACAGTGTTAGCACCTATGGCTGGTATTTGTAATTCAGCTTTTCGTAAAATTATTAAGGAAATGGGTTGTGGTCTTATTTATGCTGAAATGGTAAGTGATAAGGCTATATTTTATAATAATGAAAAAACAAAAGAAATGTTATTTATGGAAAGTATCGAACGACCTATTGCTCAACAAATATTTGGGAGTGATGTTAAAACTTTTGTTGAAGCTGCTAAATATATTGAAAAAACTATGCATCCTGATATTATTGATATAAATATGGGATGTCCTGTTCCTAAAGTTGCTATAAAGTCACAAGCGGGTAGTGCTTTATTAAAAAATCCTGAAAAAATTCGTGAAATTGTCTCAAGTGTTGTAAAGGCTGTTAATTGTCCAGTTACTGTTAAAATTAGAAGCGGTTGGGATAGTAATAGTATTAATGCTCCTTTAGTTGCTAAAATATGTGAAGAAGCCGGTGCTAAAGCGATAGCTGTTCATGCAAGAACAAGAAGTCAGGGTTATTCTGGTAAGGCTGATTGGAGTATTATAAAAAAGGTAAAAGAGAGTGTTAGTATTCCGGTTATTGGTAATGGTGATATTAAAACTCCACAAGATGCTAAGAGAATGCTTGATGAAACCGGATGTGACTTAGTAATGATTGGTCGAGGTGTTTTAGGTAATCCTTGGCTTATAAGAGATATTAATGCATATCTTGATGAAGGCATTTTATTACCACCAGTAACGAAGGAAGAACGCATTGATATGTGCTTACATCATATTGATTATTTAAGCAAAATCAAGTGTGAAAAACTAGTATGTCTTGAGATGCGTAGCCATATTGCATGGTATATAAAAGGTTTAAGAAATTCTACTGAAATAAAGAATAAAATATATAAAGTTAATAAAGTATGTGATATAATTAACATATTAAATGAGTTTAAGGAGACAGATTATGAAAAATAAAAAACCTTTTGTTTATAAAAGAGTAATAGCTTATTTTATTGATATTATGATTGTTTCAGCTTTATCGTCTATTTTATCTTTGGCTTTGCCTAAAAATGATACATACAATACTAAGATGGATGAATTATCAAAAACAATGGAAAAGTTTCAAAATAAAGAAATCGATAAAGATGAATGGACTAAAGCTTATGAAGATATTTCTTATGATATTAGTAAATCAAGCATAAGTTCTAGTATTATAATAATTGTTGTTTCAGTTGGTTACTTTGTATTATTTAATTATTATAATGATGGTCAAACATTAGGTAAAAAAATAATGAAATTAAAAATTGTTAGTAGTAATGGTAATCCTTTAACTATAAATAATTATGTTTTAAGATCTTTGGTTATAAATTCAGTATTATCGCAATTAATAAGTGCTTTATTATTATGTGTTTTATCTAAAGACAATTATTTATTATATGGAGGTAATGTTGTATCAGCGTTATCACTTGTTAGTGCCATTAGTTTTGTTTTTGCTATTTATCGAAGTGATGGTCGTGGCTTGCATGATTTGATTAGTAATACAGTGGTTATATCGTCAATTGAAGATGAGAAAAAAGAAGATATTAAAGAGGCTGTTTTAGTTAAAGAAGAGTCGCAAGATATTAAAGAGAATGATGTTAAAAAGAATAGTAAAAAGGGAAGTAAGAAGAAGTAGGAGTGTTTTATGAGAGAATTAAGTGAACAAGAAGTAGTAAGAAGAAATAAAGTATTAGAAATATCAAAGATATGCAATCCGTATCCTTCTAAATATGATGTTAATTATCGTTTGCATGAAGCTCAAAATTTAGAAGATGGTGTGCGTGATGTTCGTGTTGCAGGACGTATTGTTTTCATGCGTAAAATGGGTAAATTGAGCTTTTTAAAACTTCGTGATTTAGAGGGAGATTTACAAGTATCTATAAAAATTGATTTAGTTGGTGAAGAAAAGTATCAATTCTTTAAAGATAATGTTGATGTTGGTGATTTTCTTGGCGTATGTGGTGAAATGTTTACAACTCATACAGGTGAAAAAACCTTGCGTGCTGATAGTTTTGAATTTTTAGGCAAGGCATTAAAACCACTTCCAGAAAAGTTTCATGGTCTAACAGATATTGAGGATAGATATCGTCAACGTTATGTTGATCTTATTTCAAATGAGGATTCTCGTAAAGTATTTTTAGGAAGAAGTAAATTATACTCATTCCTTCATCGTTATTTAGGGGAACATGGCTTTTTAGAAGTTGAAACTCCAATATTACAAAATGCTGTATGTGGAGCTGCTGCAAGACCATTTTATACTCATCACAATGCATTAAACATTGATCTTAATTTACGTATTGCCCCTGAAACTTATTTAAAACAATGTATAGCAGCTGGTTATGACCGAGTTTATGAAGTAGCTAAATGCTTTAGAAATGAAGGCATGGATTCAGAACATTTGCAAGAATTCACACAAGTTGAATGGTATGCTTCATACTGGAATTTTGAAGATAATCTTAAATTTTATCAAGAATTTATTAGAAATTTATTAATAGAATTAACTGGTAAAACAACAATTGAGTATCAAGAACAAACATTAGATTTTGGTAAGGACTTTGCTAAAATTAATTATGTTGAACGTTTGACTGAAATATTAGGTTTTGATTTCCTTGATATTACTGATCCTCTTGAATTAAAGGAAAAAATAATTGCAACTGGTTTATTTACTAAAGATGATTTAGCAGATTATCATTCATTAAGTCAAATTATTGACTTTACTTATAAGAAGACTATTCGTGCTGGTATAATGCAACCTACTGTTATTTATAATTATCCTGCTGTTTTGATTCCTCTTGCTAGAAGAAATGATGATGATAAGCGTATTATTGATGTATTCCAAGTAGTTGCTGGTGGAACTGAATTATGTAAGGCTTATTCTGAACTTGTAGATCCTGTTGTTCAAAGAAAGGCTTTTGAGGACCAATTAATCGCTAAATCTCAAGGCGATGATGAAACAATGGAAATAGATGAAGGCTTTATGGGAGCTATGGAACAAGGTATGCCTCCTATATCAGGTTTAGGCTTTGGAATTGATCGTTTCTTAATGTTAGTATATAATGTTCCATCAATAAGAGATGTTGTATTATTCCCATTAATGAGACCTAATAATGATGTTAGTGCTAAGGATTTAGTTAAAACTAGTAATTTAGAAGAAGAGAAAATAGATTTTTCTAAAGTTACAATTGAGCCTCTATTTAAAGACTTTGTTGATTTTGATACATTTAGTAAGTCAGATTTTAGAGCAGTTAAAGTTCTTGAATGTGTAGCTGTTCCTAAATCAAAGAAGTTGTTACAATTTACTTTAGATGATGGTACTGGTCAAAATAGAACAATTTTAAGTGGTATTCATGAATATTATGAACCTGAAGAATTAGTTGGTAAAACATGTATCGCTATCGTTAACTTGCCACCACGAACAATGATGGGAATTGATTCTTGTGGTATGTTAATTAGTGCCGTTCATAGTGAGGAAGGTAAGGAAAAATTACATCTTCTAATAGTTGATAATCATATACCAGCAGGTGCAAAACTTTATTAAAATTAGATTTATAAAATAATTTCCATCACGCGATGGGAATTTTTTATATTTGGGGAGTCAATATTTTATATAAAGAAAGTAGAAATAATAAATCTTAAAATTATTAAAAAGGTTTGATAAATTTTATTTTTCTAATATAGTGGAAAAAACCTTCTTAATAATTTATAATTATAATGAATAGGAGATTGTATGGAGAGTAATGAATTAAAAAAAGAATTAACAAATAATTTAACAAAAATTAATGATTTATGGAGGTCACTTTGACTTAGATAATAAAAAACGACGAATTGATGAATTAGAAAATGAAACAATGCAAAGTGATTTTTGGAGTAATCAAGAAAAAGCTCAAACTATTATTAGTGAATTAAATAGCTTAAAAGAAATATATAATAGTGTTTTTTCTATGAAAGAAAAGATTAATACTAACCTCGAATTACTTGATTTAATGGGGGATGATGCTGAAACTGTTGAATTAATTGGTAATGAAACGAAGGATTATACTAAGAAAATCTCAGAACTTGAAATATATTTATTATTAAATGGTCCGTATGATAAGAATAATTGTATTTTAGAAGTTCATGCAGGAGCCGGTGGCACAGAGGCTTGTGATTGGGCTTCGATGCTTTATAGAATGTATCTCCGATATTTGGAAAAGCATAATTATAAGTATACAGTTTTATCGTATTTAGAAGGTGAAGAGACTGGTATTAAGAGTGTATCAATTAAAGTTGTTGGTCTTTATAGTTATGGTTATTTAAAATGTGAAAAGGGAGTTCATCGACTTGTTAGGTTATCGCCATTTGATGCTAATAATAAACGTCATACTTCTTTTGCGAGTGTTCTAGTAACACCAGAATTTAATAATGATGTCGATATTAAAATTGATGAAAAAGATTTAAAAATAGATGTTTATCGATCAAGTGGGGCTG
The DNA here is from genome assembly GCA_934167885.1 of uncultured Bacilli bacterium. Lineage (GTDB taxonomy): Bacteria > Bacillota_I > Bacilli_A > RF39 > UBA660 > RUG12783. The sequence goes on from CAKPMB010000001.1 coordinate 152,152, forward strand.
GTGGTCAACATGTAAATACAACTGATAGTGCTGTTAGAATAACACACTTGCCAACTAAAATTGTTGTAACTTGTCAAAATGAACGTAGTCAAATTCAAAATCGTGAGACAGCCATGAATATTTTAAAAGGCAAATTAAAATTATTAGAACTTGAAAAACAACAAAATGAATTAAATTCTATTAAGGGTGAAAGTGTTAATATTGAGTTTGGTAGTCAAATAAGAAGTTATGTTATGCATCCATATTCTCTTGTAAAAGATCATCGAACAAATTATGAAACAAGTAATGTTTCATCTGTTTTAGATGGTGATATTGATGGTTTTATTGATGCGTATTTGAAAGGATAATTATGAAAAAATATATTTATGTTGTATTGGGATCTTTAATTTGTGCTATTGCTTTTAATTTATTTTTGGTCCCATATAACATTTTACCAGGTGGTGTCGGTGGTATTGCTTTAGTTGTTAATAAGTTTATTCCTATTAATAAAGCTTTATTTATTTTTGTATTATCTATGCTTTTATTAATAGTAAGTTATCTTTTATTAGGACGAGAAAATACTCTTAGATCACTTCTTGGTTCTTTACTTTTTCCATTGTTTGTCTCTATTATTGAAAGATTGTTATTAATGTTTCCAATAGATATTGACAGTGTCTTTTTGTCGGTAATTTTTGGTGGTATATTATTTGGTTTTGGTTTAGGCCTTGTATATCGTGAAGGATTTACAACCGGTGGCTCTAATATTATTAATCAGATTATTAGTAAATATTTTCATGTTAGTATGGGAACTGGGTTATTTATAACTGAAGGATTAATTGTCCTTTTGGGAGGATTAGCTTTTGGTTTAAATACTATGATGTATTCAATAATTACAATATATTTGAGTAGCATTATCATTGATAAAGTTATTATTGGTATATCATCTAATAAGTCTTTTTATATTATTACTTCTAAAATGAATGAAGTTAACGAGTATATAATTAATGAATTAAAACATGGAGTGACAATAATTGATGGCCAAGGTTTTTATTCTAAAAAGAATGTTGCTATTTTATTAACAGTTATTCCTACAAGTGATTATTATAAATTAAAGTCTTTTTTAGCAAAAGTTGATGAAAATGCCTTTTTTGTTGTAAGTGATTCATATGAAGTCCGTGGTGGTGAATAATGAAACCTAAATTATCTAAAGATATATGGCGTTATTTTGTATTATTTATCATGTTATTTTTATCGGCCATAAATTTTAATTTATTGATGAAACCTTGTAATTTTGTGACTGGTGGCACACCTGGTTTTGCTATTGTTTTATCACATACTTTTCATGTATCAAGTGAAACAATTATATATATAACATATGCCCTTATGTTTCTTCTTAGTTTAATTTTTCTTGGTTTTGATAGTTTCTTTGGTGTTTTAATTGCCACTATTTTTTACCCATTATTTGTCTCTTTAACATCTAATATTAATAGTCTTTTTCAAATATCTTATAATGATTTATTTGTAATAAGCTTTTTTTCGGGCCTTATAAGTGGTTTTACTAATGGTGTTATATATAAATATAACTTTGCATCTAGTGGTTTAGGGGTGTTAGGACCAATATTTAATAAACTATTTAAACTCCCCATTGCAAGTGTTAATTATTGGATTAATGTTATTATTGTTTTAATTGGTGGTTATTATTTTGGCTTTAACATGATTTTATATGCTATTATTTTTCTTTATGTTAGTAAGATTGTTTCTAATAAAATTATTTTAGGAGTTTCTAATAATAAAGCTTTAATTATAAGAAGTAATAAACTTGATGACATTTGCAAAACATTATACAATGATTATGCTATTGATAGTATTTTAATAAAAGGAACAGGTGGTTATAGTGCTAAAAATGGTCATATGGCCATGTTTATTGTTTCTAATTTCAAATATGGTATTGTCTTGGATAGAATACGTAGTATTGATGAAAATGTTTTTTGTAATACTCTTGATAGTTATGAATTGGGAAAAAAGAATGAATATCTTTAATTTTCCATGATTACGTTTGACTATTTTAAATGGTATTTACTAAAACCATTTTTTTTGTTATACTTAAGTAGTTAATAAGGAGAGTTAAATATATGACTTTGGAGAATATTTGGAATATAGTTAAAAATATAATCGATGTGTGTCTTGTATGGATGATTGTTTACTATATTTTAAAGAATATAAAAAATAATGTTAAAATGACATTGTTATTTAAAGGGGTATTGTTTGTAATTATATTAAAAATAATAAGTGAAGTAATTGGTTTAACAACTATTGGTTTAATGCTTGAATATGTTATTATGTATGGACCTTTGGCTTTGATTGTTATCTTTCAACCAGAGATTCGTGGTGTGTTAGAACATTTAGGACGTAGTCAATTATTAGGCCGTCATAAGGTTTTAACCGTTGATGAACGTGAAAAGTTAGTTTATGAAATAATTCAAGCGGTTGAATATTTACGTAAGGCACGTATTGGGGCTTTAATTGTTTTAGAACGTGATGTTAGTTTATCTGATTATATTGATAGAGCGAAACCATTGTATGCTGATTTGAGTAGTGAATTATTGATTTCTATCTTTTTCCCTAATAATCCTCTTCATGATGGTGGGGTAATTATTCAGGGAAATCGTATTACTTGTGCTGGAGCGGTTTTTCCAACTAGCAATAGTCTAACGCTTAATAAAAGGTTAGGAACAAGACATCGTGCTGCTTTGGGAATCGCCGAGGAAAGTGATGCTATTTGTGTTGTTGTAAGTGAAGAAACTGGAAGAATTTCTATTGCTTTTAAAGGCGAACTTTTCTATAATTTATCAATCGATGATGCTCGTATGATGTTAATTGATGAATTAAGACCAAAACAAGACGAATACGAAGATAATAGTGAGGAAGATGAATATGAAGAAGATAATTAAAAAAATATGCAGATTCATCGGTAAAATAATACAATTCTTTGATCGAATTATTGTTACACCTATAATGAAACTAGTTATTAAAATAACAGATGCTCTAAAAACCAATAGTAAGGCTATAGAAAAGATTTTAGTAACTAAACAAGCTTTATTGGTAATATCTTTATTAATTGCTGGTGTATCCTTTTATATAGTTGATAAAAATAGTAACTACGTTATTGATAATCAGGCTGAAGTATTAAATAATCAACCAGTAACAGCTATATATAATAAAGAAGCTTATGTTGTTGAAGGATTACCTGAAACAGTTGATGTTTATTTAATAGGAAGTAAGAGCCATATATATTTAGCAAAACAATATCCAAATCAACAAATTACTGTTGATTTGCGTGAATTATCAACAGGAACTCATAAGGTTTTATTAAAATATCGTGAACGCATTAGTTCTGTTAAATATGAAATAATTCCAAGTAGTGTTACAGTTGTTATATATGATAAAGTTAGTGCTAATAGAGAAATTACCTATGAAATACTTCATCGTGATAAATTAGATAGTAAGCTTGATATATCTTCTGTAACATTGAGTAAAACAGAAGTAACGATAAAAGGATCTGAAAAAGATATTGATGAAGTGGCTTATGTTAAAGCTTTAGTTGATGTTAATAACTTAGTTAATCCAGAAGTAGGAACAACGAATGTTAAAGGTGTTAAGTTAGTTGCTTATAATGCTGATGGTGGCATTGTTAAAGTTGAAATTCTACCTGAAACGGTTGATGCTACTTTAAAATTAATTTCATCATCTAAGAGTGTTCCAATAAAGATTATTCCAAAAGGTGAACTTGCTCTAGGATATGCTATCGATTCAATGAGTTCTAACGTAACAACAGCAACAGTTTATGGAAGTGAAGATAATCTTGCAAATGTTACATACTTACCAGTTTATGTTGATGTTTCAAATATAAGTGCGAATAAAGACTTTACTGTTAATGTTACTAAACCAACTGGTGTGCGTGATGTTAATTTAAAGACTGTTAACATAAAGATTACGGTTGCTAAAGAAGAACAAAAAGAAATAAAGATTAAGGGTATTCAAACAATAAATGTTGAAAATAATTTGAAAGTTCAAGCTGGTAGTGCGAGTGATATTGAAATAAGTGTTATCGTTAAAGGAACGTCGAAGGCTTTAAGTGATTTAGATGAGTCTAAAGTAACCGCTGTGATTGATTTAACAGATTATCGTAAACCTGGTGAATACGAAGTCCCTGTCATTGTATCAGGTGAAGATTTAAGATTAAGTTATACATCAAGAACACAAAAAGTTAAAATTAGAATATATGAAAAATAATTATTGTTAGTAATAAACCTCGTTTCTTACATGAAACGGGGTTTAATTATTTATAAATAAAAAGATTGCCCTTAGTTTATATAAGGAACAATCCTTTAAAATTCAATTTACATATAAATTTTTAATCATTATTGTCAATTTTAAGTTTATTTTTTGATACCTCTTTTAATTTGTCTAATGTTTTTCTTTTAGAAATTTTAGCAATTAAATTGTTAGGAAACCTTTTTATATAATTATTATATTCTGTTGCAATTTTGTTATAATATTTTGTTGTTGAAATAATTTCTATATTTAATTCATTTAATTCTTTATTAATTTCTTTCATTGATTCATCATTAATTAATTTTTCATTTTTTTCAAAATACTCATTTATAATAAGGTCAGTATCAATAATTATATTATTTAATTCTTCTAAACTAACTTTTTTTAAATTCGTATTTAGAAATTCGTATAATGGATCTTCATTAAGAACTACATTGTTACGTAAAAAATCAATGATTTTTAAAAGCACATCAAACTTTTTATTTAGTTCTTTTTTTAAATTTTGTTTTGCTTTATTAATTTTAATATCATATATATTGCAATTGTTAATAATTATTCTTGTTATTAAAAATATGATAACAATTGTCAAAATAATGATTGTAATTACTAACTCTTTTATTAAATCCATATCACACCACCATTATGATATAATTATACAAGAATAGAATTAATATTTCAATATTTCCTATTAAGTTGTTCTTCAAACATTAAATAGTTAATGTAGACAGCCCATAAAAGATATCGTTTATTATCGACATTATCATATAGAAGAATATAATCACGACCAGTTTCTTCAATTATTCCTTCAAAAATACTATCACGCCATTCAATTGAGTCACTAAATGATGCATATACTTTAACTTTTTTTCCTATATTTTTCTTTAATATATTAAAAGCATATTCTTCGGCATTGTAACTACCATTGCTAGGTGGCATCGTGCTTTGTGAGGGAATATATCCAGGTTGTGTCCATGCATTACCATTATTCATAAAACCATTCCTTTCATTTGATTACTCAAATAAATGTATGATATTTATTATTTAAATATGCTTTTTGTGTTATAATTTTTGGGAGGTGATTATAATGATGGTATCTGTTGGTGTATCAAATAGACATGTTCATTTATGTGAAGAAGATTATAAAATTTTGTTTGGAAATGAGGATTTGACTGTTAAATCTTATTTAAATCAACCAGGAGAATTTGCATCAAATAGTGTTGTTACAATTAAGGGTGAAAAGGGCATGATTGAAAAGGTTAGGGTGTTAGGACCTCTAAGAAGGTATAGTCAAGTTGAAATATCAAGAACAGATAGTTATAAATTAGGCGTCAAGCCCCCAATTAGAACTTCAGGATTTTTAGATGGCGCCAGTGAAATAACGGTTATTGGTCCAAACGGTTCTATAACTAAAAATATTTGTATTATTGCCACCCGTCATATTCATGTTGATAAAGATATTTTAAAAGCTAAAGGCTTAGATGGCGTTAGGGAGGTTTCAGTTTTAATTGAAAACGAAAAAGGTGGTATAATGAACCACGTTTATTTAAAGGAAACTCCTCATGCTTATTTTGAGATGCATATTGATACGGATGATGCGAATGCCTTTATGTTAAAACAAAATGATGAAGTTGAAATTATTATGAATCAGGACTAATAGGTTCACTACCACTTATGTAGTAGAGAATCTTTTTATTTTTGTCCTCATTTTTGGCTATTTCACCTGAGATAGGATTTACTAATACGCCAATGACATTATTTGGTTTTTGATACCATTCATTGTCTTTATCTTTTAGGTATGATTCCATTGTATAGGCCCAAGCTTTTTTAACATATTTATAATCACTTGCTTTAAGCTGTTGATTGTCATCATATCCAACCCAAATAGCTGTTACAACATTTTTATTGTAGCCTATTGTCCAATTATCGGTTTCGGTTGAACCAGACTTATTGGCATATTTATTGCTTAGTAATGAATTTATACTAATGTTTGTAGGATAATTGTAATCAATTAAATTATAGTCGTAAGTAAGGCTTAATAAATCATTTAAAATATAGGTTTCAGCTTCATTTAAAACTTGTTCTTCAACTTTTTTATGTTCATATAAAACGTTATTGTTCATGTCGGTTACTTTTTCAATAAAATATGGTTCGTGGTATTTTCCTAAACTTGCGAAAGTTGCATAAGCATTAGCGATTTCAATCATATTTAATTCAATGGTACCAAGTGGTAGTGATGCTAGTGGTTTTAATGGTGTTTTAATACCGATTTTATATGATGTATCAATCATAGCATCTGTTCCTAAAAATAGATGAGTTTTAACGGCATAAATGTTATCAGAATAGGCAATAGCTGCAGCCATTGATATTTTTTTATCAGCATATATATCACCATAATTTTTAGGCTTATAAAGCATTGAATCTGTATTAAAAGCAGTCTTTTCAGAAATAAAAGTAGATGATGCCGTAAAACCATTTTGTAAGGCTGTATAATATAATATTGGTTTCATAACTGATCCTACTTGTCTTTTAGAATATATGGCTCTATTATATTGTGATTTATTATAATTACGGCCACCAATAAGGGCAATAATCTTACCATTATTAGGATTAATCATAACAGCGCTCGTTTCAATTTCATCATTATTATTAATAACTTTGTTAATACTATTTTCAAGTGTTTCTTGAGCCTTTAAATCAATATTGGTATAGATTTTAATACCACCAGTATTTATATAAGTAAGTGGTATACCTTTTAATGATTTTAATTCATTAAAAACCGCATCTTGGTAATACATAATAGTAGATAGATTAACACTATTTTTCTTACCGTAAAACACTAAATCTTTACTTAAAGCACTGTTATAATCATCATTGGTAATAACTTTGTTATTAAGCATAGTTTTTAATACATATTGTTGTCTTTCTTTAGCTTTTTCTAAATGATTAATGGGTGAATAATTAGCAGGAGATTTGGGAATATTAACCAAAATACTCGCTTCTTCTAAGGTTAAATCTTTAGCATGTTTGTTAAAATAAAACTGACTAGCATTTTCAATACCATACATTCCATGGCCATAATTAATAGTGTTTAGATATCCTTCTAAAATAGTATCTTTATCATAATGGGTTTCAATTCTAATTGTTAACCAAAATTCATTTAATTTTCTTTTAAATGTCTTATCAAAATCTAAATATAAATTCTTTGCATATTGTTGTGTAATTGTTGAAGCTCCTTCTACTATTTTGCCATTTTTAATATTATTTAAAGTTGCTTTAATAATTCTTTTTATATTAAAACCATGATGATTATAAAAATTTTTATCTTCTATTAATAAAGTGGCTTTTATAACATAAGGACTAATATTATCAAGACTAACCCATTTATTATGACCACTACCTTCAAAATAGAGATTATCTTCTTCATCATATAAATAAAAACTATTAACGTCACGAATTTCTAGTTTAGGCAGAATTTTAGCATATAGATAAAGTCCACATAATAAAAAAAATATTATAAAAACAGAGAGTATTAAAATTTTAGAAATTTTTTTTAATATTTTCATAATTCACCTACAATTATTATTGGAAAATAAATATTAAATATGTATTGAAATATTAAAAAAATATGTTATAATTTCTATGCAAATGGAGATATATATGTCAAAAAAAGATGTTTGTGTATATACTAATATGAATAGTATAGAAAAAAGACAATATGTTAAAGCAATATTTGATATTAATAAAATTAAGTATTTTGATTTGCAAGATAAATTTATTGTTGATTTTGATAAAAATATGCTTATAAAAGAGAATAATGAATCAATAATAAAAATATTTTTTAATAATAGTAATATATTAATTTATGTAAAAGAATTTAATGTTGAATACGAAAAGGAAATGGAATTATTAGAACTTATTAATAATAACCATACTTTTTATATTAAATATAGATTAATAGATGAAAATGTAGTTAATGAGTATAAAATAGATTTTTAATGAAATATATTGATTTTATACATAAAAAATGATATAAGTTTTATGATAATTTGTTGGAGGCTAAAATATATGAAAAATTTAAATAAAGATGTTCTTGAAAATATGTCATATAAAGATATAACTAATTTGCTACTTGAAGATACAAAAGGTGGCTTAAATACTTTGGAATTATTTACTAAAATTGTTGAATTGTTAGGATTACCAAAGAGTGCTATTGATAATAAAATAGCGGATTATTATACATCTTTAACAACAGATAAACGCTTTGTTTTAATAGATGGTAAATGGGATTTAAGAAGTCGTCATCCAAGTGATAAGGTTATTGTTAAAGTTGATGATGAGGATGAAGAAATAGAAGAGAATCCCGAAGAAGAAGCTGAAGTAGACGAAGAAGAAACTGATAATTATGATGATGAAGACAATATTGATGAAGATTATGATGATGAAGATGATCTTTCTGATTTAGTTGTGTTAGATGAGGATGAATTAGAACAAGAACAATAAAATGGAGGTTTTATGTTAGAACGATTAGCATTTATAGAGGATAGATATAATGAAATAAATAATATGTTGATGGATCCTCAAGTTTTAAGTGATATTAGTAAATCAAAAGAATTAAGCAAAGAATTAGCATCAATTGAAGATATTGTTTTATCATATCGCAAATATAAGAGTGTTTTACAAGAGATAGATGATACTAAAGAAATGCTTAGTGATAAAGAATTAGAACATATTGCTAAAGAAGAATTAGCAAAATTAGAAACTGAAAAGGTAACTTTAGAAAAAGAGTTAGAGGTTTTATTAATACCTAAAGATAAAAACGATGGCAAGAACGTTATTATGGAAATAAGAGGCGCAGCTGGTGGCGATGAAGGTAATATTTTCGCTGGTGATTTGTTTAGAATGTATTCTAAATACGCTGAACGTATGGGTTTCTCAGTAGAAGTTTTAGATGCTACTGAAGGTGAAGCCGGTGGTTATACATTAATTGAATTTATGGTTAAAGGTAAAAATGTTTATTCTAAACTAAAATATGAAAGTGGATCACATAGAGTTCAAAGAGTTCCAGTAACTGAGGCAAACGGAAGAATTCAAACTTCTACGGCTACCGTTTTAGTAATGCCAGAGGCTGAAGAGTTGGAAGTTGATGTTAAAGAAAGTGATATAAAAGTTGATGTATATCGTTCAAGTGGCGCTGGTGGCCAACATGTAAATACAACTGATAGTGCTGTTAGAATGACACATATTCCAACAGGTATTGTTGTTACATGTCAAAATGAACGTAGTCAAATTAAAAACCGTGAAAAAGCTTTACAAATCTTAAAAACACGTATTTATGAACAAATGTTAAGTGAAGAAGAAGCTAAAGCTGGTAATGAACGCCGTGTTAAAATAGGAACTGGTGATCGTAGTGAGAAGATAAGAACATATAATTATCCTCAAAATCGTGTAACAGATCATCGTATAGGTTTTACTACTAAGCAACTTGATAGAGTAATGGAAGGTGCTCTTGATGAAATAATTGAAGCTTTGATTATTGAAGATCAAAGACGCAAACTTGCAGGCGAGTAATGAGTATTGAAGATTTAATTATCTTAGGAAATGAATACTTACATAAAGATGAAGTTAAATTGATTTTGTCGACATTACTATCGATGAATCCATTAGAACTGAATTTAAATCTAGAAAAACAAGTAGATGAAGAGACTGTTTTAAAGTATAAAAAAGTTTTAAAATATAAAAGAGAAGGTATGCCTATACAGTATGCTTTAAATAATGCTTGTTTTTATGGATATGATTTTTATGTTTCTGAAGATGTTTTAATTCCCCGATTTGAAACAGAAGAATTAGTTTATAATACGATAATTTATTTAAAAAAATATTTTAATAGTCCCAAAGTTTTGGACTTATGTTCAGGTAGTGGTTGTATTGGTATTACTTTAAAAAAAGAATGTCCAGATGTTTCAATAGATTTTGCGGATATCAGCACTAAGGCTCTTGATGTTTTAAAAAAGAATTTAAAAGGTCATCAAGTAGATGGCAAGGTTATTGAATCAGATTTATTTGCCAATATTCATGATAAATACGATATTATTGTTTCTAATCCACCTTACGTTGCTTATTCTGATAAGGTTGATGAAATTGTTCAGAAGTATGAACCATCGCTTGCCCTTTATGCTGGTAATAATGGCTTAGAGATGTATGAGCGAATATTAAAAGATGCTTCTAAATATTTAAAAGATAAATTTTTAATAGCTTTTGAAATTGGTTCAACCCAAGCTAGGGATGTTATCGCTCTTATTCAAAAATATCTTACAGATGTTAAAATTATATTGAAAAAAGATGCAAGTGCTCGCGATCGCATGATTTTTATTTTTAAAAATATTGATTTTAATGAATAAATTTAAATAGTCACCACAATATGATGTTGAGGGTGATTTTTTTTGAAAAGATTTATATTAACGGTGATAGCATTAGTTGTAGGATTAATGATATATAAGGATAGAGGAGTTGTTGTTATACCAAGTGAAGCAATTAGAATTAGAATTATATCTAATAGCAATAATATTTCTGATTTGAAAAATAAGTATGTTATAAAAGATAAATTAGAAAGTTATTTATATAGTCTTTTAAAAAATAGTAAAAGTATTGATGAAGCAAGAGAAATAATAAATGATAATAAGGATAATATTGATAAATTAATAAAAGAAAATAGTTCTTTGACATATAGTTTTAACTTTGGAATGAATTATTTTCCTAGAAAAACCTATAAAGGTGTTTTATATAAAGAAGGCTATTATGAATCTCTTGAAGTTAAATTAGGAAGCGGTATTGGTGATAATTATTGGTGTGTTTTGTTCCCTCCACTTTGTATGGTTGATGAGAATGAAATACCGGGTGATGTATCTTATAAGTTGTATATAAAAAAGGTGTTAAAAATTGACAACTAGCTTGTTTTGTGCTATATTATAGGCATATTTGGAGGCGTGTTGTGGAATATAAAAGTTTTGAAATTTATGTTAATCCTGATGGTAGTTTTAAGGAAGCGATTGTAAAGACTAATCTTTCTGATATGAAGATAACAAATAAGGAAAATTTAGATAATATTATGTTAGCTGTTGCAGCATCTAAAGGTATTTCTTGTGATGAACTTAAGAGTTCACCAATGGTTTCTGTTAAGTTAGCCCCATCTTCAGTAAAGGATGAAGAAACAGAGAGAGAATTACCACCATCTTCTAGTGAACCTAGAGAAGAAGATGAAGATGAGTATTATATTGTTACTGATAAAGGAACGGCTGATAAGACTAGTGATGATGAAACTAAGAAAGAAAAAAAACCAATTAGAGTAAAGAATTTGGTTGCGACACTTACGGCTATTACATTAATAGGGGTTGGAGCAAATGCTTTAAAAAAGTCAGGCATAAGTGGTAAGATTAATGATTGGTTTACACCAAAAATTACTGATAATACTGATTATACAATACCTTCTACTTATATTGAGACTAGTGATACTGGTGTTCCTACTGAAAATGATGAGTATGAAGAAAACATGCAAAGTGTGTATCAAAATCAAGCAACAACAGCTCAAACAGTTTCTCAAGTTGCAAGTAGTGATGTTGAAGCAAAAAGCTTTGATGACTTTATGAATGCTTTAAATGATGTTTCAATGACAGCGAATGCTAATATGTTTGAGATATCAAATTTCTTAATGGGTTCACCAATCCAAGGAACTGCTGTTTACAATAACTACGCTTCATTATTTAGTAATGAAATAGATAGTCTTGTTGTTAAATATTTTAGTGATTATCGTAATTTGGTTGTTAAAAATGCATATGAACTACAAAATGCCGATGAAGTATCATATGCTTTACAAAGTGCATATACAACGTTAACAGAATTTGTTGTAATGGGTAAGGATTATCAATTTACTAAAGAAAATGGTGAAACAGTTGTTGTTAACTTCCTTGATTTATCACCAATGGCTCGTGCTACAGTTTTAAATATTGCTATGGCTTTATATACTGTTAATCAAGATTATACATATAATTCAGAAGCAGGAGCAATGTTCCCTAAGTATGATTGCTTAGTTAGTATTGAAGAAGCATATGACCGAACAGTTCAAGAGATTGAAGGATTAGGTTTTAAAAAATAGATAAGCGTAAGATTTTTCTTACGTTTTTTATTTTGACAAGATATATATTTTGTATTATTATTAAGTTGAGGTCTGGTATTCATAAAGAGAGGTATTTATGTTAGTTAATAGTAAAGCGATGTTATTAAAGGCCAAGAAAAATAATACTGCAGTTTTTCATTTTAACATTAATAATTTGGAATGGACAAAGTATATTCTTGAAGAATGTAACAAATTAAAGACGGATGTTATTCTAGGCGTATCTGAAAGTGCTATTGCATATATGGGTGGTGAAGATGTTGTATATGCTTTGGTTATGTCTTTAATAAAAGATTTACATATTACCATTGATGTTTGTCTTCATTTAGACCATGGTAAAAGTTTTGAAAGTTGTAAACGATGTATTGATGCGGGATGGCCATCGGTTATGATTGATGCTTCAAAATATTCGTATGAAGAGAATGTTGCACTGACTAAAAAAGTTGTAGAATATGCCCATGAACGCAATGTGACAGTTGAAGCTGAAATAGGTCATGTTGGTAGTATTGTTAATAATGCATGTGATGATATTTTATTACCAAGTGTTTCGGAATGTTGTCAATTTCTGTATGATACTAATATTGATTCTCTTGCACCTTCTATTGGCACTGTTCATGGCATTTATAAAGGAAAACTTAACATATCTTTTTCTTTAATTCAAGAATTATCTCAAAAATTAGATATTCCATTAGTAATGCATGGTGGTAGTGGCTTAGATGATTTAACCTTAAAAAAGGCTGTTAAGTGTGGTATTAACAAAATAAATATAAACTCTGATATTCAATATGCGTGGTATAAAGATGTGCGTAACTTTATTAAAAATAATGATAGTGTATATGATCCTCGTAAAGTAATTAGTAGTGGTAAAGATGCTATCTATCACGTAGTTGAACAAAAAATTAACATACTAAAGTAAAATAAATATTATATATTGAGGTGTAAAAATGAAAATTTTTGAAATTGAAGGCAATAAACCATTAAGTGGAACAATTAGAATTTCAGGTGCTAAAAATAGTGCCGTTGCCTTAATTCCAGCATGTCTTTTAACAAATGATCTTATTACATTAACAAATGTTCCGGATATTTCCGATATAAATGATTTGTGTGAAATATTAGAATATTTAAATGTTTCTGTTAAACGTGCAAGTGAAAGTATTGTAATAGATCCATCAAATATAAGAAATGTATTAATTCCTAATGAATTATCAAGTAAACTTAGAGCTTCTTATTATTTTATGGCATCTTTGCTTGCTAAATTTAAACATGTTGAAATGTATTTCCCAGGCGGTTGTAAAATAGGAAGTCGTCCCATTGATCAAACATTAAAAGTATTTAAAGCTTTGGGAGCTAATATAAAAGAAGAAGGTTGTTTATTTACCATTGATGCCGATGAACTTACAGGATGCGATATAACTTTGGATATGCCTAGTGTAGGAGCAACGGTTAATGCTATTATTGTTGCAACGCTAGCTAAGGGTAAAACGGTTATCCGTAATGCAGCAAGAGAACCAGAAATTGTTGATTTAATCAATATGCTAACCAAAATAGGGGCCAATATTGAAGGAGCTGGTAATAGCACAATATCTATAACGGGTGTTTCTAAACTATCAGGCTGTTTTCACAATATAATTCCCGATCGTATTGAAGCAGGAACATATACTATTTTAGGTGCATTGGTTGGAAGATACTTGAAAATTGATAATATCATTCCTGAACATATCAAATCATTAACGGATTCTCTAAAAGAAATGGGCGCGGATATTGATATTTTCGAGGATTACTTAATTATAAATGCTGTTGATAATTTAATGCCAATTGATATTAAAACAATGGGATATCCCGGTTTTCCAACCGATTTACAACAACCTATTACCACTTTATTAACACAATGTTATGGTGTTAGCAAAGTTAATGAAACGATTTATGAAAATAGATATATGAATGTTCCATATTTAAATAAATTAGGTGCTAATATAAAAGTTGATGGCCGAATTGCAACAATTAATGGCCCATCTAACTTGCATGGTGGCGTTGTTCTAGCAACTGATTTAAGAGCTGGAGCATCCTTACTTCTAGCTTCATTAAAAGCAAGCGGTAAAACTACTATTACCAATGTAGAACATATCTTGCGAGGATACGAGGAAATAATTGAAAAATTGACAAACGTAGGTGCTAAAATAGAAATTAAAGAAATATAATTTATTGATTTAATTTCTTTTTTTAGGTGAATATGAAAAAAATTTTAATAATATTACTATGTCCATTAATAGTTTATATTATCTTTATTCTGGCGAATGATAATAGTATCAATTACGTATCAATTGGTGATTCTTCAATAAAAGGAATAAACCAATATAATATTGTGGGATATGGCTATAATGATTATGTTAAAAACTATCTTATTAGAAATAATTTAGAACATACTTTTAATAATTATTACTTTAATAGTTCTATTGATGGCTTAAAAAATGACGTTCAGAATAATAAAATTTTAATGATTAATAACCATCAATACTCAATAAAAAAGGTTTTAAGAGAAAGTGATTTATTAGTGATATCAACTGGTATGGATGAGTTGAATTTCTATTTAACTTCTTTTAAAACGAGTAAGTTTAATAATTTAATGGACTCTTTTTACGAAGAATTAGATGGTTTATGCAAGATTATAAAAAAATATGCTAAAAATGATATTATTTTTATTGGTTTATATAATCCTAAGACTTATTATGATAGTGATATTGATGAATTCTTTTATAATTTAGAAACCAATGTTGCCAAAATTTTAAAAAAGTATGACATTTCTTATTTAAAAATGTATGAAAAAGTAAAAGGTGGTAACTATATAATTGATGGAAACCATCATTTATCAACTAAAGGGTATTTAATGGTTGCCCAAAACATTATTGCATATATTGAAAAAATGTAAACATAAAATTATTTATATTTGCCCTAATTTGTTCTTTAAATTAATATATTACTGGAAAAATATGTATTTAATTAATAAACCTATTGCATTTTTTATGTAAAATTGTTACAATAACTTAGAAATTCATTGACTATGATTAAATTCATGGCGAAAGGAGAAGTTAAATGAAAAAAGATAATAAAGTAGTTTATCAAGATTGTGTTGTTAAATGTGCATGTGGTAATACATTTGAAACTAAGTCAACAAAGAGTGAACTTCACGTTGAAATTTGTTCTAAATGTCATCCATTCTATACTGGAAAACAAGCTCGTGGTTCTAAGACAGGACGTGTTGATAAGTTTAATAAAAAATATGGATTTGAAAATTAAGAAGGTTTCTTCTTTTTTTTTTATGTTTTATATGTTATATTTAGTTTGGTGATATTATGAAATTAGGTTTTGCAAGTGATCATAGAGGTTTTTTATTAAAAAGCCAATTAATAGAATATTTTAAAGATAAATATGAAATAATAGATTGTGGAACAAATAGTGATGCATCATGCGATTATCCCGTTTATGCATATAAACTTGGTAAATTAATTAACGATGGTTCTGTTTCGTTTGGCATTGCTATTTGTGGAAGTGGTATAGGTATTAGTATTGCTTGTAATAAAATTAAAGGTGTATATTGTGCTAAAGTATCAAATAGTGAAGAAGCTTTATATACAAGACTTGATAATGATACGAATTGTGTTGCTTTCGGTGAAAAAACATCATTTGATGAAGCTGTTAAAATAGTTGATACTTTTATTAATACTAAATTTTCAGATTTAGAAAAACATAAAAGACGAATTCAAATTGTTAAAGAAATAGAAAGTGGCATTTATAATGACTAAGTTTTTAGTATATGTTTTATCGGCTATTATTGTTACATGGTCGATGGATGCAGTTAACATAAATGGTATTTTTAAAAAAAATCAAGTATTTAAATCAAGAGTATTTTATTTTGTTTTGCTTTTATCTTTAATTTATTTACTTGGTAATTTTATATATGATTTTATTTATATCAAAATATTTTAATAACTTGTATAAAAAACGGTTTTTTTGTTCATACTTTTAATGAGGTGAAAGATGAAAGGAAAATCGTTTTTAGTTCCAACAATTTACATATTAGTTATTTTTTCTTTAACAATTTGTTTGTATATTTCTAGAAATATTTATATGGATTATCAAAAAGATAAAGTGAATGAAGAAATTACTTATGTATCATCAGGAATATTTACAAGAACTATTCCAGTAGTGGGAGTTGTTGATAATATTAAAGCTCCTTATAAAGAAGAAAAGGTAACTATTGGCAGATATTTTTATAATAAGGATGATTCGATTGAACAACAACAAAATTCTTTAGTATTTTATAATGATGTTTATATGCCAAATACTGGAATTGATTATGTTTATAAAGATAAATTTGATGTTTTATCAATTTATAGTGGCACCGTTGTTGACGTTAAAGAGAATGAATTAATGGGTAAAACTGTTGAAATTAGACACAATAGCGATGTAATAAGTGTTTATCAAGGCTTAAGCCAAGTTGATGTTCAAAAGGGTGATATTGTTGCTATTGGTATGAAAATAGGAGTTAGTGGCACGAATACAATTAATAAATCATTGGGTAATCATTTACATTTAGAAATTTATAAAAATGGTGAAGTTATTGATCCAATTAAATGTATTGGTAAAAAATTAGGTGATATTTAATCATCTTTTTTAATAATATTTAGTGAGGAAAAATGAAAATAAAACAGCGAATACTTTTGGAAGCGCGTTATATTATTAGTTTAAATAAGAATATTAAAGAATTGGTTCCTATTATTAAAGTATCTGAAAGAACAATTAGTCGTGATATAAAATATCGATTAAAAAACCTTGATACAGAATTATATAATAGGGTAATTAAAATTTTAAAAAATTGTTAATATTTTTTATATGATTGGTTATCATAATAATGGTGATGTTATGAAGGATATTGGTATTGATTTAGGAACAGCTAATATTTTAATTTATATAAAAGGTGAGGGAATTGTTTTAAATGAACCAAGCGTTGTGGCAATTGATAATGATACTAAACAACCATTAGCCTTTGGAATAGAAGCAAGTGATATGTTGGGTAAAACACCAATTAAGATGTGTGCTATTAAACCAATGAAAGATGGTGTTATTGCCGATTTTGATATTACTTTGATGATGTTAAACTATTTTATAAATAAGGTTCGAGGATTTAGTATGTGGCGTAAGCCAAGAATTATTATATGTTGCCCAGCTGATACGACTCCTGTTGAAAAAAATGCCATTAAAGAAGCAGCTGAACGTTTGGGTGCTAAAAAAGTTTTTTTAGAAGAAGAACCAAAAGTAGCTGCCATTGGAGTAGGATTAGATATTGCCAAACCTAGTGGTAATATGGTAATTGATATAGGTGGTGGCACAACAGATATTGCAATTTTATCATTAGGAGCTATTGTTACTAGTAAATCGTTAAAGATAGCGGGAAATGTGTTTGATAATGATATAAAAAATTATATAAAAGATAAATATAAATTGTTAATAGGTGAAAAAACGGCACAAAACATTAAGCATACTATCGGTTCAGTTTATAATGGTGATAAGAAAAATACAATGGATGTTCGAGGACGTGATTTAGTAACTGGTCTACCTAGTATGATAAATATTAATAGTTTAGAAATAGAAGAAGCCCTACAAGAAGATGTTATGAAAATTGTTGACACTGCTAAGAGTGTATTATTTGATACACCTCCAGAGTTGTCAGCTGATATTGTTACCAATGGCGCTACTTTAACCGGTGGTGGATCATTAATTAATGGTCTTAAAGAACTTCTTGAAGAAAAATTAGAAATTCCTATTCATAGTGCTGAAAATCCTTTGACAAGTGTTGTTGAAGGAACAGGCATCTTATTAGATAATTTATCACTTATCGAATAAAAATAGTCAAATAAATGATTATTTTTTTTGTATGTGTTATAATATCTTCGAGGTAGTTATGTCAAAACAAGAAATTTATTTAAATATTGTATGTGTTGGGGTAACAATGCTTTTTGTTGTTTTTTTCATTCCTTATGTCAAAAAAATAGCTGAACATATTGGAGCCCTTGATATTCCTAATGAGAGAAAAGTTCATAAAAATCCAATAGCTCGTCTTGGTGGCCTGGGAATTTATGCGGGTTTTATTCTCGGATATATGTTATTTGGTAGGTCTTCCTTACAAATGAATTCTATTTTAATTGGTAGTTTTATTGTATTATTAACAGGTATTTTTGATGATATAAAACCAATAAGTGCTAAATCAAAGTTATTTGGTCAATTACTAGCGTCCCTCGTTATTACTATTTATGGTAATATATTACTTACAGAAATTACCGTTTTTGGAGGAACTATTAGTTTTGGAATATTATCATATCCCATTACAATTATTTTTATCATCGCTTGTATGAATATTATTAATTTAATTGATGGCCTGGACGGCTTAGCAGGTGGTGTTTCAGCTATATTCTATATATCTGTTATTGTAATTTGTATATTTCAAGAAAGAACAAATGGTTTAGAATTCATGCTTGCACTAATAATGTTAGGTAGTGTATTAGGATTTTTAGTTCATAACTTTAATCCAGCTAGAATATTTGCCGGAGATTCTGGGGCTTTGTTTATGGGATTCATTATTGCTATTATTTCCCTTCTCGGTTTTAAGACAACGGTTATAACTTCAGTATTTATCCCACTTATGATTTTAGCTGTTCCTATTTTAGATACACTATTTGCTATAATTAGACGATTAATTAAGCACAAACATATATATGATGCGGATAAGGAACATTTACATCATCAATTATTAAATATGAATTTTTCTCATCGAACAACTGTTTTAATAATTTATGGAATAAATATTTTATTTGCAACCGCTTCGATTCTTTATACATTAAAAGATAAAGAGGATGTGTTTGTTGGTCGTATAATCTATGGAATATTGTTAGTGTTAGTAATTTGGTTTGTGTTAAAAACGAATATTATTACGGATAAAAAAATAATTAAAATGCCTTCTAAAAATAAAATGAAGAAAAAATAATTTATAGAAAATAGATAAAATTTGTTAATTCAGTAGTTTATCTATTTTTTTATTTATTACTTTGTCTAATTTTAAATAAAACTGTTAAATTTCATAATAGGCTAAATTTAAGGTTGCAATCAAGCAATGAAATGTGCTATTATTAATACGTGCATGTGAATTTTGGAACGTTTAATAGTGACGTGGGAATAAACGTGGTTAGAGGTAGAGTTAAATGGTTTAATAATGATAAAGGATATGGCTTTATCGAAAATGGCAATAAAGATGATATTTTTGTTCATTATTCTGCTATTAATCAAAATGGTTATAAAAGTTTAACTGAAGGAGATTGCGTTGAATTCACTTTACTTGAAACTTCAAAAGGTTATCAAGCTTTAAATGTATCGGTTATCAAAAATGAAATTATCGTGTAAACGGTAGTTTTTTTCTTTTTGATATGATATTATATAAGTATAAGGAGATGATGCTATGGAAATTTTAATAAGAGGAAACAAAGTAGATATAACAGATTCCATGAGTAGTTATGTTAAAGAGAAACTTGCTAAATTAGATAAGTATATGAATACTGATTATGTAAAGGCAAATGTTTTAGTAAAGGTTCGTAATTATTCACAAAAAGTAGAAGTAACAATTCCTTTAAATACTTTGATTTTAAGGGCTGAAGAGGAACAACAAGATTTTTATTCTGCTGTTGATTTAGTTGTAAGTAAATTAGAAAGACAGATTAGAAAGAATAAAGATAAGTTAATTAAGAAAGAGAAAAAGGGTATTAAGGAAATTAATGTTGATGACATTATCCCAATTGAAAATGATGAAAAAGTTATTAAACGTAAAAAGATAGATTTTAAACCAATGAATGAAGAAGAAGCTATTTTACAAATGGAATTGTTAGGTCATAATTTCTATCTTTATAGAGATGCTGATACTAATGCAGCGTGTGTTATTTATAAGCGTTTAGATGGCGGTTATGGTATAATTGAGAGTTAATATAACTTTTGTAAAAGGGCTAGTAAATAGTCCCTTTTTTTGTTAAAATATATTATTGTGAGGTGTTATATGAACATAATAAAGAAGATTTTTGATCATGATTATAAAGAATTGAATAGATTTAAAAAATATGCCGATCAAATAATGGCATTAGATGAAGAATTTAAGAAGAAAACAGATGAAGAGTTAAAACAAAATACTATTTCTTTTAAAGATAGATTAGCAAAAGGTGAGACACTTGAAGATATATTGGTGCCAGCGTATGCAACGGTAAGAGAAATGGCTTATCGTAAGCTTGGTGAGAAAGCCTTTTATGTGCAATTACTTGGTGCTATTGCCATTCATTTTGGAAATATAGCAGAGCTTAGAACTGGTGAAGGAAAAACATTAGTTACTACTTTTCCGGCATATTTGAATGCCTTAACAGGCAAAGGTGTGCATGTTGTAACTGTCAATGAATACTTGACAGTTCGTAATGCTGAATGGATGGGACCTATATATGAAGCATTAGGTTTAACTGTTGGTATAAATCGAAGAGAATTATCACCAAAGGAAAAGAAAGAGCAAT
The DNA here is from genome assembly GCA_934167885.1 of uncultured Bacilli bacterium. GTDB lineage: Bacteria > Bacillota_I > Bacilli_A > RF39 > UBA660 > RUG12783. The sequence goes on from CAKPMB010000001.1 coordinate 173,227, forward strand.
ATGCATGTGATATTATTTATACAACTAATAATGAATTAGGTTTTGATTACTTGCGTGATAATATGGTTATTCGTCGTGAAAATAGAGTATTAAGAGGACTTAATTACGCTATAATAGATGAAGCAGATTCGATTTTAATTGATGAAGCTAGAACACCATTAATAATCTCTGGTGGCCAACTAAAAAGTGCTAATTTATATTTGGATGCTGATCGTTTCGCTAAGAGTTTAAAAGATAAAGAAGACTATGATTATGATGAAAAGACAAAGAATGTATCATTAAATGATGAAGGTGTTACAAAGGCTGAAAAGTATTTTCATGTTGATAATTTATATAGTATTGAACATAATGATTTAGTTCATTATATTAATCAAGCTTTAAAAGCAAATTATGCTATGAAAAAGGATTTTGATTATGTTGTTCAAGATGGTGAAGTTTTAATAGTCGATCCATTTACAGGTCGTATTATGAAAGGACGTCAATGGAGTGATGGTCTACATCAAGCAGTAGAAGCTAAAGAAGGGGTTAAAATTAATGAAGAAACCAAGACAGTAGCAACTATAACTTTCCAAAATTTATTTAGAATGTATGAAAAATTGTCAGGTATGACAGGAACTGCTAAGACTGAAGAAGAAGAATTCAGAAATATTTATAATATGTATGTTATTGTTATTCCAACTAATAAGCCAGTAGCACGTGTTGATTATGCTGATTTAGTTTATCCAACTTTGAAAGGAAAATATAAAGCAATTGTTAATGTTATCGATGAAATTCATAAAACAGGTCAACCAATTCTAGTTGGAACTATTGCTGTAGAAACAAGTGAATTAATTAGCAATATGCTAACTAAAAAAGGTATAAAACATGAAGTATTAAATGCTAAGAACCATGCAAGAGAAGCTGAAATTATTTCACATGCTGGTGAAAAAGGTGCTGTAACTATTGCAACTAATATGGCAGGTCGTGGAACTGATATTAAATTAACAGATGAAACCAAAGCATTGGGTGGTTTGTGTGTTATAGGAACAGAAAGACATGAGTCACGTCGTATTGATAATCAGTTACGTGGTCGTAGTGGTCGTCAAGGAGATCCTGGTATGAGTCAATTCTTTGTTTCAATGGAAGATGAATTAATGGTTCGTTTTGGAACTGATAGAATTAAGAGCATGCTTCAGGCTGTCGGTTTTGATGACAATCAAGCAATACGTAGTAAAACGTTTACTAAGGCTATTGGCACAGCTCAAGCTCGTGTAGAAGGAAATAACTTTGATATTCGTAAGCAATTGCTTCAATATGATGATGTTATGAATAATCAAAGAGAAGATATTTATGCTCGTAGAAATGAAATCTTAGATAATGATTCTATTCATGAAACAGTATTAAATACATTCTTTAACCATATTGCTGATGTTGTTAGTAGTCATTTGCCACCTGAAGATAAATTAACGGATAAGGATATTGAAGATATTCTTGCATATGTTAATCAAAACTTGTTAAAAAAGGATTTAAAAGCAAGTGATTTAAAAGATAATGATAGTGAATATGTTATAAATTATATTTATGATTTAATTGTAAAAGAGTATGAAGATAAAATTAAAGCCATTCCTACTGAAATAACAAATGAGTTTGAAAAAGCTATCAGCTTAAATGTTATTGATAAGTATTGGACAGAGAACATAAATTCATTATCACATTTACGTGAATCTGTAATGATGCGTGGATATGGTGGCCAAGATCCTTTACGTGCATATAGCATGGAGGGTTTGGATATGTATGAAAAAATGTTAGAAAATATTGATAAAGATATTACAACATTCTTATTAAAAGCTGAGGTAAAACAAAATACTGAAAGAAAAGAAGTAACTAAAAACAAATTGACAAATGATAATGATACAACAACTAAAAATGTGCCTAAAAAAGCTGATAAGAAAGTTGGAAGAAACGATCCATGTCCATGTGGAAGTGGAAAAAAATATAAAAACTGTTGTGGTAAATAGCCCATAAAATAAGGGCTTGTGAGATTTTGAAA
>CAKPMB010000002.1 GCA_934167885.1 uncultured Bacilli bacterium
ATTCTTCGATTATTAAAGTCACTATACCTTATACCATCTATTAGGACTTTACCATCACACTCTAGGTATATCATAATATATTTAGCATCTATTCTAATCTTATTACTTATCTCTTCACCATAATTTAAAGTAATACCATAATAAATATCTTTATCACTCGTGTTCTTGCTTAATACTTTAAAACTTATAGTGTTATCATCTCTTTTTAAAGCCTCTTCTTTGGTTTCCGGAAATATCCCACTTATATGCACTTCATTATCTTCTAAATAATTTAGATAGATTTTACCATTCAAAAGATTCTGCATACCACTATACTTTTGATAAGTATAAAAAGCATAACTTCCGCCTAATAATAAGACTAGGCCTAATACCATTAATATATTCTTCCTAGTCTTCATCTTTCACTCCACATAAAAGAACAAGACTTAATCTTGTTCTTGTTTGTTTACACTCTAAATTAGGTTTGTTACTTAATAAAGTAACCCCCCCCCCATATTGACACTATTTGACACATTTAATTTGATACTATTTAACACTTTCATCATATCCTTCGTTTTATTTTTTCTAATGAAAGTATATCAAAATTAACAGCATAATTCAATAATGAACTTGCTGTTTATAAACATTAAGAAGTATAATTATGTAGTGAGGCTTTATGAAATATATTTTTGATAATATTAACAACTATACCAATAAACAATATGAAAGTTTTTTTAAAGAACTTAAAGAAGAAAAACAAGAGCATATTAAAAATCTTCTAAATGATGAAGAAAAAAAACGTAGTATCTTGGGTGAGATTTTATTAAAGAAATTGTTATTGGAAAATAATTTTGATTACGATTTAACAGAGTTTTTAATAAATACTAATGGTAAACCTTATATAAAAGATAATACAATCTATTTTAATATAAGTCACTCACATGACTATGTTGTTTGTGTAATTTCTCAATATCAAATTGGTATTGATATTGAGCATGTTAGACCAATTTCTTTGAATACTATCAAAAGATGGACTAATCAAGATGAATATAATTATATAATGCAAGATGAAAATGATCTTTACAAAAGAATATTCACTATTTGGACTATCAAAGAAGCATATATTAAATGTTTAGGATTAAATGTAGCCTATGTTAAAGATTGTTCATTAAATCTTAATAACGGCATTAATTATTCTAGTAAAAATACAAAACTATTCTTATTAAATGATATCGATAATTATGTTATCGCAATTTGTGAATTAACAGAAAAAGAAAGTTAGAATTGTTTAACTTTCTTTTTTATCATTCTCGTAAAGTAAGACTGTATATAAACGATTGCGAATATTAAGCTTTAACTTAATTATATTAGCGTCTTCAATATTATTACTAACTTCAAAGTATATAGTATCATTGTCATAAAACAACATCTTAGCGTCTTTGGCATTTATGGTATATTCTTTATCACTAATGTTATAAATAATACTTGCCCAATTATCTAATAAAGCAATATCTATATCACTATGTTCTAAATTTAACTTTAACACTTTAGAATTATTACTAATAATTACTTTGCGTAGCTTTTCACATTTATCTTCTACACAGTTTTCATATTCATGAATAAAATTATTAGCGATATCGTAATTAGTAATTTTAAAAGTTGCTTTATCCCATATAGTATCACTTAAATTAATAGTATCATTAATTTTATAATCTCCAATGGTTTTTCTATCAAAATATTCTTTCGTTAAATTGATTTTTTGATATAAATAAGCATTATTACCACTATTAGCATTTATGCCATCGTATAACTCTAAAACCATTTTTTTAGGTTCGTAACTATCAATTTTAAAAATCAAAATGTATGTTTCTTTTAAAGATGGATTAATATATTGATTTTTATAAGGCGTTCCTAAATCATTAAAACTATCATCCTTATTTTTAACGGGATAATAATATTTATTATCAACTTCAATTCTAAAACGTTCATAGGCAATTTGTAGTTTCTCACTATTATTATTAAAAACATCAAAATTAACAATGGCATAATTACTATTTAGATTATCACCATATTTATCATTGTTAGTAATATATGTATGTAATACATTAAAATTAAGATTATCTGCTAAGACAATATTGCCTTGATTATAAACAATATTTTCTTCAATATTGCGATATAATATAAAACCAAAAACTATTAGTGATATTCCTAGAATTATTAAAAGTGTTAAGGCATTTTCTTTAAAATAATACTTTGCTAACCTTCGCTCTCTTCTAAAATAATTTATTATTTTTTCTTTATCTAGTTTTATGGATAATTCAAACTCTTCTCGATCTTCTTCTTTTATATCAAGTTTTTGAATATCTTTTTCAAAACTGAACTTTTTTATATCAAAGCCAAAACCACGCACAAAAGAAACGGCTAAAAAAGCATATGATACATAATAGAATACAGCGATGATATCACGATATATGGAAATAGTAACACGATTATATGAGTTATACTCAAGGTTATTAAAGAAATTATAATATATAATTAACGCAACAATTAAACCTAAACTATATATTATTAGTAAACGATAAAAAAGAATAGGTTTTTCTTTTTCGCGCATTAAATAATAAATAGCAATAGCTCCTATTAAAATAACAAAAAGCACTAAAAAGAGGGATAAATTGATATAAGAACTAGCCATATTTTCAATCTTTACAAAAGTAGAACTAACAACAAATTCTCTAAAAAAATGATAAATAACACTTAATTTATACGCTACAAAGATAAATAGTATAAACATTATAATGTGAATTAATTTAAAAAACTTAATCAATATAGCATATGGCTTTCTTAATATCATAATCTCACCTACTCTAACTTTTACTTTTATAAATTATTAATTGATCTTCTAAGACATATATACCTTTATTAGCATTAACAATATCATCAATTGAAACATTTAGTTTCTTTGAAATACCATCTAAACTATCTCCTTTACTGGTTAAATATATTTTATTGCCATTATTAGGAACAATTAATTCCTGATTGGGATATATATATTCACCAACTTTTAAACCATTTATTTTAGATAGAAATTCAACTGGTATATCATATTTACTTGCAATTGTATATAAGTCATCACCATCTTTAACTTTGTAATAAGTAAGCGATGATTCAAGTGGTATTTTAAGCACCATGCCAGGATTTAAAATAGTATCACTTAAATCATTTGCTTCCATTAAACTTGATACACTAATGCCATAATAATCAGCAATTTTACCTAGTGTATCATTTTCTTTTACGACGTATTGCATAATCCCCCTGTATAATTATATGCCAAACATTTTAATAAACAACTATTGTTGGCCTAGTTGTGTTAGCCGTATTAACTACTCCTTCTTCACTGGTGCTACCATTAAAGCCCATTACACCGAATATTCCAGATGATACTTCAATTTGGCCACCACGAATAATCCATATGTTCTGTGGTGCCATATTTGAATGGAAGTCATCATACCAACCAGCTGTCTCACTCATCGCATGTGAATAACATACACTACTTGTGCCATTCTCATTTACACAAGCTTTGGAAAGCGCTCTGGCAGTATACATATTATAATATTTGGAGTTAGTTGGAAATGCTATAAGATTATCATCTTCTTGACATTTATTTGATTCCGAAAGAATTCCAGTAAATCCTGTAAAATTATCGGCAAAACCAACATAAGCCTTACTTGAACAAGTAGTATTTGAAACGTTGCCAGCCATCCCCATAACATACTCTTGCATGCCACCCGACATATCATAGACCCCATAGATAGTCCCAGTTGTCGAAGCGCCTGTCCCTTGACCTTCTACAAAATATTTAAAACAAGCGGCGCTCGAATTTTTTGAACTAGTAGCACATTCCACATTAGCCTTAGCAAAATTAACATCAGGAGAAGCAATCGCCGGGAAACCTCCGCTTGATCCTGTAATAACAGTTGAGCCGTTTTGATCTGATCTATTGTTAACATATACTTCCTTTTTATAACCAGTATATGATGGATTATTATATTTGCCATATTTGCTTTGTGATAAATAAGCAACAGCTCCCCACTCATCATTTTTCATAACATGTGCATCGCTTGTATATTTATCGCTTGTTAGACCATATATTTTTTCTGAAGAACTACCATTCATAAATTTTTGAATTATGTTATAACCTTCAGCTATTTTTAAACCCGTCCACGAATAGCTCTCTGGTATAACATAAGGAACCGCATTATTTTCGTATCTAAAGCCTCTATTTTCGCTATTACTCATTTCAAACTTAGCGAACCAAAAGCCTGTTAGTTCATCTTGACCAAAGCTAAAAGCACTTGCTGTGCGCCATGTCTCATTATTTTCAGTGTGCAATTTAGAAGAATTTGTATCAACAAATTTAACGTCTATCTCACCAGGCAATGATTTATCAGTGCTTCCTCGACCAGCATCGCCTTCTATATAATATTCAAAACGTGGAATCCACACATAAAAACCAATAATATCATTTTCAGAAATTGTATCACCAACTGAATAATTTTTTATATCACTACGTTTATCTTCTTTAACTAACGCTATATTAGCCCACATTAAATTATTGTAATCATACCACATATGAATGGTTGATTTATTAGTAACATCAGCCTTATGCCATGCATTATCATCGTAACTATAATATATAGGGATCATACCATCCATTAAAAGTGGCTTAGAAGCACCTGATGTATCAACATGGGTATTGTCTTCAATTGTTTCAGGTTCTTGATAATTTGTCAAATCATTTAAATCAACCGCTAATCCTAAATAAGCATAGTTACCATTCCACTCTAAAAAAATAAAATTTTGATAATCCGATGAGGTTTGTTTATCAGAAACATTTATAATATATTTTTTAAAAGATCCTTTAATCGACAAATCATTAATAGCAGAACTTGCTCTGTTTTTAAGAAGACGAATATAACATATACGATATTCATCATCACCAAACAATGAAGTTACAAGACTATTAAAATAATTTTTATCATTAAAATCATCAACACTAATTTCTTTGTATCTACTACTAACAATCTTTTTATAATTACTATCTTTATAAATAGCATCTCTTATATAATATAGTTTATAAACTGACTCTATATTATAATCATGACTTAATTCTTCATATCTTCCAATAAGTGGCACAACTGATGTATATACAAACGTAAATATACTAACAATAAATACTGATACGATAACTGTTTCCAGTAATGCAAAGCCTTTATTATTGATTTTTTTCATTCTATCACCCTTGATTATTCACTAGAATTATTATATAATAAAATATATTAAAATACTAGGGGAAAAATAAAAAAGAATAAAAGGAGAAGCACTATGTTTGAATATGATTTTAAGAATTTAGAGATTGCTGATATCGTAAATTCTATTATAATTTATGCCGTTTCTAAGAAAGCCAGCGATATCCATTTTGATCCATGTGATAGTGGACTAAAAGTTCGTCTTAGAATTGATGGAGTGTTACAAAATCATGCGATTGTGCCTCCTTTATATCAAAAAAACTTAATTACACGTATTAAGTTAATAAGTAATATGAATATCACTGAATCACGTCTTCCACAAGATGGTGCGATTAAAAGTATTATTAATGGGATTGATCTTGATATGCGTGTATCATCACTTACAACTAATTTAGGTGAAAAAATCGTTATTCGTATTCTTGATTATTCAAAGAGTGCTGAAGGATTAGAAAGCCTTGGTTTTTCGAGTCAAAATCTTGAAAAAATCAAACATATGATTAATGTTCCTAATGGCATTATTTTAGTAACTGGTGCAACGGGAACTGGTAAATCAACAACTGTTTATACTATGCTTCAAACCCTAAATAAAGAAGATACCAATATTATTACAGTTGAGGATCCTATTGAAATGAACATTGAAGGTATTAATCAAGTCCAAGTTAATGCTGAAATTGGCCTTACTTTTGGTCGAGTTTTGCGAAGCATCTTACGACAAGATCCTAACATTATCCTAATTGGAGAAATTCGTGATTCGGAAACGGCGCAAATTGCTGTTAGAGCTTCTATTACTGGACACCTTGTCTTTTCAACTGTCCATACTAATAATTCCCTAAGCACTATTGAACGTCTTTTGGATATGGATGTTGAACGTTACTTATTATCAAGTGCTCTTACTGGCATTGTTTCTCAAAAATTAGCTAGAAAATTATGTCCTCATTGTCGAATAGAAAGAGAAACTACACAGTATGAGAAAAAAGTATTTAAAGAAATACTAAATAAAGATGTCGATAAAATTTGGGATGTTAACGGTAGTTGTGATAAATGCCGTAATGGTTATGCTGGTCGTATCGCTGTGCAAGAAGTTTTACTGATAAATGATGAAATAAGAAATGCTATTAATGATAGTTCAATAAGTCGTGAACAATTACAAGGATTAGTTTATACAGATGATGTTACTACCCTTCTTCAAGATGGTTTAAATAAAGTTTTAGAAGGTATTACAACTTTTGAAGAAATTTATAAAATTATTGAAATTGATGATGAATTAGATGCTCTTGTTGAAAGAGAAGAATATCGTGAACAAAAAGAATTAATGAAAGAAGAAAAGAACAAAAATATTCAAGCTATAAATAATGTTATAAGTAATGAAAATCAAACGAATGACACCTATTATAATGATAAAACCGAAATTCTTGATTTGAGTCAACTAAGTTGACTCTTTTTCTTTGTCAACATATAAACTACTACCATAATAATTAGGGACCTTCCCTTGTATTAATTTAATAGCAACAGGCACACTATTAGTAATACTTACGCTATCAATTGTAAGCGGTAAAATAACCTTTAACTCAACAGTTATATTAACCGAAACAGTTATTAAGGAATTATTAATACCATATTCTTTTAACGATGTTATTACTTCACTCTTAACATTACCTATTAACTTCATCTTAATAGGTATTAGAGGACCAACATTAGCCATGAGACCATTATTAAAAACAATACCACTTGGTATTACAAAATATTCACTATTAATATTATATTTTGCTAATAATTCTTGATCATTTTTCTCTATTAAACTTAAAATACTTTCTACTTTATCAGTGGCACTTGATTCAATTCTATTAACCATTAATGGATCAAGTGTTATTGTTATAATTTCTTCATTATTGCTCTTATCAACAATAAATAATTCTTGAGTATTAATTTTATTTAAAACATCATCTGTAATTCCTTTATTGATAACTAAAGATGCTAATCTCTTAACTTTCGATTTACTATACTCCATCATTATTGGACTTATATTTTTAGTAATTAACTTAAGAATAGTAAAAGATAACAATATTATTAATATCAAGATTATAAAAAGAATTTTTATTTTTCTTTTCATAAATCACCACTTTATTATATGAAAAAAAATTAAAGGTTATTTAGTATTCCTTTAATTTTTCATTAGCTTTCTTTATTAATTCAATAGCTTTTTTAATATCTTCAACGGAATGATTATTAATAAGATCATTAGCTTTGTTGATATAACTATTTATATCATCTAATTCACTATTACTAATCCCTCTATTTAAATGACCATCATTCCACTTCTTTACTTCTTTGTCGAATTCATCATATAAATTATCAATTAAAAGGCTTCTCGTTTTAATATCATCACTTAATTTATTAAGTTGTTTAATAGCTTTTTTTAAATAATATTCATCATTTCTTTCTAATAAATCATTAATATCTTTAATATCATGTTCCATAATATAATCAATATCTTCCTTAAAAAGAGGATAATCATGCATTACATCATGAAGTTTATTATTGGCTTCTTCAAAGTCTTTGTATAATTCTTCCATTTTATAACCTCTCTAAAATATCACGAGATGCTACAAGACCAGTTGCAGCTGCAATAACGATGTTACCAGCTTTACCTGCCCCATCACCAATAAAATACATATTATGATCCCTAGCTTTAAATTTATTATCGGTCTCAATTTCATTACTAAAGAATTTGATCTCAGGTCCATAAAGTAAGGTTTCATCATTATTAACACCTGGAATAATTTTATCAAGAGCTTCTAGGCCATCAATAATATTAGTAATAATACGGTGAGGCATAACAAGCGCTAAATCGCCAGGAACAACATCTTTAAGAGTTGGTGTAATAAATAACTTACTTAAACGACTATCACGAGTTCTTCTAAATTTCTTCAAATCACCCAAAGTTTGGATAATAGGCTTAGAATCGCCTAAACAGTTAGCAATCTTGGCAATTGATTCACCATATTCACGCGTATTAGTAACGGGTTCTGTTAAATTTACTTTGGAAATGAAAGCAAAATTACTATTATTTGATTTAACTTTCTTTAAAGCATGTCCATTAACACAAATATATCCATAATAATTTTCTTTCGTTACATATCCGCCTGGATTGGTGCAAAAAGTTCTTATTTCATCACCATATGTTTTTGTTTTAATGAAAATTGATGGATCATATATTACACTACACAAATCCTCTAATAATTCTTTTCTTACTTCAACACGCACACCAATTTCGATACTTTGTGATAAATATGGTATTTTATATTCATCAGCTAATTCTTGAATCCATTTAGCACCCGTTCTACCTGGGGCAACAATAACATACTTTGCTTGATATTTAACTTCTTCTTTTTTTACCTTGCATAATACATCAAAACTTTTCTTATTATCAATAATATCAACTACACGAGTATTTTCAACAATTGTTACACCATTTTCTTTTAGGAATTCAGTGAAATTTATAATATAACCCGGTAAGTTATCACTACCTAAATGTTTTTGCTTAATTATTAATAATTTAGCCCCGGTTTTACTTACTTCTTTTTTTATCTTTAAAGCTTCTTCCATATTACTTGGAAAAACATCACTATCCATACCGAACTTGTTGAATATTTCTTCAGTATCATTCAATAATTTTTCTGCATCATCACTTTCCATATATTTATATAAATCACTTTTTCCTAATTTAGGAACAAAGTTTAATTTACCATCTGAAAAAGTCCCTGCACCACCATATCCTGATAATATTTGGCATGGGTTACAATTTTTACATTTAGTTCCATATTTGTTCATTGGACAAACACGATTCTCAGCGAACTTTCCTTGATCAACTAATAAAACCTTTAAATCTTTATTTTTAGTAATCAATTCGTATGCTGCAAAAAGACCAGCTGGTCCAGCTCCTACAATTAACACATCATACATCATAAACACTCCTCAATAATAAGTATAGCATTATTTATTTTCTCTTTCAATCAAATTACACTATCAGTCACTTACCATATTGTTGATTTTTTTAAAAATAAATTTAATACTATATTTGAGACCATCTTCAATTTTTTTAGAAATTTTAAGGGTTAACTTTGTAAAATTATTACTATAATCAGCTTTTTTAACACTATAATCATTAAGAGACACATCAATACCATTTTTAAGATCTTCTTCATACTTTAAAACCATGCGTTCCATCTCTTCTTTTTCCTTACGCACTCGATTATCATAATAGCCATTATTGTAAAATATATAAAGGCCAAGAAAGGAAAAAACGATAACTAACGCTAAAGGTTTAAGCATTTTTTTAATATTTTTTTGCAAGAATATCACCATAGCAATCATATAATGCTAAAGCTAAAACCGCTGTCGAATTTTGAACTTCTTCTTTGGTGTTGTCAACACCACCAATTTCTACTAATAAAGTATTAGGATGAAAATCTTGATTATATACTCCATTCACACCACTTCCTTGTTTTTTATAAATACCACGTGATATACCTGGATAATTTTTATTTAAATAATCATTTAATTTTTGCATTACTTTCTCGTTTTCCTGGTAGTTTTTATTTTCAAGACCTAAAACAAACATAATTTTAGCATAATTTTTATTATTGATAGAAGCCCTAGTATATTTAGATGAAACACTATCACGATGAATATCCAAAAAGAAGGTATAACTATTATCCTTTAATATAGCCTTTTCTAAAATGGAACGTGATACTTTGTATGAATCTTTATTTTTAGTATCACTTACTCTATCTATAGATACATCATTTAAAATATTATACTTTAATAAACCAGCTGATAGCATCATACTAGCATCTAAAACGCTTGCATCCTGATACTTTTCAGCATCATGGGTATTATATATAAAAACTTTATTAGTAACCTCTACTTTGGTTTCCGTTTTATCATTAATAAACATATAATTACTAATTAATATATCTAAATTACCCATTAGATAATTAAAGATATTAGGTTTTTCATCTTTAACCATTTTTAAATCCATACATAAATACTCAATTAAATGGCTATGACTGTTTTTTAAATTATTGGAACTTAGCCAAAAAAGCAGAAAAATAGCCAAAATTAACATAATTATTGGCAAAATTAATAAGCGATAATTAGGGCGATGCTTCGTTTTAAATTTTTTCATACTTAAATATATGAAAAAATGATGAATTTATGCTTTATGAAGCCTTATTTTCATCATATCCTTCTGTTTCATATTCATCGCCACATTTAATATAAGCCCTCTTTTCACGCATGGACACATACCCTGTGCATTCTTCCGTAAATGTTAAGCCGTGTTCTTTTAAAGCACTAAGACCAACAACCGTTGTCTCATCCTCAAAATATGCTTTAGCATATTCAACACTACTTCTTTCATAAGCTTGGTATTTTTCCTTTTTATTATCATTTATCATTCCTAAAATTGAAGGAATAGCAAATGACATAATTATTGTCATAAGTGCCATTGTAGCTAGTAATTCAATTAATGTAAAACCCTTTTTATTCATATATATCCTCCTATTTAATACGATGCACTGTTTTAGTTTCTTCTTCTAAAAAGGCCATATTATAATATGCCACAACGTCTTCGAGCATTTTATATTGCATTAAAAGGCGCATTATTGGATGAATAATCACATCATCTCGTTTATAAGCAAAATCTCTTGCATCAACAATAAAGCGTTTATCATTATCATATATTCCAGAAACACCATCTATAGTTTGAATCTTTTCCTTGCATTCAGAAGGAATACTAATCAAACGGTTATGAACTCTATTTGATCCTAGAAAGAAATATAATTCATTAAGCGGATCAACCGTCATTTGAGTTCCTGTAAAACCAGCCCCTGCGAATGATAGACCTGATAAGGCATGAAAAACCTCACTATACTTTAAAATAGGATGTTTAGAATATGTCATATAGCCAAAATATTGCACATACTTACTATTACCATTTTCATCATAATATTTCTTGCCACGTCTATTTTTAACAAATTCTCTTAAAAATTCATCCGATAGAACCTCATGATTTATAATGCCCTTCATCAAAGAAGTCATATCGGAAGCTGTTGTAAATAAACCAGCATGTCCCATTAATCCTGCATTATATTCTAAAAGGCGGGCCTTAGGATCATGCACTATTCCCTTATCAACACCACTATCAATAAAAATATGGCCATCTTTCATAACTGATGTTGCAAAGTTATTTGAAGCAACACGATTAAGTTTATAAGATGGAATCAAATAATTAGTATCAACCATCGCAAATTTTTTTAAAATAGTATCATCTAAGTATTGATAATATGACTCCTTAGTAACCGCTTCAATAACATACTTTAAAACCATAATTCCTAAATCAGTATAAGGATTTAGATTAGAGCTTGCATGATTAATAGAAACATTAAAGAAAGCTTCCATCGCCTTTTCATAAGGCATTTCATTAAGTCGACCATTAGTTATTAAAGGAACGTTAAATGATAATAAATCTTCGATGGTAACACCTTTTAAATTAACAAAACGCTTATCATATTTTAGTATTTCATCATCTAAATTAATAAAACCTCTTTCTACTAGATTCATAATGCAAAGACTTGTAAAAATCTTTGTAATACTTGCTAAATCAAAAATAGTATCAGCTTGCATTTCATTAACATTTGGAACGATACATCCATTTTCAAGTTTTACTTCTTCACTATTTCCAACAATAATTGTCTCTTGATGCTTTGGTGTTCCATAACTCATAACAGCCCCTGAAACAATCTTTTTTTGAAGAAAAAAATCTCTTATTTCATTTTCAATACCACTTTTTTGATAAAGTTCTTCGCGCCACTTAGACATAGAAGATGCAGGAGACGCTATAATAACATCACACACAGGCTTTAACATTGTATAGTAATCTTTCTTACTAAACAAATTCTTTCTATCTTCATCTAGACTTTCATTTTGTTTTTTCATTAAATCATCAATATACTTATCTAAAAATTGTGTAAACATCATTTCACATCCTTAAAATTAATACAATTTTCATAAACATCATAATTATAGCATACTACCTTCATGTTTTCTATAGTAAGATGAATTAAGACACAAAAAAACCCTTAAAATAAGGGTAATTTTTAATCTGGGGCGGAATAAGGGGATCGAACCCTTGCATACCAGAGCCACAATCTGGCGTGTTAACCACTTCACCAATACCGCCATAACAATGGTTATTATAGCATATATTATTTTTTAATGCAACCATTTGTTAATTATTTTTTTTAATTATCGTAATACCTTTTTCAAAGACATAATAGCTCCTTTTTCAATACGTGAAACTTGAGCCTGGCTTATACCTAATTCTTGCGCTATTTCCATCTGCGTCTTACCAATTATATATCTCTTATCCAAAACATCACGTTCTCTATTATTTAATTCTTTAAACGCTTCTTTTAAAGCAATATTCATAATAGTATCAGCATTCTTACCATCTTCTAACTGCTCATACAAATAAATAGTATCTCCCCCATCATTATATATAGGTTCAAATATTGATACTGGATCATACATAGATTGCGTGGCAATTACAATATCATTTTCTTTAACGCCTAATTCTTTAGCAAGAACTTCATCGCTTGGAACATATCCTAATTTATTTGTTAATAACTCTCTTAATTGCATAGTCTTATATGCTAAATCCTTTATCGAACGACTAACTCTCAACATACTATTATCACGCAAATATCTACGTATTTCACCAGCAATCATTGGACAAGCATAGGTGCTTAATTTTAAGTTATAACTCAAATCAAAATTATCAATAGCCTTAATTAACCCAATAACCCCTATTTGAAATAAATCATCCAAATTATCCGTTCTATTGCTATATTTTTGTAAAATACTTAATACTAATTTCAAATTACCATTTATTAATTTTTGTTTAGCGCTCTCGTCACCACCTTGCAATCTTAAAAACAATTCTTTAGTCTCTTGTTCACTTAAAACTTTAATATTATTAGTATTTATTCCTGAAATCTCTACTTTATGCTTTGCCATATAAAAATCCTTTCAAAATTATATTGTTTGAAAGGATTAATTTTATACATTATTTCTTTAATAATTCTTTATATTTATCAATCATTGGACTTATATTAGCACAACTCATAAAACATATTACAGCATCTTTATACGCTAATAACTTTGAACACGTTGATAAATCAATCATCTCACTATTTGGAATATTTAAAACTAAACTAGTGGATGATATATTAGGGTAATCTCTGCTTGACTCACGATCACACTTTATTTCCATTAAATAAACTTTATCGTATAAACGCAATGATTTACAAAAGTCATCAAATAAGGCTTCAGTTCTTGAATAAGTATTTGGCATAAAAACAGCGATAACGGGTTTATGAGGATATTTTTGATGAGCTGAATCATATGTTACCCTTATTTCAGTAGGATGATGAGCATAATCATCAACCAAAACGACATCCCCAATAACTTCTTCATTAAAACGACGCTTAGCTGGATGATAATCATCTAACACTTCTTCGATTGTTTCCTTAGGAACATTATATAATATACCAATCATAATCATGGCTAAAGCATCTCTTAACAGATGATCCCCAAACATTGGCACACTATAATGATCATAAAAATTACCATGATAATATACATCAAAATGCGTTTTATTAGCAAATACTTGTTTATTCTTAATTACTAAATCATTGTCATCATTAAAACCATAATAAAAAACTTTCTTAATTTTTAATTTACGAATATTTTCATCATCGCCACAAGCAATAACTAAATTTTGACATTTGGAAACAAATTCTTGATATGCTTCAATCATACACTCAATATTAGGATATGTTTCAGTATGATCAAGTTCAATATTCGTAATTACTACATTATATGGATGATATGATAAAAAATGTTTATTATATTCACATGACTCTAAAACAAATAAATGGCTATCCTTATTACCATGACCACTACCATCACCAACAAAATAATTACAACCCTTTAATATTTTAGATATGAGCAAACTAGTTGTTGTTTTACCATGCGTTCCACATACACATATACTTTCCATATTCATTGTTAAATTGCCAATTAATTCATGATAAGGAACTATTCTGTAACCCATATCATGCATTCTTTTAACTTCATGATGTTCTAAATTAATTGCGGCTGTATAAGTAACAATTGTATCCTTTGAAAGTGTTGGCAAATTATCTTTATCATATATTTTGATTCCACGTTCTAATAAGCCACGCATCGTAAATTTATATTCTTTGCAATCATCATATCCGATAACTTCATTACCAAGATCATAGAGAATACTTGCAAGAGTACTCATACCCGCTCCCTTTATACCAATAAAATAATACTTCATGGTGCCTCCTTAAAGTATTATATCAAATTCCTAAGAAGTTGTATCATCTTTTTCAAAAATTATGTATAATAAATCACGGTGATTTATGAAAAATGTATTAAAAGACTGTTGTCTATGTCCAAGAAAATGTCATGTTAATAGATATATAAACAAAGGATTTTGTGGTGAAAGTGATAAAATAAGAGTAAGCCTTGCTAAACTATTTTTCTATGAAGAACCACCTATTAGTGGTCAAAACGGTAGTGGCGCAATATTCTTTTCAGGTTGTAACTTAAAATGTTGTTTCTGTCAAAATCATGATATTTCTTTTAATAATTATGGTATAAATATCACTATTAAAAGATTAAGCGAAATAATGTTAGAATTACAAAATAAAAAGGCTCATAACATTAATTTAGTAACACCCACTATTTATGTTCCTAAAATTATTAAAGCTGTAAAATTAGCAAGAAAAAATGGTTTAAAAATTCCAATAATTTATAATAGTAGTGGTTATGAAAATATCGAAACAATTAAAATGTTAAATGGCATAATTGATGTATATTTACCAGATTTTAAATATTTTGATAATAGTCTTGCTATAAAATATTCAAAAGCATCAAACTATTTAGAAAACGCTAAAGCAAGTCTTGAAGAAATGTATAGACAAACTGGACCATGTCAATTTGATGAGGATGGCATGATTAAAAAAGGTTTAATTGTGCGCCACTTAATACTACCAACCCATATTAATGATACTAAGAAAGTTCTTTCATATCTTTATAACACTTACCACGATAATATTTATATGAGTATTATGAATCAATATACACCTAATAAATATGTATCATTTGATGAATTAAACTCTCCTCTTAGTAAAAGTGAATACAATGAAATAGTTGATTATGCCGTTTCTTTAGGGATTGAAAATGCTTTCTGTCAGGAAGATGAGACTGTAAGTGAAAGTTTTATTCCATCCTTTAACTTAGAAGGTATTAAAAAAGATAAATAAGCCGATTAAAGTTTATTTATCTTTTTCTATCTGATTAAGACATGCTTCAATAGTATTCTCCATAAGCATAACAACAGTCATTGGCCCTACACCACCAGGAACAGGAGTTATTTTTGATACCTTATCATAAACATCGTCAAAGAAAACATCCCCATATAATTTACCATCCACGCGATTAATACCCACATCAATTAAGACAGCTCCACGTTTTACCATATCTCTTTTAATAAATTCCTTTTGACCAATAGCTACAATCAAAATATCAGCTTTTTTGGTTATTTTCGCTAAATCACGGGTTTTAGAATGGCACATAGTAACAGTAGCATTAGCATTTATTAATAAATTCATCATTGGTTTACCAACTAAAATACTTCTTCCAACAACAACTGCGTTCTGTCCTTCAAGCAAAACGTTTTCTTTTTTTAATAAATACATAATTCCTTTAGGCGTGCAACTAACTAAGCCTTTTTTATTATTCAAAAGATAGCCAGCATTAACAAAAGTTAGACCATCAACATCTTTTTCGGGTTTTATTGTATTAACTATTAAATTTTCATCCATGCCTTTTGGAAGAGGCAATTGCACAATGATACCATGAACTCGATTATCATTATTTAATTTATTTATAACCTCACATAAATCATGTTCACTAATTTCATCATAATGCAAATGTTGATAATTGATACCAATCTCATTAGCACACTTTTCTTTACTTCTAACATATACACGACTTGCAGCATTATCACCAACGCTAATAACTGTTAAAGATGGCTTAATATCCATATTAGAAACTTTAGCTTTTAATTCTTCTTTTAAAAGCTTACTATATTTTTTACCATCAATTATTTTACTTCTCATACCGTAATTCCTTCCTTATTTGTTTACAATCTGGCATAATTTCCATTACCAGATTCCAAAAATCTTTTGAGTGATTAGCATATATTAAATGACATAGTTCATGCACTATAACATAATCTAAATATATTAAATCCTTCCTTATTAAAGAAAGATTAAGCGTAACTTTTTTATCTTTAGTATTACATACTCCCCAACGTGTCTTCATTTCTCTTATTGTTAAACTAGGATATGGAATATCATAAGGAAAACTACGGTATATTTTATCAAGTTCCGCTTTAAAAACTATTTGAGCCTTCTTTTTATACCATTTCTTAATATCAATATTTTTGTCAATAAACACCTTATCCTCGCCTAGAGTAATATCATTATTATTCGTATAAATAACATCATATTCCTTGCCTAAATAAAAAAACTTAGAATTATTAGCATTTTTCCTATTAACATTATCAATCATCTTAATTAAAGCTTTTTCATTCTTTTGAAGAACCATCAAGATATATTTAGATGGCGTTAATTTATTAGCTGTTACATATATTTTTAAATCATCCTTAACACGCATATAGATGTTCTTATTACCACTTTTTCTTGTAATGACAACATCATACTCTTTATCATTTAATTCAATTTTCATAACATCACTTCTTAATTATACAAAAAAAAGAACACTATTACTAGTATTCTTTACTTACAAACATTATATTTGTATGAATATTGCGTTATTTCACTACCATCTACTTTAGTATAACCATTTGGTAATGTTTCAACATAATCTGTATAATCAACAGTATCACGTTCTTGAACTTTAATAATTGCTCTACTACGATACTTAGTAATAGTAGTGCTAATTAATTCTTGATAAGTATATGTTGTAACTGTTGGATTAGTAGAACATTTCTTAGTATATTTTTTATAGGTTGTATCATACAATAAAACATATTTACCATTAACTTTTTTATTATAAACTTTATTTAATTTAACAACTAAACCACTAGCCATATATTGTTGATAAGTGCTTGCTGTTAAATCAGCACGAACATTGGTAGAAACATTACTACAACTTTGACCACCACCAGTTGTTTGAACATCTAAAACTTTAAGGGTATCAGATGCTGTAACAGGATTAGTTGTTGTTTTATTTTCACTCCAAGCACTTGCTACTTCACTATTAGTTTCAACTTCAAGAGTTTCATTTGGAACAATTAAAGTGTCACTCCAATCACTCCATTTGCCATAGTTAATAACAACATTACCAGGTGTCTTTTTATAACCTTTAAATATTACTCTTGTTTTAACTAAAACATTATCATCATTAATCTTGTTTGTTGTCCATGATGACCAATCATCACATGATATGTTAACATTGTTATTATTTGAATTGTTAGAATTATTTGAATTATCATTTTTATCATCATCTAATGACAAACTACCATCCATCTTAGTATTACCATTGCATGATAAACATTTACCATTTTTTAAATCATAATAGAAAACAATGTTTTTAACCTCTTCTGGACAAGTTAAATTAATGGTTAATTCATAAGCAATATCACTTTTTAATAATTTAACATATGTTGAAGAAGTATCATTATTACATACTTTACCATTATAATCCTTTACTTCTTGAATACCCAAATCGCTTATAGAAACAGTTTTTTCATCTTTTTCCTTTGTAGGATAATTTTTACCTATAAAGAAATATTCTTCACTCGCTAAACGTATCTTTTCAATATTACTTTCTAAAACTTGACCATCATTTAAAACAACCGATTTCTTACCACCTTTTACTAATGAAACTAGCCATATAACAAGTAATAAACAACCAAAAACTATTAAAACTTTAATAATAACATCTTTAAATGGAAATTTCTTTTTATCATCTTCTTCATATGGTTCACTTGCCATTTCCATACTATTATATTCATTATCATAATTTCCATTTTGATTATCATCATAAAAATTATTATCTTCCGTAAACATCCAATATTCCCCCTTAGATGGCACATATTATAACATAAAAGGCCTAATTTGTCAATTTTTTCGTTTTATGATCAGCAAATATGTCACTTAACACATCATGATATTCTTTATATAAATTCATTTTTATAAATAACTTTTCTTGAACATCATGTAATTCACTGACAAAAAGATGCAAATTATTATTAATATACTTCTTAGATTTTTGCTTACTTGCATTAGCTTTAGAAATAATTACTTTATTTTTTTCTATTTCCATCGTTAATAATTCAATTTTTTGACTATTAGCAAAAGTTTGCCTATCATAACTTTCAATTTCAGTTTCAAGAACACTTTGTAATGATGAACTTTCAACTTTAGTCATATATTTAAAACTATTAATAATACGTTGTGATATCATTTCAATCTTTTTTTCAATCTCTTGCAATTTTATATTTAATGAAAAATCATTTGACTTATACTTAACATTTTTCTGCATTTTACGATATGTTTTTTCATTATCTTCTTTAATTTTCTTTTCTAAATCACTTTTTGTTAATAGCAACAGATAGTGATTATTTATATCTTTTAAAATTTCTTCTTGCATAACTACCTCACGAATATTCTCTTATTATACCATTTTATGTGAAAAAAGCAAATTCGCATTATATTTCCTAATAAAGCCTCATTTAATTCTTGCTTTGATAATATCGTCACTCATAATATTACCAATTAGTAATGACGAATTTGGAGCATGCTGTTGATAATTATTTCTTACCTTTTTCTCATCGTAATTAGCATAACAATATTTACAGAAATGTGGACATGAATTATAAACGCCAATATCAACCATTTGAGCACAAGAACAAATTTTATCTTTACGAGCTGTCCATTTTTTATATAACCTACCAGTTAGGCGATAAGCCATTTCAAGTGATGAACATTCTCCTTTTTCAAAGCCATATTCATATAAATTTATCTTTTCAAAACAAGTTTGCACTCTCATACCATTTTCCTTAGCACTAAAACTTTGCCCTATTTCTTTATAATCTTCCTCCGTAAAATCTCTTATTTTTAGTGAACTTTGATGTTTCAAAACATTTTTATACTCGTCTAAAAACGATACAATTATTGTTGAAACAGAACCATTTAACAATGAACAGAGTCTTGCAAAAGCTCTTTTATGATATTCAATATTATATTCATCATTTAAAAATATTGGATCATAACGAACAGCTAAATTATCAATACCAATAATTCCCGATAGTTCTTTTATAGCCTCAATTATTTTTATTTTAGAAATAACATTTGGTTCAATATCCTTTTTATAAGGTGTTAAGGTAACGTGAAATATCATCGGTTTATCAATTTCTTTTAAGTATTTTAATATAGGAATAGGATTTTTAGTGCAGAAAAAAATAGCATCAACAAAATTAAAATCAATGCGACTAATCATCTTAGGATTAAAAGGATTTCTAACATCCACAAAACCTTCTCTGTATCTTTTCATAAACCATTCTGTATAAAAAGCAATTATATCCGTCCTACCGCTTACATTTAATATCATATTCCACCTATAAACAAAAAAACTTATTCAATATAACTTGAATAAGTAAATATCAAACTGATACCTGCTAAGAATATATAAAATAACTTATCTTATAAACAATTAATATAATATTCATAACGCAACTCATTTAAACTTCATTAATCAACTGGCTCAAACTTTATTTGTAACGTACTAGTCACTTCTATAGTGCCACCAGCTGTTAAAACAACATTTTTATAATTATCTATAGCCCAATCGTCTCCACCAGGTGTAAACGTTTCTATAACCTTAGAACTGCTATAAACAAAGCAATTTCCTCTGCCTGCTATTGCAATCATATTATATTTTCCTGGTTCAATGTCAATCCCTACTGTATAAGTGCCAGCCGTAAAAGTTTTTTCTTTTTGTGCTAACTTTTTCTTTTTTTCATTTTTTAATACTTCTTGAAATTCCTCGTTCGTTTCCTCTTTTGTTGGCTTAATAATTAATGTTGCATTATTAATATAATCATTTGAATATCCAAAAGTTAAATGCATTTCGTATAATATATGTTTATAAACATATGATGTTTCTTCTTCTTTAAATAAATTATCTAAAGATAAAAAATCATCATTTATACAATTTTTAAAGTCATCATATAAAATATTTGGAAGTGCATTTGCTGAAAATACACCAATAAAAAAGCCTAATTCCATCCCATCCAAATTTTTTGAAAAATCATATTTTATTTCAATAACTTTTTTATTTTTTGTTTTAATATATATAGCATCACCATTAGATAACTTTATTACATACTGATAACCACCTTCGTTATATTCTCTCAAATTTGCATTAATATTTTCATCTCTATATCTATATTTTACTTTATCAAATAAATCGTCAATAGTAGTGTCAAAATATGAATAATCATTTGAAACAAAAAATGTAATATTGTTTATCCTTTCTTCATTTTTTTCTTCACTTATAATCATCACGGCTAAAAGACCACCAACTATTACAACAATAGCAAATAAAATCAAAATTATTTTTGCCATTTTTTTACTATCTCTTTTATTTTTAATACCTTTTTCTATATTTTTATCACTCATATTATACACACGTCCTACGCTTTGTATTATAGCATGTATAATGAAATTAGTAAATGAAAACAAAGTCATTTCAATTTAATTTTTGTCTATTTTAAGTGATTTATATTAAGTGTCAAACTAAAGTATAGTCAATGATCTTGACAGTGCTTTTATTCCATGATATTCTCTTATTTTTCATTGATTTAGCTCTAGATTAAATAATAATTTATATATGAATAAGAAATCAAAGAAAACCTAAAATTAGAAAGGATTATGTATTTGCTGAATATAGAGAAGTTTTAATTAACTAAGCAAAACATTGTCTAAACAAATTCAATTCATTATTACTAATCTTTTAGACAATAATCATTTTTTTTACTCTCAATTACTTTTTCAAGAAAAATCTTATCATTAAATGCTCCACGCTTAGCCTTTTTTTCACTAGCAATTTTCATAATTTCTTCTATTGTTGTGTTTTCAAGTTTTCCTAATGCTCTTATAACTTCAAGCATATCTGCTAGTTCTTCAATACGTTCAATACCATTTGCTGCAACTACTTCTTTACATTCTTCAAATAATTTTCTTTCCAACTCTTCTTTATAATCCGTTTCATTTAAAACTCTTGTTATTGGGGTTTATCCTTGAGCTATAATAATTTCAGGTATTTTATCTCTAACTAGTTTATTATAAATTCTTTCCATTATTCCTCCTATTCAGCAATTTCTTATTTGATCAACCTAACTTCATTATTTTTTAAATTTAAATAAATATCAGTTCTATATATAGAATAACATAAATTTATTAAAGTTTGTTTATTCATTTTAAGGTGATGTGATTCTAAATAAGAATTTGCTTATCACTCAACCTCTAATTGAAAGTTAAAATTATCCATTATCTATATGTATCAAAATTATTCATTTCTTCCACATAACAAAAAAACTTATTCAATATAACTTGAATAAGTAAATATCAAATTGGTGCGGGTAACAGGAGTTGAACCTGCACACCGAAGTACTGGTTCCTAAGACCAGCGCGTCTGCCAATTCCGCCATACCCGCAAGTGGTGGACCCTATAGGACTCGAACCTATGACCGCCCGGTTATGAGCCGGATGCTCTAACCAACTGAGCTAAGGGTCCGTATCACTTACTTGAATATAATACCATACATTAATGAAAAAAATCAATATCAAAAGTGTAAAATTGCAAAAAAATAAAGCCCTACATAGACTTTATTTTTGTAACATATTCAACAAGTTAATCTTGAACATATCTTTTTCTGGATTTTGCTTAGATATCATTACACCTTTATATGCTGTTAATTCGGCACGATGTCCTTCTTCTAAGATTCCTTCTGGCGTAATGTTAGTTAAAAGAATAATGTTTTTATCAGTATAAACAACATAATGTAATGTTATTTCACCATGAACTTTTACAAACATTTCATCTGTTGGTAAAACTAATTCGTAGCTTTTCATACCTTCTTCTTCCTTAACTAACTTACCTAAAAAATTACCATTACGTAATTCAGGATAATATTCAAATGTCAATTTTTTGTATGCTAACATATTATACTTTCTTACGGAACGTTCTTTTTTACGAAAATCATTTTCATTCTGATATTCGAAAATATATCCTTGTTTCATCAAAACCACCCCTAGTTTTTCGGATACTCTATCCATTTCGTATTAAGATTATAGCACAGTAAACATCAAAAGTCAAGTTTTTTTATTTTATCCACTAGCTGTGAAAAAATTTTTATGTCTTAAAACATTAAAATCCTATTCTTAAAATATCAAAATTAACATACTGACATCCAAAGTCACTAGTATCTTTTTCACTTTTATATAATAAATCAAAATATGATTTTTTACTAAAACTAATAGCACTTCCCCTATCTAAGACAATAGCAGTTATTGTTTTTTCTTTTTTTAAACCTGATATTCTTATAATAGTTCCAAAAGGAATAGTTCTATCGGCTGCTAAAATATGCACATTGCCATATTCCTTATCATAATACGTTGTTCTATTAACAACATTATAACCACTAGCAGTTATCCCACTACAACCATAACAGTCAGGACCATAAGCTGTCATCGGACCACTAAATGACCTTATAACCATAAGTTTGTCGGAGGCTTTTGTTTGATTATCATTCAAAACTAACGTATCACTATAATTAAAAGCTAAAACGCTATTAAGTGTTTTATCCTCGCTCATTGTATTTCTAATAGGCATGACAATTGCCAAAATTAATAAAATTATTTTATAAACCATAAACCACCCAAGCTAATATATTATCACAAAAAGAAAATAATTACAAAAAAAGACCAATTGGTCTTTTTAGCGACTACGCTTCTTTGTTTCAAATTCTTCAGCTATACCATATCCATTTCTTAATAGATTAGGATCTGGATTATGGTAATAGTGATTATCATTTATATCATGTGTTAATCTTGATAAACTATATTCGCACATAATATATGAATTGTAATCACCAAAGCCACTGCGTCTTCTTAGCATAATCTTGTTGATTAAAGTCTTAAGAATATTTTGTTTTTGCAATTTTACTCTTGCACTCATTAATTTCCTCCAGCGAGAATATTATAACATATTGGCATTTAGTGTCAATATACTTTGAGCCTTTTTAGGACTTGATCATATCAATTATTGCCTTCTCATCCAAAATATTTAATGCTAGTTTCTGTGCCTTTTCATATTTACTTCCAGGATTTTCACCAACAATAACATAATCTGTTTTTTTGCTTACAGATTCACTAACCTTACCGCCAAGTTCTTCAATCTTACTACGCAACACATCACGTGGCATTGACAAAGTGCCAGTTATAACAAATGTTTTATTAGTGAATTCTTCCTTATATTCAACCTTGCCTAGATATTGCATATTAAGACCTAAACTTTGTAATTCATTAATTAATTTAATATTATTCTCATTATTAATATATTCATAGACACTCTTTGCGATGACATCCCCAATATCATTTATCACTACTAAATCATCAAAAGTAGCTTTTAAGAGATTATCCATACTCATATAGTTAATAGCTAATATTTTGGCCGTTTTTTTGCCAACATAACGAATCCCTAAACCAAACAATAGTCTTTCTAAAGAATTATTTTTACTATTTTCAATTTCACTAAGCATATTATTAATACTTTTTTGACCAAAACCTTCTAGTTCTTGTAACTCTTCTTTAATCTTATCTAAATGATAAAAATCACTAACCTTACGGATATATCCAAAATTGTAAAAATCTTCAATTATGCGATCACCAAAACCGGTTATATTCATGGCATCACGAGATGCGAAGTGAATAAGTCCTTCAATTTTTTTAGCATCACAAGTTGGATTAACACAATAATAGGCACTTTCTTCACTCTTTCTTATTAAAGTGCTACCGCATATTGGACACTTATCGGTCATTTTGAAAGGTATTTCTTCTCCCGTTCGACGCTCTTTTAAAACAGAAACTACCTCCGGAATAACGTCGCCTGCCTTTTTAATACCAACAATATCGCCTATATGTAAATCCAAATCATGCACAAAATCTTCATTATGAAGAGTTGTTTTAGAAATAGTTGAACCCATTACTGTTACTGGTTCTAAAATAGCATTAGGTACAACTTGTCCTGTTCTTCCAACGGTAAAAACAATATCTTTTAATTTGGTATATGAAATTAAAGCTGGAAATTTATAAGCCGTTGCCCATTTAGGATAACGAATCGTATTGCCCATTCGTTGTTGATCAGCAAGACTATTTAATTTAATAACAACACCATCGATATCATATGGTAGACTATCTCTTATTAAAGATTTTTCCTTAATATATGAAATAACTTCTTGAACACTATCAACTAAGCGGTTATTAGGATTAGTTCTAAAGCCTAAATCACTCATAAATTTTAAAGCATCATCATGTGTTTTTAAATTATAATCTTCAGGATTAGGTAAGTGATATATATATACTTCTAAATTACGTTTAGCAGCAATATTACTATCAAGTTGTCTTATAGAGCCGGCGGCTGCGTTACGACAGTTTTTAAAAATTGGTTCATTATTTTGAAGACGAACTTTATTAAGTTCAGCTAAAGTGTTTTTAGACATAAATATTTCGCCACGAACTTCAATGGTAACATTTTGTTTTAGTCTTAAAGGAACAGTTTTAATGGTTTTAACATTTTCAGTTATGTCTTCACCAACCGTGCCATCACCACGCGTAGCAGCTGATTTATAAAGTCCATTTTCATATTTTAGTGAAACACTCAAACCATCGATTTTAAGTTCACATTCATATTGGGGTTTAATTCCTTCTTTACGAATACGATTATCAAATGATTCAATTTCTTCATATGAGAAAACATCACTTAATGACATCATAGGCTTTTCATGAACAACTTTTAAAAATTTATCTAAAACAACACCACCAATTTTTTTAGTTGGTGAGTCATCCATAACATATTCAGGATATTTTTCTTCTAATTCGTATAATTCCTTTAAATATTTATCATATTCTTGATCGGTAATTGTTGGATTATCCAAAACATGGTAATTGTAATTAGCTTCATTTATTATATTAACTAATTCTTGAATGCGTTCTTGCACATTATCACCTTTTTCTATTATTTCCATAAATTACTTGGATATTCGCCCTTATCAATTAGATTATTAATCTCACGAACAACAAAATCCTTATCTTCTTTATAAGTAACGCCAAGCCATTTATCGTGAGACTTTAATACTTTAACTTTCTTACCACGTTTTATTTCATCAAAGACAACATCAGGAATTAAGAATTCTCCTTTTAATTCATCATGATTATTTTTAAAGAATTCTTTAAAGTCTTCTTTTAAGGTATCAAATATTTTATCAGTGAAACCAAAGAAGTTCATAGAAACTAAAGAATCTTTTGAAACTTCAAATGGTGCAATGCCTGAAAGTGGTGATGCTATAATTTTTTCATCTACTCTTTCAACAGAACTTTCAATTATTTCGGTTAAATAATTATCTTTAGCTTGGCACACACCACGTTTAACACTACCATTAAGTGTCATCGTATTAATAACCTTAAAACCGACCATAGCATATTCACCATCATGATTTTCATCAAAGAATTGAGCAATTTCACTATAGGCATGTCGTCCATAAAAATCATCTGAATTTATCATTACAAAATTTCCAGATACTTTATCCTTACAACATAAAACGGCTTGAGCTGTTCCCCATGGTTTTTGTCTATCTTTTGGTAGTGTTTCACCTTCTGGAATATCTTCTAATCTTTGAAATGCATATTCAACTTTAATTTTTTCTTCAATACGTTTACCAATGGTCTCTCTAAAAACATCATATATTTCTTCTTTGATTACAAAAACGACTTTAGTAAAACCAGCTCTAATGGCATCATAAATTGAATAATCAATAATAAATTCGCCATTAGGACCTACTGGTTCTATTTGTTTCAATCCTCCAAAACGACTCCCCATACCAGCCGCTAAAATAACTAATGTTAAATCCTTCTTCATCATTACACCTTCCTTAAACTTTTATGATTTTTCATTAACGTTTTTACTCCATATGGCATTTTAAAAGCCACTTTTACTATTGTATCTGTAACTGTTAATACTTTACCTGTTCCAAAATTATCATGATAAACAAAATCCCCAACTTGATAGTCATCGACTACTTCCTTAGTCCAATTGCTATTAGCAACTTTAACTACCTTGTTTAAATTATTATTTGTTTTTTCTCTATAAGCCTCCCTTTCATTACTACTAACGATATCTAAATCATCTTTATTTATTTCATTTATAAAACGACTAACACCATTAACTTGATCCATACCATATAAAACACGCATACAAGCATTCGTTAAATAAAGTTTTTTACGAGCTCTTGTAATAGCGACATAACAAAGACGTCTTTCTTCTTCTATTTCACTTTCATCATTTAAACAATTACTATGTGGGAATAAATTCTCTTCAAGGCCTGTAACAAAAACATAGTCAAATTCAAGGCCCTTAACAGCATGCACCGTCATTAATGTAACTCTATTAGATGTATCAGTAATTTCCGTATTATCACTAATTAAACCGACTTCGTATAAAAAGTCTGAAAGTGAAATAACACCATATTTTTCTTCAAAAGCTTTCGTAATAGATTTAAATTCTTCTAGGTTATCAAGTCTTAAATCGGCTTCGAGTGATTTTTCATCTTCTAATTCCTTCTTAAGGCCTGATTTTTCTAAAACAAGGTCAACAAGTTCGGTTAAACTTAAATCACTACTAGCATCGATTAATTCATTAATTAATTTTTTAAATTCTAACGCCTTACCACTTTCAATAACGTCAAATAAACTAGTTTCATTCCCCTCGGCTTTCTTTGTTAAATCTTCAATCGTTTTTTGACCAATACCTCGCTTTGGAGTGTTAATAGCTCGAAGAAGACTTATAGAATCGCGTGGATTATTAATTAATTTTAAGTAAGCAATCAAATCTTTTATTTCTTTACGTGAATAAAAGTTAACACTACCAATAATTCTATACGGTATATTATGCTTTAATAACGCTTCTTCAAACGCTCTTGACTGTGCATTTGTTCTATATAATATGACAATATCATCATACGATACATTATTTTTGATAATACCATTTATTTCATTAATTATATAATTTATTTCATCAAGACCATTACGAGCGCGATAGTATGTTACTTTATCCCCATCGCCTAAGACAGAAATTAAATACTTGTCATAGCGATTAACATTATTTTTTATTACACTGTTAGCAACGTCTAATATATTTTTAGTGCTTCGATAATTCTTATCTAAAACAATCGTTGAACATGTTGGATAATCTTTTTCAAAATTTAAAATATTTTTAAAATTAGCGCCTCTAAAACCATATATTGTTTGATCAGAATCCCCAACAACACAAATATTTTGATACTTTTTACTTATCATTTTTGTTAAAACATATTGAGCTTCATTGGTATCTTGATACTCATCAATCAAAATATATTTAAATTTATCTTGATAATGTTCAAGTATATCTTTATTTTTTCTAAATAAAATAATAGGCATAACTAATAAATCATCAAAATCAACCCCATTATTATCTAATAGTTCTTTAGAATATCTTTTATATACTTCTTGCAATAATCTATCATAATCATTCTTAATATATTTATTAAATCCTTCCCAATCCATCAATTCATTTTTAAGGGAACTTATACTATTTTTGAAATTTTTAGGTGGAAACTGTTTAGTATCTACATTCATATTTTTTAAAATTCGCTTAATAATGGCAAGACTATCTTCACTATCAAAGATAGTAAAGTTATTTTCAAGTCCTAATTCTTTATAATTTTCGCGAATTACTCTAAGACCAAAGGAATGAAATGTCGAAATTTGCATGGTTAAAGCAGCATCCCCTACTAGTCCAATAACTCGATCACGCATTTCTTTAGCCGCTTTATTGGTAAATGTTATTGCTAAAATATTAAAAGGACTTATTCCTTTTTCAATCATGTAAGCTATCCTGCTTGTTAATACTCGTGTCTTACCACTTCCAGCTCCTGCTACAACAAGCAAGGGGCCATCTATCAATGTGACAGCTTTTCTTTGTTCATTATTTAGCATATCTAAATTCATACTTTATACCTCTAATATATTATACTATATCAAATCAAACTTTAAAATATCTTTGACAAAATTATTTATGAACCAAAACTTTAGTGCCAACACTAACATTATCATAGATAGTTGGCACTAATTCTTTAGGAATATTAACACATCCATGACTACCATGCATAATATAAATATCGCCACCAAACTTCTTACGCCATGAAGCATCATGTAAGCCAATACCTCCATCAAAAGGCATCCAATAATTAACCCAACTCTTATAATCTTCACCAGTTAAATAACGACCTTCTTCTTTAGCATAAATTTTAAATAAACCTATATTAGTAGGCGTATCACTTTTACCAGTCGTAACGGAAGTTTCAAGGATAACTTCATTATCATGATAAAGCCATAATGTTTGTTCACTTATATCAATTAAGACAAACACCCCTTCCATCTTTTTAGTCCATTCCTTCATAACATAGCCAAAATTAAAACCATTATATTGCACAAAATACCAATCATCTAATTCTTTTAAAACAATCATACTCTCGTATTTGCTTAACGCTCCTATTTTATATGACTCTTTACTATTACTAATCCTAACATTTAATCCACTTGTAGCGTATGCAATATAAAGAGGCTTTATTTCATTAAGGTTAACCTCTGGAAACAATGTATTAACATAATCTGTAACTGATATAAAGAATTCGCAAGATGAATAACCAATTTTGTTTTGATACTTAATCAAATACCAACCATTACTTGTCTTAGCAAGCACTGAACAGACAGCGGAAGGAGCAACACTACCTATTTTTTGACTATCAAGACTTGGCGATATGCGCATATTAACTTTGCAAGTTGCCATTATTTTATCTAAACATGAATAGTGTTCAACGTCTTCCACCGCTATGCCAGTCTTTTCAATAAAATCGCCCAAAACATAACCTAATTTATTGTTGTATAATATTAAATTCCAATTATCATCCCTAAAAATTCTATAAATAACTTCATCTTTATTAATGTGTGATATTATTTGACCATCAAGAGAAGGTGAAAGTCGCATATTAACATTTTGAATAGTTCTAACCTCATCATTGGTATTGACAATTTCACCATATGAAGAAGATGTTAGTGCAATAGAAGAAGCCATTAATAAAGAAAAAAGTTTCTTTCTAATATGTAAATTCATATTCCCTCCATAAAATAAAAAGACCTATATAGGCCTATCTTTCATCAAATTTTTTTCTTGTTTTAAGACGAAAACATCTAGCACATGCAACGGTATAAGTAACTTTGCCTTCACCATCTATAGCTACACTATCGCCTTCTGTTTGCACTACCCCATCAATTAAGCGCACATTAAACATTGCCTTCTTACCACATTCACAAATAGTTTTAATCTCGGTTAATTCATGTGCAATATCTAAAAGTCTGCGACTACCAGTAAAAGGCTTTCCTTGAAAATCAGTTCGTAAGCCATAACACATTACTGGAATATTTAAATCAATAACAACATCCATTAATTGATTAACTTGCTTCTCACTTAAAAATTGAGCCTCATCCACAATAAATAAGTCAACATTAGTATATTTTTCAACAATAATATCATAAATATTAGCCTTAGCATCAATCAATAAATCAACTTTCTTCTTAGCACCAATTCGTGAAACAACATAATCATTACCCTTAGTATCAACTTTAGGTTTCATTAATATAGCCTTCATGCCTTGTTCTTCATAATTGTATGCACATTGAATAATTCTTGTTGTTTTGCCAGAGTTCATCGCTCCATAAAAAAAGTATAATTTTGCCACTACTCATCACCAAGTTAAGAATAGCAAAAGTTATATGCCTAAACAATGTTTTTGACATTTTTTTACTTAACATTAATCATTAAGTTTAAAGCCCAATATTTTTTTACACTTTCTTATTTCTTTTTCTAATTTATTTATTTTTTTATCGCCTATTTTAATCATTTCAAGATTCTCTTCTTTTTCTTTATTTAAATCTCTTAATAAATCATCATACAAATTATGTTCATATTTTCTTAAATGAAACATAATCACCGCGATGACAGTAAGACCACTTAAGAATAAAAAGATTATTTGCCAAAATACTACTTCTTCCATGAAAATGCTCCTTTTACCCTTACCAACATTTTAAGATAAAATAATTGCCACCATCTTTTTAAAATGACTATTCTCTGCCTTTTTAACATTGTTTGATACTTACCATACTCTGTATCCCATGACAATATTTTTTTATAATAAAAGACTTTCTTACGCTCATCGATAATGACATACACGCAATAAACCACTAACAAAATGGTTAGTATAGAAACCAACACAATATACTTAATAACATCCATAACTACTACCTACTACTATGATAATATATCACACAAAAGGGTAAAAGAAAACATAATCGTTAACATTTTCAAATAATATTTTGCTAGTTGCCTACAACATAATCATATACTTCTTGAATGGTTTTATCAAAATCATCAAAGTTAACATTAAACCATTTAACATCCATTTGATGATTAAAAAAGGTCCATTGACGTTTAGCGAAATTACGTGAATTTTTACGAATTAAATCAAGACTTTCCTCAAGAGATAATTCCTTATCAAAATAGCGATATAATTCTTTATAGCCAATACCAGTCATAATAGCTTTACTATAAATATTATTTTTATATAACGCCAAGACTTCTTCAACTAGGCCTTCACTTACCATTTTATCAACACGTTTATTGATAACATCATATAATTTTTCACGATTACTCGTAAGACCTATCGTTACAAAATCATACATTTTTTCATTAATTGTCTTGCATATTTGATTATTATTTCTAATTTTATTAAGTTCACGCACTAAGCGTTTACGATTATTAACATGAATGTTAGTCTCATAATATTTTGCTATTTCTTGTTTTAATTCTTCATTTGTCATATTAGTAAATTCTGAATGAAATTTTTCATCTTGAAATTGATAATTATATAGAGCGCTTTTAATATATAGACCACTACCTCCTACTAAAATCGCACACTTACCTCTTTTTAAAATATCATCAATAACGCTTCTTGCATCGCTTT
Organism: uncultured Bacilli bacterium; assembly: GCA_934167885.1. Taxonomy (GTDB): domain Bacteria; phylum Bacillota_I; class Bacilli_A; order RF39; family UBA660; genus RUG12783. Next base: position 31,867 of record CAKPMB010000002.1, read on the forward strand.
GATAATTATAAATATTGTAATCAAAAGTTGGTGAACATATATCAAACAAGTGATGGGGAACACCTTCTTTTTCACATTCTTTTACTTTAGCGGTTCCTATATCAAGTCCTTGATATACTTGCATACTATCGGCATTTATAATTTCACCATTTAACATTTTAGCAAGTGAAACACTTAACTTTGTTTTACCAACACCGGTTGGCCCTACTATAACAATTATTTTTTTCATATTGACCTCTTAAATAATTTTTCTAAATCATATTTTGAATAAGTGATAATCGTTGGTCTACCATGAGGACAAGTCCAAGGATTATCCATAGTAATTAACGTATTTAATAAATATTCCATATCATCTTGGGTAAGGGCGTCATGCGCTTTAATACTCATTCTACAGGCCATTGTCATGGATAAACGTTCATTAAACTTACGAGCTGAAAAGTCCTCTGTATGAATAATAATATCAATTATCTTTCTAATTGCCTCATTTAAGTTATAATCTTTTAACCATGTTGGATGACTTCTAATAACCAACGTATTTATTCCAAACTCTTCATATTTAAAATTAAGTCTATCTAATATATCAAAATGTTCTTTTAAAATAATATAATCGTTTGATGGCAATTCTATGGTAATAGGAATTAATAAATCAATAGTATTGGCACTATGATTAGTTAAAGCCTTATAACATTTTTCATAGTTAATACGTTCAGCTGCAGCATGTTGATCAATTATATACATACCATCTTCATTTTCACCTATAATATATGTATTATAAACAACACCAACCGGATGAATGGGTTTTATGGCACGCACATTTTTATTAATAACCAAAACATCACCATCTTGCTTAATGCCAATATCACTTTTTTTAACATCATTTAATTCTTCACGATTTTTCAAATATGTTTCATTTTCGTCATTAACCGAAAAAGCAAATTTTAATTCTTCCACATTTTTATCATTAGGACTTTCATAATAAACTTCTGGAACCTTTTTTGAAGAAATATCCTTAAGCACATTCTCAGTATTAATATCAATTTCTGGAATTAGTAACATATGTTGTAATTCTTTTTGAATAGTTGTAAAGATAAGATTTTTTAAATCATCTATTTTTGAGAATTTAACATCCATTTTGGTTGGATGAATATTAACATCAATTAAATAAGGATCAGCGATAATATTTATAACAAAGACCGGGAAACGATCTTCTGGAATATATGTATGATATCCTTCACAAATAGTTTTAATAACTTCTTGATTTTTAACGACCCGATTATTTACTAAAATAGTTATACTGTTACGATTACTACGACTAACTTCGGGATATGACATATAACCTACTATTTGAAAATCATCATTTTTTCCTTCAATTAAAACCATCTTTTTCGTCGTAGCAAGACCATATATGGCATTTATAACCTTTAATAAATTACCACTGCCATCCGTATTAAGTAGTTCTTTTTCATTATTTACAAGAACAAATTTAATATTAGGATAAGATAGGGCCATTTTATTAACATAATCTGTAATGTTAGCAAGCTCTGTCCATAAACTTCTTAAATATTTAAGTCGCACGGGTGTATTATAAAACAAATTGCTCACAGTTATGGATGTTCCCTTACGAATAGGTGAATCTCCTACTTGTAAAAGTTTTCCGCCATTTATTAAAACTTCCGTTCCTACTTCGCCATTACTAGTTTGAAGCAAAACTTTAGAAACACTGGCAATGGATGGTAACGCTTCCCCACGAAAACCAAGAGACGAAATATTAAATAAATCATTTAAACTATGAAGTTTAGATGTAGCATGTCTTGAAAAACAAAGCGTCGCATCTTCTCTATCCATACCAACACCATCATCAACAACTTTTATTTCTTTAACACCACTATCAATCAAACTAATTTTAATAATTGTCGCTTGGGCATCAATTGAATTTTCAACCAATTCCTTAACAACATTCATTGTCTTTTCAACAACTTCACCAGCGGCAATCTTATTCGCTAAATCCTCACTCATTATATTAATTTTACTCATACAGCACCTTCTTCTAGTAACAATAGTATATCAAGAAAATAATAATTTTTAAATAATTAGTTTTAGTGTTTTAACACTTAAATTTTCCAAATAATTCTTTAAATATAAATACATTTTTACATATCTTTCATCATAATTTAAAGAGTTACTGAAAATGAGCTTATTATCCTTTAATATTAAATAAAAATACTTACAATAACATATACTATCTATATTACTAACATCCGTAAAAGTTCTATTACTTTCATAATCAATGCCTTTAATAATATTTAATGTATCACTGTCTAATTCATCTTTAAGCTTCCATTTAATTGTATCTAGAGGATCTTGGAAAGATACAGAGGGATTTTTTACATATATGTCACGCAAAGCAAAGTTTGGATCTTTATATATTATTTCAACACTTAAATGATAGATATCGGTATATTGATAGGTATCGTCATCACGCTCATATATTGTTGGTGTTTTTATATCATTAGGCCACAATGTTGTCTTTGGTTTTAGAATTGAATCTCTTCCAATAACCACCACTTTTAGTGGTTCACTACTTTCATTACAAGTTTTAATAATATTCCAAATAGCTGCATTAAAAGCTCTAATAATCTTGTCTTGATAATCCGAATATTTAGTTTTATCATATTCTATACTATTAACAATTAAAACATTACCATTTCTTTTTAAGGATGCGAACGCTAAAACCTTCTTTCCTTCACGAATTAATAAAATACGTCCATTACGACATAAGGATGCATATAATAAGTGTTCATGTGCAATATATAAAGTCCTAAAGCAACAAGATGTTTGATAGCCAAGGGTAAAAAAGATTGGATCATCTAATTTCATCATCTCATATGATAAATTATCAACCAATCCACAAACATAGGGGATACTTGCCTCAACTCTTCTTTGCATTTTAGTATATATTAAACAAACTTCCTTTAAAATTTGCTTAGCATCATAAATAGTATTATTTCCTAAAATAATATCTTTTAAGATTTCATCATCATATAATCTATAACAATTAGGAGGAATAAGCTCCTTACGAAAATCGTTTTTTAATCCATCAAGAACCTTTATAATTTGTTTCATTGAAACATGCTTAGAACTAGCATTTAATTCTTTAAAATGATTATAAACATAATCAAAATTTTTATATAATAAACCATTTTTATCATTTAACATATCAATAAAATGATTTTTAGAAGGTCTTTCAAACATAAAATTTATAAAACGACGATTGATATTAGGAAGATATTTACTTCCTTCTTGAATAAAATCAATATCTGTAACATCAATATTTTCTATTCTTTCTAAAAATACTCTACCAATTAAACCAAATGAACCTTTTAATATATTAAGCGACCGCTCATAGCCAAAAACGAAGTATAATTTAATACTTATAAGGTAGCATAAGATATCGTTATCTATATATAACTTTGTTAATTTAAAAATATTATTTATATGGTGAACATTTATTTTAGCAATTTGATAGGCACTAAGACCTGATATTAAACTACTATCATCGATTAAAATATTAAATTTTTCATAAAATAATTTAGTTATATCATTTTGTTGCATATAATTCCTCAAATGTGTTTATTATAACATCAATTTATCTTTAAATATGAAAAAAAGTAACAATTATGTTACTTTGTCATTATATTGTATAATTTTTTACAAGCCTCATCACTTTTGCCATTTTCATTAACTATTACATAATCATATAAATCTTTGGTTAATAGTTCTGCTTGGGCTGTTTGTAAACGTTTTTGGATGGCTTCTTCGGTCTCAGTTTTGCGATCACGTAAACGACGTTCAAGATCTTCAATAGTTGGTGGCATAATGAAGACACCAATGCAGTCTTTATAATTTTGACATACTTGTTTATAACCATTAACATCAATTTCTAGGATAACATCATAACCTTTTTGTAAATAATCAATAACCTTGTCTTTAGGTGTTCCATAATATTTGCCAGTTCCATATTGATTATATTCTAAGAAGTCATTGTGCTTTATTTTGTTATTAAATTCTTCTTCACTAATAAAGTAATAGTGAACACCCTCTCTTTCACCTTCACGTGGTGCACGGGTTGTGCATGATACTGATAAATATAACTTTCTTCTTTCTTCTTGATATTTTTCTTGTAATAACTTAACAACTGTTCCTTTTCCAACACCGCTTGGTCCTGAAATAACAACTAATTTACTCATATCTCTCCTTATTTTAATTTGACAATGGTGCAGCCTGCATTAAAATAATCTATCTTATATTCTAAAACGCGTTTATCATTTTTTAAAACATCATAAACGACTTTTTTCAAAACTCCACCACTTATTCCGTGAACAATACAAATGTATTGCTTATGTAGACTTATATTATCATTTAGGAATTCTTCTGTCAACACTTTGGCTGATCCAGAATATTCGCCATGCAAATCTAGTGTTGGATATCTATCTTGCATCATAATTTATAACTTCCCCTAAAGATGGCATACTATTTTTACTTCCTATTTTGGTTGTTGACAGAGCCCCAGCGATATTTGATAAGCGCATAACATCATAAAGAGGCATATGCTGACTTAGAAAATAAGCAAACGCTCCATGATATATATCACCAGCCCCAGTTGTATCAAAAGTTTTAACACTAATACTTGGCACTAATCTATATTCACCATCAATCAAGCTAAAAGATCCAAATTCTTCTAGTGTTATAACGACATTTGTTTTAAAATCATTTACCAATTTAGCATGCACTTTTTTTAACTTTTCAAGATCATTATGTTTAAAAGCTATATGGGTATAATCTCTAGCGAAATCATAAGAACAAACAACATAATTAACATAACGACATAACTTCACAACGCCTCCCAATATTTTAGAAGCATCTAAAATACTAATAGCTTGTGGATTGTTTAAAATAGTTTTTAAAACAACTTCATCGTCATTTCCATCACTTATAATGATATCAGGCTTTATATGGGATATATCACCATTAAATTTCATCAATGGATCTTTATTAGTTATGATGGTTCTTGTTCCTTTACTAAGATTGGCAATAATATAACTTGTTGTTGTTTCAATTCCTTCTAGTTCTATTAAATTATCCGTATTAACATTAACACTTTCAAGTTCCTTCTTTAGACGATGTCCATAAATATCTTGGCCAACAGATGTTATAAAATGCACATCACATCCCCATTTACCAAGCAAATAAGCGCAATTATTAGCTGATCCCCCACCACATTCAACTTTGGTATTACCAATTTTTATTTTATGATTCTCAATGGGATAATTACTAACTGGTAGTGTTATATCATAAGCTGATTGACCAATACATAAAAACTTCATTCGATCACCTCTCTAAAAGAATCGTTATAGGCCCATCATTTACAAGACTGACTTGCATTGATTCACCAAAAATACCTTCTTCGACCTTTAAAAATTGTCGCATTTTTTGATTAAATTCTTTATATAACTCAATTGCATCATGAGGATTTAAGGCATTAATATAACTTGGACGATTGCCTTTTTTAGTATCGGCATAAAGGGTAAATTGGGAAATTGATAAAACTTCACCATGAACATCTAAAATATTCTTATTCATTACACCATTTTCATCATCCATAATTCTTAAATTAATTATTTTCTTAACCATATCATCAATATTCTTACTTGTATCGCCATTTGTAAAACTAACTAACAGCATATAACCATAATTAATCTTCCCAACGATTTTTTCTGAAACCTTAACACTTGCTTCACTCACTCTTTGAACTACTACTCTCATACTCTCTATCTACACTTTCTACATAACGAAGTTTTGCAATATCATTTATTAATTTATTTAAAGATGCTAAATCTTGAATATAAATATTTATTTTATAATTTAAGCGATTATCCTTATACATTGTATTAACACTATCAACTAAAATATTATGTCCTGATATCTTATTTAAAATATCGCCTATTCTACTTTGACTATTTTTAAGACGAACAATAATACATGTCAAATATTTATTCTTAGTTATAGCATTAAAACGAACATCTATTAGACGATCATCTAAATGAATCAGATTATGACATTTATCACGATGGATGGTAATACCATTATTCTTAGTAATAAAACCAACAATATCATCTCCAGGGATAGGTTTACAGCAAGATGCTATATGAACATGCACATCACTTAAGCCTGAAACATTAATATCTAATTCATTCTTATTAATAACACTTATTCCATTTTCTTTATTCTCTTCTGGTTCTTTATACAAGACATTAATTACAAAACGGGGATTATATTTATTACTACCAATATTTATATAGACACTTTCCAAATCTTTAAGTTTTAATTCTTTTAATAATTTTTTAACGGATTTATCACTATAAAATTCTAAAAATGGTATTTTACGTTTACGAAGTTCTTTATCTAATAAATCTTTACCTAAATTAATTAATTCTTCTTTTCTATTTTTAGCAAAAAAGGCTTTTATCTTATTTTTAGTTTGTGTTAATTTAACAAATTCAAGCCACCCCATACTAGGACCAGGACTTGATTTACTGGTATTTATTTTTACAACATCATTATCTTGTAAAATATAATTTAGTGGAACAATGGAATTATTGACCATGGCTCCAATCATAGAATCACCTATTTTAGAATGAACACGGTAGGCAAAATCAACAGGTGTGCTACCACTTGGAAACTCAAAAACGTCACCTTTAGGTGAGAAGACATAAATATTGTCTTCACCATTATCTTCGGTTATGGTGTTATAAAATACTTCATCATTAACCTCATTTTGATTCATATCAATAACAGCTTTAAAGAAACCTAATTTTAAATCCGTGCTTGATAAATTATAAGCACCGCGATTTTCTTTATAAGACCAATGAGCTGCTAGACCATTCTCAGCCACTTCATTCATCGCAAAAGTTCTAATTTGAATCTCAAAAAGTGCATTATTAGCTCCAAAAACAGTTGTATGAAGTGATTGATAGCCATTGCTTTTAGGCATAGCGATAAAGTCTTTAAAACGTTTAGCAATTGGTTTAAACTTAGAGTGAATAAGTCCTAAAACCAAATAACACTCAGACTCCGTATTAACTAAAACTCTAATTGCTAATAAGTCATATATATCACTAAATTTTCTTCCCTTATCTAGTTTATTATAAATACTATAAATACTTTTACTACGTCCCTTTATTTCAAAATTTATATTATGATCAGTTAAAATATTCGATACTTCATCCATCATTTCATCAATAATGTTATCGCGATCTTGCTTAGTAGAATTTAATTTTTCAACAATATCATAATATACTTGTGGTTTCAAATAACGAAGTGATAAGTCTTCAAGTTCACTTTTAAGTTTATATATTCCTAAGTGATGAGCAAGCGGTGCAAAGATTTCAAGCGTCTCTTTAGATACCTTTTTTTGTTTATCTTCCGCTAGCTCCGATAATCCTCTCATAATATTAACCCGTTCTGCTAAAGCCACAATTATTACCCTAACATCTTCACTCATACCAACAATTACTTTTTTATAATACTCAACTAAGTAATCACTATCCGTTGATAAAGTAATACGATTAAGTTTATAAACACCATAAGCAAGTTTTACTAAAGATGCATCAAAATGTTCTTCTAATTCACTACGTTTTACCTTTTCGTTTACAAATAATCGATATAAAAAGCAACACGCAATCGTTTCCGGATCAGCATAAACTGTTGTTAGAATATAAGATATATTTAAAACATCCTTTCTATCATTTTCTGATAAATATTCCAAACTATAGTCATAAGTTTTTCTAATTAACGAAATATCTTTATTAGGTAAATAACCTTTAACAATCTCTTCGATTTCTAAAATAGTCCAATCATTTTTTACTTTTGTCATATATCACCATTCATAACCATTATATAATAAATAGCATTTATTTTAAACATTAAAAAAAGTTAATTTGACAATTAAACTACGAAAAAAAGCTATAGAACTTTTAATTCTATAACTTAATTATTTTGGCTATCATTTTCTAAATTATTAAAATATTCATATCTTAAAATAGCATTATCCCTATTTTTATCAAGTAATTCTTTATACATATCAGGATTAATCTTTTCAAGGGTTCTGTATCTATCCTCATTACTTATAAATTCATCATACTTACTAAAATCAGCTTTTGAATCCATAACAAATTTTTTTGTTTCTGGATTATATCTAAATAATGGAAAATAGCCAGTTTGAGTTGCTAACTTTTCTTCCTCAATACTATTTCCTTTAATAATACCATGAGCAATACAAGGAGCATAAGCTATAATAATACTTGGTCCATCATATTCAACAGCTTCCCTCATAGCTTTGATTGTTTGATTCATATTAGCACCTAAACTAATAGTTGCAACATACACATCTTTATAAGTTAAAGCTATCTTTGTTAAATCTTTTTTATTAACTTTCTTACCAGATGATGCAAACTTGGCAATACTACCAATTTGCGTTGATTTACTAGCTTGACCACCCGTATTAGAATATACTTCGGTATCTAAAACTAAAATATTAACATTTGCACCGCTTGCTAGAACATGATCTATTCCTGAGAAACCAATATCATATGCCCAACCATCGCCACCAACAATAAAGAAGGTTTTCTTTTTAATAAAGTTGCGTAGTTCGTATAGACCTTCTATTTTATTATCGACAACGTAATCATATAAAGTCTCACTATTTTCTTTATTTAAATCTGCACAATAATTTTCATAAATTTCAATTTCATCATCCGATGCATCTTTTAATTTATTTTTGATAAGAGCCTTAATACGTTCTTTAATTGTGTTATCAGCTACAAACATTCCCATACCAAATTCAGCATTATCTTCAAATAAACTATTAGCCCATGGAGACGAATAAGCCATAGATGGGAAAGATGAGGAATAAATAGATGAACAGCCAGTAGCATTAGCAATGATAAGACTATCCCCAAACAATTGTGTCATTAATTTAAGATATGGTGTTTCCCCACAACCAGCACAAGCGCCAGGGAATTTAATTTTAGGTTCAATAAATTGACTACCCTTTAAAGTCCAACGACTATATAATTTTTTATCTTTAACATTATTTAGAAGATAATCATTTAATTCAACCATGCCACGTTTTTTTAACTCTTCAATACTCATCATTCTAATAGCTTTTTCACCATTTTTAGATGGACAAACACTCTCGCACAAACCACATCCTGTGCAATCGGCAATAGATACCGCTAAAACATATTTATAATCAGTATCCTTATATTTAAAGTCAAGAGATGCTTCTTTTACGACACTTGGTGCTTCATTCCATTCATCAATTGATAAAATATATGGTCTAATAACCGAATGTGGACAAACAAACGAACACAAGTTACACATTAAACAATTTTCTTTATTACAGAAAGGTGCCCGCATACTTGCAAACCGTTTTTCTCTGCTAGTAGTTGCTGGTGGACATACTCCATTTGCCATATCTTTAAAACTACTTACTGGTAATTCATTGCCTCTTAGAGCATTCACCATTTCAAGCATTGAAAGTTTTTCTTCTTCCTCTTCTAAAAATATTTCATTTGGAATAGAAACTTTCTCTATTCTATCTAAAACATTAGCAATCGCTACTAAATTCTTTTCAAGAACATTGCCACCTTTATTTTGAAATTTTAAAGTTAAACTCTTCTTAATTTCTTCTTTAGCATAATCAAAATCAATTATCTTGCATATTTTAAAAATACATGTTTCCAAAATAGAACTAATTTTATTATTTAAGCCAACATCCATAGCAATACCATTCGCATCAATTATATAAAAATTAATATTACGTGATCTTAAAATATTTTTTTCATGATTACTTAAAAGATTAAGCACTTCATTTTTAGATGCCGTTGTATTTAGAATAAAGGTGCCATTTTCTTTGATACCTTCAATAATATCATATTTACCAAGATAGCTTTCTTTACTTAAAACAACTGTATTAGGATTAGTTACATAATATGCTTCTCTAATAGGTTTACTACCAAATCTTAAATGACATCTGGTAACCCCACCTGATTTTTTAGAATCATATTCAAAATATCCTTGAACAAAAGCATTTGAACCAGTGCCGGTTATTTTCATAATATCTTTAGAAGCTGATACCATACCATCGCTACCATAACCAAAAATTAACATTTCATAATTAGGACTTGGAATTTTAAAATCTGGTGTTTTAAGTGATAAATGTGTAACATCGTCATTAATTGAGATCGTAAAACCATTTATTTTTTTGTTTGAAGATAGCATGTCATAAACCGCTTTAATATCACATGGTTTGGTATCTTTACTTGATAATCCATAGCGACCACCATAAACATTAATATCTAAGCATTGTTCTTTAATGGATGCACAAACATCTAAATAAAGTGGAGCATTCGCACCAAATTCTTTCGTTCTATCTAAAACCGCGATATCGGTAACAGTTTTAGGAAGTGATGATAGGAAATATTTAGTAGAAAATGGTCTATATAAATGAACTTCTACTAAGCCATAATCACCCGATAAATTATCAATAGTCTCTTTAATAGTTTCACAAACTGATCCCATAGCCACAATAACTTTCGTAGCTTTATTACTACCATAATAATTAAATGGTTTATAATTCATACCAGTTATTTTATTAATATCTTCCATATAAGAATTAACAATATCAGGTAATTTATCATAATATTCATTTCGTGCTTCGGTATTTTGAAAATAAACATCATCCATCTGGCTACTTCCAAAGGTTTTAGGATTATCAAGGGATAAAGCTCTTAGACGAAATTCATCGATAGCCTCATAATCAATTAGCGTTTTAACTTTTTCTAAGTCAATAACTTTAATCTTATCAAGTTCATGTGATGTTCTAAAACCATCAAAAGCATTAATGAAAGGCACACGACCCTTGATAGCTGATAAATGCGCCACACTTGTTAAATCCATAATATCTTGTACACTACTATTAACAAGTATAGCGAAACCGGTAGCGCGGGATGCATAAATATCTTGATGATCCCCCATAATTGAAAGAGCATGCGTTGCTAAACTACGACTAGCAACATTAATAACAAGAGGCAATTGTTCCCCCGCAATCTTATACATATTAGGTATCATCAATAATAACCCTTGAGATGCTGTATAAGTTGTTGTTAAAGCTCCCATAAGCAAACTACCATGAATCATACCAGCCGCTCCGGCTTCACTCTGCATCTCAATAACTGATACTTTATCACCAAAGAAATTCAATCTTCCCTTGCTTGCGTCCTTATCAACATTCTCTGCCATAGGACTTGCAGGCGTAATCGGATATATGCCAGCTACTTCTGTAAAATTATATGAAACATAACTACATGCTTCATTTCCATCCATTATTTTATACATTATTTCCTCCTAAGACCTAAAGGATTTTTTAAATCCTTACTATATTTTAATATTTTATCAACATCATAATTAGCGAACAATTCATCATAATTTTCATCCCTAATAAACTGCATGAAATTATCATCATCCACATCATCAGTATAACGATCTAAATGAATAGTGCCCACTGAAGAGATATCCTTTCCTTCACTTTCTAAACAATAATTACCATTCTTAACTAAAGCACTCTTTAAAATAGGCAAATATTTCTGAATATTAGAAGAAGAAAGTAAAATACGATTATAACTATCTAACCATTTTCCCTCGCCTTTTTTTCTTATAATCTTTAACGAATTATAAAAACGTTTAAGGGATGCAACATCATTATGGCAATAAAACTTAAGCCAATACGAAATAGCCTCTTCCGATAATGGAAAAGTTATACCAGCATTCCCTAATTCTTTTAGGAAGATATCAACGTCTGCAAATGATCTCTCCTTACCATAATGTTTTTTATTTTTAGCCCTTGTATTATCATTCACACTCTTCTTATAGGCATTAATATTTAAAGCTATATTCAAAAAAACATCCAAAATATAATCATAAAGTTCATTATCTTTTAAATAAAAAACAGCATCGCTCTTATAAGCAATCTTAAAAAAATTCATACTTTTTAAATCTTTTTCACATGCTAATAAATAAGTAATAGGCATTTTATCTTTATTTTCACGATAATTCTTATTATCACGCAAATCTAAAATAAACTCTTGAATATCACTAGCAAAATAATTTTTTAATGAAGAACTATCTGAAAACTTTCTAGTTAAATGATCAAGCTCCATTATGCTCCTAAAACTTACTAAATTAAGGTTAACACTATTAGGTGAATTATATTTTAAGAATAATTTTAAGTTATATTTCATAAATCTCTCCACGACAATTATATAACAAAACATATCTAAATACTAGAATTTATTAACGCAATTCCTTAATTTAAAATTCTTTTTTTATTAATTCATTCATATTAATAATTATGGAGAAAAAATGATTATAGCCTTATTTATTTTTATTTTAACTTATATTGAAATGCTTGCCCTACCAAAATACAGGCATTTAATTGCTTTAATAACAGCCATTATTTTTGTTATGATATCTATTTTACCAATTAATCAAGTATTAAACGTTATAGATTTTAACGTTATTTTAATGATTTTAGGAACAATGGGAACTGTATCACTTTTTATAAGTTCCAAAATGCCTGATTTAATTGCCGATTATTTAATAAAAAGGGCCCAAAACATAAAATGGATGACTGTTATCCTTGCTGCTTTTGCTGGAATAATTTCAGCATTTATTGATAATGTAGCAACCGTTTTAATTATTGCTCCGATTGTTTTAACAATATCCAAAAAAGCTAACATAAATCCAACTATTCCCATTATTTGCATTGCTATCTTTTCCAATTTAGAAGGTGCTGCCACTTTAACAGGGGATACTACTTCCTTCCTACTCGCTAAAGAATTAAATATGAACTTTTTAGATTTTTTTACATACCACAATAAAATAGGCCTATTCTTCATTATTCAAATAAGCCTTATATCATCCTTAGTGATATTATATTTTAAACAACGCAAAGAAACAAAAAAAGTAACCTATCACACTAATGTTATAGTTAATGATTATATGCCAACGATTCTCTTAATTACATCCATTATTGGTTTAATAATCGCATCTTTCATTGAAGATAAAATGGAACTTACCAATGGATTAATCTGCACTGGAACCTTTATGATAGGCCTTATATTAACAATAATTAAAAAAAGAAGTTTAAAGCCTCTTTCATCATTAAAAGATATTGATTATGAAACGATTATTTTATTAATTAGTTTATTCATTATTATTGGTGGTATTAAGAATGTCGGTGTAATTGACTATATAAGCCAAATATTTATAAATCTACCAGATAACAATTTCATAATATATAGTTTAATTGTTTTGGTTTCAGTTATCATTTCATCGTTTGTTGATAATATTCCCTATGTTGCAACGATGCTATCAGTTATTACCACTATTTGTAACAATACCACCATAAATCCCCTCCTTTTATATTATGGATTAATAATTGGAGCAACCTTAGGTGGTAACTTTACCCCCATTGGAGCTTCAAGCAATATTACAGCTATTGGATTATTAAAGAAAAATGGTTATAACGTTTCAAATAAAACCTATTTTAGTTATAGCATTCCCATATCCTTAGCCGCCATTTTAACAAGCTATTTTATAGTATGGATACTCTTTAAAACCAGCTAAGTTATTTAAAACCTTTACAAATAAGATAATTTATGCTATAATATGCGCCATAAAAAGGAAGGTTTTGGCTATGAATTTTGAAAGTAATAAATTATTATCACTATATTTAAAAAAATTAATTCCTATTGGGATGGGATCGTGTGGTGAATGTTTCTTAAATCCTAAAACTAATCAAGTATTTAAAATATTTAATCACTTTTTTGAAGAAGAAGAGGGATTTTCTTATGAAGAAGAATACGCTGAATATGACGAGAAAGAAATCCTAAGATTCACTAACATCAAAGCACCATCTTTTATCTTCGCTAATAACATTATCACTGTTAATGATCACATCGTTGGATATATTTCTAAATACGCTAATGCCAAAAGATTGAATCAAATAAACCCTCTGATTATAAGCTTAGAAAAATTAAAACGCGCTATTCTAGAAGTATATAATTCTCTTCAAGTAGTTTCTAATGAGGGGATCAAAACATATGATATGATGTATAATATCTTGTATCACAATAAGTTTTATATTATTGACCAAGATGAATATAGTTACAATGATATGGATAATAAAAAACTTTATAATTATAATCGTGCTAACTTCGATCAAGAAATATACTATTTTTTAGTTGAGGCATATTTAGATGAATTTATTAACCAAGATGTTAGATTAAAAGAAATGTTTGGTAATAGAGAGGTTGATGTTTTAACTTTTATAAACGAATTACAAAGTAAACTAAGTGAACAAGTTCAAAAACCCGTTAGCAAATTAAGCGATGCTAAACCCGTTTTAAATAAGCAAAAAGTTAAAAAACCTTTCTATGTTCGTGACTTGTTTTAATGAATTATTGAAGTTTAAGGATATATGGATTCTCAGTGGTGCCGTCACCTTGAGATATCAATATATCTTTTTTTATATTAATAACCGGATGAACTTCTCCGCTGTTTGAAGCCCGATAATCATCTAACAAACCATTATATGAAATAATAAACATGTGTTGCATCGCAGTAGGTGCATGAAACCTTGTAGGGGTCATCGTCCATTGTGTCCCTTTAGAATATAGGTAAAAGTCAAAATTTTTAGTGTTATATTTGCCACCAGCTAACTTGACTTCATCAATCGTAAGCAAGGCAACAGGATATGTTAGATTACTATTGCCATATTCACTAGTTGCACTGAATTTATCACGAATATCTTGGCATTTAAGCGATACAACCTTGCTAGCCACATAATGATTATAAAAAAGATATTTATTTAACAAAAATTTATCATTTTCACCAATACTCGAAGTATTCCGGTCATTACAAAAACAACCATCAGAAATGTATGAAGAATAAGGATTACCATCATTATCTTTTTTAGATACAATGTTACTATAATACCAACTATCAATAACTGTTTTAATATTACTATCATACTCATTGGTTTTAGTATCTTTAAGATTAGTTGAAGTATATGAAATATACTGAACTTTTGCACCATTAGTTGAAGTGTTATAACTATCTATTTTAACAATAACCTTGCATTGTTTAACAGAAGAAGCATTAAAACAACTATACTTATACTCATCAAAATTTTTCATATCGGCATATGTGCTACTAATAATATCACCAACAAGACTATACATTTCTTCTTTCTCATCAAATGTATAGGATGTTGCAAAATAATATTTATTTAATTAATCAATATTCATTGATATCTTCTTCACTTAATACCTTAATTCCATGTTCTTTCAATAGTCTTACAGTTATTCCATCACCATCAACTAATTTTTTACTAAACGTGCCATCATAAATCTTGCCGCAACCACACGATGGACTTCTGCTTTTCATTATGGCACAATTAATATTTTCGTTTTGGCATATTTTTAGAGTTTCTTCGGCTCCTTTTTTATAATTCAAAGTTACATCAATATTTGATGAATTTATAACTTTATCACCAATTATTTCACTTGATAATCTTGGAATACTAAGCCCTCCCAAACATTCTGGACATACTTTTATATATTTTTTATCATTTAAAAATTTACAAACTTTTTCATTATAGTTGTTTCCACCATTATACTTGCAATTATCACCAAGCAAACAGGCACTAACTACATATTTCATCGATACCTCCACTACTTAATTATAATACAAAATGTAAAATTTAAAAAAAATAGTTGTAAAATAAAATTATCTATGCTATATTATTATTGCTTTGTTCATGGCGAGATAGCTCAGCTGGCTAGAGCGATCGGTTCATACCCGATAGGTCGGGGGTTCAATCCCCTCTCTCGCTACCATAGAATATTACAAGACTTCTGTCTTGTTTTTTTTATATTTTTTTTATAAAATAATGAGTGAGGTGTTTTATGAAAAAGAAATGTGTATATATAGTAATTGCAATTTTAATAATGATTTTAGTAATTGGATATTTAATATTTTTTAATAAATCAAAGGATAATAACGATGCTCAAAAATTTGCTTTAGAATATGGTATTACCACTAATAATGTTTTTGTTTATCGTGATCAACAAGAAATAATTAATATTTTAAAGAATGGAACAGGTATTATTTATTTAGGTTTTCCAGAATGTCCTTGGTGTAAAGAGTATGTTAAATATTTAAACGAAGTTGCTAAAGAAAGTAATTTTAATAAAATATATTATTTGAATATTTTAAATGATCGTAAGAATAATACTGAAGAATACCAAGAAATAGTTAGTCTTTTAGATGAATATCTTCATTATAGTGATGAAGGAACTAAAAGAATATATGTTCCTGCAGTGATTGTTGTTCAAAATGGTAAAATTCTTGGTTTTGATGATGAAACGTCATATGATACTAAAGGATATGAAACCCCTAGTGAATATTGGGCTAATGAGGATTTAAAAGGTTTTAAAGAGCGTCTTAAAAAGATGATTAAAGAAATTAATATAAACTACTGCACTGATTGTAATTAGGAGAATTTATGGATAATAAATATACTAATCGTGAGATTGCTATTTTTACAGATGCTCATGCCCTTTATGAACCAACTAAAGCTATCTTAGAAGATATAAAGCGTCGTGGCATCACTGAAATATATTCTCTAGGTGATAATATTGGACTTGGTCCTAATCCTAAAGAAGTGATGGATTTATTAAAAGAATATAATGTTAAATCAATTGCCGGCAATGCTGAAGAATATATTACTTTGGGGAGCGAACCCTTTTTAACATATTTTTCTTCCCTTGATGAATTTAACCGTATTTGGACTAAAAATTCTCTAAATAAGGAACAAATAAATGAAATTGCCCTATTTCCCCACTCTATTGAATTATTAGTGGGTGGCAAGAAACTTGCCTTATGTCATTTTGCGAATGATGTTCGTTGCGATTTTATGGAACATAGCACTTGGCGTTATCAATTAGATCTTAAAAATGGTCTTGAAGCTTATAAGCAATTTTTATATACCAATAGTGATGAACAAATAAAAGAGATTAATAACATAATCACTAGATTTGGTTTTAATAGTCCTCAAGTTAAAGGTTATTTGAGTGCCAATGATGATCCTTTATTCAGAAAAAAACGCGTTGATTATTTCGATGCAGTTATTCAAGGACATGTTCACTTTAAAATGTATGAAGAAAGTGGTAAAACTAAATTCTGGACGATAAGAGCAGTTGGATTAGGATATGTGAATGCCCCACGTGATGAAGCATCATATGTTATTGTAAAAGAAAAAGAAAAGGGCTTTGACGTAGAAGAAGTATTAGTAAAATACAATCGTCAAAAAATGATTTCCAATATTTTATCAAGTGAAGTTGATACAAGTAAGTTAAGAAAATATGCTGATATCAACGAGAATGATATTGAAAAAACCAAATAGATATGTTAGAATGATAATGTTTCGTGTTGAGACATTATTTATGGTCTGTTGGTGAAGCGGTTTAACACATAACCCTCTCAAGGTTACATACACGGGTCCGAATCCCGTACAGATCACCAATTTTAAAACTTATCCCAAAAGGGATTTTTTTATTGCATACAATTAAAATATATATTATAATATGAGTTCTTGAGGTGTTTATGAAAAATTATTTAGATTATTCCAAAGAAAACTTTATTGAAAAGTTTGAACTTAAAGAAGACAAAATTATCGTTTACCTATCAAACAAACAAATAGACGTAATTGATAGAAATGATGATAATGAAATGCATTTATTAAATAAAATGGAAAAACAAGCCAAGGAAGCTCATAAAAAAACCATCGATGTTAGTGAAAGCCTTGAAAAAGATAAGAAAAAACTAAAGTATGCAATCTACTTTCTATTAATAAGTATTGCTATGATAATATTTCCACAATATGGTTTGACTTTACCAATTGCTTTAACAATACTATCAAGTGGAACTTTAATATATTTTATAAATAAAGCAACTAAAGAAAAAAAATTCTTAAATGAAGCTGATAAAAATGATTATTTTCTTGATACAATTAAACGTGATATGAAAAATAAAAAAGATGATAAAGAAAATAATAAAAAAGAAGCATTTATAAGACAAAACGATGAAATAAAATATATAAATATTAATTCAATAGATAAACTATCACTTAAAGAATTAAAAGAAATTCATAATATACTTACATCTAATAATAAGGATGAACAATCTAAATCAAAAAGGTTATGCAAAAAGTTCTAGAAATAGAATTTTTTTTATTTTTTAATATATAATTTACTATGATAACTTATATATTAAATATGGCCACTTCTTTTGCTTTATTTTTTTATGGTATTACATCTATAAATAAGATTTTATGTAATGTTAATAAAGAGCGTATTAAGAAAATGATTATTAATAAAAAAAGCAATATTTTAAGTATTATTAAAGGTATAATTGTTACTATTATTGTGCAAAGTTCTTCTTTTGTTACGGTTTTACTCACTAATTTAGTTGATACTAGTATTATTTCTTTAAAGGATGCTTCTAATATTATTATGGGTAGTAATATTGGAACTTGTTTTACAGGCTTTTTTATAGCACTCTTTTTAAATAATAATTTAGATTTTAATATTAATACGATTATTGGTATTTTTAGTATCATAAGCTTTATTTATAATTATTTACATCATAAAAATAAGGCCAATTTTATAATGGGTATTATTATTATTTTATTGTCTATTAATTTAATGAGTAGTTCTTCTTCACTCCTTGATGCTAAACATTTAGATTTTATTTTTAGACATATTGATAATCCTTTTATTGGCATTATTATTGGTATACTACTCACTTTTATTTTTCAAAGTTCTTCTTTAATTACAGGATTATTATGTAGCATGTCAATAACCTTTAATATAAGCTATTTAGGGGCTATAAATCTTATTTTAGGTAGTAACATAGGAACATGTTCAACTGCTCTTATATCAAGTATTACACTATCTAAAAATGCCCAAAAAGTTGGTATATATCATTTATGTTTTAACATCATTGGATCACTTATTTTTTTAAGCGGTATATTAATTATCAATTATATTTATGGCACTAATTTTATATATCGTTATGTTAATACTTATGATATTGCTTTAATTAATATTTCATTTAATGTTTTAACAACCATTCTTATTTTTCCATTTAATAATAAAATGTTAAAACTATGCCATTTTTTAGTAAAATAAAGTATAATATTCTTGGTGATAAGATGAAAGAAGACATTATAAATTATATTCCCTTAAATGAACAAGAAAAAAGTGATAAGGAAGTTATGTTAACATATCTTGAAAACTTTGATAATTGTTATACTCGTGATAATATTCTAGGACATTTTACAGCATCATGTTTTATTGTTAATGAAAACCGTGATAAAGTTTTAATGGCATATCACAATATTTATAAATCTTTTGCTTGGCTTGGAGGACATGCTGATGGAAATACTAACTTACTAGAAGTAAGTATTAAAGAAGCGAGAGAAGAAAGTTCTATTAAATCATTAAAAATTTTAGATAATAACATTTTTAGTTTAGATGTTATCCCTGTAAAGGGACACATTAAAAGAGGAAAATATATTAGTGCTCATATGCATTTAAATGTTACTTATTTATTTGAAGCTAGTGAAAACGATGAATTAGCCATTAAAGAAGATGAAAATAGTGATGTTCAATGGTTAGAAATTGCTAAATTAGATGAACTAATTAATGAAAAAGATATGCTTTATTATTATCATAAGTTTATTGATCGTATGAAAAAATATTAAAATTATAGGTAATCCATAATTTTAATATTTTTTATTTATGCTAAAAATTTATAAATATTATCGGTTATTTTTCTTATAACATACTTATTTATAGCATATGGATAATAACTACCATATGAAATATTAGGACTCATCATACTAATTGCAATTTTGGGATTATCATATGGCATAAACATGACAAAGGATGTTGAATTAGTCTCTCTTAAGGCTTTAGAATTTGCAATACTCATAAAACTTTCACTTGTGCCTGTTTTACCAGCTGCTTTATAGGAAGGATTAACATATCCATAACCAGTGCCCTCGTTAATAACACTAATAAGACCTTTGGTCACTCTATCAAAATATTTTTTGGGAATAGCGACATTATTTAAAATCTCATCTTCTTGAAGATAAATATCAGTATAATTATTACTAATCTTTTTTAAAAGATGCATTTTATAGCGATCACCACCCTTAGCAATAGTACTTATATATTGATTTAGTTGAAGAGCAGTATACGTATCATATTGCCCAATAGCATAATCTAATAATAAGCCTGGTAACCTACTTGTTCCATGATATCCCCTACTTTCATTTAAAAGTTCAATTCCCGTATTAACACCTAAACCAAAACGATTAAAATAATCTTTATATATATCAAAAGCTGATGATTTAATATTAAGAGGTCCATTATACTTATATACACCTCCACCTAACTTTATCGCAATTTTAAACTGATACACATTACTACTTTGTCTTAGAGCATCAATATCATTAATTCTTCCCATGGATGTGAATGAACACTTTTTAGGAGTATTTTTTATTTTTAAACATTCATCATACAAATACTCTCCTACTTTTATAGTATTAGTATCATACCCTACTAACATACTAGCGGCTTTAACAGAACTACCAGGTGTCATTGTATCAGTAATAACACCCATACTACGGTCAAATATTTTATTATTAAATATTTCTTTACCAACCATTGATAAAATATTACCTTTAGTATCACTAATAACTATATATGAATGATTATAATATTTGGTGCTTGCAACCATTTTAGCCTTTTGCATCTCTTCCATTAAAATATTTTCACTAAACTTTTGAAGATTTATATTAATAGTTAAGTAAATATCATTTCCCTTTTCACCATCAGTAACTAAATACTTTTCCTTCTTATAAACTTTATATGTAGCATCCTTTCCTTTTAAATAATCATCATACTGTAATTCTAAGCCTGATAACCCTACTTTATCATTTAAATGATAACCTCTATTTAAATAATATGCCGAATTTGCTGATGGAATATAACCAACATTGCCTAAAATACTCCTTAGAGTATCGCCATACAAATAATCTCTTGTATAAGTATAATCTGCTTTAAAGCCCTTTAAATTATGCGCATTCTCTGAGAAAAAAATAAATTCATTAATACTACAATTTTCTTTAATTATTTTATCTTCATAACTATAACCATTATTCATTAAATAATATAAATATATAGCCTTTTTATCAACATCTGTATACTCTTCTAAATCTTCACTTGTTACAAGATCCTTTTTAATTTTATAAAAATCATTATTACTTATTATCCGTTTCTGATATTTATTTAAATCATCTTCCCTAATTCTTGACCTTATTTCATCTTCATGCATTAATAAAAAGAATTCTTTCATATAACTAAGGGTTAATTTATTATAATTAACATCTAAATAATCACTGATATAATAGGCTAAACTTATTAATTCATCTTTATCTAGATTATTATCATTATTAAAGAAAATAGTCATTTCTAATTTGTTACTAACCAACAAATTACCATTATTATCATAAATATTTCCCCGAGGTGATGAAACACTAATATTTTTAACCATTTTATTATAAAGCTTATTTTTATAGTAATCACGTGAAATGACTTGTAAATAAAATACGCGAAATATAAGGATTGCAAATAACATATAAGTTAAATATTCAAACACTTTTATTCTTTTTTTCATAATATTATTATTTATCATTTATTAAAAAATATTAAATATAATTTATTGGAGGCTAAAATGTATGAATACTTAATTGGTGAATATGTTAAAAATTTAACACTTGTTGATATTTTAAATTATGCTCGTAAGGAAAATATTAATATAAATAATTTAGATGCTAATACTTTGCTTTACTACATTAAATATCATTATAGCGAACTTATAAGTGATGATTATCAAAATATTTTAAAAGAAATTAAAAAGAAAATAGACCCCACTACTTATAGTGAAGTCTATAAATTATACGTTCTTTATAGGAATCGTTATTTAACTAAATAATATCATCAAAATTACGTATTAAATAAATAATTAAGATAGTAAACGGAATAATACTTAAAAACATAATATAATTTAAATACAAAACATTATTTAAAAGTCCTATAACTAACAATAAAGCATGTCCTGTAACTCTCGATATACCAAGAGATGTTTCTAATATTAAATGATATTCTTCTTTTGATAAGGCAACAAATAAGTCATTACTTTTATTAGCAATAAAAGAGTCACTACAAAGACTTATAAAAGTTATCCCTGTTGCATAAACAATTAAATAAACAATAAAAGCCCAATTAGTTGGTTTAATACTTAAAATAACTAACATAATAGTAACTAAAACTAAAGTTAATATACTAAGATTTTTATATTGACTTTTTTTCAGTTTCGTTGCATATAAAAGACAAGTTATACAAGTAAGAATTCCTAAAGCACTATTAAGAAGACCTATCACAAAATTAGATTTAAAATATAATATTTTATAAATGGTCATAACTGATGCTAAAACCCCACCGCTTATGGTCCAACCTTTTAAATATTGAATGATTAAAACATCCCTTAGTTTACGATTATGCCACATTCTTTTAAATATTTTTAAAACATTAGATGGCTTTTTTTCTTTATTTTCTTCGCAAACAAAGAAGCTTAGAATAAAGATAATAACCATTAAAACAAAGACATATTTACCAATAGTTATATAATCGGTCATCGATAATAAAATACCAAGAATAAGGGGAATTAAAATACTACTAACTTGATTAATACATGATAGAATTCCATCATACTTACGACGATTGGTGTTCGTTATTTTTTCGGTATTTAAAATATTGCGAGGATAATAATAAAATCCTTCTCCTAATCCCTTAATAATTGCTACTAAATAAACATAGTTAACAATTTTTTCTTTAAGCAACATAATAAGCGCTAGATATAGGGCTGTAAATGATAAACCGATACGGAAATAAGGAACCTTTAGTGAACCTTTTAGGGAATTTTTTATTATCCAAAAGGCAATAACTAGTGATAAATAAACAAATAAATAATATTTAGCAAAAGGCAATATTTCATAATTCGTTAAATTAAAGAAATATATAGCAAAGAAAGTATCAAAATAAATAGTTACAATATTACGTAAAATATTAATTAACGTAAAGGCTTTTAAATCTCTATTCATTAAAATAACCCTTCAATACGACCATTAGCGTGAATCTTCATTTTTAAATAGCTTGGACTCTTAGATAAACCTGGCATAGTCATAATATTGCCCATTAAAACAACGATAAAACCAGCCCCTGCTGATAATCTTATATCACTAACGTGCATTGTAAAGTTTCGAGGGGATCCTAATATTTTAGGATTATCGGTTAATGAATATTGCGTTTTAGCAATACAAACTGGTAATTTATCAAAATGATATTTATTACAGAAAGCAATTTTTTGAAGAGCCTTATCACTAAATGTTACGTCATCGGCACGATATATTTCACGACATATGGTCTTAATCTTATCAATAATGCTTAAATCATAACTATAAAGAGGTTTATAATCAATTTCCTTATCACAAAGAGACACAATAGCACGCGCTAAATTAATTGAACCAGCGCCACCTAATTGATAAGCATCAGATATTTCAACCAAACATCCCATCTTTTTAACATAATCTAGGACATAAGCAATTTCTTTTTCGGTATCTTTATAAAAATGATTTATACAAACAACGATATTCTTAGTATATTTTTGCATATTTTCAATATGCGTTCTTAAATTACCAATACCTTTTTGTAAGGCTTCAATATTTTCAACATTAATATCATCACCTTTAACCCCACCATTATATTTAATACTACGAATTGTAGTATTTATAACAATAACACGGGGTTTAATAGATGCAATAGGACATTTTATATCTAAAAACTTCTCGGCTCCAAGGTCAGATCCAAAACCTGCTTCGGTAATAACATAATCACTTAATTTTAAAGCCATTTTTGTAGCAATAATACTATTACAACCATGGGCAATATTAGCGAATGGACCACCATGAATAATAACTGGATTATGTTCAAGAGTTTGCACAACATTAGGCTTAATAGCATCTTTTAAAAGAATAGCAAGGGCATCAACACATTTTAAATCACGAGCAAAAATGGGTTTAGATGAAGTATTATAACCAACTAAAATATTGCCTAAACGTTTTTTTAGATCGCTTAATGAAGTAGCAAGACATAAAATGGCCATTATCTCACTAGCAACTGTTATGTTGTAATTATCCATTCGTTCAAGGCCTTTATTATCATATTTAATTAAAACATTTCTTAAAGCCCGATCATTTAGATCAACACATCTTTTAAAAGCCACACGATCTAAATCAAAATGCAATTCATTTCCTTGATAAATATGATTATCAATAATCGCTGCTAATAAATTATTACAACTTTCAATAGCATGCAAATCACCGGTAAAATGTAAGTTAATATCATCCATAGGAACAATTTGAGCATATCCACCACCAGTCGCGCCACCTTTTATTCCAAACACCGGACCTAAAGATGGTTCACGTAATACCGCTAAACTATTGTAACCTAGTGAACATAAAGCATCATGTATACCAATGCTCATAGTCGTTTTCCCTTCACCAAATGGTGTAGGATTACTTGATGTAACAAGAATTAAATTACCATCAGAATTATTTTTAATTTTTTTATTAATATTTAAGGATATTTTAGCCTTATAATTACCATATAATTCTAAATATTGGGAACTAATAGACAATTTCTTTAAAACTTTCTTTATATTCCACAATTTACAATCTTGACTTATTTCAATATCTGTTTTCATATTCACCTCAAGTATATTATATAATAAAAAAATGTCTATTACTATAAATAGACATTTTTTTCATTGTTTTCTTAATGTTTTATTTTCAATAGCGACACGTTGAACAAAGGTTAAGGCTAAAACTAAAGATAAAGCATAACTGCCACCATATGATAAGAATGGCAAAGGAACACCCGTTAGTGGCATAAGGCCCATTATACCACCTAAATTGATAATAATATGTAATAAAATATACCAAAATACTCCATAGCACATTAACCTCGAACTGTCATTATTAGACTGTTTAGCAATAATAAAAATTCGCCATAAAACAATAAATAATAATATCAAAATAGCAAAGCCCCCTACTAAACCTAATTCTTCAACAATAATAGCAAAGATAAAATCAGTATAAGCTTCTGGCAAATATAAATATTTCTGGGTGCTATTACCAAGACCTTTACCAAACATTCCCCCGTTATTTATAGCTATATAACCATTACAAACCTGACTACCAGAATCATAAAACTTCTCTTCACTACATGGATTAAAGAAATCAAATCTCTCTAGTTGACGTTCAAAGAAAATTTGAACACCATTATTCATTAACAAAATGAAAACAATCAAGACTAAAGATGCAATACCAAGAAAAATATTTCGCTTAGTTTTCTTAGAAATAGGAAGCGATGTAAACATAAAGAAAACAATAAACACATAAATACACATCGTTCCTAAATCTGGTTGAATAAAAATTAATACCGCAATCAATAAAACTAAGGCTATTTGCACTAAAAAACTCTTTAACTCAATATTTTTATTATTATATTTATAAGTTGATGCAAGCCATACAATAGTCGCCACCTTCGCAAACTCACTCGGTTGTAAAGTAACACCTTTAATAATTGTTATCCAACTCTTTGCCTGGTTTGATATCGTTCCATGAATTAAAACAACAATTAATAAAACAATAATCGCAATCATCGCTAACCAGCTTATATAAGCATAACTCTTCGTTGGAAACTTAATTAAAAACCATGCTAGGATGAAACTAAAGACTAAGAATATTACTTGTTTAAGACAATATGCATAAGGAGCCTTATCTTTAACATAACTAGTAACACTGCTAGCCGAAAAAATCATTACAATACCAATAGCAAAAAGTAAAATACTTGTTATTAACAATATTTTATCAACTTTCTTTAACATAAGACTCCCTTCTTAATTATTTTAAATAAGTTCTATATCATCATCCTTCTTGGTAGTCTTAGATTTCTTTGCCACCTTTTTAAGGTTATTATCTTTTTCTTTTAATTGTAATATAAGTAAGACAACCATTGCGATAATTAAAATAATAATCAAAATAATTAACAACGTTTTATTATACTTAACTGTTTCTTTTGAGGCGCTATCTTTCACTACTTTTAAACTATATGTTTTAGAAAGACCATTTTCATGTTTAACAACGATCGAAACAACACTACCATCCGTTAAATTTTCATTATCAACTACTTCATACTCAGTATCATCATTTGGTGTAATAATAAGGGATAACTTACTAGGAATTTCTGGAAATTTTAAAGTATAATCATATTTTTTAGGATTAAAAGATAGCGAACATCCACGCACTTCAAGTTTTTTTAAATTTAATATTGATTCATCAATATCCTCTAATCTTTTTACTTTAATAACGTATTCATCAGTTACATTCTCATTAGTTACTTTAATTCTTATTTCATTGTCACCAACAATGAATGATTCGGGATTAATAATTTCTACCTTAGCAGTTTTAGCATTCGCCAACGCTTCTATTTTAGTGTTATTAATTCGATATGGAACAACCACATTATATTCATATTTAGACGATGAAAATTCCAAATCAATATCACTCAATGTTAGACTTTTAAGTGTTGTATCAGGTTTATTTTTTCTTTTGATGTTTAAAGTCCAATTCTTTTTAGTGCCATCAGGCGCAGTCACTAAATATTGAATCTGCTTACTGCTACTATCGATAGGAAACGCAACTTCAAGTGGTGAACACTTAGCGTTTTTATCATTAGGAACACCTACTATTTCAATTGTTTCTGCATCGAATAAAACATCAAAACTATAAACGTAAACATCTTTAATTAATTCAACTTCTTCACCATTAATTTTAAGTGAAGACAAAGTATAATCACTAGAAGGAACATACTTAACAATTTTTATATAATAATTAGCCGGCGTGCCATCTTCTAAAATCATGCTTATATTCACTGTCGTATCAGATGTAAGCTCTATTTGATGACCACTATCAGGAGATGCTGATTTAACATTATCACTAAGCTTATATTTAATAGTTGCAACCTTCGCATCAACTAAAACTTCACAATTATATCCACTACATTTAACTTCTTGATTATTTACGGTCAATTCTTCAAACTCAGATGCATAAACATTTGTGACAAAACACATAAATAACAAAAATAAAAAACCAAATTTCTTCATATCATCCATCCTACAAAAGAAATTATAACATTTTAGTAAAATTTTGTCTATATCCACCATATTCAATGTAAATGTGCAAAAAAACTAATTAACTCTATAAGCTAACAAAACATAAAAATGATATTGAAATTTATTACAGAAAAAAAGCACAATATGTAATTTATTAAAATTTATCTAAAAATTATCCTTTAAGTAGTTGAATTTAAAAAGTCTAATAAGCAAAATTATGTACTTATTAGACTTTTTTTAATTAAATTTATACCCTAATTTTTCTAACTCCATTATAGCGATAGGAGATAATTCCTTTTTAGATAATTTATCAATATCAAAAAACTCTGCACCAAGTGAATCGTCATTCACTTCATCCACTTTTACTTCATTCTTAATTTCATTATTGTAATTTGAAACTTTAAAGAAAATACCAGTATGATGTACCTTCACTAAAACATCTTCCTTAAATTGCCATTCAAAAGCAACAGAATCGGCATCAAATAATTGACAATCAACTACCTCTATGCCAACTTCTTCCATTAGCTCTCTTTTCAAAGCATCTTCTGGTCTTTCACAGAACTCTATTGTACCACCAGGTAAATCTAGTTTTCCATCATAAGGACCTCCAAATTTTTTAATAAGTAAAATTTTACCGCCTTGAATAACTAAACCATAAGCACCTAATTGTTTAAAATCTTTCATCTATCCTTTCTCACTTTCTTATTTTTATTTTTTAAACTAATATAGTTATAGCATTATTTTAACTTAATTATATTAGTAAAAACTACTTTTTCTTTCTTAAAACATATCCATCGATTTCTTTATCGTTTTTATGATAACCTTCCCAGTCAAACTCTGTTATACTTTCAGCACAATAGTTGCAAAATGGAGTGAAATTATTTAACTTTTTTATAGCATCCCAACCACTAGATATTTCTGATAATTCTATATAATCATCTCTTGAAACAACATAATTTGTACCATATCTTTTATTTAAAATTTCTATCAATAAAGGGTAATAACATTTTGCTATTTTTCCATCTCTCAAAAATCTACAAAATCTTCCAATACATTCTTTACTTACTTTATCGCCTGCGTTATTATTTTCTAATGTTAATCTAGTTTGAAATTTTTTTATTGGTTCAATCGGACTAAAGAAATCATCATTTATCAAATATGTGATTTTATTAGCATTTAATATATTTAATATTTTGTCTATTTTTTTGTTTGTAGGTTCATATAAAGAAATAGATATTATTATATCATTATCTACAAATGATTTAATTACTTTCTTATCTAGCTTATCTAACAATAAACCATTTGATACTACTACAATTTTGGTTTTTGGTAGTATTCTCCTTGAAATATTTAATAATTCCGAAAAACTAGGATGTAATAATGGTTCTCCTCCTAAAATTCTAAAGTAATAGACATTAAATTTTTGCGATATTAATTTTATATCACGTTCATAATCAACCAAATCAACATAATTATTATCATAAATATTCGAAAAATGAGCACATCCTTTACAATTTAAATTGCAATGATCAACAACATTTGTTTCTAAATAATTTAAAAATGGTAATGATAAATCAATTGAATCTATATAACTATTTAATTGTTCATAAGATTCCGAATTAGAATATAATACTCTTTCATCAACAATATTTATTTTCTTAAAACCAACATTTTTTAAATACTCAATTGTATCACCCATGATAATTGGCTTTTTTGTTATAAATATATTATCATTTTCAGGATTTAAACATTTCTCATTTAAAAAGATAATAGGAATATCTTTATATAGTTTCTGTGATATATCTGATTTATTTTCCAATTTAAGAAAACCATCAACTATGATATTGTGTTTTTCTAATTTTTTTGCAAACCCTATAGCAAAAGGTCCTGTTCCAAATATATAATTCTTCATAAGTTTTCTCCTTTATTTTTTTACAAGTTGCAAATATGACATTCTTGAATCCAAATTTTCATACATCCAATCAAATCTTCCATATTGTTTTAATTCACAATCAACTATCATTTTTAAAATAACATACATACGATATATTTCAATTCTAACTTTTTCATCATAATTTAACTTTTTATTATCAAAGCCTTTCAAATAATAATCACTTGTTATTCCATCAATGGTATGAAAATAAAATGTCATCAATTCATCACAGAAATACAAATCTGAAAAATCAACAATTCCAGCAACTTTTCCATCTTTTATTAGAACATTTCCATCCCATATATCAGTATGTGCTAAACAAAGATTGGAAATGTTATTTAAACTTTCTTTATTTGATATTATTATATTTTTAATATTGTCATAATTATTTTTTCCGAGATTAATATTTTTAGATTTAGCATTTTCTAATAAAAGTTCAAATAAATTCATTGTGAATTCATAATTATTTTTAAATTTTTTATTTGGTTGACTTGGTAGAAAAAATTCTTGTCCTTTTATGGAACACATTCTTTTACTTAATATTCCTAATTGATACTCAACATTATTTTTTTCTTCTTTGCTCATCCTTTCTTTTATTTCTAAATAATTCGTGCCATCAACATAACTCATAAAAATATATGGTGATTCACATAACGAACAACTGTCATCATAGCATAATAACCTTGGAGATGGGAAGTCAATTTTTTCCATTAATTTTAACATTTCAACTTCCCACCAAAGTATATTTCTATCTGCGATTATCATTTTACTTTCATCTTTTGGTGCTATTTTTAATACTACCTTATTGCCATTATTTTCTATTAAATATACAGCATTTTTCATTCCACCACTTAATATTGTTATTTTAATATTATCAGTATCAATATCATTAAATAATTTTTCGTACATAGCTTTAATATTAGATATATTTTGATAATTCTTAACCGAAGATTTATTTCCATTCATTTTTTTTACCTCTATTATTTTTCTTATATTCTCTAATATATTTTCTGCATACTTCATCAGTATATTCAAATTCCTCGGTATCAACAGTTAAATGAAAGATGTTATCATAAGCATAATCTTTAATTTTAGTTTTAAAGAATTCTCTTATAAATGTTTTTAATTCAGCAATTTCAGAGTACATAAATCCTTTCATGCCGTTAAAATACATATAATTAGATACACGCATTATCAAATTTAGAATCGTAATTGTATTGCTATCATATTTATCTATCAAAGTTCCAGCCTTTATAACAGGAATACCTTCAAATTCATTATTGTACAAATATATATCTTTGATAAATTGTTTATACTGATCTTGCAAGTCAACAGCAACACAAGCTGTAATAGTGGAACGTTCTTGTATGAATTGAATAGCTACATCCGTCATTTCCTTATCTAAAGAGTTCCATAGAATACCAACACATGGTATTTCTATTGATGGTAATTTTTCTTTATCAATAACTTTAGCTTCTATAAGTTCGTTAATAATTGATAATACTTCATCCAATTTTCTAAACTTTTTAACATTTTTAGCATTCAATAATAGATTTATTAAATTATTTGTAATATCTTGTATTTCATCTTTAAATTCATCTTTTTCTAAAATATTACACTTATAATCTCTCATAAAATTTCTTAATATATGCACCAAACTATTATAAAGAATCTTTTCTGCGGCATCTTTGTAATCTGAACCTTGAGATAACACTTTCTCATAAGCATTTTCTCCCCAATCTTTTAGGGTAAATAGTCTTGGCGAAATTTTATTACCAGTTAAAGAAACTGATTTTCTTTTGACATAATGGTAAAAAGGAATTGGTACTAAAACAAAAGTTTTTTCAGCCATACATAATCTAAAGATATAATCTGAATCTTCTTTAAAACAATTTTTATCAAATTTAATATCTTTTATTGAAGATAACCTATATAGTTTGTCCCAAGCAGGAATTAAAATAGTAGCATCAGAATAAGAATTTATGAGATTTAATTTTCCATCTACAAACTTAACACCTTTTTGTTCACAACTGACATCTTTTACATCACCATTCTTCATGTGTATATAAAAACTACTTTCACAAACATCGGCATTAGTTTTTTTAATTGCTTTTAATAATGTTTCTAACATTGAATTATCAACATAATCATCTGAATCAAAGAAACATATATATTCACCTGTAGCAAGTTCCATGCCTCTATTTCTAGTTTCAGCAAGTCCACGATTTTCTTGATGGACTACTTTAATTCTTTTATCTTTTTCTGCTAATAAATTACACATTTGTAATGATTCATCTGTAGAACCATCATCTATTAATATAATTTCTAAATTTCTATAAGTTTGGCTAGTAATACTATTTATACATCTAGTTAAATAATTAACCGTATTGTAAATAGGTACTACAACTGTAATTTTAATATCATTTTTTAAATTATAATCAATATATTCCTTTAATTGATTTTCCCAATCTTCATCAAAATTAATTTCTAAATGATATTTTGAACTTTCGTATTCTGATGATATAATACCAGCTCTATGTTTTTTAAATAATTCTATTTTATTTTCAGTAATTTCATTACTATTTGAATTAGTTTTAATTAATAAATCACAACAATTAAATACATAAGAATCTTCAAGCAATGAATAATCTAAAGCTATGACATCATTCTCATTCGTGTTATCCAATATGAAGTTTAATTTTTCATCAATTTCATTTCTAATTTTCAAAATCAATGAACTTTTCATTTGCCAATTATCTTTAATATTTTCATTTGCAATAATATGTTGATTTAAAATATTATCAAATATTTTATCAACATCTACATACTTAAATGAATAATTTTCACTTAAGTATCTGGAAAGTTTTAATTTTCCGTCTTTACTATTTCCAGTTATACCTATTACCATAAACATTCTCCCTAAATTGGCTTTTATGCTACCATAATTTGGCAGAAAAATCAATGTTTTTTTGCTGTTTTGTAGTAATTTTATGATAATGTCAATATAGTTATTTTTTTGAAAATGTCAGTAACTAGTATATAATATCTTTCCAGAAAGGAAAGATAAAATGGAAGAAATGATAACTTTGAATAAAGAAAAGCAAATATTAAATGATGTTATTATAAAATTAATTAGTGAAGAAATTAATATTAAACAAACTTGCAGATTAATTAGATTATCCGAAAGACAAATTTATAGAAAACAAAAAGCTTACATAGAAGACGGTATTAAATCTATTTCTCATAAATTAAAATTTAGACCATCTAAAAAATGTTATAATCAAAATTTTAAAGATAGAATTGTAGATTTATATAATCAATAATTTTTCGATTGAAATTTTCACCATTTCTATGGTGCATTAGAAGATGATTATAACATTATGGTCTCTAATTCTTTTATCTATAATTTATTAACTTCTAAAGGAATTTTTATATAGGTGTATATAAAGATAATAGGTCTACTAAAGATGGTAAGATATGGTTTTATAAGAATCAATATGAAGATATTGATGGTACTCATAAAACTAAGAAATATGGTAGATATGTAACTAAAAAGAAACAAAAGGTGCTGAGTTTGAATTTAAGTTAAAAATACAAGAATATGAAAACATAAGTAATACAACATCTGAAGAAGTGATTAGAATGTTTATTAAGTTTAGAAAAAAGAAAGTTAAAGAAAATACCTTATATGATTATAACAACAAATATTATAAATTATGCTACTTAATTTCACTAAAGTATATCCTAAAATATATAACTTTAATAATTCTAATGAATTCCCTAAAGAACAATTTTTTTACTTATGATGAATTCAAGCAAATTCTTTCCACTAAAACCGACATTAAATGGATTGGTATTTTGAGATATTATATTGCTGTGGGTTAAGACGTAAAAAGTTTATGAGTCTACAACGAAAAGATATTAATTTTAAAATAAAACTTTAAGTGTAACAAGGCGAATTAATGACCATTGTGATTCTATTAAAGACTGGCGATTTTCGGTTTCTAAAACATTAATAGTATAAGAATCCTTAAAATAACATAAGACCTTACAAATGAACTTAAATGATGGAATATGCAGTGGAAAAATCACCTGAATTCAACGATAATTACTTTGTAGCCAGTAATTGGTTTCCTACATGTAGTAATATTCCAACCCATCACAAAAATATGAACTATAAATTAGCTATGTTAAGCATATTAGATTACACGATTTTAAATATTCATGTGCTTTTTTTGATTGATAAAGGTGCTAATGTTCAACTTGTTGCAAAATATTTAGGCCATGCAAAAGCTAAAGAAACATCAAAAACATATTCACATCTATTTACTAGTACTCTTGATGAAGTACCGTTATAGATAATTTAGATAATAATAAAACCGATGATATTTAGTCACCGGTTATTTTAGTTTAATCACCTATTCATCATTTCTTTTATTTTTTCTATCTTTAAACTTCTTAGAAATACCTGCAAAAACTCCAGCTATAGCAGTGCCAATAGCTCCAAAGATAAGACCTTTATTGGAAGAACTTTGCTTTGTATCTATATTATTAACATTATTTATTGAAGATGAACCAGTTATATCACTTGGAATATTAATATCATTTTCAATATTTTTACCATCATCACTAACATTATTAGTATTATTTCGTTGAATAGCATCATTTTTAGGTATAGTATCTTTAGCATTAGTTGGAATATCAAGATGGATATTTTCTGAATTATCATTGTTATTAAAAACATTACTCTTTTCGTTTGTTGGCTGATTAATAGTATCATCAATAATAATATTATCGTTATTAGTTGGTGGAGTATCAACACCACCTGGTTGTGATGGTTCTGAAGGTGCCGTTGGTGTTTTAGAAGGTGTTTGTTTAATAGTGGCATCATTAGCCTTTTGTTTCAAATCATTTTTGATGTCTTCGTATTGATTTTTTATCTCATTTAATTTGGTTTCATCTACTGTAATATTCGTCTCTTCACTATTTTTATTTTTATTTTTTTTTATAATGTTAATATTATCAGTAATTGTTTCAGATGAAGAACCATTGGGGGTTGTTGAAGGATCATGATGAATGTCTTCCGAATTATTATTCATACCGTTATTAAAATCATTTGCATTTAATGGATTTTCCACCTTTCCGTTTGTATCATCATTTATCTCTTTTATAGTATTAATAGTATTAGCAGTTGTATTAGATTCATTTTTTGTGGGTGTGAACACAACGTCACCATCAAGTGGTGGTTCTACCGGTGGTTTTTCGTATCCTAATCCTTGCATAGTAGCATCAAGTCTTGACTTATCAGCTTCCCTTAAAGTTCCAAATTCACGAAGCCTTCTTTCATCTTCTTCTCTAAGTTCACCACTAGCATCCATTTCAAACTTAAATTTTGACATATAGTCTCTTTTGCGAACTGGTGTTGGTTCGTCTGCATCAAGCGTTTCTGAAGGTTTTTCATCAGGTGTTTTTGTTTCATCTACAACATTTGGTTTATCACCAGTAGCTTCTTTTGGAACTTCCGTATCAGTTTCAGATGGTAAACTTGTATTATCTTTGGAATCACCTAAAGTTTTATTTTGAACATAATTTTGAATATTAGCACCAATCTTTTCTTTATCAGCTTCGCTCATTGTTCCTAATACACCAATTGGACCATCAGCTCCCTCAAATACTACTGCATCATCTAATGTTTCACTATAATCTTTCAATTTTGCGTCCTTGTTAATTTCATCTTCACTAGATTCCACTCTATTTAAATCATTACCAGAATCCATACTATCTTCATCATCATACTCAGGCATCTTAGAAGCAAGTTGAGCCGAAAATAATGAATTATAATCAGTAGTTTCAGTATTTCCATTGACATCGTTCGTAGCGCAAAAAGCTCCGCAACCACTCAAACTTAAAAGTGAAAATAACTTAGGGGTTATTTCTTGATTATTTTTTAAACTAATTTTTAATACTGTGTCACTTACGCGTGATACTTCAAAATTTTCGTTAAATTTACTATAAGTGCGACTTTGTTTAGGATCAGAAAAAGCATAATAACCCCTATAAATAGGCTTTTCTTTCTCACCATAAATAGTCCGTGGAAATGAATCAAGCAAATATACTGTGCCATGTTCTTTAAATTCGCCTACATTTAAAGTCATACTTACATAGTGACCACTATCAGTTGTCTTAAATGGACAACTCGAATTACTGCTTCCTGTTGCTAAAAAGCCAACGGTCAAAGTTGTATTAGGATTTTTACTATAAATAGCATCAACTATATTAAAAAATCCCCCATAATTTTGTTCTTTTCCATCATACGATATCTTTGTCTCTAAATTAAATTTTCCTAAAAGCATCACTTTATTGCCAGCGAGATCGGCTTGATTAATAGAATCAATTAATGACCTGTAATTTCCTTGGTCTGTATTATAAATGATTGTTCCATCAAAGGAGTCAATAAGACCATTTAATGTCTCATATTTAGGATTACGTTTCGTAATACCTGCTAAATAGTTATTGATACAATTAGGAGCATTAAAACTACCATTTCCCCCACCATTTTTTGTCGCAAGGTCCAAAATTTCTTGATATAGATTAATTATAGTATCTTTATCTCTAATATCAAAGGCAATAATTAATTCATTTGTTATGGAAGATGGTCCACATGCCGATGCTGAAACTGTATTTTTACCATACATTAAATTATAGCTAGCCCATAATTCATCCGTTTGGGCAACAATAGCATATTTTGATATTAAAGTATCTAATAACAAATTAGTTGTTTCATTGCCAAGATCTGATACACCATTTGTTATTTCATTGACAAGATTTGTATATAAAGTTAAAGAATTATCAGCAAAGGTAACTAAATCATCAGTATAACCTATAAGTTTCGTAATATCACTTATAGCATCACTTCCGCCTAAGTAATTACCATTATCAGTAACACCTTTAAGCTTAGTGTTAATTGTTGTTAATTTTTCACTTAATTCCAACGACTTTGAACGTATTTGCTCTGCTACACTTTCATTAAAATCTACCACGTTTTTCATTAATACTCCATTTCTCTTGATTCAAGCATTGCATCTCTATTTTTAGCAGCAACCATCGAACTTTGTTTCATAGCATTTATTGAATTTTTATATTTTTCTATTTGAGCATTAATCTTGGTAATAACATTTTCCATACCAATAACGTAGCTTCCCTCGTTATTAAAATTTTCCTTCAACAATTTATCAATATCATCCAATTCTACCTTATATTCATTTAATAAACTACACGTATCATCAAGTTCACGATTAAACGATTCAGCCTTAGCCTGATACTTACGCACTTTAAATGTTGTTTTCTTACCAGTGCCATCTGCATTATTAATATCTTTAACACTCATATTATCACCTACCATAATAATTTTACTATATAAAAAAAATTTAAACAATATGATAAATATTTTATTATGAAAAAAGCAGATTTTTTAAGATTCTGCTAATCAATTACTTCTATTTTCATAAAGTTAGTATTTTTATTACTTATAGGAAAACCACCAGTAATAATTACAATATTATCGTGTTCTAAATCTAGTTTTTGACGTGCTTCTTTTAAACACATCTTCACAATACCGTCAGTGCTTTGACACTCTTCGCTCAATAGGGGCATAACTCCATAAACAAGTGTTAATGAACGAACAGTATCAATACTTGGTGATAGGCCTACTATTGGACATTTTGGTCTAAAATAACTTATTAATTTAGCTGTCCAACCACTATTAGTATTGGCAATAATAGCACTAGCATTCAATTTAATAGATGAATGAACAACCGAATAAGCAATACTTGAAGTAATATTTTGTTTAGTATCACGCATTGTTTCTTGCAAATTGTCAATATAGTCAAAGTCCTCTTCCGCACTTTCTAAAATCTTGGCCATAGCTCGAACCGTCTCGATTGGATAATTACCAACAGTTGTTTCATATGATAACAAAAGTGCATCACATTTTGAAATAACGGCATTATAAATATCACTAACTTCCGCTCTGGATGGATAATTATTATAACCCATGCTTGTTAATAAGTCAGTCGCCACAATACTTAATTTTTGATAGCGATGAGCCATAGTTAAAATGTTTTTTTGGTAAAATGGTAACTTTTCAATAGACATTTCAACACTTAAATCACCTCTAGCAATCATTACGCCATCCGATGCTTTAGTTATTTCTTCTAAATTCTCGATAGCCTTAGCATTTTCAATCTTGGCAATAACTTGCATGTGATCATTACCATTTTCAATAAGCATATCGATTACTTCTAAAACATCTTGCTCACTTCTAACACAAGAAAGGGCCAAGAAATCAATATTACGCTTTATAGCATACATAATACTATCAATATCATCTTCACTTAAATATGTTAAATTAAGATTACGATCTTTTAAATGAAGAGTTTGTCTACTATAAATGTCCCCGCCACTAATTACTTGACAAACAACATAATCCTTTTTCTT
Organism: uncultured Bacilli bacterium; assembly: GCA_934167885.1. Taxonomy (GTDB): domain Bacteria; phylum Bacillota_I; class Bacilli_A; order RF39; family UBA660; genus RUG12783. The sequence continues at coordinate 69,842 of CAKPMB010000002.1, forward strand.
ATCAATAACCTTAACACTTGCCTTAGAGTTTGCAAATAATAAAGTATCATCTATCTTTAACATATCAACAATACTAGAATTATTTAGAGATAATTGAGTATTATTACAAATAACATGATAATTATATATTTTTAATTCCTTATCTTCAGTTAGATAACTCTTGCCTTCTTTTAATTCATCTAGTTTAATACAAGGACCTTTTATATCTAACATGATTCCAATAGGTTTATTCAATTCTTTTTCTAAAAAACGAATTTTTTCGATAATCTCATCACAAAAAGTTGTTTGTGAATACGTTAAATCTATTCTAATAACATCGGCACCTTCTTGAATTATATTTTTTAATACCTCCATACTACTACTATTAGAACCTATTGTTGCAATTATTTTAGTATTTTTCATTAAAACCTCTCCACTTTCGATACAATTATTTGAAAACCATTTCTTTTTTCAACCTTACCACCTAGTTTTAAAATACTGCCTTTTTCAATCATTCCATATTTTCGATATGTCTCTGGAAATAATACAAAATCCAAGTTTTCTTCTTCATCACTAGCCTTAACAAAAAGCATCGCATCACCATTTTTAGTTTTTATTTCCTTTACGGAATCAACTAAAACAATAGTTTCTACATATTTATTAAAATATTTAGATACATCACATAAATTAATACAATTATCATTTTTTAACTTATATTCCATAACTGGATGATTAGTTAGATACATACCAAACAATTCTTTTTCATTCTCAATAAGCGTCATCTTATCATACTCATCATAAAACGTTATCTCAGGCTTTAAGACAAATTCACTACCTAAATCTTTAGTTAAATTACCATAATTAATTAATGTTTCAAGATTATTTATAAGTGTTTGATGATTATAATTAAAACATTTTAAACTATCACTATTTATTAATACTTCGTATATATTTTTAGGAAAATTAGCCTTAACCATTTTACTAAAGAAATCATATATATCACTAAAACCATCTTCTCTTATTTCAACTATTTTCGTTGCAATAGTTTTAGATATACCTTTTATCTTAGTAAATGGTAAAATTATATTATTATAATAAATTTTATAATCACTATAGCTTTTATTGATATCTGGTTTTAAAACCTTTATATTCATTCGTTTTAACTCTTTCAAATATTCATTTGTTTTCACATTATCTAATGTTCCATTATTTAAAATAGCTAGATAAAAATATAATGGATAATTTGTTTTTAAATAAGCCATTTTATAGGCAATCATTGTATAAGCAATACTATGACTTTTATTAAAGCCATAACTAGCGAAGGATAGAATTAAATCAAAGACTTTAATGGCTACTTCGCGTGAATATTGATTATTAATCGCTCCTTCAATAAATTTGTCTTTTTCTTTAACTAAAAGCTCTAATTTTTTCTTACTCATTGCTCGTCTTAAAATATCAGCCTCACCTAAAGTATAAGAAGCCATTTTATTAGCAATTTGCATTATTTGTTCTTGATATACAATAATTCCATATGTATCACTCAAAATATCTTTTAATGATTCATCATAATAATCAACTGGAAGCACTCCTTGTTTGCGCTTTATATATAAAGGAATATTAGCGGACGGACCCGGTCTATACAAGGCATTAGCATTCGCCAAGTCCATAAAACTATCAGGGTGCATTTCCTTTAAAAACGTGCGCATGCCCATACTTTCAAATTGAAAGATACCTTGTGTCTCACCATTTTGAAAAAGTTCAAAAGTCTTGGCATCATTTAATGGAATGTCGCTAAATTTAAGATTTATGGATAATTTACTATTAATATTTTTAATTATATCATCAATAATAGTTAAATTACGCAAGCCTAAAAAGTCCATTTTAAGTAAGCCCAAATCTTCCAAATATGATGCCTCATACGCACTTAAATACATACCGTCATTAAAGACTAACGGCACATAATTATCTAAATCATCATTTGATAACAAAATACCAGCTGCATGGATAGAAGTATGTCTTTTCATACCCTCAATAGAACTTGCAATCTCATACATTGACTTTAATTTATTATTACTATCAATTAATCCTTTTAACTTGATATTATTTTTTAAACTATCTTTAAGGGTTGATTCATCTTTGCCTAACATCTTGCATATTTCATCAACCATAACTAAAGGAACATTTAAAACACGTCCAATATCTCTTATAGCCATCTTACTACCAAAAGTTCCGAAAGTTGTAATTCCTGAAACTCTTTTCAAGCCATATTTAGAAACAACATAATCAATGACATCATCCCGCTTATTATCTGGAAAATCAGTATCAATATCAGGCATGGTAATTCTTTCAATATTTAAAAAACGTTCAAATAAAAGATTATACCTTATTGGATCAATTTCGGTTATTCCTAGTGAATAACTAACCAAACAGCCACAGGCACTACCACGTCCCGGTCCAACTAAAATATCATTAGTTTTGGCATACTTTATAAAATCATATACAATCAAAAAATAGTTGGCAAAACCCATTTTATTTATAATATCAAGCTCATACAATAAACGATTTTTATACGTGCTATTAACATTATTACCAAGTCTTCTTGTAAGGCCTAAAACACTAAGATTATATAAATATTCTTCACTACTTAATCCTTTAGTATCATTAAAACTATTATAATTTGGCAAATTTAGATGATAATCAACAAGTTTAAATGAACATTTATGAACCATTTCCATTAAATTATCAAGATATTGTTCATCATCATACAAGCAATCTTCATTAAATGTGTAATCATCACTTACCGTTTTATTATCGCGTAGTAAATTCAAACATTTTAGGATATGTAATTTGTTTTTATCAAATGCTAAAACTTCTTTGGTAAACACTTTCTTACCATCACAATTTAAGCGATAATCAATATAATAGTCATCATATATATCCTTATACTTGAAAAGAGCATCATCCGTCATAAAAATAGCAATCAAGTTATCTTTATAGTTTAAATAATCATCAAAAGTTAAAGCATTCGTCGTGCTAATCGTGCTTAATTTTAACAAATTTTGATACCCCTCATAGTTTTTAGCAAACAATAAAAGATCACCAAAATCAACACCTATAATGGGCATAATATTGTTTAATTGACATTTACGGATAAATTCCATTGTGCCATACATATTTTTATCACAAATAAATAGATAATCAATTTTATTAGTAACAGCATAATTAATTAAATCATCCACTTCAATAACACTACTTAAAAAAGTATAGGTAGTTTTCACATTTATAGGTGCATGCATATTAACCCTCCTATATTTATTTTACCACATTTTTTGATTAAATCATTATATTATACAAAAAAGTCCATTGTTTTAAAATGGAACTTCCTTATCTATTTCAGTGGAAAATTTATTTTTAATTCATATGGTTCATTAAATGTCCCCAAGCCATTAATAATCGATACATCACTTCTTAAATAAACTGAAGGACGAACTAAGAATAATATTTTAACACTTTCATCAATTATGTTTGAACCAACAACATATGAATTATTTGAATTATCTGATGTAGCATTTATTAATAACTGCTTATTTTCATTATATAACCAACTACTATTTTTATAATTAGTCTCTGTTATTTTTAATTGCCAATTAGAAGATGAATTTGCATAACCATAATCACTTAAACTAAGTAGGCCAACATTTGCCATTACTGTTTTCTTAGCTTCTTCATCATATAATTCACCTGGAGTAAGACTTGCATTACTTGATCCTATATACCATTTTGTATTCAAAATCAAAGCTTTAGCAGATGATTCTAAACTTTTATAATATTCAGTATTAAGATACTTATAAACACTTGAATTTTCATAGTTATTGTTACCATTACTATTATAAGCATACTTTTTACTTAAGGCATCCAAACGCACAATTTTTAAGGAAGCATAACCGGTATTATTATAAAAACTACCAACAATTCTCCAACGTTCACAATTTTTTTCACCGCTTGTATAACCATCCTTACAATTAAACCACACATAATTTGTCGATACATTACCACTATAACGATATTCACGAACCGTTTTGTTGCCAAGTTCATTTGTCTTTGATACTGAAACTACTCCTTCATCATTATTAACATAAACAGCTTCAATAACATTAGTGGCATATTTATTATTATAAATAGTAGCATCTAACTTAATCTTTGCCTTAAAAACCAAACCGGCATACTCTTCAGTGGTATCAATTGAAAGCCAAAATTTCAAATTATATGTATCCTTCTCATTAATATTTAAAGACTTATTTTGAACAATATAAGGATTATCACTTAAATTTTTAACATTTTCTATATTATATCCATCGCCATAATTTACAACATATCTAATATATTTAGCCATGCTTTTATCACTAATTTCTTCAATTAAAATACTATAACTAGAACGATAATCGCCTTTATTAGTAACTGAAAAAGTTAATTCACTATTACCGCTAATAGCCACAGAATCCTCTGTTGGCATACTATTTTCTAAAAGAAGGGTGTTGTTATCCGCAAAATCTATTAGAAAATTACCAGTTTTCATACTATAAGTTTTATTTCCTTTTAGTGTTTTTTGAATAAGCGAATAACTCGTTCCTCCAAGCAATAAAATAGATATTGAAATTAAAGCAATTAAAATATATATCGATAAACTACTATCAATTTTTCCAACTCTCATATTATCACCTATTATACAAAAATAGTATACCAAATTTTTTTAACCATAACAATATTTACAAACACATTAATTATAAAAAAATACCTTTACATGTCATGTAAAAGTATTTTAGAAAACATTCTTTTTTTAATATTTAAATCATCTTTATCAGCACCTGATAAAGATGATAATTTGCTAGAAAAGGCTAATTTACCATTGGAATTATAAAACTCATCTGGCCAGAATGTTGGTTCACTAGTTCCAACTCTTTTCATTTAAATCGCCTTGAACCCCAACTCTAACTGTTGCATAACTATTTTCAAAAACACTTGTTGAATAGTCAGGATTTTTTTCAGTGTTATCACTTATTAAAACATCATCACTTAACCAAACCCGAAGTTTATAAGTCTTAGTTATTTCTTCCTGCGTATTACGATTAATCTTATTAATCCAAATACGTCGATTATTTATACTTGAATAACGACTTGCTTCCACAACATATTTTTCATTACCATTTTCATCAATTTCAATTAAATCAAAAACTAAATCATTATCATTGAATCGTGTTTTACCAGCCATTTCACTACCATTGAAAAGTAAGATTTCATACCAAATATCTTTATTTTCAGTTGTATTCTTACCCTTAATAGTAAATGTTACAACATTATCAGTTCGCGAACGGGCTTCTTCTTTGGTCTCTGGAAAAACGGTAGTTAAACTTACAGTATCAGTTCCATCAACATACTCTAGGAAAACACTACCAGCTACTAATTCATAATTTTTAGTTCCTGATTTAGCGTAGCTAAAGAAGGCATAACTGCCACCGATTAAAAGTAAAATTGCAAAAACACATGTAATGATCATATATTTCTTTTTGTTTTTATCCATTAAATATCACCTACCACACTCTCTTTTATTATATTAATAGTCTTAAATTTAGTCAATAACTTAACCCTTAAACTCTAAATTATTTTCAATATAATCAACTATATCTGAAGATGCTTGATGATTTATAACTTCGCGTTGATTTAAAAGCATTGTATCACGCCTTTTCTTATCATTTAAAAGGTCTTCAACGCATGATGAAATCTTAGTTAAATCATTCACATACATACTTATGCCATGTTCCTTAAAAAAGGTCGCATTTAAAGTCTCACAACCTGGTATTGCCATCGTATGAATCAATGGAACTCCTAAAACAACTGCTTCCGTTGATGATAAACCACCTGGTTTTGATAATAAAACATCACATGAGGCCATATAATCACATACTTTATCCGTAAAACTTTGAGTTAGAACAACATTTTCAAAAACATTATCTATTTTTTCTTTCAATTCATTATTACGACCTGTTAAAACAATAATTAAAACATCTTTTAATGATATTAAAGAGGATATAAGGGATAGAACATCACCACATCCTAAGCCGCCAGTCATTATCAAAATTATTTTTTTATTTTTTGGAAGTGACAATAAATCTCTAGCCTTTTCTTTATCATATTTAACATTATATTTAGCAGAAACTGGAATACCTATTGGAACTATTTTGGCTTCATCCATCCCTTTATCGATAAACTCTTTAAGTAAATCTTTATGAGGAATAAAGTAAGCATCCATTAAAGTCTCTTCAATAAAAGGAATAGCTGTATAATCAGTTAGAATAGCATATGTTTTAGCCTTTATTAAATTATTACGACGCAAATATGTTAAAGCTTCCATAGGGAACAAATGCGTGCATACAATAGCATCAATTTGATTCTCATTAATAAAATTAGCAATATTTTTAGCATATTCTAAATTAGCATAATATATTGGCGACTTTGTTGGTAACTTACTAACATCACTTCCAAGACGATACATCATTCCAAACAAAGATGGATATTTTAAAGCTACATTCGTAAAAAAGGCTTTAATTATTTTTTCTCTTCGAACACTACTAAAAGATAATGCATCATGCACATAACACACAATTCCTCTTCTTTTAAACTCTTCACGCATAGCATATGCACAACTATTATGACCTTCCCCTGTCGAACAAGATAAAATCAATACTTTCATATCATCACCCTATCTATCATATAAATTGTAACAAAAATATGCATTAAAATCTATAAAAATAGTCAAAAAAAATCTTTCTTTACGAAAGACTTTTTGCTTTAACCATTAATTTGACTCATTACTTCATCGGCAAAGTTTTCTTGACGTTTTTCAATACCTTCGCCTACTTCATAACGAACCATATCAACTAAAGTTGCATTATTATTTGCTAAATATTTTTCAACTGTTTCTTTATTCTCAGCTTTAACAAATATTTGATTTAATAAGCATACTTCTTCATAATATTTACGAATCTTACCAACAAGAATGTTTTCAATTTTATCTTCTGGTTTACCTTCATTTAGAAGTTCTTGACGCATAACTTCTTTTTCTTTATTTAGAATTTCTTCTGGAACATCACTACTTCTAACATATAATGGACGCATTGCAGCAGCATGCATAGCTACTTCTTTAGCAACAGAAGTGTTTCCACCTTCAATTACTGTTAAAACAGCAATTTTACCACCCATATGAATATAATCACCAAAAGAACAATTATCACTCTTAGTAACTTTCTTAAATCTTCTAAAACTTATCTTTTCGCCAATTTTAGCGGTAATACTAACAATCTTATCAGCTACTTTTTCACCATCCATTACTACATCCATAGCTTCATCCATTGTTGTAGCATCACTTTTTAGTAAAGATTCGCCAAGTTCTTTAACAAAGTTTTTAAATTCATCATTCTTAGCAACAAAATCTGTTTCACTATTAACTTCTAGGATAACAGCATTATTACCATCTATAAAAATTTGACTTAATCCTTCAGCAGCAATGCGGTCACCCTTCTTTTGAGCTTTAGCTATACCTTTTTCACGTAGCCAATCGATTGCTTCATCCAAATTACCCTTGCATTCATCTAAAGCCTTTTTGCAATCAAGCATTCCAGCTCCAGTTTTTTCTCTTAATGTTTTAACATCACTTGCACTAAACATATATCCTCCTAGATTATTTATTTAATACGGCAATTAATTCATCTTTTTTTAATTTTGAAAAACCTTTAATTCCACGTTCTTTAGCTAAATCTTTTAATTCATTTAAATTCATACTATTTAAATCGGGTTCATCAGATTTGCTACCTTTAACTTCTTCAATTGCTTCTTCCGTTAAAACATTCTCTTCACTAACTTCAGTTGCATTTTTATTCTTATCTTCTTCAGTAACAACATCAACAATTTCATTACCATTTACAGTTGCAATAGCATTAGTTAAAGCATTTAAAACAACCTTAACCGCACGAACAGCATCATCATTACCAGGAATAACATAATCAACAACATCTGGATCACAGTTTGTATCAACAATACCAAATACTGGAATATTTAACTTATGAGCTTCCTTAATAGCATTTTCTTCCTTCTTAGGATCAACAATAATCATTGCCTTTGGAAGTTCAGTCATTGCTCTAATACCACTTAAATATTTATTAAGTTTTTCATATTCTTTGTTTAATAGAACAACTTCCTTCTTAGGTAATAAATCATATGTTCCATCACTAGCCATTTTTTCTAATTCTTCTAGACGTTTAACACGTGAACGAATTGTCTTAAAGTTAGTTAATGTTCCACCTAACCATCTTTCAGTTACATAGAACATATTTGTTCTAGTAGCACATTCTAGGCATGCTTCTTGAGCTTGTTTCTTTGTTCCAACAAAGATAACCTTACCACCATCTTTAGCGATTTCTTCAAGACGTGCATATGCTTCCTCTAATTTTTTTACAGTTTTTTGTAAATCGATAATATAAATATCATCTCTTGTTGTGAAGATATATTCCTTCATCTTAGGATTCCATCTTCTCTTTTGATGTCCAAAATGAACACCGGCTTCTAATAAGTAATTCATTGAAACTACTGTCATAATTTTTTCTTCCTTTCGTTTTCCTTCAACTAATTTCTAATATTCCACCCTATTTTAGGGCACTAGAAATATTAATCCATTAATTTGTTTATTTTTTTTATTTATTTAAAGCTTCTACTAATTCAGCTTTTTTCATTGTTGAATATCCTTCAACTTTTTTAGCTTTAGCCATTTCTTTTAATTCAGCTAAAGTTAATTTAGATAAATCTTTAACTTCTTCCTTTGAAGAAACATCCTCTTGAGCCTTACCAGTCTTTGCAATTTCTACTAATTTTTTGAATGCTTCTTTATCATTGATTGCAATTTCTGATAACATTTTACGATTTATCGTAACACCAGCTTTATTTAATCCTTCAATAAATCTTGAATAACTAATATCATTAACGCGGCATTCAGCATTAATACGAACTATCCACAATTTACGGAAATCTCTCTTCTTTTGACGACGATCACGATATGAATATACACCAGCATGCATTAATTGTTCTTTGGCTGATTTGTATAATCTATGTTTACTACCAAAATATCCACTGGCTTCCTTTAAAACTTTTTTGTGACGTGCTTTAGTAACTGCACCATTCTTAACTCTTGCCATAATTTCCTCCTATACTAGATTATATCTCTTAATCTATTTTGATCAGCTTTTGATAAGCTTCTTCCCTTTCTATTGCTACGATTTAGATCAGCGTTTTTCTTTCCTGTATTATGTCTACTTCCAGGACGACCAATCTTAATTGTGCCACCTTTTCTAATTTTTAAAACTTTTTTAGTTCCTTTATGTGTTTTTAACTTTGGCATAATAATCTCCTTTTCTACTATTTTTTAGGTGTTAACATCATAGTCATTGTTCTTCCATCTAATTTTGGTTTTTCTGTAACTTGTGCGATATCACTTAACTTTTCCGCAAAACGATTCATTACATCTTCGCCTAATTCTGTATGTGTCATTTGACGTCCTTTAAAACGAATTGTAACTTTAATCTTGTCGCCTTTTAATAAGTATTTTGATACCTGACGAATCTTCGTTTCAAAGTCACCAACATCAATAACACTACTAAGACGAAACTCTTTAGTTTCACTATAACTTGCACGTTGTTTCTTTAAAGCCTCTTTTTCCTTTTTGTTTTTTTCATAACGGAATTTATTATAATCCATTATTTTGCAAACAGGCGGATTACCATTAGCATTCATTAATACTAAATCAAGACTTGCATAACTTGCAAGTGTTAAAGCATCTTTTAATGATTTAACGCCCATTTGTTCCCCATGTGGTCCAATAACTAAAACATTACTCGCTTTAATTTGTTCATTTATTAACAAACCATTCTTATTATTAGCGATAAAAAACACCTCCATTTAATTAAAAAAGTGGGTAAATTTTACCCACTTAAACACACAATAAAATAACTATTGTTATATTGGCATTTAACCCATTACTATGGTAATCAGGTGGATAAAATCGCTTTCCTTTTTTTAACACCTCATTAATATACACAAAAGTTGACTATTTGTCAAGAAAATATGATGATTTTTCAAAGTTTGTGGACATTTTAGATATTTAATTATATACTTTCTATGGTGATTTATGAAAAGATTTAATATGATTGATGAAAAATTTATTTGTGAAAATTGTCATAATAGTGTAGCTATACTAAAGTATAGCGCGCGTGATCATTGCCCCCAATGCCTTTATTCTAAACATGTTGATATTATGCCTGGTGACCGGAAAAATGATTGTCATGGCTTATTAGAGCCTATTGGTATTGAAAAATATCGTGATACTTATAAAATAATATATCGTTGTCAAAAATGTCATCAAATTCATAAAAATATTATGGCTAAAGATGATAATATGGAAAAAATTATTGAATTGAGCAAAAATATCTAAAAGGAAGCAATTAACTCGTTGCTTCCTTTTAAAATACAAAACTTTTATACCAACATTATGCGCGAATTATTACGAATATCAGTATCTCTAATTAAGAGATTCATATCATATAAACTACCATTTTCATAATTATATAATTCATATGAACGCATAACATCAAAATTACCTTCCGATAAATCTGACAAAGTCTTTTTTAATAAATTTATGATAACATAAACACGCTTATTAACTGGAATATATATATCAAATTGTCTATCCAAATAAGGTGTATAAAGTGTCACTAAAACCTTATTATCAATCATACCATTTCCACACCCTTCTTAATTAATTTAACAAGATATGGTTTACCTTTATGAACTACAACGCCATAATCATTGGACATCTCTTTAAAGTTATTACGATAAGGAATATTAGCTTTAATCAATGTTTGTTCACCAACACCACTACCAATCCAAATACCACTTGTATTGTTAACATTATTTTTATACCAAGGATCATACTCATATTTCTTCAAGTTATTTGGTATATCAACAAAGATAAAGACAAAGGTTTCAAGATCTTTAGCACGAGTTAACATATCTTCAAATGTTTTCTTATATGTTGGGCCTACCTTACTAATAAACTTTTCATAGTTATAAACTAAAACGGTCGTCTTACGATAAGTATCCAAAGATTGAACATTTTGTTCATGCTTGTTATAAACATCTAATTGTTCAGTTAAAGTATTATTAAGTTTATCCAAACTAGTTGTAATACTATTAACATCTTGTAGTAAAGCAACATTAGAAGATGTTAAAACATCCATCGCTTTATCCGCATCAATTATAATTAAGTTATTTCTTGAAACTTTACTCAACAGTAATGTTAGGGCATCAACAAAACTATTCGTATTTTCAAGTTCACTTGATGAGAGCAATGTAACATAATTATCTTTAAAGTTAAAGTATTCGGTATCAACAAACTCCTTAGAAATACCCACAGGCATTTTAGCTAAACTATTTATACCACTAGCATAATCAAACACATTGACAATTTCAGGTAAAACTGGAATGCTCTTAGCTTTATATGTTGTTTCCTTACTTAATTCATCACACTTAGCCTTAACAAATTCATTAATATTATCCTTCTCAGTAACATAGGCTGTTTGAAATTCATAAACATTATCTAATTTAACAAGACCTCTTCCATAAACTGAAGCTGGATATAATTTTCGAACATTACCCAAAACAGTGCTATAATCATCCACATCGTTAAATTGAAGCGTAATATTTTCTTTGAAATTTTGTTTTGTTCGATATCTAACAGAACTTGTATTATTAACAGCTGGAAGTAATATAACACCATATTTATCACATTCACGCGATAATTGACTAATAACATCATTATAATCATAAGCATCAATAAAGGCATCATAATTATTGATAATTAAAATAACATATGGCATTGTCTTACCACTATTTTTAACATAACCTTGATAATCACCATTATATGGAGCAAATAACTTTTTACGTTTAGAAACTTCCCCACTTAAAGCCTTAAACAAGTTAGTTATCTTTTCTTCTTCTGATCCTAATATAACATCACCAACATGTGGAGCTTTCTCAAACATTTTAAAGATACCAGCTCCAAAATCTAGAATATAAAGATTAACTTCATTCGCCCCATGATGAGTAATAAGGGAATAAATCATCGTTGTTAACAATAATTCTTTACCACTACCACTTGAACCATAAATAATCGTGTTACCATTAACCGTTAGTGGCATAGTAACAATTCCTTGCTTTTGATTATTAGGATCATCATACATACCAACAAGAGGATTTAAAATAAATGGTTTCTCTTCATACTCAAACATCGTTGCGACATTTTCTAACATAATAACTGGTGATAATTTAGGAAGCCATAATGGTTTAGCCCTAATTTTAAGTTGTTTACTAACATCAATTATGTGCATTAAAATGTTATTTAATTCTTCACCCTTTGACTCTTCTGTTACTACATTTTCAACATCTTCTTGAGAATCAATAACATTACCCATATTATCAATTGTATATAATGATTGATCAATTTTTTTCTTTAATTTTTCTTTTGGATAATATTGTGCACCACACCATGCTGATTGTCCTAGGGCAAATAATTCGTTATATCCAACTTGTAAGAAGAAACGACCAGCATTCTTTAAAAAGGCAGCATCTGGGCACTTAATCATTTCATTACTATCGCCTTTTTCTTGAACTTTAAGACATACTCTAAAACGTGAGTTACTCCAAATTTGATCATTAACAACACCACTTGGTTTTTGCGTTGCTAGAATCAAGTGAACACCTAAACTACGTCCAATACGGGCCGCTGAGATAAGTTCCCCCATGAATTCTGGTTGTTGACTCTTAAGTTCAGCAAATTCATCACTAATAATTATCAAATGAGGAATAGGCTCTTTAACCTTACCTTCTTTATAAAAACTTTGATATTTATATATATCAACCGTGCTTTCACCAAGTTCATCCCGTGTTTCATTAAAAATATGTTGACGACGTCTTAATTCACTTTGAATAGATGCCAAACTACGATTCATCTCTTGCGTATCTAAGTTGGTAATTGTTCCCGCTAAGTGTGGAAGTTTAACGCCAGTTTCACGATTTTCAAAGGCACCGGCCAAACCACCACCTTTATAATCAATTAAAATAAAGGCAACATCATCTGGACTAAAGTTAACAGCCATTGATAAAATATACGTTATGATAAATTCACTCTTACCACTACCAGTCATACCAGCGATAAGACCATGTGGTCCATGGAATTTTTCATGTAAATCTAATTTTAGTAATGTTCCTGATTTTTCAACACCCACAGGAACTGCTAGTGACTTCTTTGAATTATTACTCTGCCAACGATTAGCAACATTTAACTGTTCAACCATACCAACATTATACATTTCAAGGAAAGAAATAGTTGATGGAAGTTGTTTATCTTCAATATTTATTTCAATTGGAATATTAGAAATCTTTCTTATACAATCATGTAAAACGCTTTTTTCACAAAATTCTGTTGCAAATTCCTTTTGATGTCCCATTGCAATTTCACTTTCAAAAATACCAGAGCGTTCCTTACCAACACTAATAAAGTTTTTACATTCACTAGGTAAATTTTGAATACGTTCACTTAAAATAATTAAACTAAAACCTAAATTTTGTTTTTGACTTAAAATATCTTTAATAATTTCAACATCACGATACATATGATAATTATCTGTTACAATAACATAATAATTATCCGCCGCCCTAAAGTCAAAATTATCTGTTCCTTTACGATCTTGATATATTTTTTCAAGATGGAGTGATATTTCCTTAGTCTCATCCATATTAGTAGCATAATATCTAACTTGTTTAGCATTATCAAAAACATATGGTAAATTATGTAAATAACGCCAATTCTTTTCGTTATCATCATTCGTTAAAACAACAAGTTTTAAAAATTCATAACTATGGAAAGTTATCATTTGTAATAACAAACTTTTAAAGAAATCATAATTTAAATTATTATCACTAATTATACTAGTTATATATTTATCAATTAATGAAAAAGTTATTGGAACATCATTTAACATATTAGATTCATCTACTAATGAATAAATAAGTTGTTTTAATTCATCTTCTTCTAAACTAAAACGTTCTTTAGAATAATTAATATCCGCATAAACCGGCATATTACCAATACCAAGTCTTAAAGTTAAAAAGTCATTTTGATCAAGTCCACGCTCCCACAAGTTACTTCGCTTCTTAAGAATTATTTTGGCACATTCTTCTAGCGAAATATATTTATTTCTTAAAGTAAGCGTTTGTTTTTGAATTATTAACCCTAACTCTTCTTTTTTCTTATCAATATAGGCTGAATATTTATCAATACGTTCTTTTTCTTTTTTCTTTTTCTGCTTTTTTTCAAATCCTCTACTTAATAGTGGCCATACTATCATACTAGCAAGCATTGCTCCGGCCATAACAAGAGATGGTGTCGCTTTCTTCCAAGTAGTATCACCATTAGCAATGCTATTTAGGGTTGTAATGGTGGTTGTAAGAGACGTAAGAGCCATTGTAAACATCGGGCCAATAGTCATAATTAATGGGGTTTCTTCTTGGGATATTTTACCCGGTGGATCTTCAATATCAATTTTTTCTTTTATAATATCTTCAATAAAACGAGGTGAACGATAAAAATATTCTTCCTTAGCATATAATGGTCTATCCAACTCTTCTGCTTTAGAAATCGTTTTATCAAGTTTAACACTTACTTCTTGTTTCAAACGAAGAAGTGGACTTGATACGCGCACATTATTATTAATATTATTTATCATTATCATGTTACTTGTAACAATTATTTTAAGACCAACAACGAAAATAACATCCCCGTTTTCTAAAGATACCGTTCCTTTAATACGTTCATTATTAACAAAGGTGCCAAAACGTGTATTAAAATCCGTGATACTCCAACTACCATTTTGATAACTAATTTGAGCGTGATTAGGTTCAAGGAGCATATTACCATAAATAATATTATTATTCGCACCATTTCCTATTAATAATTCACCACTACCAATGATGTTATATTTATAAACTTCTTTCTCAACCGTTGGCATGCAATACAAATAGTAAAAACCATTTTCATTATCATTTTTAATAGTATAAAAATTATAAAGCGTTAAAGGAACACTATCATATGTTTTATTAGTTGATACAATATGTGTTTCGTAATTACTTATTAAGAACCACTTAGAATCTTTAGCTTGAATATTAATTAAGTTTCTGGCATTATCAAAACTATCAAAGTCAGTAATCCAAAAATTATCCTTAACATTCTTAGGCAATTCATAATTATAAATACGATTATTTTTAAGAAGTAATATTTTCATAGCCACACCCTTATTCTATTAAAATTATAACACGATACCTTGTCTTTTGACAATTAGTAAAACTAAATATTAAAAGAATCTATCATTACAATAGACTCTCTTTAACATAATCACATGCTGAGCATTTAATAACATTATCATGAAATACCATTAATTCCCCACATTTTGGACATATTTCACCAGTTGGTTTATCCCATAGGGCTACTTTACATTTTGGAAACCTATCACATCCATAAAAGATTTTACCACGGCGCGTTTTCTTCTCAACTATATGACCATCACACTTTGGACATGGCATTAAAGCAACTAATTCTTCCTTTTCCTCTTTGGCAATATATTTACATTCTGGATAGTTAGAACAAGCAACAAACTCACCATAACGTCCCTTTCTTATAACCATAGGACTACCACATTTAGGACACATTTCGCCAGTTTCCTTAGCTTGTGTTTTTTCCATACTACTAAACGCATTATTAACTAAGGGCTCAAATTCTTGATAAAAATTCTTCAATGTCTTTACATTATCTTCCTTACCACTGGCAATTAAATCCAAATCATTTTCCATATTAGCGGTATATTTAACATTTATAATGTTAGCAAAATATTCTTGTAATTTATCATTAATATCAATACCTAATTCTGTAGGCACAAATTTTTTCTTATCAAGTGTAACATATCCACGTTCTTTAATCGTAGAAACAATAGTGGCATAAGTAGATGGACGACCAATACCTAATGATTCCATTTCCTTAATTAAGCTCGCCTCACTATATGAACTAGGTGGCTCAGTAAAATGTTGTTTCCCTACGACTTTATCTACAGTCAATTCTTCATTTAAAGATACATTAGGCAACATTTTATCATCCTTTTCTTCAAGATCATACACTTTTAAATATCCATCAAAAGTTATAATGCTACCACTCGCTCTAAATTCATAATTATTGTTATTCAAAACGATAGTTGTCGCTAAAGATTTAGAAGCCCTCATCAATGATGCTAAAGCTCTTTTATATATTAAACTATATAATTTATATTCATCCTGCGTTAAATACTCCTTAATCTTTTCAGGGGACCTATTAATATCAGTTGGTCTTATACCTTCATGAGCATCTTGCACATTATCATTCTTTTTAACATTACGCATTATTCCCACATATTCTTTACCATAAGTCTTTTCAATATATTTAAAGGTATCATTAACAAATGATGGCGACATTCTCTCAGAATCAGTTCGCATATAAGTTATCAAACCGGTTGTTTCACTACCAATATTAATACCTTCATATAATTTTTGAGCTACACTCATCGTTTTCTTAGCCGAAAAATTAATTTTATTACTAGCCACTTGTTGAAGAGTTGATGTTTTAAAAACAGGCTTACTTAAATTTTCAACTTCTTTTTTAATAATATCAACAACCTGATATTTTTTATTTAATTCACCAATTATTTTATCAACCATTTCTTTAGATTGGATGGTTATCTTGTTACCACAATACTTGCTAAGTTCAGATGTAAAATCATTAAAAGAAGCTTCAACTGTCCAATATTCTTCTTTTTTAAAAGCCTTTATTTCACGATCACGATCAACAATTAATTTTAAAGCAACACTTTGAACACGACCAGCACTCTTACCTTCTGTTTTTGACTGCATCAAGCGACTCAAACGAAAACCAATAATCTTATCAAGCATCATCCTTGTTTCTTGACTCTTAACTAAATTAAAATCAATATCCCGAGGATTTTTTAAAGCATCCAAAACAACATTTTTAGTTATCTCATTAAATTCAATACGTGAATAATTATTCTTCAATCCTAAAGTTTCTTTCAAATGCCATGATATAGCTTCTCCCTCACGATCAGGATCGGTTGCCAAATAAACATATGACGATTCTTTAACATCTTTTTTTAATTCTTTAATAACTTTATTTTTATCTTTTAAAACCTCATAGGTTGGTTTAAAATCATTTTCAATATCTATACCAAGGCCATATTTTCCTTTATTAGCTAAATTACGAATATGTCCCATACTTGCTTTTACTTTATAATTGCTTCCTAAGTATTTTTCTATTGTTTTACTTTTTGCAGGAGACTCAACTATTACTAAATCCATTCAAACACCTCATTAATAATTTATACTAATTATTTGTAAAATTGTCAACAAATTAAAAATTATGATGTAAAAATAATTTATGGAAGGATGGTTTGTATAGAATTGCAGGTGTTATTTTAATGTGAGGTGGTATGGATTTTCTATGGTCCCATCACCACTTGATATTAAGACATCGGAACGAATATTAATAACTGATTTTAATCCAAAAATAGATGAAACATCTTGCCAACCAATCATCATGCCATTTATATCAACACCCATTACACGTGCACGTGCATCATATGAAGTAAAGATAGATGGTGACATTGTCCAATAATAATTACTACTATTTAAATAAAAATTCTGATTCATCGCATTAAATTTGCCACCTGCCAAAACTACTTCATCCGCCGTTATTAAAGCCACTGGATACGTTAATAAACTATTACCATATGATGGTGTTACACTAAAAGCATCTCTTATATCACTTGAACATTTTAATATAGATGCTTTGTTAGAGTTTTGAACAAATAATTTATACGCAAAATAGTATGTTGATTGATTCAATTTGTATCCAGAGTTATACACTTTATCACTTACATTTCGGTTATTGCAAAATGTTGCATCTATTATATAATTTGTTAATAAATTACCATCATCATCGGTTTTATCAACAATGTTTGTGGCATACCATTTATCTAGCTGTGTCTTAGCATTACTTGATACTTCATTTGTTCTTGTGCCATCCAAACTTGTGGATGAATATGAATAATACTGCACTTTCGCACTTGTCTCTGTTATTAAACTATTTACTTTTATCAATAACTGACATGATGCCGTTAAACTCGTGTTTTTACAAGTATACGGGTATACTCCAAACTCATCTTTCATTTCACTAAACGTGCCTTGTTTCACATTTCCTTTTAACTTAAAGTTTTCACTTGCTTCATCAAATTCATAATCATCTGCGAAGTAATATTTTGTGGATACAACAATATCGCTATATGTTGTTTCTTCGCTTATTTGTTGTTTGAAATTTTTACCATACATATAACCAACATATGTTGGATCCTGATAATTGTTATTATATTCATAGCCATCGCTATTTATTACTGAAGCATAACCACGTGCATTAGCAATTTTACCATTATAAATTAATCTTAAACTACCATCACCATTCGTTCTTATTATTTTCCAGTAAAAACCTCCAAAATAAACATTATTGTTTTGAACATCACCGCGATAATAATAAACATCACCATAATCATCTTCGGTTTTATATAGACCAATTTCTGATCTGATGGAACTAGCAATCTTGTAGGTTCGAACATCAGCTTTAATTATTTTATAGTTAGTTGTCGATACATCTATTTCTTGGACGTAGTATATTTTACTCAAATAATAATTGCCAATAAGAGTTCCACCACCAGTCCAATATCCTATATAATCATCACTTAAATAATCCGTAATTACATCGCCAGTTAATTTAAATGTGCCTGTCTTTTCATCAAATTCATATGTTTTTGAAAAATAATATTTATATCCTGAAACACTATATGGATTAGAAACGTTTTCAATTAGCCTTTCAACATACGTATAAGTTGGTGCGGTATCATTTAAATTTGGTTCGCCTTTATTGGCAATGTTAGTTTTAGCAACATCAACCGATTCACTTAAACTATCACTTACTAACATACAATCAGCCAATTTATTGAAACCATTATTTAGACAATAGTTGTTTCCTTTAACTTCTACTCTCTTGATAAAACTTTGCATTAATTCTTTATTCTTGTATATTTCTAACAAAACATTAGTCTTTCCATTCGCATCATTATTTGGATGGACAAAGACTTGAATTTCAACGATTTTATTTTTAGTGAATAGATAGGTTAAATCTAAAATTTCACTCTTCTCTTCTACAGTGTTTCCTTCACTATCTTTATAACTAAATTTAATATCACTATTAGTGCCTGTTATCTTTAAATTCATAGTGTCATTACTGTCTTTGCCAAGGTCTTCCATATTTATAAAGTTGCTTATCTTGGCAATAAAATAGGCTTTATTATTCTCTACATATGTATCGCTGGTTTCCATGGATAAAGGCATGTTCATAGTTTCTAAGCCGGCATCAACATTAACTTTAAAGTTTAAGTAACTATTGGCCCATTCTGTTGCTTTGTAACTAGCATTATTATCAGTATCACTTATTGTCGTCTCTTCATCTACCCAAAATCTTAGAATATAATTTTTTGTTGTTTCGGTATAGGTTTTGGCATCTATCTTATCTACATAGATTCTTCGATTATTAAAGTCACTATACCTTATACCATCAATCAATACTTTGCCATCACATTCTAGGTATATCATAACGTATTTAGCATCTATTCTCACTTTATTACTTATCTCTTCACCATAATTTAAAGTGATTCCATAATAGATATCTTTATCACTCGTGTTCTTACTTAATACTTTAAAACTTATGGTGTTGTCATCTCTTTTTAAAGCCTCTTCCTTAGTCTCTGGAAATATCCCACTTATATGCACTTCATTATTCTCTAAGTAATTTAGATAAATTTCCCCATTTAAAAGATTTTGCATACCACTATACTTTTGATAAGTATAGAAAGCATAACTTCCACCTAACAATAAAACTAGGCCTAATACCATTAATATATTCTTCCTAGTCTTCATATTTCACTCCACATAAAAGAACAAGACTTAATCTTGTTCTACCTTGTTTATACTCTAAATTAGGTCTGTTACTTAATAAAGTAACCCCCCCCATATTGACACTATTTGACACATTTGATTTGATACTATTTAACACTTTTCATCATATCCTTTGCATTATTTTTTCTACCATCATTCTATCAAAAATTATGATGAATGTCTATATCATTTCTTTGTAGCTTTAAAAAAACTATAAAAATATAATTTTTCTACCCAATCACTGGAATTGTTAGCAAGCTTCATTAAATCTTCATTAGGCATAAGATGCAAAATATCTTCCATAGCATTATCTAACTTTAAAATATTCATATATTCATAAGCTTCCTTATTACTAGTAGCGATTTCATCAATTCTTTTCCATACATTTGAAACATTTTGATATTCTTCAAGACATAATTCTGGTGAATTCTTTAATTTTTTCTTATCAACAACATACCGTTTTAAAAAAACTTTATAATCAACAAAAAGAGGGATATAATCAAATCTTTTAACAGCCTCTAAAACATCTTTATTGCTCATGTGTTTTAATATATTAATACATTTATCTACATAATGGGTATTTTCAAACTTTTCATCTACTGATACATCATTTAAATCATTATTATCAATAAAATCATTAATTTTTTGGTCTAAAATCATTAATTTACTAATATTTTCATTCATAGACATAACACCTCAAAACATCAAGAATTATAACACAATCTAATTTGTTTTACAAATATTAAAAAAAGAACTGTTTAACAGCTCTATTTACTATTTTTTTTATTATTAATTTCAATATTATAGAATTCTCTAATTTTATGTTCAATTTCACTACTTAATTTTTTATTTTCTTTAAGTAAAAGTTTAACATTTTCTTTTCCTTGACCAATCTTTTCACCATTATAAGAATACCATGCACCATTTTTTTCTAAAACGCCACTAGAACATCCTAAATCAACTAATTCGCCTTCTTTGCTGACACCTTCACCATACATAATATCAACAGTAGCGATTTTAAATGGTGGAGCGACTTTATTTTTAACGACTTTGACATTGGTTTTGCTTCCGACAATACTATCTCCTATCTTTATAGCTTCCGTTTTCCGAACATCTAAACGAACACTGGCGTAAAACTTTAAAGCACGTCCTCCAGGTGTTGTTTCAGGATTACCAAACATAATACCTACTTTTTCACGTAACTGATTTATAAAAATAGCGATAGTCTTGGTTTTATTTATTGTTCCTGATAATTTTCTTAAAGCTTGGGACATAAGACGGGCTTGTAGTCCAACATGTGAGTCACCCATTTCACCTTCGATTTCAGCTTGAGGCACTAAGGCCGCTACTGAATCAATAACTACAATATTAACGGCTTCACTTCTAACAAGTGCCTCACATATTTCTAGGGCTTGTTCACCCGTATCCGGTTGCGCTAATAATAAATCATTAATATTAACCCCTAAATTTTTGGCATAAAGAGGATCAAGCGCATGTTCGGCATCAATGAAAGCGGCACGGCCACCATTTTTTTGAACTTCGGCGATGGCATGTAGGGCAAAAGTTGTTTTACCACTTGATTCTGGGCCAAATATTTCAATAATTCTTCCTTTAGGATATCCACCTGCTCCTAGGGCAATATCTAGTGCTAAACTACCACTTGATGATACTTCAACTTGAGCATGATGATTATCACCAAGTCGCATAACAGCTCCTTTGCCAAATTGTTTTTCAAGACTTGCTAAAACATTTTCTAAAGTTTTATCATCTTTATTTTCCTTCATATACCCTCCCATTTTCAAACCATAATTCCTAATCTCATTGTATCGAACAATATACCAATAGTCAACAAATTGGACAAAAAAAGAAACATATTTTCATATGTCTCCTTTAGTAATTATTCAACTTTAGTTCCACAGTTAGAACAGAATTTACCAGTTACTTCCATACCACATTGTTGGCAATGTTTTTTCTCTTCTTCTAATTTTTCACCACAATTAGAGCAGAACTTACCAGTAGCTTTTGCACCACATTTTGGACACTTCTTGCCTTCATTGACATTAGCTTTTTTCTCATTTTCTTTAACATATTCAAGAGGATTACCAACCATAGCATTACCTGCCATATTCATCATACCAACGCCCATGAAACCATTAGCAGCACCTTTATCGTTGCTTGCAGCTTTTTCCATAGCTGTTGCTGTAGCAGATACCATACGGCCTGCTGCAAATTCACTCTTGCCATACATTGCAGCACTATCAAACTCTTCAATACGACGACGACTTTCATCATCAGGTGTAATTTTTTCGATAGCTACACTTACAATTTCCATACCACGGCGAGCTTTCCAATCCTCGTCTAGGGCTTCATTCATATGACGTGCTAAACGTAATTGCTCGCTTGGTAGGCTAGAGAATGTAATACCTTCCTTAGCACAACTTGAAAGTGCAACATCTAAAGCATTAACAAATTCAGCATTTGCTTGATTCATTAACATTTCTTTAGTATATTCACTAGTTATATTACCAGCAATATTAGATACAAACATAAATGGATTGCTAATCTTAAATGAATATAATCCATGATAACGAATGTAAATATTACGATATGTTGGATCATTGTATGGCATTGGTGAACTAGAACCAAACTTATTATCTAATATTTCTTTTACGTTAACATAAAAGATTGCTTGTTCTTTTGATACGGCACCACCAAATTTGAAACGTTCCCACATTTCTTTAAACATACCGCCAAATTGACCAGCGAATAAAGATGGTGATGAACTACTATCAAATGAGTAAACACCTTCCTCAGCTGTTGCATCAACTATTTTTCCAGAATCAAATATAAGTGCTACTTGTCCAGGAGCGACTTGTATTCTACTCTTATTAGAAATAACTCCATTCTTAGTTGTTTTCTTAACAACTAAAACATCATTGCTTAAACTATCACACTTAATATAATCTTCCCATTGATCATGTAAAGTGCTACCAACTGCATTAAATGCAGCCTTTACTAAACCCATAATTTACCTTCCTTTCGATAATATATATATTACCATAATTATTAAAATTATGCAATATTTTAATCATACGTTGCGATACTTACTAACACCCAATCATAATCCTTTGTATTATATGGTGTTTTGCAATATTCACAAATACCACTACTATTAGCATCAATAATAGCATCACAATTTGGACACTTTCTTATATCATTTTCACTTTTAGCCTGCTTACTTTTTGAGAATAAAAGTCTATTTTCTTTTTCAATACGATGAGTGTTATTGCCAAATAAGAAAGCATTCGTTTGACTATTAACAACATAATCCATATATCTTGAAATTAGTTTAACTTCAATTAAATATTGATTATCATTTTCTGTAATATTAATAATCTTTGTATCTTTAATATTCATCTCTTGATAAACTTTTTTTTGATTAGCCTTATCTAACTCTTTTAAGAAAATACTATAACGATCATACAACTCTTGTGATATTTTATGCTTAACCCTATCTAGATTATTAGTCATTATTGCGGTTAATAACATAATATATGTATTATTAACTTTCGTTATAAAGGCACTTTCTGAAAAACTACTATCACGTTTTACTAAATCATTAACTTGCATTATACTCTCCTTTATTATTCATAAGTATTTATTTGATATTTAGACATTTTATTGGACATAACCCATTTACTTGGGATATTAGCGAAAATACTACCACAATATGAACATACATTTCTTCGCTTATCTATTTTACTACCACAGTTTGGACAGAAGTCACCTTTATCTGAAAGATTACATACATATGTAAGTTCATATGTATGTGAAATAGTAATACGAGTATCTCCCCGTGAAACATAGCCTAATTTTTCAATAAAATCACGAAAAGAACAACTTAATTCAATTTTAACCGTTAATATTTGATTTTCAAGATGGGCTTCGGTTATAACTGAAGAATCATATTTAAAATCATACATAATATTCTTACTACAATCATTTTTTAAAGTCTCTAATTGCATAACATATTGATTATAAAGTTCATCCGTTAAGAGTTCTTTTAATTTATCGTAATCAAATTCCATCCACGCTATTTGCACAGCGACAAAATCATTAAACCTATCTTGAAGAAAAGTTTGAACATTAAAATTACGAATGCAATTATTCAATATTTGCAAAGCCATGCTTTTATTTTCAATAATTGCTCTATTTCTTTCATATGTTTCTCTTCTTTTCTTTTGAGCGTTGCGAATATCAATATATCCTGCTGGAACAAAGATAACAAGGCAAACAATTATTGTAATTACAATACTTTTATCCATTATCGCACCACCTTTCTTGTTCTAACATCGCTTATTAACCATGTATTATCAGGATATAAAACAAATGTTACTTCTTTTTGATAATATAAAATACTAGGTTCTCCTAACATTACCTTACCATGTGTCATAATGTAATCCTTAGCTTTATAAATTATAAGCGTTTTCATAAAGATTAAATTACCATTTTCGCGAACATCTACAATATATACAGCTTGGGGAGTTTCATTAGTGAATACTCGAATATAGTTATTGTTTTTTATATAATTAAATTCAAATTCACATTTTTGGCATAATTCACCTGTTAAAATATTTTTTAAGTAGTTTATATCTAAATTACACATTGCTTTCTGCATAGCAATATATTGATTGTATCGATCAACTTTTAATTTATTAATATCAACTTGTCCTAATTTATTAAAAATGGCATTATAAGCTATATCATTGCCTGTCGCTATTTTTTTACGATCTGCTTTCTTTCCACACATCATAAGAATTATAAACACGATAACAGTAAAGGCCATGAAATAGAAAAATGTCTTAAAGGAACCACCGCGACCACCAAAACTACCGCCTCCGCCATAATCACCACCACCAAAATCGCCACCAGAGGATCCACCATCATAACTTGAGTCAAAACCAGAGTCAGCTCCTAAAGATTTAGGATCAACGTTTTGATAGACAAATAAAACGGTCATAAATAACGATATGGCAATTAAACAATTTATAAAAATATTTTTCTTTTTCTTCATTCAATAACTCTCCTTTTCACTATTCAACAATATCGCGTTGAACTTTAGACATTTTATTGGACATAACCCACTTATTGGCAATATTTGAAAAAATACCGCCACAATATGAACAACGATTTTTTCGTTTATCTATTTTGCTACCACAATTTGGACAAAATTCGCCTTTATCCGCAAGATTACAAACAAATGTTAATTCATACACATGATTAATAATTATGTTCGTATTCCCCCTTGAAACATACCAAAACTTTTCAATAAAATCATGAAATGAACAATCTAATTCCATTTTAATTGTCAAAATTTGATTATCACAATAAGCGTCTAATATACGATAACCATTAAGTTTAAAATCATTCATAATATTTCGGCGATAATCATTTTTTAAAGTATCAAGCTGCATAATATATTGATTATATAATTCATCCGTTAATAGTTCTTTTAATTTATCATAATCAAAATTCATCCAAGCTTTTTGAATTTCTAAAAAGTCATTATAACGATCACGCAAAAATGCTGGAATGTTTAAATTAGGAAAGTTAGTAGTAAGAAAATTGAGAGCTTTCTTAGATGAAGCGTTATTATGTTGTTTTTCTTTTCTCTTGTTCAAAGTTCTTGTAATATCACTATGAAATCTAATATAAATGCTAACAACTATAGTAACAGTCATAATAATAATAGACATAATTAAAGCATTAGATGTAATCATAGATTCATCTGCTAGTAGTTTTAACCGCATTTAATCAGCCTCCCTTCTGGTTTTAATATCACTTATTACCCATTCATCATTTGGATAACGAACAAATAAAACTTCTTTTTGATAAGTTCGCACCTTATCACTACCATATAAATAAAGTTGAACATCTCGATAAAGGTAATCACGCGCTCTATATGTAAAAAGCATAGTTACAAACGTTAAATTACCATTTTGATGAATAGATGTAATATTAATGCCTTGGCATACTAAATTATCAAACATTCTTTTAAGATCATTATCTTTTAAATAATTTATGAAAACTTCATATTTTTTATATAAATCACTAGTCATCGAATTAAGTAAATAGTTACTATCATAATTAGATATAGCTTTCTGCAAAGAAATATATTGATTATAGCGATCTTGTTTTAGTCTATTAATATCAATATTCCCTAAACAATTTAAAATATAATTATAAGATATATCCTTCTTATCCGACGCTAAAACCCGTCTATTTTTCGTTACCACAATTTTTTCAACAACCTTTGGATAAAGATACATTGATAAACCAATAAGTGCAAATATGCCAACTACTATCATTAATTCCCGAGGGCTCAAATTAGAAGAAGAACCATAATCTGATCCCGACCATCCATAATCACTACCACCATAGTCACTACCTGATGATCCACCACCATCATAACTAGTATCAAAACCAGAATCAGCCCCTATAGATTTAGGACCAATTTCATAATACGCAAAAAAAGCTGTTATAAATAAAACTACAACAACTAAACAATTTATAAAAATCTTTCGTATCTTCATAGCTTACCTCTACTCTAATTTAATTATAACATCACAGAGGTGTTAAAACAATTATTAAAGCCATGAAATATTGATTATATTGACATATGTTTTAAAAATATTATATACATCCTTTAACATTTTCTCATATAACGATGCTTTAGAAGTAATTAATAAAATATCTTCTTCTCTTCTTCCATTAAGAATTTCATAATACATATCAAAATAATAACTTGGAAATAAAAGTCTAATATATAAAAGCATATAATCCATCTTTTCAAGTCGTAAAGTGCGAATATAATTAATAATTTCATCATATGAGTCTTCCTTATAGAAAAAAGTATTCTTAATATATTCTGAAATATCCCTAACTTTATAATCAATAACTAATTCCGTTGGATCAAAAACATCATTAAGTCTTCGATGGGATATATAAAGTTCTTCATGCACATTTAACATATTAAAAGCCATAATAGCATTTTCACTAAGGCCAATATAATAATTAACCGTTTTATATAATATAGGGTATTTATGAATCAAATGACTAACTTGATATTCAATATAATCAACTTTAACACTCCACAATAATGACCAATTATTGCGTTTTAGGCTATCTAACTCTTTAATATTAGGTGAGCGATAACTATTATAACAATTATTATAAACATTGCGATAATCTATTTTAAGAAGAACATAATACTTATTATTATAAAAAGATAATGGTTCATTATTGATATTTAGAATAATTCTATTTATTTTTATATTATTAATTAGCATATAATTATTTAAAATAACTAAACCTTTTATTTCTTCTTGACTACGTTTATATTCTTTTAACTCGAATAAATTATTATTATAAAAAAAATATCCTTGTTGATTTATCTCATCATTTAACACAATTTGATAAAAGAATTCAAGAATATTTTTCATTTATATCACCTAATTAAGTTTATGTAATATTTTTATTTTCTTGCAAAATCTTCAAGTAATGGGCTCTTATATGCTAGAATAGGTGCAACTGATTTTCCTTGATAGAATGTCCAAATAATTTTAGCAACGTATTCTGAACAGTCAGCTTGGCATATCCATGGACGTGATAAGGCTTCATCTGATACATATGAAAGGTTTGTTGTATAAAGTTTTGTAAATAAACCATCTTTATAAGCCTCATCAAAAACTTCTAAGCCTTTTGTAAATAAACTATAAGCGCTCATTAAATATATTTTTTGAGCTCCACGTTTTTTTAATTCACGAGCAACATCAATCATTGATTCACCGCTGGCAATCATATCATCAACAATAATGATATCTTTGCCTTTAACATCTTTACCAATATATTCGTGTTTTAAAATAGGATTTTTGCCATCAACAACACGATAAACATCACGTTGTTTTTCAAAGTGACCACCTAATTCACATCCTAACATATTAGCATAGAAATTAGTTCTTTTAATAGCACCATTATCAGGCGACACGGCTAATAAATTGTCATTATTAACTTTTTCATTTTTTATAAAATTTTCAAGAATAATATTGGTTGGATAAAAATTATCAAAGGATGAACAAGGTATAGCATTTTGCACATTAGAATCGTGCACATCAAAAGTAATAATATTGCTAACACCTTTTTCAATTAATGTTTGCAAAGCAACAGCACAATCTAATGACTCACGACCATCTCTTTTATGTTGACGTGATGAATAGAAAAGAGGCATAACTAAAGATATACTACGTGACTGATTACGAATTGCACATATTGCTCTAATAACATCTTGAAAATGATCATCAGGACTCTTATGATTCATATATTCATACATTTTATATGTAATTGAATGATTCCCTGGATCACTTAAGATAAATATTTCTTTTTTACGAACACTTTCTTCTAAAACTACCTTACCCTCCCCATTATTAAAACGCACTTCCTTAATAGGAACAATAAAACTTTCTTCTCTTCCTGTTATGTTTCTTAGATGTTTATCAACCAAATTCCCAAATTCCTTACAGTTATCAAATACTATAAGTTTCAAACTTTCCATACTACCTCCATTTATCTTTAAAGATTAAAGCATACTATTACTTTTTTCTTTTAAGAACGTTATTAATTCTTCTTTTTGATTATCACTAATATTTAAACTCTTTATATTATTCATCGTATTTTTTACAATTTGTAATAATTTAAGATCACAATTATTAACCAAAAGACAATATTCATTAATAATATCTGTATTTAATATTGTCATATCTTCACTATTTATACTTACTAAGTAATTATTCTCTATAAGTTCATCAATAAGTTCATATACTGAAAAATTACTATAAGTATTAATAAGCTTTGATATTGAAAACATAAGCATAATATTATTCGTTTTAGCAAGTGAAATTATTTCACGTTCAACATACCCTAATTCATAAATAATACGATAGGCATGTTCATAAATATCACGGCTTTGATTATTAATTTTATTATCATATGATAAAACATATGGCACATCTTCTCTTATCATTTTATCAAATAGATATATATAATCACCAAGGTTAGTAATACGTTCTTTTTTAAAATAAATAAACGCTACCCCCTTATCTTTATATTCATGATATATTCTTATAAGATCAAGATTTTCTTCCTTCTCTAGAGTATCACTTGCACATAAAGCAAGTTTTAGTTGCATGTTGCTCTTAGCAATTTCATCAAGAGCAATATTCACTAAATATTCAGCTGGAATCTTTTTATTATATAAAGGTAAATCTAAGTAAATTTCACCATACATTACTGATGACGATGATAGTCTTTCAATTAAATCACGTAACGCTTTACGCACATTCTTTTCATTATTTAGTAATTTAACTGGAAGTTCTAAGCATTTATCATAATCATTCAGCTTCAAAGTATTCATAGATAACATATCATCATAGTTCGTATCTTTATCCATTGAATAAAGAAGCGATTCACTAACCGAACTTAAAAAATTGATATGTAAATCTATTTTAGGAACATTTTTTATATTTTCAAAAGATATCATATTCCCTCCATTTGGGTTATTATATAATAAAAATTAATTTTTTTCAACCTTACCTAAATAACGTAACTTAGTAATCGTATCTTGATAATTATCACTCTTAGTAATACAACTACCACTTACGATGATATCAACGTTTGAAAGTTTTGCACAGTTTTCTAAATTAACCCCACCATCCACACTAAGCGTTATCTTCAAATTTTGCTTATTAATTAAATCACGCAAAGCATCAATTTTAGGAAGAACATCTTCAATAAAAGTTTGACCAGGAAGGCCTGGATTAACACTCATCACAAGAATCTGATCAATCTTATCTAAATAAGGAATAATTTTATCAATATCATCACCTGGATTAAGAGCAATTCCTGCCTTAATACCATATTCTTTAATACGCTCCAAAACTTCCGCTACATTATTACGAATATCTAAATGAACCGACATTGATGCCACATTTAGACTAGCATAATCATCAATATAATTTAGAGGTTTCATTACCATTAAATGAACATCTAATCTCTTTTTAGTATAATAACCAATCTTTTTTAATTCATTAAAACTCATTGTCTTATTTTGCACGTATTTGCCATCCATGACATCGACATGAATAAAATCAACATCCGTTTTATCAAGTTCCATCAAGGTGCTACCAATATTTTTAACACCTAAATATGAAACAGCAATTTTTTTCATACTAACCTACCTTCTTTTATACTTTTCACTTTCTTCTAAACCTGTAAGAAGAAATTTATGATAATTTACAATTCTTGATGGCAAAATAAGGCCATCCATTGACGCTTTCAATACATTACATTCACTTTCCCTATCATGCATACAGTCACTATATGGACATGGATAATTCTTAAATTCAATGAACGAATCACGTATTTCTTTTTTGGTCATATTACCAAATTCAAGTGAAGAAAAACCTGGAGTATCCAAAATCATACCACCAAACAAAGAGAATATTTCAATATGACGTGTTGTATGACGACCTCTTCCTAAAGCCTTACTAACTTCACCCGTTGAAAGTGATAAACATGGCATTAATTTATTTAATAAACTACTCTTACCAGCACCCGTCTGACCTATAAAGACCGTCACTTCATCTTTAAATAAACTCTTTATCTTATCAAGTTCTGTATTTAATAAAACAGGATAACCAATACTTTCATAATAAGCCATTATTTTAGATATTTTAGAAAATTCATCATCCGTAATTAAATCTTTCTTAGTTAAACAAATAATGGGTTTTATATGATTAAATTCAAGTTCAACCAATATCTTATCTAAAAGGTTATCACTAAAATCTGGTAATTTAAGACTAGTAACAATAAACGCTTGCGTTATATTACTAACAGGTGGTCTTCTAATTGTATTTTTTCTTGGTAATATTTCTAAAAGAACTTTTTTATCCTTATCAATTTTAACATAATCACCAACTAAAGGAAGTAGTTGCATAGCACGAAACTTTCCCCTTATCGTGCATACAATTACTTCCTCATCTATTTTAACAAAACATTTATCACTTAATATTTTTATAATTAATCCAACCATTTAGCCACCTATTCATTAGTATTATTATCAGTATTCTCATCAACAGGAGCATTTTTAGCAACCGTTATCGTAATCGAAATTCCTGAGACAATTGGTGAATCAGATACTCGACTTTGACCTATTATTTCACCATCTTTGTAATCATTACGACTTTCATATTTAAAGTTAACAATAACCCCATATTCATCACAAAAACGTTTAATATCCTCAACAGTCCATTCACCATTAGTAAAATCTGGATATTTTAAGACTTTATTAGGAATATACAAAGTAATATTATCACCACTTGATACTTTTGTGCCAACTTCTAAGTCTTGACCTATAACTTCTTGTTCACCATATTCTTTATCATCTTCAGGCTCTTTCTTCTCAATAATAACATTCAAGCCATACTTAGTTTCAAGAATAGTTTTAACTTCAATATAATTCTTACCAAGATAATTTTCAATTAAGTAGACAGCCGAACCAGTTGATTCATAAAGAATTATTTCAGTGCCTTTCTTGACAACACGGCCAATCGATGGTGAAGTTTTTACAACCATACCTTTTTCAATGGTTTCACTTGAAACATATTCAACCTGCACAGCAACTTCAAAACCTTTATCACGAAGAATAGTTTCAGCATCTTGAATACTCTTATTAGAAACATCTGGAATCTTTACATCAGGAACTTCTGACATTTTAGGATATATAACAAATATTCCTACCAAAACTAAGACAATTAATAAGAAAACACCCGATAAAATCCATAAAACCATATTAGCACGACTATCTTTATCGTCATCATCATCAATAATTAATTCTTTTTTCTCTTTATTTTCATCCTTTACTAAGACATCACTATCATCATTTATATCATGTTCAGGATATTTAAAGACAATTTTAGGCTCATCCTTACGTTCTTCATTCAAAGCAGTTAGTAAATCATCATGCATCTCTTTAGCCGAAGCATAACGATTCTTAGGATTCTTAGCCGTAGCTTTTAATACAATATTCTCAATACTTTGAGGAATAGATGGATTAATAGCTCGCACACTAGGAATATCATCTCTTATTTGTTTTAGAGCAATTTCAACGGCATTATCACCTTTAAAAGGCAAATTACCTGTTAAAAGTTCAAAGAACAAAATACCCATTGAATAAATATCGCTCTTAACCGTTGAACCTTTACCACTTGCTTGTTCTGGTGGAAGATAATGAACACTTCCCATAACAGAATTAGTTTGTGTTAATTGGGTATTATTCAAGGCCATAGCAATACCAAAATCGGTTATTTTTATTTCACCATTCTCTTGAATCATAATATTTTGAGGTTTCAAATCACGGTGAATAATATAACCTTCATGCGCATGTTCAACACCATCGGTTAATTGAAGCATAATATCAATACACTCTGAAATAGTTAAGGCACCACGCTTTTTAATTAATTGTTTTAAAGTCTTACCATCAACATATTCCATAACAATATAATAAACACCTTTATCTTCACCTACATCATACATTTCAACAATATTAGGATGTGACAAACTAGATGCTTGGAGGGCCTCTCGTTGAAACCTCCTTACAAACTTCTCATCATTCGCTAAATCGCCTCTTAAAACTTTTATAGCAACATTACGATTTAAAATAACATCATAAGCTAAATAAACATTAGCCATACCACCTTCGCCAATAGGCTTAATTATTTCATAACGATCATTAATTTTAGTCCCCTTATTTATCATTTTTAACACCTTCTTTATTCTTTTCAAGATAAGCTATTGATATATTATCAAGGCCACCACGATTATTACATTTATGAATTAATTTCACAATCTTCTCTTCTATTTCAAGATCACTAACCAAAACTTTTTCAATTTGATCATAATCTAACATATTAGTAACCCCATCACTACATAACATAACACCTGATACATTGATATCACAATCAAAAATATCCGCTTCAATTGGATCATTAGCTCCAAGTGCTTTCATTAAAACATTTTTTCGTGGATGATTTCGAGCTTCTTCTTCCGTTAATTCACCAGCTTGCACTAATAAATTAACCAAAGAATGATCATACGTAATCTTATGAAGCTTATTATCTTTTAGGACAAAACCACTCGAGTCCCCAATATTAGCAATCAACAAATATTCATCGGTTGAAATAGCCATAACAAGAGTTGTGCCCATCCCCTTACTTTCAGGATGTTCCTTGACATATTTAAATATTTTACTATTAACTTCATTCACACTATCATTTATCCAATTAATAGCCTGTTCTTTGGTCATTTTATAGAAGCTTTCCTGAAAATGATGTCCTAAATAACTTATAACAATACTACTCGCTACTTCGCCACAAGAATGTCCCCCCATTCCATCAGCGACAGCTAATAAATAGTGTCCCTCACTACTTTTAACAATTATAACACTATCTTCATTATGTTCTCTAATTTTTCCTGCATCTGTTAAATAAAAGGATTTCATTAAACCACTTCTCCTTTAGCTCGTAATTGTCCACAAGCAGCATCTATATTGCCACCAAATTCTCTTCTTATAGTGACATTTATTTTATTCTTCTTTAGTATATCATAAAATTTCATAATTTGTTCCCTATTACTTCTTTTAAATGAAATATTATTAGTTTCATTATAAGGAATCAAATTAACATAACAATTAATTCCCTTTAAAAGTTCACTAAGTTCTTTCGCACACTCCAATGAATCATTAACTTGCGATAACATAATATATTCAAAAGTAACCCGTCTATTAGTCTTTTTAATATAATATTTAATCGCTTCCATCACTTTTGATAGTGGATAAGCTTTATTAATATTCATAATTTGTGAACGAATCTTATCATTAGGAGCATGCAAACTAATCGCTAAATTAACCTGATATGGAAAATCACTAAATTCATATATTTTAGGAACAATACCACAAGTTGATATTGTAATATGACGACTACCCAAATTTATACCTTTACAATCATTTACAATACTAACAAATTTACATACATTATCATAGTTATCAAAAGGTTCACCAATACCCATTAAAACAACATGACTAATACGAATATTCATCGCTTCTTCAATTAACAAAATCTGCATAACCATTTCACTTGGTGTTAAATTACGAATCTTTTTAAGACGTCCACTTTCACAAAAGTGACAACCCATATTACAACCAATCTCAGTGGAAATACATAAACTACTACCATAATCATGATGCATCAAAACCGCCTCAATCGCATGATTATCAGATAAAGTAATTAAAAATTTATCAACATCATCACCACTTTGTCT
Source organism: uncultured Bacilli bacterium (assembly GCA_934167885.1). Lineage (GTDB taxonomy): Bacteria > Bacillota_I > Bacilli_A > RF39 > UBA660 > RUG12783. The sequence continues at coordinate 104,489 of CAKPMB010000002.1, forward strand.
AATTGAAATATGAATATCATCAAAATTAAAATCACGTTCTAATTTTTCAATCAAACCAAGTGATAAATTACTCATACTTTTAAAATCTTTAACACGTTTAACATACAACCAATCAATTATTTGTAAAGTGCGATACTTTTTTTCACCATTTGAAACTAAATAATTTTCAAGGTCTTCTCTATTTAAATTGTATATACTTTCCATACAAACACCCATAATAATTGTAACATACCCCATATTAAAAAAAAATAAAAACCTTATCTTTTAAGATAATTTTTTTATTTTTAAATATATCAGCAAAACTAAGCTTTAATAGTAACATTTGATGTTGACCATGAAGATGGATGATCGTTAGTAGCAGTCAAAACCCAATTCTGAGATTCTACATTTTTAACCTTAACCTTCGACAAACCGCTATTAACACCCATATTATAAAACATATTTTTAAAATTTTTAGATGCCATAGAACTAGATGATAAATCAAATGAACTTAAATCAAGATCTATCAGATTGTTACAACAATAGAACATATTGCTCATATCCGTTACGTTACTTATATCAAATGAAGTTAAATCTAATGTTTCTAAAGTTCTACAAAATGTAAACATCTCAGATGTAGTAGTAACATTTCTAATATCAAAGCTACTTAAATTGAGATTTTGCATAGCATAACAACCTGAAAACATAGAAAGCATGGTTTTAACGCTGCTTGTATCAAAATTACTTAAATCTAATGTTTCTAAACTTGTGCAATTTTGAAACATCCACATCATATAAACAACCTTGCTAGTATCAATGTTTGTAAAATCAATTTTGGACAAAGAACTCCAAGAATTAAATAGTGATTCTCCACCACCTACATCCAAATATGTCAAACCATCACTAGCCACATATAAAATATATTTACCACTATTATTTGCATCGTCTTCTAACCAACCTTTAACACTACCGTTAGAACTACTAGCTGTTAAATCAGCTTTTATAGATGCTGAATTATACTTGGAATCGATACTTGCTTGAGTATCATTAATGAAATAAACTTCCGTAATATTTTCTTTCTGAGCCTCTATTTCATCGCTCCAATAACCCATAACATTCTGCGTATCACTCCATACAGCATATAATATTTTTCCAGTGCCTGAGTAAGCATCACCAGGTTTATATTCTGGGACTGTTGCATCTTTCGATGTTGCCCATCCCAAAAATCCCTTTCCTTCTTTTTTTGGCCGTTTAGTGGTTACTTTATTGGTTGTTAAACTTGTTTTTTCGGGAGCATTTTCACCACCATTCGCATCATATATTAAACTAGATACGTCCATGTAATTAAGATTAGCACGCACATTTATTTTGAAACTTGCATATTTCTTTTCAAACTCAGCTGTTGAATATACATGCTTATTTGTAGTATCAACAGTATTTGTTGTATCAGTTATCATAACATTATCATTTATCCATAAGCGAATTTTATAATTATTTACTGTTGGGGTATCAGCACTTGTGCCACTTGGGAATGATCCATAATAAATATCTTGCTTATTTAAATTATCATATATTTCATTTTCAAATATTAAATTATTATTTTCATATAGGGATAATTTAATATCAGTATCTGAAAATCTTGTCTTTGAATCAATTGTATTACCGTATTCCATTTCAATAGCATAATATATTGTTTTTGGACTTTCATTGAAACCGGTTACAGTCCATTCAAATTCAACACCTCGCGTTAAGGCTTCTTCATCTGTTAATGGAAAAGCATTTTCAAGGGTTACATTATTACCCGTTGTTTCGTTATATATAACACCCATCTTACCGCCTTCGATTTCGTGTGTGTATAATCCTGTTCTGCTATAAGTAAAGAAAGCATATGATCCGCCTATTACTATAAGGACAAAACCTATTGAAAATATAATTGCTGGTAATTTTCTAAATTTATCTAACTTCTTCATGCGTAACCTCTATTCTATAACTAGTATACCATATTTATCGTATTTTTCTATATTTTTTTATGCTTGAACTAATACATTTGATGTTGACCATGAAGTTGGATGAGCATTTTCAGCGCTTAATACCCAACTTTGAGCGTTAGTATCTTTTACTTTAACTTGACAAGAACTATTCATACCATTAAACATTGAACCAAAACGTGTTAAAACAGTATTACTATCTGATAAGTCAAAAGAACTTATATTTAAAACCGTTATATTCTTGCAGCCTGAGAATATATAAGACATACTCGTTACTTTGCTTGTTGTAAAACTACTTAAATCTAAGCTTGTTAAGCCACTACAATTACTAAACATATAGGCCATATTTGTTAAATTAGTAGTAACAAAATTGCTTAAATCAATACTTTTTAGACTACTGCAAGTATTAAATATACTATTCATATCTGTAACTTTACTTGTATCAAAGCGACTAACGTCTATGGATGCTAGTTTTGAACAATTTGTAAACATACCACCAAGATTAGCTACTTGACTAGTATCAAAATTACTTACATCTACATTTACTAAACTACTACATTTACCAAACATAAGCGACATTGTTTTAACATTGCTTGTATCGAAATGACTAACATCAACTGTTGTTAAACTGCTACAACCATTAAACATTGCGGACATACTAGTTGTGCTACTTGTATCAACATTACTTAAATCTATTTTTGTTAAAGATGTATAACTTCCAAACAAGTTATAGGCTGTAGTTAAATAAGTTGCACCATAACTTCCAATATACAAAATATATTTACCACTATTATTAGCATCATCTTCTAACCATCCTTTTACACTACCACTAGATGTTAAATCAACTTTTATAGATGCAGAATTATATTTTGTATCAATATTTGTGTGTGTATCATTAACAAAATAAACTTCGGTAATATTTGCTTTTTGATCAGAAATAGTTGTTGGGAATGATGTTACCATAACATTTTTAGTATCACTCCAAACGGCATATAAAGTCCTACCAACTCCAGAATATGCGTCTCCTGATTTATACTCTGGAACTATTGCATCAGATGAAGTTGCCCATCCTAAAAAGCCTTTTCCATCCATGGTAGGTTTCATGGAAGTTACTTTATTAGTTGTTAAACTAGTTTTTTCGGGAGCATTTTTACCACCATTCGCATCATATGTTAAATATCCTGTATCCATATAATTAAGATTAGCGCGCACATTAATTTTAAAACTTGCATAAAGATTAGAATAAGCACTACTTGAATAAACGGTTTTGCCGGTTGTATCGATAGTATCCGTTGTATCAGTAATAAAAACATTAGCATTTATCCATAAACGTAATTTGTAATTATTAATAGTAGGAGTTTCTTTGCTTGTTCCGGTTGCAAACATTCCATAATAAATATCTTGCTTATTTAAATTATCAAATATTTTATTTTCAAATACTAAGTTATCGTTTTCGTAAAATGATAATTTAATATCACTATCTTTAAAACGAACTTTAGAAGTATTAGTATTACCATACACTATTTCAATAGCATAATATACTGGTTTAAAACTTTCATTATAACCTGTCACAGTCCATTCAAACTCTTTAGCATCCGTTAAAGCTTCTTCGTCGGTAAGTGGGAAAACATTTTCAAGTGTTACATTATTGCCTGTTGCCTCATTATATACAACGCCCATTCTACCTCCTTCAATAACTTGATTATACATACCTGTCTTACTATAAGTAAAAAAAGCATATGATACGCCTACTATTATAAAGACAAATCCTATTGAAAATATAATTATTGATAATTTTTTGAATCTATCTATCTTCATACATAACCTCTATTCTATAACTAGTATATCATATTTATGCAATTTTTCTATATTTTTTGATAATAAAAAACTTTGGATTACTTTCCAAAGCCTTTTTCAACATATTCTTTATCACTATTAATTTTTTTATATTGCGCATCTAATAGTTCTAATTCTTCTTTTAAAATTTTTAATACTATAGCTTTAGTATCATTTGATAAATTTGATTTTTCTACTTCACTATATGCTTTCTTTATAGCTTCTACTTTTTCTACTAACCAATTCATAATATCCTCCTTTATTTGGCTTCATACCAAGTATTTCCATATTCAATATCAACTTTAAGTGGCACTTTTAATTCATAAATATTTTCCATAACATCTTTCAAAATAGGAATAAATTCTTCTACTTCATTCTTAGGAACATCAAAAACTAATTCGTCGTGAACTTGAATAACCATTTTAGCATTAAAATTATGCTTATCAATCTCTTCTTGCATTTTAATCATAGCCATCTTTAAAATATCAGCAGCGGTTCCTTGAATAGGCGTATTAAGAGCCATTCTTTCCCCACTCGATCTTATTAAATAATTCTTATTATTTAATTCATCAATTATTCTTTTACGATTAAATAACGTTTTAACATAACCATTTTGATAAGCTTCTTTAATTAGATTATCTTTATATTCTTTAATTCCTGGAAAAACTTCTAAATATTTATCAATAAATTCTTTAGCTTCCAACAAATCAATCCCCAAATCTTCTGATAAACCGAAACCACTAATACCATATAATATTCCAAAATTAACCGCTTTTGCTTTTCTTCGCATTTCTTTGGTAACCTCTTGAATAGGCACATGGAAAATATCACTAGCAGTTTTAGTATGAATATCATAATCATTTATGAAAGCTTCTATTAAGTTCTTTTCATTAGACATATGAGCGAATACTCGAAGCTCAATTTGTGAATAATCACTTGAAACAATAATATTTCCATCACTTGGAATAAAAGCTTTTCTTATAAGACGTCCTTCTTCTAGTCTAATAGGAATATTTTGAAGATTAGGTCTTTCACTTGAAAGTCTTCCCGTTCTTGTTAATGTTTGATTAAATATTGTATGAACCTTTTTATCACTTTTTATATCTTCCTTTAACGAAACAATATAATTACTATATAATTTGGTATAGGTTCGATATAATAATATTTTATCAATTATTGGATATTTATCAACTAATTTATCTAAAATATCTTTACTTGTCGAATAATTGTCATCTTTTATTTTTTTAGGATATGGTATTTGCATTTGTTTAAATAAAACTTCGCCTAATTGTTTTGGGGAACTAATATTAAATCTTATATTTGAAAGATTATATATTTCTTCTTCTAAGGAAGCGATTTTATTTTTTAAAACTTCACCCATTTCATTTAAATAATCAATAGATACTTTAATACCATTTTCTTCCATTTTAGTTAAAACATAACATAAAGGTAATTCCATTTTATTATATAAATCAAACATATCTTCTTTTTTTAAATCATCTATAAATTGATAACGAAAATCATGAATGAATTTACTTTTTAAAACCGCTTGCTTAGAAACTAAATCAAGATCTTTATCTTTGATTGTAATTTCACTACCAAATTCTTTATCATAAAACATAATGTTATAATCATAACTATTAGCAAGATAACTAATATCGTTTTTAACATTTTTATTTAATAAATAAGCTTCTATCATCAAGTCATCAATATGACCATCTATTTTAATATTTAATCTATCAAACAAAACTAAGCATTTTTTTAAATCATAGGTTTCTTTCATAAAACCATCTTTAAAGAAATCCGTATTTTTTAATAAATCAATCGGTATATAATAATTATTTTCACTAGTAGTAAGAGAAACACCCAAACCTTTAGCATCATGATAATTATAGCCTAATACTTCAAGATAAAAAGCATATCGTTCTTCTTTTACTACTTTGCTTAAATCATCAACAATAACATAATCAATTGTTTTAGACTCAAATTTAGCATTTTCTATTTTTTTTAATAAAGAATAAAACTCTAATTCTTTTAATAAATTAGTATATTCATCATTAATTCCTAAATATTTAATATTATCAATATCCGTATTTATAGGAACTTCTTTATAAATAGTTGCAATATCATAACTTAAATAAGCCATTTCTTTATCATTTAAAAGTTTTTCTTTTGTTTTACCTTTAATATTATCAATATTTTCATATACGCCATTTAAACTACCATATGTATGTAAAAGCGATAAAGCTGTTTTCTCCCCTATTCCTTTGACACCCGGTATATTATCACTAGCATCCCCCATTAAAGCTTTTAAATCAACCATTAAAGGGGGAATTAAGCCATATGTATCATAAAATGTTTGTTTATCCATCATAATATAGTCGTGCATTTTTAATAATTTTACTTTAACTTTATCGGTAATTAATTGTAATAAATCTTTATCACTTGAAACAATTAAAGCTTCTAAATCTTTATCTTCATCTACTTTCTTAGCGAAAGTTCCGATAATATCATCCGCTTCATAATTATCAATTTCAAAATACTTAATGCCCATACTATCACACAATCTTCGAGCATATGGAAATTGTTCAATCAATTCATTAGGAGTTTCACTACGACCACCTTTATATACTTCATATTTTAAATGCCTAAATGTCTTTCCTTTATCAAAGGCCACCATAACATATTCTGGATTCTCTTCTTGCACAATTTTATTAAGCATATTAATAAAACCATATAAAGCATTCGTGGCAAGACCATGCGAGTTTTTCATCATACTACCACTATAAGCCGTTGCATAATAACTTCTAAATAATAAGTTGTTGCCATCTATTAACACTATCTTCTTCATTTAATTCTCCTCTTAATAGATGTTAACCTAGTATTCATATTTAATTACTACCTTATATATTTTAATGTCTTCATCTATTACACTTATATAATTACTAAAATCATATTCAATTTCTTTAACATTACCATTTAAATCAGTCTTAACCATTAAAGTATTAAGACTTGCATTATCTACATTATTAGCATTAAATAATTCTAATAATTCATACGTTTTTATTTCAAAATTCAAATGATAATAATTATCACTGTATAAAGTTTTATTAAGAAATTTTGATTTTTTAATAATCCTTTTTATCTCTTCTAACTTCAATAAATGACTATATTTATAACCCGTCATTTCATAAATATTATCATTATTATAAGTTTTAATTTCATAATTTTCCTGTATAGTATACTCATACTGATACTCTTCATTATTTAATTTTTCAAAAGAATAAAGCGTATTATTTTCCTTATTAGTATACAAAGAATTAGTATAAGAATTACTTCCTATATTAGCGCCTCTTGACATAATAATTAAAACGGTAAAAAAGATAAAATAAAAACCAAAAAACAAAATAATTTTACCATTCTTACTTGTTATCAACTGCCATATTTCTTTTATTTTATCCTGCATTTTCATTCACAATCAATCCTTTTAAATTTTCTTTCTCACCATTTATAAATGATGCGATATCCATGCATTTTTTTCCTTCTTTTTTAACTTGTTGTAAATAAATAATTCCATCCATGCACTTAATACCTAAATGTTTTCGATCATATATAACAATCGTGCCATTTAAAGCATTATCATAATTATTTGTTAGTTCATATGTAACTTCATAAATTTTTAAAACTTTATTATTTATAGTTAAATAACTGCCAGGAAAAGGATTTAGGCCACGAACTTTATTAAAAATATCAATGGCTTTATCATTAAAATCTAATAATTCTTCTTCTTTTTTTATGTTATATGCATAAGTTGCTAAACTATCATCTTGCTTAGTTCTTGTAATGTTACCACCAATGATATTAGGCAAGGTTTCTTTTAATAACTCGCTTCCTAAAACACTTAATTTATCATGCAATGTTCCAACATTATCAAAGTTAGTTATAGGAAGTGCTCTTTTTTCAATCATATCACCGGTATCCATGCCTTTATCCATAAACATAATTGTTACGCCAGTTTCCATATAGCCGTCCATAATGGCATGATGAATAGGTGCACCTCCACGTAACTTTGGTAAGAGTGAGGCATGAACATTAATACAGCCAAAACGTGGAAAATCAAGAATAGCACTTGGAATAATCTGACCATAGGCACAAGTTATAATTATATCAGGCTTAACTTCCAATACTCTTTCGTAATCATGCCTAATCTTCACAGGTTGAAATACTTCAATGTTATTTTTTAGGGCAAGTTCTTTAATAGGCGAAAAAGAAACCTTTCCCCCACGTCCAACCGCCTTATCAGGTTGTGTCACTACTAATAAAACATCGGTATTTTCAATAAGCATTGATAAAACTGGAACACTAAATTCAGGTGTTCCCATAAAGACAACTTTTAAATCTTTTAACATAATAATCACCATAAATATCATATCATAAATATTGTTCTATTGGTTAATTTTTACAAATTAAATGATAAATAAATGAAATTATGTCACATATCTTGTAAGTAAAAAACGGATATTATATAATGAAAAATATAGGAGGAAAGATGAAAAATATAAAAGTTGTTCAAATAGGAACAGGAAAAATGAGTGTTTATACAATGCGTTACGTTTATGAAAAAGGCGCCGAAATAGTTGGTGCTTGTGACATAAATGAAAAAGTAATTGGTATGGATATTGGTGATATCATAAAAAGTGATAAAAAACATGTTTATGTTGAACATATTAATAATTTAGAGAATATGTTAAAAAATTTAAAGCCTGATATTGCCATCGTTACAACAATGAGTTTGTTAAATGACGTTTATGATGTCTTACTAACATGCGCTAAGTGTGGTGTTAATGCAATAACAACGTGTGAGGAAGCATTTGATTCATACAATTCTAATCCCAAAAAGACAAAAGAGATTGATGAATTAGCAAAAAAGAATAATTGCACAATTACAGGTAGTGGTTATCAAGATGTTTATTGGGGTAATTTAATTAGTATTTTAGCAGGATCAACTCATAAAATAACTAAAATTAAAGGAAGTAGTTCTTATAATGTAGAAGATTATGGTATAGCCCTTGCTAAAGCGCACGGTGCTGGATTAACACTTGATGCTTTTGAAAAAGAAGTTGCGGTTGTTGATAAAATAAGTGATGAAGAACGCCTTGCCTTAATTAATAAAGGTGAATACTTACCAAGTTATATGTGGAATGTTAATGGTTGGTTATGTGATAAGTTAGGGCTTAAAGTAATATCACAAACCCAAAAAACCGTGCCAACAACATATAGGGAAGATATATATTCTGAAACTTTAAAAATGACGGTGCCATGTGGTAATGCAACTGGTATGAGTGCTATCGTTACAACTAAAACCGAAGAAGGCATTGAAATTGAAAGTGAATGTATCGGTAAAGTATATTCTAAAGAAGACTTTGACAAAAATGAATGGACTATTTATGGTGAACCAGATACTACTGTTATTATAAATCGCCCTAAAACGGTTGAATTAACATGCGCAACAATTGTTAATCGTATCCCTGATGTTATCAATGCACCAAGCGGTTTCGTTTTAACAAGTCAAATGGATGAATTAAAATATCGCACCAAAAATTTAGGAGAGTATTTAAAATAATTATGGACTGTTTATTTTGTAAAATAATTAATAAAGAAATACCAAGTTCTATCATCTATGAAGATAGTGATGTCTTAGCATTTCTTGATATAAATCCAACAACCAATGGTGATACTTTAATAATTCCTAAAAAACATTACAAAGATTTCTTAGAAGTTCCAAATGAAATACTAGTTAAGATGTATGAAGTAGCTCAAAAACTTTATCCTATGTATAAAGAAAAATTACATTGCGATGGAATTACCATTTCCCATAACACAGATTATGGTCAAGAAATAAAGCATTTTCATATACATTTTATTCCAAGATACAAAGATGACGGTGTAAGACATCTTGCTAATAAAGAAATGCTTAAAAATATAGAAGAAATACACGAAATTTTAAAAGATTAACGCAAAATTAATCTTTTTTTTATAAAATTTCTATTATATAATATAGGCATAAGGGAGAAGTTATGAGTGTAAAAAAATGTGTTATGACTATTGCTGGTATGGGAACGGGAATGCTTCCCATAACCAAAACCGTAACCAAAGAAATGTTACCCGTTATTAATACCCCTATCTTATTCTATCAAGTCAAAGAAGCCTATATGAGCGGTATTAAAGAAATAATTTTTGTAGTCAGTAAAAAAAATATTGATTTAGTTAAAAGCTTTTTTAGTAGTAATAATAATTTAGATAAGTTCATTGCCGATAAGAAGGAAAAGGCAATATTATTAAAAGAATTAAATGAAATAATCAAAAATGTTGAATTTAAATATATTTTACAAAAAGAAAAAGGCACATTTGGAGCCTTATATTCTGCTAGAAAACTTCTAAGCAACGAATTTTTTGCCGTTTGTTTTCCAGATGATTTAGTTTTTAGTGATGAACCATTACTTAAACAATTAATAGATGAACACAAAAGAACCAATGACATGGTTATTGCCGTAAAAGAGACTGATTATGAAGACTTACCAAACTACGGTATCATTCAATATGGTAGTGAAAATATTATGCAAGATTTAGTTTACAAAGATGAAGTTCCCCTACCCAGTTTAGATGTTTTACATGGAAGATTTATTCTTCATACCAAAATTTTTAATGTTAAAAATTCTCTTCACAAAAGAAGTAATGATGAATTACAATTACCAGAAGCCTTATTGCATTTTAAAGATGTTCGATGCGTATCATTTAAAGGTGCATATTTTGATGTTGGTAAACCCTTAGGATATATGAAAGCTAACATTTATGCATCGTGCAATAATGATATGTTCAAAGATAATATAAAAGACTTTATTAAAAAGGAAATAATTAAGTAGGAGGCCTCATGACAGTTAAAAATATTGATATTAATAAAGCAGAAAAACTTGATAGCGGATTCACTATTATAAGAGAAAAAGGTAGTTTTGAAATTATTTATCCAACAAATTCCAATATTCATAATCTTGTTAACAACTTAGTTCTTTATGACACTAACATATATAAAGATGTAAGAAATTATAAATACTATCTTGTTAGAAGAAGTGATTTTGATGAGAAACATATTAAGTTTGAATATATAGATATTACCGAAGTTCAAAGTAAATTGGATAAAGCTAATGCCCTAGTTGAAGAATTAAATATTGATTGGACAACCAAACTACCAACAAAGCAAAAATTATTTGAAGATATGATGAAGTATGTAGAAAATCATTATGAACAATATGGTGTTTTAATATGTGATATTGATAACTTTAAGAAAGTTAATGACAAATACGGTCATGATGTAGGTGATATTGTCTTACGAGAAGTCGCTGATACCCTATCAAAAGGCATTAGAAGTAATGGCGATATAATTGGCCGTTTTGGTGGCGAAGAATTTGTAATTTTGGTTAAGGAGGTTGATGAGGAAATCCTAGCAGCAACCGCTGAACGTCTAAGAAAAAGTGTTGAAAAAATGAAAGGCACTGTCCACGTTACCATAAGTATTGGCTATATTCATAGTAACGATTACAATCGTGCCAAAAACGAATCAGCCGAAGAAGTATGCACTAATTTAATTAGTCGCGCTGATAAAGGTTTATATTATAGTAAAGAAAATGGTAAAAATTGTTCAACTAATTATATGATAACTAAACAGAAAAAGATTTAAAGCACGATGTGCTTTTTTATTTTATATATAAACGAAAAAAACTTGGTTTCCCAAGTTTATTATCAAATGGTGTCAGTAAGAAGCAGGTTTAACAACTGCCAGGCAAAAAGATGATAGTAAGTAATAAACTTACTTACTAACTACTTACATTTTATCACAAACTAAAAGAAATGGAAAGTCCATTTCTTGTGTCATCTCATACTTCTACCAATTTCTTCAATTCCATTTTGCATTTTATTCATTTTCTTTTGTTCTTCTTCCAAACTATTGATAATAACAGATATAACTCTTAAATCACTTTGATTGGTTGCCAGACTTTTTAATGAATAACCATTATTTATTACTTTATCAATCATCCCTAACAAAGTTGTCAATTCTTCGTCATCTATATATCCATCTGATAACATGGAACGATATGCATTTTGAACTTGATTTAATTCGTTTCTTAATTGTTTGATTAATACTGATAAATCTAATCCTTCATTGTTTTTATTTTCAGTTGTTTTTTTAACATTTTGATTTTGTTCAACTTCTTGTTTTTCAGGATGGAATTGTTTATGTTTTTCTTGTATTTCAGTTAATATTATGTTTTGTAATTTAATTTGCATCTCATTATTAGACAATTCATTAACTGAACGAGTCATAATTTGTCTTAGTTCTTCATCATTCGATAATGATTCAATTAAATAACCTTCATTATAAAAAATCTCACCGATAAGTTGTTTCTTTTGTTCATCAGTCATTTGAATATTTGGATTATATTGTTGTGTTGCTTTTAGCATTTCATCAAAATAATAATTATAATCCTTTTTTGTTTCTAATTCCTGAATCATTTCTTGATAATCATTACTATTTGAACCACTAGTAGGAGCACTATTATATGTCGGTTGATTAACTTCTACTATCTCATCAAAAATATCTTCTGTTTTACTTTCGCTTGATTGTACTTTTTCATTTAAACTATTTAAGTTGGAATTCCAATAATTAAATTCATCTTGATCATTTAATATTCTTGCTTCATTCATTTTAATCTTAACGAAAGCAATTTTATCTTGAATACCCATAGAATCCCATTGTTCTGGTGATACTTTCAATCTTGATTCTCTTATTATTTTTTCAATTGAAGATTTAGCATAATTATATGCAACTTCATCATTATTTTGTTTTGCAATTTGTTTTTGTCTTTCTAATTCATTAAGTTCTTGAGCTCTTGGATGTTGAATATTAGATTGAATTAAATTTTCTTGATTATTTTGAACAGTTTTTTCATATTTTTTAACTTTAAAATCAATAATTACTTTTGATACACCATTATGTTGTAATTCACTTAAATCTTGACTTATTTTTAAATCTTCTATATCTAATCCTTTTTCTCTAAATTTTAATTTTAAAAATGCTAATCCGTATTCATTTTTAGGTGCAACTAAAATTGAAAATTTACTGTTTTGTAAATCATTACCTGACATAAACTCTTCATAATGGCCATTTGAATTTAATATAGCATTTACTAATTTGTTTATACCAAATGAACTTTGTTCATTATGAACACTAAATTTTTCCATTGTTTTTTTTATATAATCTTCTTGAGATTTAGATACTTTTCCAAATTGTTGCATATCTGATTGATATGATTTTTTAGATTCTTTAAACAATAGGATTGAGGATTTAACTTTTAAAATTATATCTTCGTCTATAATTTGTTGATTAGTATTTTTATCAAATACATTTCCATTTTCAACTCTATAATTAGAACAATAATTCATTATCTCTTCATAACTTAACACAAAAAACCTCCGTTACTATTTATATAAATTATAACATATAAACAAGTATTCTTAACATAAAAATCTTTATTTCTCAAATTTACTAAAAATTTATATTCCTATATCAAAATCGTCATCTCGTTCTTTTTCTTCTTTAATCTCAACTTTCTTAATAATAGGTCTCATATGTATTTTATTATAATCATTAGTAGATAAATCATCTACAATATTATTATAAATTTCTTTATCTTTATTACCAAATAATCCAGATACTTTATTTCTTAAATAATTTACTAATTTATCGAATCTTTCTTTCCATTGTCTTAACTTATCTTCAAGAATCCAATTCTTCTTTTCCAATTCATTAATTTTATTTCTAGCATTTTCTAATAAAGAATCTTTTTCATCTAATTCCTCTTGCAATTCTTCATTTTTATCTTCTAATTTATTTATTCTTTTATGATTATTAATTAAATCATTTTTAATTTCTTTTAATGACACTTGATAAGTCGTTAATGATTTAAAATCTTTATTATTTGATTCTATATCTTCAATATACTTAATTATTTTATCTTTATTGTCATTAGATGGGAGAACATTATTTTTATTTAAGGGTTGTTGCTTTAAATTACTTATTATCTCTTTAATATTTTTTGATTCTTCGTTTAAAGAATCGGTTTTATCATTAACTTTTTTAATCTTCTTTTGTTGCTTATAATAATTACTTTTTAAAACTTCATAATTCTTCATTTGATCTGATCTATAATCTCGATTTCTTCCTGGTTGTTTTTCTTTTAATTCCATATCAATTTTATCAACTTCTTTGGAAGCTCCTTTTGGAAGGGGAATATGAAGTTCATCACTTATTTTCAAATTTTTAGTTTCTATCTCAAACATAATCATCACTCTTCCTTTCGTTTTAAGCAGAAAAAAACTAACTATTTCTAGTTAGTAATCTATTACTTAAACTCAGGACGTGTCCGAGTTTCCTATCAATCTGGTGTCCCGGAAGCGATTCGAACGCTTGACCGATGCCTTAGAAGGGCATTGCTCTATCCAGCTGAGCTACCAGGACAAATTCAAAAATATTATATAATATTTTCAAATCAAATGCAATACTTAATGTAAAGTTTCTAAATTATTTTCATCGGTATGTTCTAAAGCATCTTTTATTTCAACATTACTAATACTATCAAATTTCTTTTTAATTTTATCCGTCGTTATTTGAAAATTTTCGACATCCCTATTGACCGTTTGAATACTCTTAGATAATTTATCAAAGCGTTCTTTAAAACGGCTAAACTCAATACCAAGTTTATTTAATTCTTCATGAATTATACTTGTATATTTGTCGCGTTCCATATTTTGAATAACCATCATAATAACTGTTAATGTTGAAATTAAAGTTGTTGGTGATACTAACCAAACACGTTTTTTATAAGCATACTCAACTAAATCACTATGATAAGCATTTATTTCAGCAAAAATAGCTTCGGCTGGAATAAACATCATCGCTTGTTTACTAGTAACCCCTTCTATTATATACTTGCTACTAATAGCATCAATATGCTTTTTAACATCAATCTTAAATTGTTTTAGGGCAATATTTCGTTCATACTCTGGTATTTTGCGATCAACCATAATACGATAATTTTCAAGTGGAAACTTAGAATCAATAGCAATCATTCCTAAAGGATTAGGCGCAAAAATAACCGAGTCAGCAATTGTATCATTTGGAAGATGATATTGAATATGATATAACTTATCATTTTTATCACCAAAAACATTTTTTAAAATATTATTTAAGTTAATTTCACCAAAGATTCCCCTCGTCTTCTTATCAGTTAAAATACTCTCAAGAGATACAATATCCATTGATAAATTATCAATTTTTCTTTGAGCTTCATCAATTTTACTTAGTCTTTCCAAAACATTGATAAAAGTTTTATTGGTTTTTTCAAAATTTTGATCAATTCGCTCATGCACTTTATTATTAATAGCATCAAGTTTATAATCAATATTTTCATTCATCTTAACAAAATCACTCATTATTTCTTTGGATAAATCACTTTTAAAAGAACCAATCTCTTTTGTAATATTAACCTCAAATCGCGATAGGCGTTCTATCATATCAAGATCTAGTCTTGATGATGATTTTTTAGAACTTTTAATAAGTAAAATAAATACTAAAATTATTAATAATATTACTAAACCAAGTATTATATATTCCATTATGTCCTACTTTCTAAATAATCAATCGCTGTTTTTAAATTATCAACAGCAACAATCTCAATATCATATTTTTTTTCATTTTTAACTTTTATAGCTTCTTCATAATTCTCACCAGCAGGGACAAAAAATATTTGGGCATGGCTTGAAACCGCCCCTTTTAATTTGTATTTAACACCCCCAATACTTCCAACTTGTCCTTTATCATCAATGGTGCCAGTGCCTACTATTTTTAAACCTTGCGTTAAATCAACGTCATTTAATCTATTATAAATAGCAAGGCTTAACATAAATCCCCCACTACTTCCACCTTCACGATTTGAAAAATTAACCATTATTTTTTTAGATGGCGTATATTCATATTGTTTTATTAAATAAACACCTAATTTTTTACTACCATCTGCTTCCATTACCTTACCATAACATGTAACTTCTTTATCGTCACGATTAACAACAATTTTTAATTTAGATGAAACAGAAGCTTTCTTTAATTCGGCAATTATATCATCATATTCAGTAATTTTCGCACCATTTACCGAAATGATTTTATCACCAACTATCAAGTCAGTATCACTGTCCTCTTCAATACTTAAAATACGATAATAGACATTTTTAATATTTACATCTTCACCCGCTAAATTATAGGCACTTATAATAGCATTATCAATGGATTCTTGTAGATACATACGCTCTCTTTTCCAAATATCCTCCGCATTTTCGGTTTCACTTATTTGATAACTGCTTATTTTTTCACGATGCCAATCCATCACATAGCTAAGCAAATACGTAGCGCCCGTCGCTCTTATCTCACGAACATAAGCAAGATTTAAACTACCACTTTCAAGATGCTCGCCATCAATTTCAAAACGGTCCTTTAAATCAATTGTGCCACCACCGGTCCATAAATAAAATGGTAACGGACATAAACATATTGCACAAATTATTGCATATATTATTAAGAACTTATAATTATTTTTAATAAAGTCACCTATTTTTTTTAATTTACTCACTTTATATCACCATTCTAATTATATCAAAGAAAGAGGATACTATGAAAGATAAATATATAAATTTCACTATTTGTTCATTAACGATTATCTTTTTTATAGAATGCATTCTTCATACGGAAATTATTATCAATACTTTTACTGATACCTTAAAATCCTTTATATTTAACCTTATGCCAACGATGCTACCTTTTTTCATTATTTCTGATTTATTAACAAATTATGGCTTTCCACGATTAATAAGTCAAAAAATTGGTAAATTTATGCATATTTTTAAACTATCCAACATTTGTGCCTATCCTTTAATAATGTCTACAACTTCAGGCTTTCCAGCGAACGCTAAAGTAATTAATGATATGTTAGATAAAAGGCAAATTAATGAAATAGAAGCAAATAAATTATTAACATTTACCCACTTTTCTAATCCTTTATTTATTATTGGAACAGTTGGCGTAATTTTTCTTCAAAATAAGGCTATGGCTATTATTATTTTAATTTTTCACTATCTTACTAATCTAATAATTGGTTTAATATTTAATAAAATATTTAACTATACTAGCAACAATAATAAGGAAATACCAATTGTGCAAGAAGGATTCGTTAAAACTTTATCAAATGCTATTATAAAAGGCATAAATAGTTTATTTATTGTCTTTGGTATTATTTTATTTTCATCCTTAATAACTAATCTTCTTTCTTCAAAACTTAACATTAATGTTTTTAACAAAGCCCTTATTACCTCATTTTTAGAAATAACTAAAGGTCTTAGAGAAATCTCTTGCTTATCACTTTCTATCAATATAAAAGCCACCCTCATGACCTTCTTTATATCATTCGGTGGCCTAAGTATTCATATGCAAATTATAAGCATATTATCTAAATATAAAATCAATTATTTAACATATTTTTTGGCAAGAATAGGACATGCAGCCATTTCAAGTATATTAATTTATTTATTTTTAACTTTTATCTATTAAGTTCCTTACCAGACACAATTATTTGAATGTTATTGTCCTTATTCTCCTCATCCGTTAATTCCGCATGCACAATAGGAATAGTTACATCATATATTTTATTGGTTTTATCAAAACGATATACAAAGTTTTCAATTTGACTTAAACCATTTTGACTATCAGGAAGTTCATATTTATTACCCCGATAAGTTATATAGGTTGTATTTTCTGAAACTTCACTCGTTAGTTGATATGAATCAGTCTTAGTATTAATATTAACACATTTATCACCACATGATGTTATACTATCCATATTGCCACTAATTATATCATCATATACTATTTCTAAAAGCGTATTTTTATATACAAGCAAAGAATTTTTCATTTGTTCTTTGCTTGTTTCATTTTGATAATTAATAACAATTGTAAACATTGAAGCTAAAATAATTACAACAAATGTAAAAGATATAACAACTTCAATAACTGTAAAACCCTTATTATTTAACATAAAATCACCTAATTTGTCTTTATTACCCAAGGCGATGATTGTGTTCCGCTTCCTTCAAGGGATACATTACTCTTTAAAATAATAGCTGGTCTTAAACCATAAGTATTATTAGAAACCACCTCACTTGCCGCAGTTCCGGATGCTGAAACAACCCACATTGCAGTATCAGAAGCATTCTTAGAAATTGTAAGCCATGCAGAGGATATTTTTAAATAACCGGTTGCGGATGTAGCATTTGTATAACTCTTAGTCCATTCATAAACATTTAATAAGCCAACATTTTCTTTAATTAAATATTGTTTTGTTGGTTTCGTATCACTAGTTGTTACACTCGATCCATCAAAAGAAGAATTAGCAACAATCAAACTAGAATTATTCAAAGTATGATAGAATGTATCATTTAACCATCTATTAATATCACTTAAAACATAACTTGAAGCACTACCAAATGACTTAGAATCAATAATATCGTTTGTAACAATCTTTATCGTGCCATCATTATTTAAACCAACAACACGCCATAATACATTACCATAACTTAGATAATTATTGGTAACATTATCACTACTTCCTGCTATAAACATTGTATCACCATCAGATGGTAAAACATAATCTTTGTTAGCATTATATATTTTATAATAACTTGGTAAATACTCTTCCGTATTTAATAAATAAGGATTACTACTTGTACCATCACCACCAACAATATAAATATTACTCTTTAGTGTCAATGTAACTTTATTAGTAACACTGCTTATCCAATCAGCACTATATGTATCAGTCGCTGTTAAAAAGCTTGGAGTGATGCTTTCATTAACATAATTTTTATAAAAATCTAAAACATTATCATAATATTGAGCGGCTGTTTGATTAGTCACAGCATCTTCCTTCACAATTTGAATCTGACCATTAATAACTCCAATAATTCGCCATGTTTCATTATTGAAATTAATATAATTACTAGGTGTACCACTATAACGATACTCCGTATCTGACACTTTAACAAGACCAACATTTTTCGAAACGAGACTTGTTAAATAAACACGCCCATAATCACTAACATTAACAACACTTATTTTATATTTTCCTTTAAAACTTTCATTACCAGCCGATGAGTAATAATAATCAAGCCAAAGAGTTGATGTTAACGACTTGCTAGCACCAGCTTCCAAATCAAATTCATATAAAATATTATTACTTTCACCTAAATTACCAATTTGTAAAGTATTACTACCTTCAAACACACCAAAACGAATATTTCCAGCATCAATAATCGAGGATGTCTCTTCTAAAATACTTATTCTAACACCAACTGTCGTAGTTGATGTATTGGTAACAGTTATAGTAGTTTTATCATTATTTATACCATCACTGTCTTTTTGACCTTGCACATCTTCCATATTAATATTACCATCTTGCGTTATTTCAATTGTAAGGGGCGAACTTCTAAGAGTTAGGTTACTTCCTTGATATTGTTCAATAAAAAAGACAAAACCATAACTTATACCACCCAATAACAATAATCCTAAAATACTGAAAAAAACATATCTTGATTTATTAACTTTCTTCTTTTTCAAAACTGGTTCATCAATCATACTCTCACCTATTATTAATTATATAATAATTTTTTTTCTAAGTAAACTAATAACCTCGTGAAATAATAATTTTTTCTAATTCTGACACTTTTGTAAACATATTATTAATAAAAGTTATAAACAAAAGATGCCCATTTTTCAAATTAAATTTATAACCTCTTACCTTCAAACACTTTTTAATTTCACGCAACTCATCCTGCATTATAGGGATAAATGATATAGAAATCGCTATAATTAAAAATAAATTTTTTGAACGAAAAATATCATAAAAAAGATAAGCAATTTGAATAGATGAAATGTAGTGATTTAAAATCACTACCAAGAAAAACATTATTAAAAGACGAAAAACCACTAATAAAGCCAAAGAAAGCCCCGAAAATAATAAGTTAATTAAAAACATTGGCAACATAATAATTATCAAATATTTAATAGATTTAAACGATATCTTAAATAATAAAATTAGAAATATTTCTAATAAAAGAATAGAGCCAAGTATATACAAATTATTAATAAGAAAAACTAAAATAGAAAAAATAAAGCAACTTAAAATACCTACTTTCTTAATTAACATGATTAATTAACTCACTTTCAGTAATATCACTTGATAAATTATCAATACCAATTTTTTTAATAACTTGTAAATTAAAAGGTAATTCAAAACCATATTTTTGTAATATATCCAAGTTATTAAATAATTCTTTTTTAGTTAAATTCTCTTTAATAGTTTTATTTAAAATAATTATTCTATCAGCATATATAAGTTCATCTAAAATATTAGTGCCAAAGATAATACCAATTTTTTGTTCTTTTAATTTTTTTAGTAATTTATATATTTCTTTTTTCCCTTGATAATCAATCATTGAAGTAATTTCATCTAATAATAAATACTTAGGTTTAGTCGCTAAAACTAGGGCAAGTGCTAGGCGTTGTTTTTGGCCCATTGATAAGTTATAAGGATTACTATTAATGTATTCACTCATTGAAACAATTGAAAGAGAAGACTTTATTCTTTCATCATAATCCTCAATTTCAAGATTATTAAGACAAAATTTCATATCTTCATACACACTATTAAAAATAATCTGCGTATTGGGATTTTGAAAAACAATGCCAAGACGTCTGCGCAATTCTTTATTAGGCATTTTTTTAATATCACAATCATCTAAAAAGATTTCACCTTTATATTTATAAATATTGGCAAGACATGATAAAAGGGTTGATTTACCACTACCATTTTGCCCTATAACAAAAACAATTTCTCCTTCATTTAGTTCTAAACTAATATTATCAATAGCTAAATTATCATCATAAGCATAGCTTAAATTACATATTGATATCATTTTTTATCTTCCTTATTTCTGTTTCTAAAGCTTTAGATAGACCAAGCATCGTCCAAAACATTACAGGAATCATAATAAGTTGTTTAATAATTCTAGTAGGAATAATCGCTACACTTGCCTTTTGACTAGTTAAAATAATCCAATAAGTATTAAGGCAACCATTAATTAAAATGGTAACTATTAAAATAGCAATAATGAGACGAATAATAAACTTTTTTGATACTTTAAAATCATCTTTTTGATATAACAATAGTCCATATACCAATCCACATAAAGCCGAACTAATTGTATAGCCAATAAAATATGATCCAAAAGGAAATAACAAAGCCCCAATTAAATCCTCTAAAACAGCGATTAAAAGAGTATTTTTATACCCTAAAATCATGCCTGATAACATTAAAGGCACAAAGGTCCAAGAAATTGATAATATTGTCGAATTAATAGACAAAAACCTTTTGATAACAATCGATGATGCTAATAATAAAGCTGTTAAAATTATTTTTTTAAGTTTCATAAATACCTCCTTTCCTCCACACAAAAAAGAAGATATTCTTATTTGCGGAAGGCGGAAATAGATAAGCACATATTGTTTCACTTATTAACAAATTCCCGTTTAATAAGCCTTAACTATCTATCTCCTACTCAAATAAATAACCATTAACAATGATACTACAAATTAAGAAAATGTCAAACAAAAAAAGCGCTAAGCACTTTTTTCGTTTCTTGCTAATAAATTAACTTTAAAATCTATCGATTCGCTAGTATTATTATCATAACTACTATCAATCCATACACGTAGTCGATAATTATATACTTGATTAGCTGCTGTTATATAGTTAGAATATAAAATGCGATTGTTATTATATTCACTAACAGTTAAATCACTAAGAGCAACTGGTCCAACCACCGTTTCATTATTTTGATCGGTTAGATAAAGTTTTACATATCTTTCATCCAACGTATTAGAAGAAGTAGATACTATCTGAATTTCATATCTAATGTTATCGTCACCTTTACTACCATTAATTGTAAAATCATAATAATTTACATCAATCATTCCAACCGCATCCGCTTTTGGAAAAGATCCTGTAGTCGTAATATTATTAGTTCCTTCTGTAAAAGATAGTTTAATACTACCCGAAGTTAATGATATATCATCACTTTCACCACTATAATAGAAAAAAGCTAATGATAAAGATACACCCAATATAAGTGTAAAGAAAATTCCTAATAAAATAATAATTGTTTTTCTATTCATAACTATCCCTCAATTATCATTTTAACACTTTTTTTAGATATCTCCAATATTAAATCTTTAATTTACACAAAATTTATTATATAATTATTTTGGTGGTGAATTTATGGTAATAACTTTAAAAACATGTGATAAAACAAAAGAAATGATGAGTGAATTCTATTTAGATATGAAACGTGAAAAAACACCCCAATATGCTTTGTTTCAAGCTCAAGATGGTGATACTGTTGTTACTCTTTACGAATCTGGTAAAGCCGTATTTCAAGGGAATGATGCTGATCTTGCAAGTGAATACTGGATTGAAACCGAAAAGATAAATTCTGGTAGGGCTATCGTTACTAATAGTGAAACAAAAAAGAAAGAAGAATTAAAAAAAGAAACGGTAAAAGATACTTCTATCTATCATAACGTTAATAGTGTGGGAAGTGACGAAGTTGGTACAGGTGACTACTTTGGTCCAATTGTTGTTACTAGTTGTTATGTCACAAGAGATGATGTTCAATACTTAGATGAACTTGGTGTATGTGATTCTAAAAAACTAACTGACGATAAAATTATGAAAATCGCTCCCCTAATCGCTAAACGTGTTAAATATAAAAGCATTATTCTTAATAATAAAGAATATAATAAACATCATCAAAATGATTACAATATGAACAAAATAAAAGCTATTATGCATAATAAAGTATTATATCAAATGATAAACGAAGAACATCCTAATTATGACTATATCATTGTTGATGAATTTGCAAGAGAAAATAAATATTATGAATATATTAAAGACTCTACTAATATTCAAAGAGGTATAACATTCATGACTAAAGCTGAGGATAAATGTTTATCCGTAGCTTGTGCTAGTATTATTAGTCGCTACCTTTTCATTAAAGAATTTGATAAATTAAGTGATGAACTTCATATTCCCCTTCCAAAAGGTGCTTCAAAAGAAGTTGATAAAATTGGTATGGAAATTGTTTCTAAATATGGCAAAGAAAAGTTAGAAGAAGTCGCCAAACTAAACTTTATGAATACATCTAGAATTTTAAGAACAAACATTTAAAAATCTCAAGAACAAAAATCTTGAGATTTTATTTTATAAGACTATTCCCCTTAAATTCCATTGGTATTGGTAAATTAAGAAGTGATAACATAGTTGGTGCAATATCAGCTAACTTACCACCATCACGTAAAGATATATCATTTCTAGTAACAATAAATGGCACTTTATTAGTAGTATGAGTAGTGCAAGGTGTGCCATCTGGATTTATCATAACATCACAATTACCATGATCTGCTGTTACAATCAAAGTTCCACCTATTTCTTCTATTTTATCATATACTCTCTTCAAACACTTATCCAAAACTTCAACTGCTTCCTTCGCCTTTTCATAATTACCAGTATGACCAACCATATCACCATTGGCATAATTTAAAATAACAACGTCTAAATAATCTTTTGAAAGTTCTTCAAGTAACCTATCTGTTATTTCATAAGCACTCATTTCAGGTTTTAAGTCATAAGTTGCAACTTTCGGGGAATTAACTAAAATACGTGTTTCGCCTTTTAATGGTATTTCCTTGCCACCATCAAAGAAATATGTAACATGAGCATATTTTTCAGTCTCAGCGATACGTAATTGTTTAAGTCCTAAACTATCAATATAACTACCAAAAGTATTATCAAGATTTTGAAGTGCAAAAGCACTCTTACCAATAACCGTATCAGTAATAGGCATCATAGAAACTAACTTAATATTTTTTAAAGTTATTGTATCCATGGAAACACTACTTGGATTAGTAATAGCCGAACACATCTCACGTAATCTATCAGGACGATAGTTAAAAACAATAATACCATCATTATCTGAAAGAAGTCCATGCACATTATTAATAACCGCTGGTTTAATGAATTCGTCTGTTACATTATCCTTGTATGATGATGCAAAAACATCTTGATAATTATCATAATGATTACCAACTCCAAAGACCATGGCATCATATGCTAATTTTAATCTATCATAATTATTATCACGATCCATAGCATAATATCTTCCTGCAATAGTGGCAATATCATAACCATCTAAATTTTTAATATAATCATTAAGTTTATCAACAAACTTAATACCATCTTTAACATTTGTATCACGACCATCGGTCCAAAGATGCAAATAAACTTCCCTCACGCCTTCACGTTTACATAGATCCAAAATAGCGAACAAATGATTTATATGTGAATGAATTCCCCCATCGCTAATTAATCCCATAATATGAAGATGAGATTTATTTTTTTTCGTCCAATTAATAACTTCTAGAATATTTTTATTATGAAAGAACGCATTACTTTCTATTGACTCATTAATAAGTTCTAGTGGCTGATAGACTATTCGACCCGCCCCTATATTCATATGACCTACTTCACTATTACCCATTTGACCAAGAGGTAATCCTACTTCTTTTGATGATGCATCCAAAAGTGTATGTGGATATTTTTTAACTAAATAATCAAAAGTTTCCTTATGTGCATTTAAAAAAGCATTGCCATAACTCTCTTTTCTAATACCACAACCATCTAATATGCATAAAAGCATTGTTTTTTTCATTTCCCCTCCTACTAATATTATACCATTATTTAGACAAAATAAAAGAGTCGGTTGACTCTTCTATTCAATAGTAATAAGTTTTTTATTAGTTTCTTTATTTAGAGAAATTGTTAATTTCAAAATACCATCATTATATTCTGCTTTGATACTATCTTCATCAATATCACCTAAATAGAATGAACGTTCTAGTTTACCATAATATCTTTCACGGCAAACATATTTCTTATCATGATGTTCTTTATTATCAAATTTATGAACAGCTTTAACAGTTATAGTTCCCTTATGACATTCAATACTAATTTCATCTTTTTTATATCCTGGAACATCCATTTCTATATGATATTGATTATCTTTCTCATAAATATCACAATCCATATGACGATTTTGACTCATTTCATCTAACATATTTTCGTAAAATAATCTACTTGGTAACATATACACCATCTCCTTTTTTAAATGTTACTACTTAGAAAGTATACTACATAATATTGAAGCGAATTCATTTGGATTATCCATTGGTAATCCGCACACTTCACGTGAAGTTGCATAAAGAAGTTTTGTATATTTTTCAAATTCTTCTTTATCCTTCCTATATAAATCCTTTAGTTTATCACTTATTGGATGATTTTCATTAATTTCCAAAACTTTTCTAGCCGATACCTTTTCTGTTTGAGGCATAGCATTTAAGGTTTTTTCCATTTCAATAGAAATATCACCAATACTTGATAAGCTTACGGGATAATCTTTTAATTTATCAGTATAACGAACATTTGATACATCATTCTTTAATATTTCACGCATTAAATCAAACATATCTTTATTATCATTATTAACTTTATCTAGCGCTTCTTTCTCTTCTTTGGTTGAAAGTGAGAAATTATCATCTAAGACATTTTGGAATTCCTTATCATGATATTTTTGTAAAGCTTTTATTGTCCACTCATCTAAATAATCATCAAAGTATAGAATTTCATATCCTTTATCTAAAACATTAACTACTTGTGGAAGTGAACTTATTTTATCAATACTTTCACCTGATGCATAATATATCTTTTCTTGGCCTTCCTTAAATCTTGATACATACTCATCAAGAGTAATATATTCTTTATTTAAAGATGACTTAAACATTAATAAATCTTGTAAACTATCTTTAGCATTAAAGTTTGTATAAACGCCATATTTTAATTGATTACCAAATGCTTTATAGAATTTAACATAATTCTCACGTTCTTCTTTAAGCATTGATTCAAGTTCTTTTCTAATCTTCGTTTCAATACTCTTAGCCATCGTCTTAATTTGATGATCTTGTTGAAGAGTTTCACGTGAGATGTTAAGTTCGATATCTTCACTATCAACAATACCTTTTACAAAACTGAAATAGTCTGGTAATAAGTCACTGCATTTTTCCATTATCATAACGCCTTTTGAATATAACTCTAAACCTTTTTCATAGTCTTTATTATAGTAATCATATGGAGCATGACTTGGAATAAACATTAAACTATCATAACTAACAAGACCTTCAACACTACTTTTAATAACACGCAATGGTTTTTCATAATCATAGAATCTATCTATATAGAAATGATCATATTCTTCATCTTTAACATCTTTCTTAGCTTTTTTCCAAATAGGAATCATACTATTTACTGTTTTTTCTTCTACTTTATCATTTTCAGTAAATTCCATCTTAATTGGATAAGTAATATAATCAGAATATTTCTTAATAATACCTTCCAATCTAAATTCATTTAGATAATCATCATAATTATTATGTTCATCATTTTCTTTTAAGTATAACGTAATTTCTGTTCCATAATTATCCATTGAACCTTTTTCAATAGTATAACCATCCGATCCAAATGATGTCCATACATATGCATCTCCACTATCGTATTTACGGCTTTTAACCACAACTTTACTAGCAACCATAAAGCTTGAATAAAAACCAACACCAAATTGACCAATAATACTTATATTCTTTTTAGCGTCAAGATTTTCTTTAAATAACTCACTGCCACTTCGAGCAATCGTTCCTAAATTATTTTCAAGTTCCTCACTATTCATACCACATCCATTATCTAGGATAGTGATAGTTCTTTTATCTTTATCAAATAATACTTTTATACATAAATCTTCTTTTTTAACTTTAAGGTTTTTATTTGTAAGACTTTCATAATACAATTTATCAAGAGCATCACTTGCATTTGATATAAGTTCCCTTAAGAATATTTCTTGATTTGTGTATATAGAATTAATCATTAAATTTAACAATTTTTTTGATTCTGCTTTGAATTCTTTCTTTTTCATAATTCCTCCATCAAATACAATATAAGTGTAGTTCATTTTTTAGCACTTGTCAAGCACGAGTGCTATTTTTCACAAAATCTTCACATAAGAAAAGAATTACTCTTTTTCTAAGTAATTCTTAATATCTTTTTCACTTATTTCTTCATAGTCTAATTCATCGGTAAACATATCCCATAATGTTTGATCATTTATCCACTTACCGGCTTTATCTAAATAATATATTTTCATATCATCCATGACACAAACAATAGTGCCACTATCACGTTTATAATATTTCATTTTAGCCTCTTTTCATCATGAGTATAATTATATTCAATAGCATTAGGTGGAATTCTAACTTGCGCCTGATAATACTTTCTTATCATATTAGCGTGTGCTACAACAATTTTAGGAGCATCTGGATCTCTAATTATATTATAGACATCGCGCAATTTTCCTTCTTTAATAGCAAAACCATTAGGTGTATGAAACTGTAATTCAAAGCGAAAACCATCCCAAGTTTCAAAGGATGCATTTATTCCTTTATAAAACTCATTATCCCATGCATTTTTAAATTTAATAACCCTATATCCTAAAGATTCCATTTGATGTAAATATGCATCAACTTTCTCAGTATACACAGAATCATCAATAACAATAGTATAACGAAGCGAATCACATATCTTACTGGCAGCATCATCTAGAGAATAACCATCAACCAGCATTTTTTGAACAATTTTACTACGTATTCTATCCACAGCTTTTAAACGTTTATCAAGTTCAACAAAATATGATACACCATTACCTTCTTGTAAACTTAAAATATTATCCGTTATCTCACCTTCATGAAAAAGGGCTGTTGATGCTATATGACGAACTATATTTGTAAGTTCATCATCATTTGCATTATCTTCTTCGTGAGATGACTTGCTACCTTCATAAAGTTTAGCTAGTGTATATCTTGATATTTCACGTTCAAGTTCAAGAATATCATCTCGTCGCATATTTTCCATTTATTCACCTATCTTCTAATAATTTCTTTATTCATTAAATATTCTAATAATATTCTAGGATTTTTATGACTACTAATTATGTCATTTAATACTTCAACTAATGGAATTTTAATGTTTTTATCATGCATTACTTTATTAAGAGATATCAAAGTTGATAAACCTTCAACAGTTGTATGATGTAAATATTCTTCTACTTCATTCATATTTTTAGTAGCAAGCATATAACCAAATTTATAATTACGACTTTTAATAGATGTGCATGTTAATAATATATCACCGATACCGGCATATGATAGAATAGTTCGGTCATTACCCCCAAGATAGGAAATTAGGTGTTTAACATCATGAATAGCTTCCGTTAAAAACATCGCATTACATGATGAATTAGAAGTAAGACCTGCTAAAATACCTGAACAAATGGCAATAACATTTTTAAAAGAGCCACATATTTCAACACCTAAAACATCATTTGTAGCAACTAAACGTAACTTTTGATTAGCTAAAGCCAAAGTAACTTTATTAATACTCTCATCGCTTAAAGAAGCGATAGATAAGCCTGTTGGCACCGAATCCACCATATCGATAGCAAAAGATGGACCTGAAATAACAACAATTTTATCTTTGTCAACAAATGAAGATAGAACTTCACTCATAAATTGACCATTATCAAGACCTTTACTTGCAACACACAAAATCTTATCATTTAAGTATGGTCTTGCTTCTTCTAGTGTTTCACGAACAAAAGGAGACGGAATAGCAATAACAATTATTGAAGAAAACAAGCAGGCATCTTTAAGATTGGTTGTAACCCTAGTATTATCATCTAAATAAACGCCTTGTAAAACCTCGTCATTACTTCTACTTTCAGATATTCTTGCACATTCATCTTCAAACTTCGTCCACATTAAAATAGAACAATCATTTAAAGCAAACATTTTCGATAAAGCTATACCATAAGCACCTGTTCCTAAGATACTAATTCTCTGCACGCAATTCCTCCAATAAAATTTCATTTGCAACCATTGGTAAAACACTACCATGACTCTCTTTCATTACTTGGCCCATTAAAGCCTTAATAACACGTTCATTACCATTTTTATAATCAAGAACCATCTTTTCATTATTAGCTAAAACGTTTCTAACTAATAAAACTATATCATCATGATTATTAACAATATTTAAATTCTTTTCATCTAATAATGTCTTAATATCTTTATCATTTTCCATTAAATCATTCAGTAATTCCTTAAAGATTTTATTACTAATTTCCCCACTTGATAGACGATTAACTAAATCTAAGAACTTATCATCAGTAAGATGCGTTTCATCAATCTTTTTATTAGTTTTATTTAAATAACTAGAAATATCGCCTAATAAAAGATTACTTGCAATAACTAAATCAATTTTATTAAAACGCTCTAAATAATCAGATATATCTTTATTTTGAATAATTTTATTAGCATTTAACGAACTAATACCAGCTTCTAAATATTTTTTAATTCGCTCACCAGGAAGGGTTGATAATCCTTTTAAACTTTCTTCGATAAATTCATCCGTTAAGTTAACATATGGAATATCAGGTTCACACAAATAACGATAATCATTTCCTGTTTCTTTAACCCGCATCCTAATAGTTTTATTTTGTTTAGCATCAAAACGACGAGTTTCTTCGATAACTTTTTCACCACCGTCTAACACTTCACTTTGTCTTTTAATCTCATAGTCAATCGCATCACGCACATTAGAGATAGATCCAATATTTTTAACCTCAACCTTTGTTCCTAGTCTATCAGTATCACTTATGGAAATATTAGCATCACAACGCATGCTACCTTCTTCAATCTTACAATCTGAAATATCACCATATAATAATAATTCACGAAGTCTCTCAAGATATAAATAAGCTTCTTCACTATCACTAATACAAGCTTTAGTTACAATTTCAATTAATGGCACACCTGCTCGGTTAAAATCTAAAAGACTAGAAGTTTTACCATGCACACTTTTACAAGTATCCTCTTCAATATGCATCTCCTCAATATATATCTTTTTAATTTCACCATTTCCTTTAGTAATTTCAACATAACCATCACTTCCGATAGGGGTTTCTTTTTGGGTTATTTGAAAATTCTTAGGATTATCAGGATAAAAATAATTTTTTCTATCAAAATGCATATGACGATTAATTTTTAAATTAAGAACATGACAAGCTCTAACTGCTAAATGCAATACTTCACTATTTAGAGTTGGAAGTGTTCCTGGATACCCTAAATCAATAATATTAATACTTGTATTTGCCATGTTACCATAATGATTAAGAGAAGGTGAAAATATCTTATTTTTAGTCTTTAATTCAGCATGAACTTCTATACCAATCGTCTCTTTATAAGTTTTCAACATTAGCACCTCCTAAATCTAAGTTAAGTTTATTTTCAATAAAACTTGCTAATTGATACATTTTAGCTTCATCATACAAATTACCTAATATTTGTAATCCTATCGGTAAGTTAGTATCATTAAAGCCTATTGGCACACTCATACCAGGGAAACCACCCATATTAGCATGCATTACTAAAATATCATCCATAAAGCCCTTTAAGGGATTATCATCATTATTATTTAATGGATAAGCACATCTAGCGGTAGTTGGCCCAATAATTAAATCATATTCTTTAAAGATATTTTGAAAACTTTTCTTTAAATCATCTCTAATTTGTAAAGCTTTATTATAGTAAATTTTAGCATTCTCCCCACTTAATATATAACTACCTACCATAATACGTCTTTTTACTTCATTACCAAAGCCAAATTCACGTGTTTTAGTATACATTTCTTCTAAATTATCGCTTGGATAACGATAACCATAGCGAACACCATCAAAACGTGCTAGGTTGCTACTAGCTTCGCCCATTGCAATAATTTGATATAAGATAGGAGCTTTATCAATATGATTGATTTTTACTAAATCAACTAAAACACCATTATCTTCAAGTAATTTCTTTATTTCTAAAACTTTATTACGAACATCATCGGATACAACATCACTAATAAAGTATTCAGGAATAGCAACCTTAAAACCACGAACATCCTTGCCAATTAATCGTGTAAAATCTTCATTCGTGGCAAAACTTGTTAAATCATTATCATCTTTTTTAGCAAGAATATTTAAAAGAAGGGCATTTTCTTTAACATTACGTGTCATTGGTCCAATTTGATCAAGACTACTTGCAAAAGCAACAAGGCCAAAACGACTAACGCGTCCATATGTTGGTTTCATGCCAACGATACCATTAAAACTAGCGGGTTGTCTTATCGATCCACCCGTATCGCTTCCTAAAGCAAAAGGCACAAGACGGCCTGCAACTGAAACAGCACTACCACCAGATGAACCTCCTGGAACTAAATCTTTATTCCAAGGATTAACAGGATGACCATAATAACTAGTTTCACTAGTAGAACCCATAGCAAACTCATCCATATTAGTTTTACCAATAATTATCATGCCATGTTCTTTTAACTCTTTAACACAAGTTGCATCATAAATACTTACAAAATTATCCAACATTCTTGATGCACACGTGCAACGCATACCAGATACCATAATATTATCTTTTATAGCAATAGGAATACCCCAAAATAAATCGTCAACAAATCCTTTTGCTAAAAGTTCATCTGCATCTTTCAAAGCACCTTCTTTATCAAGTGATATAAAAGCATTTAAGTCATTCTTATTAATTCGTTCAAAACACTCTAAAACTAATGTTCTAGGAGTTATTTCACCCCTCTTTAATAAAGCGTGAATCTCTTCTAATTCTAAATCTATATACTTACTCATTAATCATCACCGGAACCTCTATAAAATTACCCTTAGTTTTAGGAACATTCTTTAATAAATTCTCACTACATACCATATTAGATTTTAAATCAAGAGGAGTCTCTCCTTCACAAGGTGTCCACATCTTATCTTCATCAAAATCATTTAAATCTTTAATTTTATCAATCTCATCAATCATTTGTTTTAAATTCATTTGATACTTTTCAATCTCATCATCTTCTATATTAATACGCGCTAAATGAGCAACGTGTAATACTTCATCTCTTGTTAATTTATTATCCATACAAACTCCTTATCAATACATCTATTATATAATTAACGAAAGTTTTTGACAATCACTAAAAAAAGGGAATTATCCCTTTATTTGTTATATTCTTTTAATTTATCAAATACTTTTCTGATTTCTAAATCATACATAATCATATCGATACCGCCAAATTCTTCTTTGAATTTTTCTTTATCCATACCATACTTAGCAGCTAATTTAGAAGCTTCTTCTTCAGCTTCTTCTAGAGTAACTTCAATCTTTTCTAAAGATACGATTTTTTCAAGAATTAAACGATATAATACATTCTTATATGCTTCTGGTTCCATTTGTTTATGTAAATCTTCATGAGTTGACTTTGTAAATTGATAATATAAATCTAATGATACACCTTGCATCTTTAATTGTTGTTCAAATCTTTCCATTAGACGATGAACTTCTTCATCAACCATTTCATCTGGAATTGATACTTCAGTATTTTCAGCAATCTTATCTAATAATTCATCAACATACTTATTTTCAGCATCTGTTTCCTTATGTGCTTTTAAACTTTCTTCAATGCTCTTTTCTAAAGTTTCTTTAGAATTAACACCTTCCATCGCTAAATCATCAAAGAATTCTTGATTAAATTCTGGTAACTTCTTTTCTTTAATTTCATGAACTTTTACTTTAAATGTAGCCTTAGCACCTTTTAAATCTTCATGTCCATAATCTTCTGGGAAAGTTACTTCAATTGTTTTTTCTTCATTTGGAGCCATACCAATTAATTGTTCTTCAAAGCCTGGAATAAATGAACCACTACCTATTTCTAGTGAGTAATTTTCACCCTTGCCACCTTCAAAAGCAACGCCATCTTTAAAACCTTCAAAATCAATAACAGCTGTATCACCATTTTCAACAGTGCCATTTTCCTTAACTAAAAGCTCACTATATCTTTCTAATAAATGTGACATTTCATGTTCAATTTCTTCACTTGAAACATTAACATCATCTTTCTTAACATTTAAACCTTTATATTTTTTTATATTAACTTCAGGTTTAGTAATGATTGTAAATACAAATTCAACACCAGTTTCATCAATGCTTTTTACTTCTACTTTTGGTTCAACAACAGGAACAAGTTTAGAATCTTCTAAAGCACGTGAATATGCTGTTTGTAATAAACTATCAGCAGCATCAAAATATAAGCTTTCTTTACCATAATGTTTTAAAAATACATCTTTTGGAGCATGTCCTGGACGGAAGCCATCAATCTTAGCATTTTTATTACGTTTTACAAAAGCTTTATCTTGAGCATTAGCCCATTCTTCACCTTCAATTTTTACTGTTAATTCATGTATATTTTTATCTTTTTCCATATATTCCTCCAACAAACACTTATTATAACGAATAATTCCTTTTAATTCAACTTATTTATAAATTTTCTCGAAAAAGTTGGTTTAATTGGTTATTTGAGAGTTAAGATGTAGGGGCTTCCCATTGTTCCATCACCACTTGATATTAAAACGTCAGAACGGATATTGATAACTGCACGCAATCCCAACCAGTTCGAGACGTTGAACCAAGGATTCAACAAGCCAGTTTGGTGGACAAACGAGACGTAAGCGTAAGCAATCAACGCATCGAAGTGAGATGGTGTCATCGTCCAGAAATATCCATTGGTCCGTAGATAGTAATTTTCATTTTTTGTATCATATTTACCACCCGCTAAAGCCACTTCATCGATAGTTATTAAAGCAATAGGATACGTTAGTTTAGCATTGCCACGGGATGATGTTGTGCTAAATTGGTCGCGCATATCACCAGAACATTTTAAAGTCGCTGTTTTATTAGTATTTTGATAAAGCCTTGTGTATGGCGAATAATATGTATTTTGGCTTAGCATGTATCCTGAATTATACGTTTTATCTGTTATACTACGATCATTACAGAATTTGGCATCTACAATGTAATTTGTTAATAAATTACCATCTTCATCCGTTTTACCAACAATATTTGTTGCATACCATTTATCTAGCTGTGTCTTAGCATTACTTGATACTTCATTTGTTCTTGTGCCATCCAAACTTGTGGATGAATATGAATAATATTGCACTTTCGCACTTGTTTCTGATACTAAACTATTTACTTTTATTAATACTTGACATGAGGCTGTCGAATTTGTGCTTTGGCAGGTGTATGGATATGTTCCAAACTCATTCTTCATTTCACTGAAGGTTCCCTGTTTCATGTTACCTTTTAATTTGTAATTCTCAGTTGATTCATCAAACTCATAATCATCTGCAAAGTAATATTTGGTAGCAACTGCTATACCATAATATGTCGTTTCATCACTTATTTGTTGTTTAAAATTTTTACCATACATATAACCGACATATGTTGGATCTGGATACTTCGCGCTGTATGGATATGTTGTATTATTTATAGCTGTATTATTACCAGTAGCATTGGCAGTTTTGCCATTATAAATTAATCTTAAACTTCCATCACCATTGGTTCTTATTATCTTCCAATAGAATCCTCCAAAATAAACATTATTATTTTGAACATCACCTCGGTAGTAATAAACATCTCCATAATCATCTTCGGTTTTATATAATCCAACTTCTGATCGAATGGAACTCGCAATTTTATATGTTCTCTTATCAGCCTTGGTGATCTTATGATTAGTTGTCGATACATTAACGGCTTTTACATAATATATATTGCTTAAACCAGAGTTTCCCATATTAGTTCCGCCACCAGTCCAATAACCTATATAATTATCACTTAAATAATCGGTCGTTATTGTTCCGGTTAATTTAAATGTTCCAGTTTTTTCATCAAATTCATATGTTTTGGAAAAATTAAATTTATATCCTGTGATGCTGTATGGATTTTCTACGTTTTCTGTTAATTCTTCAACATACATATAAGTTGGTGCGGTATCATTTAAATTTGGCTCACCTTTATTGGCAATATTCGTTTTTGCAACATCGACAGATTCACTTAAACTATCACTTACTAACATACAATCGACTAGTTTATTGAACCCATTGTTTAGGCAATAGTTATTACCTTTTACTTCTACTCTTTTAATAAAACTTTGCATTAATTCTTTATTTTTGTATATTTCTAATAACACATTAGTTTTACCATTCGCATCATTATTGGGATGAACAAAGACTTGAATTTCAACTATTTTATTTTTAGTGAATAGATAGGTTAAATCTAGAGTAGCACTCTTTTCTTCAACGGTATTTCCTTCACTATCTTTATAACTAAACTTAATATCACTATTAGTGCCTGTTACTTTTAAATTCATCGTATCATTACTGTCTTTGCCAATGTCTTCTATGTTTATAAAGTTACTTATCTTGGCAATGAAGTATGCTTTATTATTTTCAACATATGTATCACTTGTTTCCATGGATAAGGGCATATTCATTGTCTCTAAGCCGGCATCAACATTAACTTTAAAGTTTAAGTAACTATTGGCCCACTCGGTGGCTTTATAACTTGCATTACTATCCGTATCACTTATTGTGGTTTCTTCATCTACCCAGAATCTTAAAGTGTAATTCTTAGTTGTTTCGGTATATGTCTTTGCATCTATCTTGTCTACATAGATTCTTCGATTATTAAAGTCACTATACCTTATACCATCAATCAATACTTTGCCATCACATTCTAGGTATATCATAATATATTTAGCATCTATTCTAATCTTATTACTTATTTCTTCACCATAATTTAAAGTAATTCCATAATAGATATCCTTATCACTCGTGTTCTTACTTAATACTTTAAAACTTATGGTGTTGTCATCTCTTTTTAAAGCTTCTTCCTTTGTCTCTGGAAATATGCCACTTATATGCACTTCATTGTCTTCTAAATAATTTAGATAAATTTCCCCATTCAAAAGATTCTGCATGCCACTATACTTTTGATAAGTATAAAAAGCATAGCTTCCACCTAACAATAAGACTAGGCCTAATACTATTAATATATTCTTCCTAGTCTTCATATTGAACACCACATAAAAGAACAAGACTTAATCTTGTTCTTGCTTGTTTACACTCTAAATTAGGTTTGTTACTTAATAAAGTAACCCCCCCCCATATTGACACTATTTGACACATTTAATTTGATACTATTTAACACGTTCATCATATCCTTTGCTTTATTTTTTCTAATATGATTTTACCAAATATTGTTATGTTATTCAATATCCTTTATTTCAATTTTAACTGGTATGGGCTATTCGCGGTCCCATCACCTGATGAAATTACGACATCACCTCTTATATTAATAACTGGTCTTACAGCATTAGAAATATCAACAAAATCATAATCATGAATACCACCATTGGCATTCAAACGCATAGTATTAACTTCTGATGCTTGTTCATTATAATGCGCCGGACTCATTGTTTTCATATCTAAAGAAGTTGGCGACAAATAAAAGTTGGCATTTTTTGCTCTATACATTCCACCTGCAAAGGCTAACTCATCCGCGGTTATTAAGGCAATGGGATATTTTAATTTGGCATTACCATAATCACTTGTTACACTGAACATATCACGTTTATTAGGACATTTTAAGGTTGCTTTGTATAACTGAATTCTATTCATTACTGCAAAATACGTTTTTTTATCAATTTTATAACCAGAATTATATATACTATGAGTTATACTCCGATCATTACAAAAAGTGCCATCTACAAAATAATCAGTTATTAAAGAATTATTACTATCCTTCTTAGAAACAAAATTATCTTCATACCATTTATCAATTGTTTTTTTGACATCACTTTCTATTTCATTAGAAAAGGCCTTTTCTAAACTTGATGGAACATAACCAATATACTGAATTTTTAATGACGTTTCACTGACATAACTATTTACTTTCAATATAACTGTGCATGTGGCATTAATGTTGATATTACCACAAGTTATTGGATAATCACCTAAGTATTCTCGCATATTTTTGATGGTATCCTTTTTATAATCACCGCTTAATTTATATAATTTTGTCTCTTCATCATAGGTATATGATTTTGCGAAAACATATGATGATGTATTATTAAATCTTGCATAAGTAACTTCATCACTAATTTTTTCGATATCACTTTCTCCATACATATAACCAGCAAACCACGGTCCATACGCTCTTTGATTGTATAAATATTTTGTGCTGTTTATGGATAAATCTATTCCCTCAGCATTTTTCTTATTACCACTATATATTAGGCGAACGCTTCCATCACCATTTGTCCTCACTATCTTCCAATAGTATCCTTCAAAATAGACATTATTATTTTGAACATCACCTCGGTAATAATAAACATCTCCATAATCATCTTCGTTTTTATATAGGCCTACTTCAGATCTGATGGAACTTGCAATTTTATAACTATATTTATCGCCTTTAGAAATTATATATTCGTTACCAACAGTTTCCGTCTTGCTAATTTTATACATATAATCAACATTGCTCGTTCCGTAACTTGCAGCATTGCCAACTGTATAATAGCCTATATAATCGTCACTTAAATAATCTTCAATTATTTCACCTGTTAGTTTAAAAGTGCCATTACTTTCGTCAAATTCATATGTTTTAGAAAAGTAAAAATCACGATAATTTTTAACAGAAAAAGGATTGTCAACATCTTTTTCAACTTGTTCAATATATGTGTAACTTGGAGCGGTATCATTTAAATTAGGTTCACCTTTATCGGAAATATTGGTTTTAGCAACGTCAACGGATTCACTTAAACTATCACTTACTAACATACAATCAACTAGTTTATTAAAGCCATTATTTAAACAATAATTGTTACCTTTGACTTCTGCTCTTTTAATAAAACTTTGCATTAGTTCTTTATTCTTGTATATTTTCAATAACACATTAGTTTTACCATTCGCATCATTATTTGGGTGAACAAAGACTTGAATTTCAACGGTTTTATTTTTAGTGAATAGATAGGTTAAATCTAATGTATCACTCTTTTCTTCAACGGTGTTTCCTTCACTATCTTTATAACTAAACTTTATATCACTATTTGTTCCTGTTACTTTTAGATTCATCGTATCATTACTATCTTTACCAAGGTCTTCTATGTTTATAAAATTGCTTATCTTGGCTATAAAATAAGCTTTATTATTTTCTACATAAGTATCACTAGTTTCCATGGATAATGGCATGTTCATGGTTTCTAAGCCAGCGTCTACATTCACTTTAAAGTTTAAATAACTATTAGCCCACTCCGTGGCCTTATAACTAGCATTACTATCCGTATCACTTATTGTGGTTTCTTCATCTACCCAGAATCTTAATGTATAATTCTTAGTTGTTTCTGTGTATGTTTTGGCATCTATCTTATCGACATAGATTCTTCTGTTATTAAAATCACTATACCTTATTCCGTCTATTAAGACTTTGCCATCACATTCTAGGTATATCATAATGTATTTAGCGTCTATTCTCACTTTATTACTTATCTCTTCGCCATAATTTAAAGTAATACCATAATAAATATCTTTGTCACTCGTATTCTTGCTTAATACTTTAAAGCTTATTGTGTTATCATTTCTTTTTAATGCTTCTTCCTTTGTCTCTGGAAATATCCCACTTATATGCACTTCATTATCTTCCAAATAATTTAGATAAATTTCCCCATTCAAAAGGTTTTGCATACCACTATACTTTTGATAAGTATAAAACGCATAACTTCCACCTAACAATAAAACTAGGCCTAATACCATTAATATACTCTTCCTAGTCTTCATCTTTCACTCCACATAAAAGAACAAGACTTAATCTTGTTCTCTTCAATAAACAATCTAAATTAAGTTGATTACTCAATAAAGTAACCCCCCCCCATATTGACACTATTTGACATATTCAACTTGATACTATTTAACACTTTTCATCATATCCTTTTGCTTTATTTTTCTAATATGATTTTATCAAATATCAACATAATATTCAATTACTATTAAAAATTAAATTATATTTCTTTTACTATTTATCATTCCATATAATTGTTTAACTTCTTTAGGTGTCAATAAACGATATTCACCACTTTTTAAATCTTTCACTGATAATCCTGCAAAACGTAATCTTGTAAGTTTAATAACATCATATCCTATACTTTCAAACATCTTTTTAACTTGATGATTATGTCCTTCATGAATTGTTAATTCTACTAAACTAGTCTTTGTTTTTCGATCATAACTTTTAAGTTTAACTCTTGCCTTTTGTGTTTTAAAACCATCTATCATAACACCATTTTTAAGTTTGGTAATATCACTTCCTGTAATAATACCTTTTACTTTTGCTAAATAAACTTTATCAATATTATTTTTAGGATGTGTTAGAAGATTGGTTAATTCACCATCATTTGTAAGTAACAATACACCTGTTGTATCATAATCTAATCTACCAACTGGATAAATTCGCTTATTGGTATCTATTAAATCAACAACTGTTTTTCTGCCTAATTCATCACTACTAGTTGTAACAACACCACGTGGTTTATTTAATAAAACATAAACTTTTTGATCAGTATCTTTATTTATTATTTCATTATTAACTGTAATAACATCATCATTTGATACTTGCATACCAATAGAAGCTTTATTACCATTTACTAAAACCATACCATTTCTTATTAATTCTTCTGCTTTTCTTCTTGAACAATAACCACTATTACTAATTACTTTTTGAATACGTTCCATACTTCACCACCAATAGAGACATTATAACTTAAAATTAAATTTATTACAATAAAAAAAGAGAGAAACTCTCTTACTCACCACTTGTGCCATTAACTGCTGTTTTAGTTGGATTAATAACTCTTTCACGATATGCTTTAGCCACACCATTTAAAAAGCTACTTAAATTATGAACACTAGCAACAAATTCTGGAAAACTTTGTTGTAATTCATCAAACTTTTCCATATATACCTTAGCATTAGGATCATCCCATACTTCACTAACATGTGCTACTTCTGTTTTAATACTGTTTAGTAAATTTCTAATTTGCTCTGTTGCTGTATCAATTTGTGTTGCAGCATTTTCCATTGCTTGTTCGTTTATAATAATTCTTTCCATTATTTCATACCTCTTTCTGTTACATTGAGCCGCTATCTTTCATGATAGTCTTTTTAATATCATCTTCAACACCCATTACACGTGATGCAACATCAGCACCTACACTGCCATAACTTTCAGCAGCTTCAGTCATTTTAGTCATTTTTTCAATAGATTTTGTAACGTTACTTACAAATAATTCTTTATTAGAACTTTTCCATTCTGATAAACCATCAATTGTTTTTTTAATTGATTCAATTTGTTCATAAATTTGACCTGCAGCTGTTACAATTTTTTTAGAACTTTCTAATAATTCTTCTGGTGAAATACTAAGATTCATTCCGACACCTCCAATATTAAATTAGTATTTTTAGTAGCGTATAAACACAATACCATCTACTATTTAATAATAAGGCAATTATGTTGAATTGTCAATCTAATTTACTTTGATCTACCGATAACATCAGGATCATTAAATGATTCATCAAATCCTCTATTCACCATAAAGTTATATTCATTCAAAAGATTCCCAAATTCTCTGACTAAATCAACATTAGTAGATGGTAAATGAAGATTTTCGATCATTTTATAATCTTTAAAATTAAAGTTTTGAAATAATTTCTTTAAAATATATTCATTACTTAATTCATCATAATTAGTCTTAAACATATCATTTAAACGATTAATGACATCTAAAAGAGCATATTCATTCGTTTTTAAGCGATTAATTAAGCTATTAAGATAATAAGAAGCATTATCAATATCAGCAATCTTTTCTTTGGCGTTAGTCTCTTTTTGACTAAATCCTAACCCATCAATAATTTTAGGTGACACTTTTCCACTAGCAATAACTGGAATAATCAAAGTTAAAGGGTTACCAACAAGGGCA
Source organism: uncultured Bacilli bacterium (assembly GCA_934167885.1). Lineage (GTDB taxonomy): Bacteria > Bacillota_I > Bacilli_A > RF39 > UBA660 > RUG12783. The sequence continues at coordinate 145,641 of CAKPMB010000002.1, forward strand.
TTAAAACCACTCATCGTGCTAATACCCAAAAGATTATATATACCATTTTTCACTAATATGGTTGGAACCATAGAAAGAGCAACCATTGAAGCATATACAGTTATTTTACCAAAGGTGCTAACATCTTTTTTATTATCAGCTTTTCTAAAATCATTGTGCATTTCTTGATTATATTCTTCTAGTAAACTAACTATTTTACCGCATAAATACATCTTTTCATTTTTATTTAAATACATAATAAACACCTCTATCTTACATATATATAGTAACATATTTTATAAGTATTTAAAATAAAAAAATGTTTTCATATGAAAACAAATTTTTAGTTTACTTTTTATCTAAATAATTTTCATCAACAGTATTATCAATTTCTTTAGATACCGTTTCTTCATCTTCTATCAAATTATATTCATCTAAATTATCATCAACAGCAATTTTAACCTTTACATCCCCTACTAATTCAACACCTAACATTACTTCAACTTCATAATCTATCTTATTATCATCAATTTTAACATTAACACATTTAGGATCTGCAAGACTTCTAACTATAATAGATGCATCATCATAATCACTATTTTCATTATGCATCTTAATTAATTCATTATAGTTATATGTTTCTTTAATAACATCAGTTTTAGTATCATTATCATAACTATACCAAATATTAATATCATAACTTCCTGCTATAGAGATTCGATCTTTTTGTTTAACACCGTTAAAATTATGATTTATAACCCAACATCCTAAAACTGTCGTTGGCTTATTTTTAGTTTCAATACTGTTTTTATGAGTAAAAGTTTTCTTTCCCTTACCCAATATTGCTTTCGTTACAATTTCTTTATAATTTGCCATATACACCCCTCAATTTAATGTATGCAATTAAAAGAAATTAAGCACCAAAATATTATAATTTTTGCGTAATCATATCAATATAATCTTGTAGTTTAATATCATAATATTTGGGATTAATATATGTTTCAGAAATTTTGAATTTTGCTAATTCTCTATTTAAAACATTAATTAAATCATGGCTATTGTTTATATTTTCAATTACTATAATTTTAATCAAATTAACCATGAATCAATAACATAATTTTAGGTATAAAAACGATACCACCAACAATTAAAGAAGTTATGGCTGATACTAAAACGGCACCACTAGCAGCATCTTTAGCCATTTTAGCAAGGGGGTGAATACTTGGCATTGACATATCAACCGTGTATTCTAAAGCGGTATTTAGTATTTCAAAAGCAATAACCATCCCTACAACAATAGCAATAACGCAAGCTTCTATTCTACTTATTTTTAAATAAATTGATAAAGCAATAACTATCAAGGTAGCAATAGTGTGAACAAAAATATTTTGTTCTGTTTTATAAACGGTTAAAATCCCTCTAAAAGCATAACCGAAACTAAATATAAAACGCTTTAATGAAAATTTTTTCTTTTTATTTTTTGATACCCATTTCATCTAGTATTTCTCCTTGTAAACCAAACATCACCTTTTCATCCGCTTCATTCATGTGATCATATCCTAATAGGTGTAACAATCCATGAACCGCAAGAAAACATAATTCTCTATTTAGAGAATGACCATATTCAATACTTTGACTAATCGCTTTATCAATTGATATATATACATCGCCTAAAATACGTTCTTTAGGATTAAAAGTCTTATCATCTTCTAAGGCAAAAGTAATAACATCCGTTTCTCTATCAATATGACGATAATCCCGGTTTAATCTGTGAATATACTCATTATCAACAATAATAACATTAAACTCTACTTTCTTTAAGTTTAACTTCTCCAAACCATGCTTTAATACTTTCTTCATTAAAGCCATTTCTTCATCTAAATTCTTTTCAGTTTCATTAAATAATCCTATCTTCATAATACTCCTTACATAATTATCATAATTATACCCATAAAGGCTATAATTAAAAATATTGTTAAAACGATGTCTTTTACTTTATGATTATATTTTTCAAATACCTTTGATAATAAACGATAAACCAAATAACCTAAAAGACCACCTATAACATTTAAAACAATATCATCTACATCAAAAGCCCGCCCTATTGATAACTGAATAGTTTCAATAAGGAGTGATGTTAATAGTGTTAAAATAGTTACTTGCCAATATTTATTAATTTTAAAAATATGACCAAGTAAGAAACCAAAAGGCGTAAATAATACAATATTACCAATTATATTTCGATAAAATAAATTAGAACCTATTTGATATCTTGTCATTTCCTCAAACAATGTGATATTAACACCATGAACTCCTTCTACATCTTGACTAGTTACTACTTGAAACAAACACAAAATATAAACAAGAGCTAATAAATATGATACTTCTTCATGAAAAACAAAACGTTTTTTATTTTTTAATAAAGACATTATTCTAAAAATAATACTAATTACACAAATAAAAATAATTACTGGCCAAGTTTTTTGCATAATAAATTTAAATTCATCAGATAAACTCTTCATATCATTCACCTACAATTATTTCTTCATAATCAGTAATATTCTCATACACCTTTATGAAAATATCTAACTCTATTTTACTATCTTTCACCTCTTTTTTCAATTTTTTTTGCGTTAATATTTTGCTTCCTTTATCCAAACTATTTAAAAGATTACTTCTTGCAATATTAAAGCCTATATTCCATATTTTTTCATCCGTTAGTAAATCTGTATTTTTTCTTATTTCATAAAATGTATCATAATTAATACTAAATGGTATAAGTTTATTTTCAATTAAAACATGTTCTTTAATCTCTTCTTTATCATAATTATTTATATTAAATAGTTTAATTTTTTTATTAAACAGATTTATTGTGATTCTTTTTTTCATTTTTCCCGTATAGACAATATCATGATAATTAATAGGTAATATAACTTTAACATCATACCATGTCTCCCCATAAACCAAAGCTTCAGCCTTAACATAATTCATTATAGTATCATTCTTTTTTATTTCACCACTTACAATTACTTCCCCTTTTTTAACATAATCATTCACTTTCTTCACAACACTACCACTACTAGCCATAATATCAATAATAAAAGCATTCTTCTTAGCAATAACATTAACTTTCTTATTATCATCTTTCAAATCATTAATAATTCTTCGTTCAATATTAACAATATAAACACTACCACTCTTTGTTAATTCTAACCACTCTATTTTATCTTTATTATCCTTAATAATATTATTTTTAATACGTTCTTTTTCTTTAAAACTAACAACCCTTTTATACTTTCTAATATTATAATAATTTAATTCAAGATTTAATATTTGAGCGATTTCTTTATCATTAGTCATGATTCTAACATCAAATATAATATTCGATAAAAAAATAAGCCATATAAATCCTAAAATTATGCTAACTAAAAAAATAAAATATTTTTTTAATAAATACTTATAATGTTTTAATCCTTTTACTGATACAAGTTCAATATTAAAGATCTTCATATATCTTAGGATATTAGCATAATTTAAATAATCAACGGCTACTAAAATATAGTTATCATAATAAGTTATTTTATGAAAACATATATGATATCTAATTAACTTTTTTAATATATTATTATCAGGTATTTTCAAAATATATAAATTATTTAACATAAGACACCATTTCTATAGACTTAATATCACCTTTAATTAAAGCTTCTTCGCTTACCATTTTAATTAGTTTTAAATCATTCCCTTTAATTATTAGGCGATTATTATTAAGATCCATTAATTCAACAAGATTATTATTAATATTTTTTATTTCTTTATAATTTAAGATGTATAAACTTTTATCTATATATTTAAACTGCAATTTATCATTTTTTATATAACTTGTTATTCTTCTTATCATCATTTAATTTTATTAAAATAACGAAAAAAAAAGAACTATTCCTAGTAACTAGTCTTAATTTCTTTTCGTTCAAATCTTTCAATATCGCGATTTTTTATTGTTTCGCGTTTATCATATAATTTTTTACCTTTGCATAGACCAAGTAAAATTTTTACTTTATTTTTTTTGAAATATACTTTTAATGGAATAAGGGTTAATCCTTCTTGCATAACTTGATTATTGATTTTAACAATTTCTCGTTTATGCATTAAAAGTTTACGTGTTCTTCGTTCTTCGTGATTGAAGATATTGCCTTCTTTATAAGCACTTATATGCATATTTAGAAGGTATATTTCATTATTACGAATAGTTGCATAACTATCTTTAATATTTGCTCGTCCTAATCTAATTGACTTTAATTCAGTGCCTTTTAGGACAATACCACATTCATATTCTTCTAAAATAAAATAATTGAATTTGGCCTCTCTATTATAAATTTCCATTAAATCCCCCGCATTTTAACATTTTTATTGTATGCTGTTACAATCTTACCATACTTAGTATAATAATTTTGATAACCTGATAATATTGAATTATTAAGTTTACTATATGGATAAACAACATATTTATTAGCTTTATTAGTCCATAACAAGTCACCCGTTACATCTTCAAAGGTTATTTTAGTTTTACCATGATATACTTCCTTTTTCAAGGTAGCGGTGGCCATAAGGCCGGTTAGGCGTTCAATACCTATTTGAGATGAAACAAAGTTTCCCAACGAATATATTACCAAAGTATCACCAATAAAATCAATAGGTTGCACCACATGTGGATGACATCCAATAATAATATTAACACCAAGGGATGCTAGATATTTAGCAACATTTTTTTGCACATAATTAGGATAATGTTCATATTCATTTCCCCAATGCATAGCTACCATGATGCAATCAACTTTACCTTTATAACGTTCTATATCTTGTTTAACTTTAGTTTCATTATAAACATCAACAACATAATCTTTGCCTGATGGCACTTGTAAACCATTGGTTTGCATTGTATAAGATAACAAGGTATATTTAATACCATTAACTTCATTAATTTGCAATTTTTCACGTTCTTCTTTACTTGTATAACTACCAGCTGCGATAACGCCTGTTTGTTTGTTCCAATAATTTCTAGAATTAGTTATAGCCTTTATACCATAACGATACATACCATCAAGAGTATGGTTAGTAGCAAGACTTACAATATCAAAACCAGCATCCACAAAAGCATCCCCTACTTCTTGTGGAGAATTAAATTGTGGATAAGTTGATAGACCTAATGAAGAACCACCAAGAATAGTCTCTTGATTATAATAAGCAATATCATAACTTTTAAAAATATCTTTCGTATATTTAAAAATATTCTTAAAATCATAACCATTACCAGTTCGATAAGCGTTATAGATAGAACCATGGATAAGAGCATCGCCTACCATCACCATCGAAGCGGTATAAACTTCTCTTGTATCTTTAATATTATATGAAACTTCTGCCGGAACATTTTTAAAGTTTTCTTTTCTTTGCACAAAAAAGCCTAAATAGGTGGCAATTATACCAAGTAATAATACAATAAAAACATTTCTAATGTTACGTTTTAAATATTTTTTACTTCCTTTTCTCATGAATCTAAATCCTCTTTACTACTTTAAAATCTATCTTTCGTTCTTTTTTTGATGCTCTTAAAACTGATATCACTAATTCATCCCCTATACGATAATGCTTTTTGAAGTGTTGTGCAACTAGGCTTTCAGTTTTTTCGTCATAAACATAATATTCCCCTAACTCTGTAATAGGAACTAAACCTTCTATTAAATTATCAAGAATAACAAACATTCCAAAGTTGGTAATACTACTAACCATACCATGATATTCTTCCCCAATATGATGTTCCATATATTCGGCTTCTTTCATTTCATCAACTTCACGTTCACACTCAACACTAGCGCGTTCACGTTCACTTGAATGAACACAAATATCCGGTAACACACTTTCAAAATGGTCAATTTTTTCATCAGTAATACCATCTTTATCAAAGAAATAATTTTTCAAAAGACGATGTGTTGTCGTATCAGGATAACGTCTTATAGGTGAAGTAAAGTGCGTATAACACTTACTAGCAATACCAAAGTGCCCAATGTTTTTAGTATCATATATAGCCTTATCCATACAACTTAACATCATAACACTCAATACCTTGAATTGAGGATAATTCTTAAGTCTATTAATAATTCGTTGAATAGTTTTAGGCGTTATCTTTGATAAATTATCATTTATTTTAATACCTAGTGTATTTAAGACATTAACAAATGAACGTAGACGCTTTTCACTGGGATCACCGTGAACCCGATAAACTGCTGGCAAATCCATATAGAATAATTGAGAAGCAACTGATTCATTCGCTAAAATCATAAAATCTTCAATCAAACGTTCACCTGTTCCTCGTTCTCTTTTCAAAATTTCAACAGGTACTCCTTTTTTATCGACTTTAATCTTAATTTCATCAGTATCAAAATCAATAAAACCACGATTAATTTTATTTTTTCTTACTAAGTCCGATAATTCCTTCATTAAGGATAATTCATTAGTAAAATCCTTATACTTAGGATCAACAATACCTCTTTCTAAATAATCATTTACTTTGTTATAAGTCATCTGCATCCGCGATTTAATAACACTTTCAAAAATATCATAACCAATAACACTACCGCGTTCATCTACTTCCATAACGCAAGAAGTTGCAAGACGAATAACATTTGGATTAAGTGAACAAATACCATTTGATAATTGGTGAGGAATCATTGGAATAACTCTATCGGTTAAATATACACTTGTGCCTCTTTTTCTTGCTTCTTGGTCAAGAGCACTATTTTCTTTAACATAATAACTTACATCAGCGATATGAACGCCTAATTCATAATGATTATTAGGAAGTCTTTTAATACTTATAGCATCATCTATATCCTTTGTATCATCACCATCAATGGTGAAAATAACTTCATTCGTTAAATCGCGACGACCTTTCATCTCAGCCTTACTAACTTCCGTTGGAATATGTTTTAATTCTTCTAAAACGGCTTCTGGAAATTCAACATCAAAACCACATTCAGCGATGATACTTAAAATATCAATATCCGGATCATTTATATGGCCAATACGTTTAATAAACTTAGCATACAAATAATCTTTATCCTTTTTTAAATCAACAAACGATACTAAAACCTTATCACCATCTACTAAACGTGATATATCTTCATCATTTCCCGTTAGAACAATAAGTTTTTTGAATTTCTTATCATCAAGACTTATCATTAATTTATTCTCATAATGATAAACTTCACCAACTTTTTGCTTTAAATCATGGGCAATAACCTTCGCAATACGTCCTTCCATTTTCTTACCATTACGGGATGATTTTAAAATTTCAACTAAAACCGTATCACCATCAACAGCCCCATTTGTTTTACTACCATGAATAAAAATATCATCATTAAGGCCATCAACCGTCACAAAACCATAATCATTATTAGTATCACAAAATTTCCCCTTAACAAACCTCTTGCCAAGTTCACTATCTTTAAACAATAAATATTTACACTTCTTAGAACAATACAAAACATAGTTATCAGTTAATTTTTTTAATATCTGCATAACTACTTCATCATATTTAGGTCCTAAAGCCAAATAATTAATAATTTCTATACTATCTCTTGCTCTTTTATCACTTAATAGTTCTATTATACTCTCTTCTATACTTTCCATATCTCACCTATCTAAAAAGATTATACCATTTATGTAAAATGAATTAAAGAAAAAAATAAGTAATACATAAAAAAGACACTTAATTATTTAAAGCAAATATTTCTTCATCAAACGCTTACTATTAGCAAGATTATAACATTCACTATCACAAAAAGCACTTAAATCATTCGCCTCACTCTTATTTAAAGGGAGACTCAAAGCTATTTTTTGACTATAGGAAAGCAAATTAAAATGTTTAGCATAATTATCATAATCATTTTTGCGTTTCAATACATCACGATAAAATAATTTTGTATTACCATATCTAAAATTAGAATCAATGTAACCATACTTTAATACACAAATATACAAATAGACAAAATAATCTTTCAAAAAATCATCACATACAGTATTAAAGAAAAACTTTAATACATGACTATAAGCAAAAATATTAGCATCCTTTTCTATGGGATTAATATTATAACTTTTAGTATATAAATAATCATCTACAAAATAAGAATCCATAAGAATACTTTTAATAAGCATTTCCTGTTTATTGGTTGATGGCGTATTAATTCTTTTAATTTGAAGAACATGCCCTACTTCATGAAAAAAGCATTGCAACTGATAAAAAATTAAAAAATCATAATATGAAACTGAACATACCTTACTAAATTCATTATACATCTCAATATATTTAGGAACAAAATCTTTATTAATCTCTATCGTTTGCGTTAAATGATTATAACTAGCATTCACTAAGGTATCGTCATAATCTGCATATGTTGTCAAATTAAATTTTTTTAAAAATTCCGATAGTCCAAAATAATTACAAACCAAATCAAACAACTGTTCATAACTTTTTTCATCAATAATGGGTTCTTTTAATATTTGGGCAATTTTTTTATACAGATTACATTTATCAACCATAAAACCTCTAAAACGTCATTATTGTAACATTGATTATTATTTATGTCTACTTAATAAAAAGCAAAAAAGATAGTAGACTTATTGCATTCTACTATCTAATTAACATTATGAGCATGTTCTTGTGTATTGATATTTCGTATATAAAACACGCGATGCTGTTAAACATGTTGGTGAACTTAGACATCCACCCGCAGGTAAATTATCTTTACAGGCAGATTTAGCAGCACTTGAACTTGTATATATAAATTTTGAAGTTTTTTTTGACACACCAGTTGATTTCTCACATTCTTGGGTATATCGCCATCTTGTATGAGCATTTTCACAAGTTATATATGTGTTATCAACACCTGGTGTTCCACTAGGAGTGCATGATGTTTCAGTGGCCAAAGTTGTTCTTGTATAATCTGTACAAGCAGCTGTAATCGTTATTGTAACCATTGCTGAGGCATTATGAACTGTATAATAATTGTTTCCTGCATTATCAACAGCATTTGCATAAATTGTATATGTTCCTGTTTGATTAAATGTATATGAATATGTATTGTTTGGAGCAACATAATTACTAAGGAGTGTTGTGCCATCTGACTTTATAACAGAGACATTACGTTCTTTTACACCTGAAAGGTTATCAGCAAATGAAACCGTTGCCGTTTTTGGATTAGTAAAACTTGCACCATTCGCTACGTCAAATGAAATAGTCGGAGCAGTAGTATCAATTACATACGTCTGCGAATGCCATCCTTCAATACTTTTAGTTACTGGTGTTTTATTGCCAGCTTTATCGTATGCTTGAACATATATAACCCAAGTTCCTTCTGAACTTAATGAGGCAGTGTATGAACCATTCGTAACATAATTGTTATATGTTTGTAATACCCCATTTTTGTATACATGAACTTTCATATAATTTAAACCACTTCCAGTATCAGTAGCCTTTACAGTTACTGATTTTGTCGCATTATAATTACCGGCTGATAAACTATAAGTAATTTTTGGGGCTGTTACATCTTTAGCTGACCAATGGGCATATAACGTTTGATTACCGGTGGTTTTCATTATAGTTGATGTTGTTACTTGTGTTCCTCCAGTTTCTTCCGTATACCAACCAGTAAATGTATGACCATATCTTGTCGGATTACTTGGGAATGTTCCGTATGCCGAATTATAATTTACTGTCTTTGAATCAGCTTTGGTCATTGTAACTTTGAACTTATAATTATTGAATGTTATTGAACTACTTGACCATATCCAAGCATTAAAAATAGTTGCTTCACTTGCTGCAGCACTACTTATAGTAAGTGTTGCTGTTCTTGTTTTAA
>CAKPMB010000003.1 GCA_934167885.1 uncultured Bacilli bacterium
GTAAACAAGCAAGAACAAGATTAAGTCTTGTTCTTTTATGTGGAGTGAAATATGAAGACTAGGAAGAATATATTAATTGTATTAGGCCTAGTCTTGTTGTTAGGTGGAAGTTATGCTTTTTATACTTATCAAAAGTATAGTGAAATGCAGAATCTTTTAAATGGTGAGATTTATCTAAATTATTTAGAAGATAATGAAGTTCATATAAGTGGGATCTTTCCAGAAACGAAAGAAGAAGCCTTAAAAAGAGATGATAACACTATAAGTTTTAAAGTATTGAGTAAGAATACTAGTGATAAAGATATATATTATGGCATTACTTTAAATTATGGCGAAGAGATAAGTAATAAGATTAGAATAGACGCTAAATACATTATGATATATCTAGAATGTGATGGTAAAGTTTTAATCGATGGTATAAGGTATAGTGACTTTAATAATCGAAGAATCTATGTAGACAAGATAGAGGCGAAGACATATATTGAAACTACTAAGAATTACACTCTAAGATTTTGGGTAGATGAAGAGACTACAATAAGTGATACCGATAGTAATGCTAGTTATAAAGCCACTGAGTGGGCGAATAGTTATTTAAATTTTAAAGTTAATGTTGACGCTGGTTTAGAAGAAATGAATATGCCTTTATCGATGGAAACCAGTGATACATATGTTGAAAATAATAAAGCATACTTCATTGCAAAGATAAGTAATTTTATAAATATAGAAGATCTTGGTAAAGATAGTAACGATACCATGAACTTAAAAGTAACAGGCACCAATGGTGATATCAAGTTTAGTTATAAAGATAGTGAAGGAAATACTGTAGAAGAAAAGAGTGATACGCTAGATTTAACCTATCTATTTACTAAAAACAAAACAGTTGAAATTCAAGTCTTTGTTCATCCTAATAATGATGCAAATGGAAAGACTAATGTGTTATTAAAAATATACAAAAACAAAGAATTGATGCAAAGTTTTATCAAAAGAGTAGAAGTAAAAGGCAACAACTACTGTTTAAATAACGGCTTTAATAAATTAGTTGATTGTATGTTAGTAAGTGATAGTTTAAGTGAATCCGTAGATGTTGCCAAAATGAATATTGTCAACAAAGGGGAACCAAACCTAAATGATACCGCTCCAACATATACCTATGTTGAACAATTAACTGAAGATGTATCAAACCCATATAGTATAAATGGCTATAAATTCTATTTTTCTAAGACTTATGAATTTGATGATCAAACTGGAACGTATAAATTAACCGGTGATATTATAACGGATTACCTTAGTGATAAGTATATAGGTTATTGGACGGGTGGTGGCACTAATCAGGGACTTTGGTATTTAAGTAATTTGTATTATGTTAAAGAAGTAAGTGTATTAGTTGCTAATGCTTATTTCTCAATAACGAAGGCTGATATTAGAACATATAAAATAGCAAGTTCCATTCGATCTGAAGTAGGGTTATATAAGACAGAAGATGATTATGGGGACGTTTATTACTACCGAGGTGATGTTCAAAATAATAATGTTTATTTTGGTGGTTTATATTGGAAGATAATAAGAACCAATGGAGATGGAAGTTTAAGGCTAATTTATAATGGAAAAAAAGCAAATGCCACTGGTAATAATACATCTATAAATAACGTAACATATCAATACAGCACTAGATATCCCGATCCAACCTATGTTGGCTATATGTATGGCAAGAACTTTGAACATCAAATAAGTGAAGAAACTGATTATGCTGATATAGCAGTGGCCAGAAAATATTATTTTGCCGATGATTATGAGTTTAATGTGGAAACTGGAAATTATAAATTAAAAGGTAACATGAAACAAGGCACATTTAGTGAAATGAAAGATGAATTTGGAACATATCCATGGACATGTTCAAGTGCAAGCGCGACAGAACAATGTCAAGTATTAATAAAGGTAAATAGTTTAGTATCAGAAACAAAGGCCAAGGTGCAGTATTATTCATATTCATCCACAAGCCTAGATGGCACAAGAACGAATGAACTGTCAAGTAATGCCAAAATACAATTAGATAAATGGTATGTAGAAAATATTGTTGAAAAAACTGATAAAGATGGTAATTTATTAACAAATTATATGGTAGATGCAACATTTTGTAATGACCGGAGTATTGTTGATAAATATAATAATTCTGGATATAAAGTTGGAAAAACTACCTTTTATTCACCTTTTACTAGATTATATGTAGATACCAATAGAACAGCGACCTTAAAATGTTCAAATGATATAAGAGATAAATTTAGCACAGCTTCTACTTATGGTAATGCTAAATTAACTTATCCAATAGCTTTAATAACATCCGATGAGGTGACTTTAGCCGGCGGTAAATATAATACTAAGAATGAAAAATATTATTTGTATACTGGAGGCTATTACTGGACAATGTCGCCAACACGTTATTATTCGGCTAATCTTCATAGTGACCTTGCAGCTGTCTATTTAAATGGTGGAGTTTCAGTTGTTTGGGCAACAAGTAGTTTAGGTCTTCGTCCTGTCATTAATATTCGCTCTGATGTTTTAATCGCTAATGGTGATGGCACTATTGATAGTCCATATACTTTAAAATTGAAATAAAAACTAATTTAATTTTACTAATGAAACTAAATTAGTTTTTTAGTTTATTTAACACTTTTTAGTAGTATTGAATAAACTAGACAAAAAAGACATAATATGGTATAATATGAAAAATTTATTAATTATTATGCACTAAGAGGGGGATATTTATGAAGTTATTATCTAGTGATTATGATCTTACACTTAATTGTTTTGATTATGATTTACGTCTTAATTTATTAGCATTAAAAAAGTTTAGAATGAATAATAATATATTTTTGTTAAACACTGGAAGGCCATATAATAGTATAAAAAGTGAAATTGATAACCATAAAATAGCATATGATTACTTAAGTTGTTGTGATGGTAATTTGTTGCTTAATAGTGATGATAAGGTTATTTTTGCAACAAATTTATCGGATGAAATATTAAAAGATTTGCAATTGTTAAGTGAAGAATTTCCAATGATTGATGTTCGTCCTATTTTATATAATGGTAATATTCTTGAGTATGAAGTTAGATTTCCAAGTAAAGATAAAAAATTATATATGGCTTTGGTTAAATTATGTAGTAAGTATAATTTATGTGTAAAAGATTTTAGCACATATTCATTAGATGGTTTAAATTTACGACGAAATGCGGTATATTATTTATGTGATAAAAATGTTAGTAAAGCGACATCAACACAATTAGTTGCTGATATTGAAAATATTGATAAATCTTCAATATGGACAATTGGTGATCATCACAATGATGTTTCTATGGTCAAAGAATTTAATGGTTGGACTCTACCTTGGGGTAAGAAGACGGTTAAAGAAGTAAGTGATGGTGTTTGTTTAAGTGTTGCTAGTTTAGTTAAGAAAATATCGAGGTGATAGTTATGTTTATTGATGAAGCGGTAATAAAAGTTATAGCTGGTAATGGTGGTGATGGTTGCCTTGCCTTTAGACGTGAAAAATGGGTTGCTATGGGTGGTCCATTTGGTGGTAATGGAGGTAATGGTTCTTCTATCGTATTTGAGGTTGATACTGGTTTGAATACTTTAATTGATTTGCGTTATATGAAAACAATTAAAGGTGAAAAAGGTGAGAATGGTCTTGGTAAGAACCAAAATGGTAAGAATAGTAAGGATGTTGTTATTAAAGTTCCTCAAGGAACGGTTGTTATCGATAATGATACAGGGATGATTATTGCAGATATGAAAGATGTTGATTCTCGTGTCGTTGTTGCCCGTGGTGGCCGTGGTGGTCGTGGTAATACGGCTTTTAAAACGCAAAATAATCCTTGTCCTAGTTTTGCTGAAAATGGTGAACCAGGTGAAGTTAAGGTTTTAAAATTAGAATTAAAAATGTTAGCGGATGTTGGTTTAGTCGGCTTACCAAGTGTTGGTAAAAGCACATTCTTATCAAAAGTTACGAAAGCTAAACCAAAAATTGCTGATTATCATTTTACAACGCTATCTCCTAATTTAGGAGTATGTAAAACGCGTGATAATTACAGTTTTGTTATTGCTGATTTACCAGGTTTAATTGAAGGTGCTCATAACGGTTTAGGCTTAGGCGATAAGTTTTTACGTCACATTGAAAGAACTAAAATAATCGCTCATATAGTTGATATGAGTGGAATTGAGGGGCGAAATCCATATGATGATTATTTGACAATTAATAATGAACTTAAAGAATTTAGTGAACGTCTTGCTAAGAAAAAACAGTTAATAATTGCTAATAAGATGGATATGCCAAATAGTCAAGAAAATTTAAAAGAATTTAAAAAACATGTTAAAAATGAAATAATCGAAATAAGTGCTATCAATGGGGAAGGTCTTAATAAAGTTTTAGATCGTCTTGCTGAAATGCTTAAAGAAATTAAAGATGAACCATTATACGAAGATGATAAGTATTTATCACATGTTTTATATAAATTTCAAAAAGAAGAACCTTATGAAATTATTCGTGATGGTGAAGGATTCATTATTAAAGGTGATGAAGTTGAACGTTTATTTAAAATGACTAAATTTTCAAGTGAAGAAGGTATGTTAAGATTTGCTAGATCACTTCGTCGTATGGGAATAGATGATAAATTAGAAAGTATGGGAGCTAAAGAAGGGGATATTGTTAAAATTCTTGATTTTAGCTTTGAATATCGTAAATAAAAAAGGTTGTGTTTTGGAGCACAATCTTTTATTTGTTATTAATAAATTTATAATAATACTCTTCATATGTTGTAATATTATTATCATGCATATATTTGCTAATTTCTAAACCTACATAGCGATAATGCCATGGTTCATTAACATATCCTGTTATCTCTTCATTTTCTTTGGTATAACGTCTAATAAAGCCATATTTATAGCAATTTTCTTGCATCCAAACATATTCTTTAGTTTTATCAAAATTAGTATAAGATAATTTATTATTATCAATATCAACAGCAAGCCCTGTCTGGTGCTCAGAATATCCTGCTCTTGCTGAGAAAGAATCAACTTCTTCTTTAGAATATTTTTTTAAGTAGTTATTATAAAGATTTTGCTGATAATCATAACTTCTGTAAGCTGAAATAATTCTAATATTTAAATCTTCAATTAAAGCATCTGTTGCCATTTTTTTGAATGCTTCATATGCTTCACTATTTAAATAAATTCCTCCTTTAGAAAAGTCAGTTAGTTTAACTAAATTACTAGGAACATAATCATCTTGTAAGTAATTGTATTTATTTACAAGAACATATGTTGTATTAAGATTATTGGCATTTTTAGCATCTTCATAAAAATTCTTATCAAGGCCAATATTAACAAATAAAACAACTTTATCATCACTATAATTGGTTTTATTTTTATAAATTTCGTATCGTGTTTGATTATCTTTAATATAATAATTATATTTAGTATAAGGATTTTGACTTATCTTTTGATTATCATTATTTTTTAGATATTTGTTATATAATTTATTACCCATTAAAATAATTAAAATGAATATAATTATATAGATAAACGGTTTTTTTCGCAATTTTAATTTCATTTTATCACCATCCTAATTATATGTTAAATCTTTGTGTAATTTGTATTATTTTGTATTTTATATGCTATAATTGTTTAATAGAAAGGGGAGTATATGCAATATAAATTATATCAATTTTTTCGTCCTTTAGCAACGTGCCTTATAAGGTTATTGTATCGTGTTGAATATATTAATATTGAGAATATTCCACAAAATGGTCCATTTATTTTAGCAGGGAATCATAAAAGCAATTTTGATTGTGTTTTATTAATGTCTTCGTGTTCTAAAACCATTAATTTTCTTGCTAAGCGTGAATTAATTGATGGTAAATTGGGCTTTTTCTTTAAAAAAATGGGGATTATTCCAGTTGATCGCAAGCGTCATAATAAGGAAGCGACCAATAAAGCTATAAGTATTTTAAATGATGGGGGTATAATTGGTATATTTCCAGAAGGAACCTTTAATAAAACTCCGTATGTTGTTAGACCATTTAAATATGGGACTGTTAAAATGGCATATAAAGCTAATGTTAAAATAGTTCCTTTCGCTATTGTTGGTGATTATAAATTATTTAGAAGAAGTGTTAAAATAGTTTTTGATAAACCATATGAAGTTAAAACAAATGATATAAAAGGAGAAAATATTACTTTAATGAATAAGGTAATATCACTATTAAAAAATGAATATAATTGATAAGATAAAAAGTTTAAAAAAGCCTAATTCCCCTTGGAATAAATATTATACTAAAGAGGAACGTTCCTTTAAAATTCCTAATAAAAGTATTTATGAATTATTAGAAGACAGTTGTAGAGAGTATTCTAAATTATCAGCGATTGATTATTTTGGAACAAAAATAAGTTTTAATAGTTTTATTAATGAAATAGATAAGGCTGCTCGTGCTTTTTTAAGTTTAGGAATAAAAGAAGGCGACGTTGTTACTATCTGTATGCCTAATACTCCAGAAGCCTTAATATGTTTTTATGCTCTTAATAAAATAGGCGCTATAGCTGAAATGATTCATCCATTATCGAGTGAAGTAGAAATAAAAAATTATTTGAATGCAACTGGCAGTGTTATGCTTGTTATGATTGATATGTGTTATGAGAAAGTTCGTAATATTATCAATGATACGGCTGTTTATAAGACAATTTTAATTTCAGTTAGAGATTCAATGCCTTTCTGGACAGGCGTTGGTTACACTTTTAGTAAGGGCATTCATATTACTAAACCTAAAAATGATAGTAACTATATATATTGGCGTGACTTTATGGCCCTATCACGTTTTTATAAAGATGAAATTAGTTTTAAAATGATACCATCGACACCAGCTGTTATTTTACACAGTGGTGGTTCAACTGGAACTCCTAAGGGTATTTTATTAACTAACGAAAATTTTAATGCTTTAGCTATGCAAGCTAAATTAATGCTTAAAAATATGGAACCAGGTGACAGAATATTAGGAATATTGCCACTTTTTCATGGCTTTGGTTTAGGTGTATCTATGCATTGTGCACTATGCAAAGGAGTTGAATTAATATTAATTCCTCAATTTAATTCTCGGAAGTTTGATAAACTTTTAATGAAATATCGTCCTAACTTTGTTACCGGTGTTCCTACTTTATATGAAGCTTTGCTTAATTGTGATAATGACAAATTGGATTTGAGTTTTATTAAGTATATTATTTCGGGTGGCGATAGTATGTCTATCACCCAAATTAGAAAGATTAATGCTTTTCTATTAAAACATAATTCCCATATTAAGATTGCTCAAGGATATGGTATGACGGAGGCTTTGGCAGCTGTTTGTGTTAGTTTTAAAGAAATTGCTAACAAAGAGGGAAGTATTGGTATTCCACTACCAGGAAATTATTTGAAAATAGTTACACCTAATACCCAACATGAAGTTCCACATGGTTGTGATGGTGAAATATGTATATGTGGTCCAACTGTAATGTTAGGTTATTTAAATAATGAAAAAGAAACAAATGAAGTTTTACAACAACATAGTGATGGTCGTATTTGGTTACATACTGGGGATATGGGTATGATGGATGATGATGGAGTATTTTATTATCGTCAAAGAATTAAACGAATGTTAATCAGTAGTGGTTATAATATATATCCTAATCAAATTGAACAAGTAATTGAAATGCATGAAGCTGTCTTGAAATGCACCGTCATTGGTATTCCCCATCCATATAAAGAAGAGGTTGCCAAAGCGTTCATTGTTTTAAAAAATGGTTATTCTGATAATGTATTTACTAAAAATAGTATTAAAGAACATTGTAAAAAATATTTAGCGACTTATTCTATTCCTTATGAGTTTGAATTTAGAAAAAGTTTACCTAAAACATTGATAGGTAAAATAGATTTTAAAAAGTTAGAAGAAGAAAGTAGGAAGCAAGATGAGCAATAAACCTTTGAAAGAGGGATTATATAAAGTATTGAAGCCAGTTTTAGGTGTAGTTTTTAAATTATATTATAATCCTCAAATAATTGGTAGTGAAAATATTCCCAAAGAAGGTTCAATTCTAATAGTTGGTAATCATAAACATATTATGGACCAATGTTCTATAATTATTTCAACTAAGCGTGTTATTCATTATATGGCTAAAAGAGAATATTTTGACAATAAATTAGTGGCATGGTTTTTTAAGGGAACTGGGTGTATTTCAGTTGATCGAAGTATTAAGGATACTAAAGCCACAGAACTGGCCCTTGAAGTTTTAAATAATGGGGGGGCTATAGGCTTATTTCCAGAGGGAACTCGTAATAAAACTGATAAATTGCTTCTACCATTTAAGTATGGTGCCGTTTCTATGGCTAAGAAAACATCCTCATATCTTGTTCCTTTCGGTATAAAAGGCGATTATAAATTTCGTAGCAAAAACCTAGTAGTTACCATCGGTAAGCCCTTTAAAGTAGATGATTTATCATTAGAAGATGCTAATAACAAGTTAAGAGAAAAAATAAAAGAACTTATAGATTAGGGTATTTATGGAATTTTTAAATAAAAGTGTTGAATTAAAATATCGTTGGAGTTAGTCAACATAATTATGTAACCGATAAGACCAAAAGATATCATAATATTATTAATATGGCTGTTTTTCATGATGTAACAAGTTTATCCAAAAGAAAGCCAAAAGTTATTTTAGATTATTTATCAGCCAATAAAGATATTTTTTTATAACTATAACTGGTGATTTAGCAACTCATCGTTTATTAATGGATGGTGATTATATCACAAAACTTGTGCAAATATTTAATGAATATAGTTTATTGAGCAATCATTGTCCTATTTTCATTATTCTTGGAAATTATGATATAGGTCTTTTTAAAAAAATTAATATAAAGAAGAAAGTATTAAAATAAATTTGTTTTAATATTTTTTATTACCTTTATTTCATTTTATCGACATAAAAATTACATAATACTTCGGTATCATTATTAGTGAAAGGAGGAAGAATGAATATAAAGATAATAGGATTTGATACGAAGAATGGAGTGAAATTATTAAAGAATTTAGAAAAGGCTGTTAAAGAACTTAAATGTCCTTCAAATATATCGAAAATAGCAAGTAAGAATCGTGATAGATATGGAATAAAAATTACACCGACCCTTATTATCGAAGATGATGTTATTGCTAGTGGTAACATTTTAACCGATCGTGAAATTAAAAATATTATTAAAGAAAAACTATCATTAAGTTGCTAATAAAAATAATAAAAAATAGGATGTGATATTATGGAATGATGGAATGCTTTGTGCATTCCTTTTTCAATTGTTTTAAAATGTTATAAAATAAGTAAAAAGTTCGTGCAATAATGCTAATTAAGTGATATAATGGAAACGATTTGGTGATGTCCATGACTTTTTAGAAGTCAATGGGCATGATACATTTATTATTAGTGTAATTTATTTATTATGAAACAATATTTAAATTCAAGAGTTTGGTATAATATTATAAATAGGAGGTTATATATTTTTATAACCTTTTAATTAACATATTAAGATTGTTTCAAATATATTGCACTTTTTAAGTAGTTGGGAGGAAGATGATATGATAAAAACTTTAGCGAAATGTATAAGAGAATATAAGATTAATGCTATATTGACACCTATATTTGTTTCTATTGAAGTAGTTCTTGAAATATTAATTACATATTATATGGCTCTTTTAATAGATAATGGTGTTGAAGTTGGTAATACTGATTATATCATTAAAATAGGTTTAATTCTTATTGGAATGGCCTTTCTTTCATTATTATTTGGAGCTCTTTCGGGAGATAGTTGTGCTAAAGCCTCGGCTGGTTTTTCTAAGAATTTACGCAAAGATATTTTTTATAAAATTCAAGGTTTTTCTTTTTTAAATATTGATAAGTTTAAAACTAGTGGTTTAATAACACGTTTAACAACAGATGTAAGTCACGTTAATTGGGCTTTTCAAATGATAATAAGAACAGCTGTTAGGGCACCACTTACGACTATTTTTGCCTTTGCCATGATTTTTAGAATAAGTCCTAAAATTTCGATGATTTTCTTGATTGTTATGCCTATTTTATTAACAGGTTTATTAATAATTATTAATTTAGCTCATCCATTATTTCGTAAAGTATTTGATGAGTATGATCATCTTAATAATGTCGTTTCTGAAAATTTAAATGGGATTCGTGTTGTTAAATCATTTGTGTCTGAGGATAAAGAGATAAAGAAATTTAGTGCGGTTTCTAATAGTATTTATCGTTTATATAAAAAAGCTCAAAATATTTTAGCTTTTAATAATCCACTTATGCAATTAAGTGTTTATACAACAATGCTTTTGATTGCGTGGATTGGTGCTAAGATGGTTGTTGGTGGTTCGCTTACAACTGGAGAGTTAATGAGTTTATTTACATATATTATGCAAGTTATGGGCAGTTTAATGATGATTTCTATGGTGTTTGTCTCAATTGTTATATCAAGAGAATCGGCTGAGAGAATTAGTGAAGTATTAGTAGAAGAAATTGATTTAAAAAATAAGGATAATGCATTATGTGAAATAACATCAGGTGATATCGTTTTTGATAATGTTAGTTTTAGTTATGTTAAAGATAAGAAGAAATTGTGCTTAAGTAATATTAATTTTCATATTAAAAGTGGGGAATCAATCGGTATTATTGGAGGAACTGGAAGTAGTAAAAGTAGTTTGGTGCAACTTATTCCAAGACTTTATGATGCATCTATTGGTAGGGTAATGGTCGATGGTCATGACGTTCGAGATTATGATTTATGGACATTGCGTGAAAATGTGTCAATGGTTCTTCAAAAAAATGTTTTATTTAGTGGCACTATTTTAGAAAATCTTCGTTGGGGTAATGAAAATGCGACTCTTGAAGAGATAGATAAAGTATGTGAAATGGCTTGTTGTAAAGAATTTATTATGAACTTTAAAGATGGCTATAACACATATATTGAACAAGGTGGCACAAATGTATCTGGTGGTCAAAAACAACGTTTATGTATTGCGCGGGCTTTGTTAAAAAAGCCTAAAATATTAATTCTAGATGATTCAACAAGCGCTGTTGATACTAAAACTGATAGTAAAATAAAGAAAGCCCTACATGAAATTATTCCTGGAACAACTAAAATTATTATTGCCCAACGTATTAATTCAATTATGGATTGTGACCGCATTATTGTTTTAGATGAAGGTAGGATTAATGGCATGGGAACACATGAAGAATTACTTAAAAATAATAAGATTTATCAGGAAGTTTATAATTCACAGAATGGTGGTGTTATAAATGAGTAAAAAAAGAGAATATAATAAAAAGACTATAAGTCGTCTCTTAAGTTATTTAAAGAAAAATAAATTAAAAGTCTTTGGTATTTTAGTTTGCATTATTGTATCATCGTTAGTAAGTATTTGTTCATCCCTTTTCTTGAAAAATTTGTTAGATGATTATATTAAACCATTATTACTAGATGAAAATCCAAGTTTTAGTGGTTTAAAGGAAATGATTTTAACCATGGGATTAATATTTTTAATTGGAATAATTGCATCCTTTATATCAAGTATTTTAGCAAATTTATTGTCACAAAAAATATTAAAAGATATTCGTGATGAAATGTTTCGTCATATGCAGACACTTCCTATAAGTTATTTTGATACAAGAACCCATGGCGAAGTAATGAGTTTTTATACTAATGATATTGATGCTATTGAACAATTATATTCTGAAAGTATAATTCAAGTAACAACGACTATTATAACAGTTTTAGTAACCTTAATTACGATGCTTTCACTTAGTGTTTATATGACTACTATTGTAATTATAACCGTTATTTTTATGTTTATGATACTAACCAAAATTAGTAAAAAAAGTGGTATTTATTTTAGAGAGAATCAAAAAGATATTTCTAAAATAAATGGCTATATTGAAGAAATAATGGCTGGTCAAAAGGTTGTTAAAGTATTTAACCATGAAGAAAAAGTTAAAGAGGAATTTGATAGAATAAATAACAAATGGTTTGATTCTAATTATCATGCTAATAAATATGCTAATATTTTAATGCCTATTATGGGCAATTTAGCGAATGTTCAATATGTTATTGTATCGCTTATTGGTGGTTTACTTGCCATTAATAATGTTGGTGGTATTACTTTAGGGATGATTGCTTCATTCTTACAATTAAGTCGTAGTTTTACTATGCCAATATCACGTCTTGCTCAACAAATTAATAGTATAATTATGGCTTTAGCAGGAGCTTCACGAATCTTCTCACTTATGGATGAAGAAAGTGAAAAAGATGATGGTTATGTTACTTTGGTTAATGTTAAAGAAATTGATAATAAGTTAATTGAGACGAGTGAAAAAACCGGCATGTGGGCATGGAAGTGTCCACATGACACTGAAACTGTTTATGTGCCATTAAAAGGTGATGTTAGATTTCATGATGTTTACTTTGGTTATGTTCCATCTAAGAAAGTTTTATATGATATAAATTTATATGCTAAACCTGGTCAAAAGATTGCTTTAGTTGGAGCAACAGGTGCTGGTAAAACAACCATTACTAATCTTTTAAATAGATTTTATGATATTAATGATGGTGAAATTATTTATGATGGTATTAATGTTAAAAACATTAAAAAGAGTGATTTACGAAGAAGTTTAGGCATGGTTTTACAAGATACTAATTTGTGGACAGGAACCATTATGGAAAACTTAAAATATGCTAATAGTATGGCGACGGATGAGGAAGTTTATGAAGCATGTCGTCTTGCTAATGCTGATAGTTTTATAAAGAGGTTACCAAATGGATATAAAACAATGATTACCAATAATGGTGGTAATTTATCACAAGGCCAACGTCAATTATTAAGTATTGCCCGAGCTGCGGTTTATAATCCACCGGTTATGATTCTTGATGAGGCAACATCATCGATTGATACACGAACTGAGAAATTAGTTCAAGATGGAATGGATAAATTGATGAAAAATCGCACGGTTTTTGTTATTGCCCATCGTCTATCAACCATTCAAAATGCTAAGGCTATAATGGTTATGGATCATGGTAAGATTATTGAACGTGGAAATCACGAAGAATTAATAAAACAAAAAGGCGTATATTATCAACTATATACTGGCAAATTTGAACTAGAATAATAGTTGACGATATGCCTTTTTTTTGATATTGTTTAATAGTAGGTGAAATGATGAAAAATGATGATTTAATTATAGAACCAAGTCATAAAGGTTTAAAAATATTAGTGACATTACTTTGTATTATAGTTTTTCTATGTCTAGTAGGTGGGGCATATTACTATTTTGTTTTGACAAACCCAGTTTTGGTTTTTAATAGTTTTAGAAAAGAATTTAATAGTAACACAACAAATATGCTTCTTGATAATAAAGCTAAACGCTTAAATGGCAACATTACTTTTTCTCTTCATGATAACACATATCAAGATATTTATGAAATACTAGATAAAGTAAAATTTATATATGATGTTAAAGTAGATTCTAACAATAAAGTCGCTTCAGTATCACTAATGAGTGAATATGATAGTAAAGAATTATTAGATATCGATGCTTATTTGCAAGATAATAAATCATACATAAAAATCCCTTCAGTATATGATAAATATGTTAGTGTAAATATTGAAGAATATGAAAAATTATTTGAAAAAGATACTAAGGTAAATACCTTATTAGAAAAATATCAAGATTTATTAAAAGAAAAATTAGGAAGAAACAATATCAAAAGAGAAAAGGCAACTTGGACATATAACGATAATAAAGAAGATGGCTATAGTTATACCCTAACATTTAATTATAGCGATTTAAAAGAATTTATTGATATATACAATAATCTATATTCAGAAGACTTATCAATTGATAATAATAGTTCTCTAACAATTAAACTATATTCTAAAGGACTTTTAAATAGTTTTGTATCATATGATGTAGATTTACAAGTTGAAAATACATCTTTAAATATTACTAAGACTCATTCTGATAAAATTGCTATTAAATTTACTTCAGAAGACGGGGAAACTAATATTTTAGTTAGTAATAATAATGCTAATAGTTATAATATTGAAGTTAACTTTAATGGTGATAATAAGATTATAGTAAGTATATCAATGGAAGATGTTAGTGAAATTACTAAACATAGTATTACGGATAGTGTATCAATGAGTGAATTAACAGAAGAAGATTATAAAGTAATTAGTGATAATATATTAAAGAATGAAGTTTTAAATAATTTAGTAGAAGATATTAGCAAAGTCTTTAATAAAGATTAATATTAGATATTCAAGCAGTGTTTAAATTGTTTGAATATTTTTTTATACATTGATAAAATGTATGAAAAATAAGGAAAAAATGGAAATTTTATTTGACTTACTACTTAATTTATGTTATCATCTTTAATGTTTGAAGCCTCATGCTCAAACCGCATTGAAAAGGTTATAAACTCTTTGGGACCTTAAGAGCGAGTCTAGTAATTAAAAGGGAGGTATAATATGAAAGCCGTAATTAAAACAGGTGGTAAACAATACTATGTTGAAGAAGGAAGTATTATTTACGTTGAGAAGTTAAATGGTAATGATAATGACAAAGTTACATTTGATGAAGTATTAATGTTAGGAGATAAACTTGGAACTCCTACTGTAAAGGGCGCTAAAGTTGAAGGCGAGATTGTTAAACACGGAAAAGGTAAGAAGATTAAAATATTTACTTATAAGCCTAATACAACATCAACAAGAAAGAAACAAGGTCATCGTCAACCATACACAGAAGTTAGAATTACTAAAATAGGATAAAAATGATTTTAGTAACTGTTAAAGATAAAGTTATAGAGATTACTGGTCATGCTCAGTATGATGATTATGGTAAGGATATTGTTTGTAGTGCAGCATCAAGTATTGTTACAACAACTATTAATGGAATATTGTCTATAAATGATAAGGCTATATCATATGAATTATTAAAAGATAAAATGATTATTAATCGTTTAAGTGATGATGATATAACTTTAAAACTAATTGATAATATGATGGAATTATTAAAGAAATTATCCATTGATTATCCTAAAAATATTAAAATAAAGGAAGGTGTAAAGTAATATGAAGTTAGAGTTAAATATTCAGTTATTTGCGCATAAAAAAGGACAAGGTTCTTCAACAAACGGACGTGATTCTGCTGGACGTAGATTAGGTAGCAAGGTTGCTGATGGACAAACTGTAAGTGCAGGTAGTATTATTTATCGTCAAAGAGGCACTAAGATTCATCCAGGAGAAAATGTAGGAAAAGGTAGTGATGATACACTATTTGCTAAAGTTTCTGGTGTTGTTAAATTTGAACGTCTTGGTAGAGATAAAACAAAAGCAAGTGTATATGTAAAATAAGAGCGAAAGCTCTTTTTTTGTTAATTTGTGTCACTAAATGTTCCTATTATTTCTAAAAATGTTATAATATCCTTATTAAGGATTTGTGGTATGAGAAGAGAAGATGTAGACAGAAGTAAATTAGCACCGATGATGAATCATTATATGAAAATAAAAGATAAATATCCTGATACTATAATTTTTTATCGTTTGGGCGATTTTTATGAAATGTTTTTTGAAGATGCTATTTTAGCATCACATGAATTAGAATTAACGTTAACTGGTCGTCAAGCTGGTCTTGAAGAGAGAGTTCCTATGTGTGGTATTCCTTTTCATGCATATCAAAGTTATGTTGAAAAGCTTATTGATAAAGGATATAAAGTTGCCATTTGTGAACAATTAACTGATCCTAAAGAGAGCAAAGGCATGGTTGAACGTGATGTTGTTCAGGTTATAACTAAAGGAACTATTTTAGATGGATCCCTAAATGAACATGATAATAACTATTTAGCAAGTATTTATAATTTTGGTTATTCTTTTGCTATTAGTTATGCTGATATTTCAACAGGTGATATTTATACTGAAATTGTATATAAAAATGATGAAATTTTTAGAGAACTAGTTAATCATGGTATTAAAGAAGTTCTTGCTAACGATACTATTGATAGAGAAGTAATTTATATTTTAAAAAATAATTATCATATTCAAATAACGATTACGAATGATTTATTAGATGATGATAATTATAAGTATATCTATGAAGATTTGCGTGATTTAAGATTAGAAACGTCTATAAAGCATTTATTAAAATATGTTTTATCAACTAAAAAGAATGATTTATCACATTTAAAAAAGGCTGTTTTATTAAAGGAAAATGAACATTTATTATTTGATATTCATACAATGCGTAATCTTGAACTTACTGAAACAATAAGGGATTCTAATAGACAATATTCCCTTCTTTGGCTTTTAGATAAAACTAAGACGGCAATGGGAAGTCGTTATTTAAAACATAATATTGAAAACCCATTACGAGATGAAAAAGAAATTACCAGACGATATGACATTATTAGTAAGTTGTTAACAGAATTTATTTATAAAGAAGAACTTATTAAATTATTAGATGATGTTTATGATTTAGAAAGATTAGCAGGTAGAATAAGTTATGGTAATGTTAATGCAAGAGATATGCTTCAATTATTAAGAAGTCTTAAAGTATTACCTAGAATTAAAGATATTTTAAATAATATTCATTATGATAAAACTGTTGATACATGCGATGAATTATGTAATTTATTAGAGCGTAGTATTGAAGAAGATCCTCCTATTACTATAAAAGAAGGTGGCTTGATAAAAGAAGGCTATAATAATGAATTAGATGAATTAAAATCAATTAGAAAGAATAGTAAAGATTTTATTATTGCCCTTGAAAATCAAGAAAAAGAAAGAACTGGTATTAAAAACCTAAAGATAGGTTATAACAAGGTTTTTGGTTATTATATTGAAATTAGTAAAATGAACATTCCTTCAGTTAAAGAAGAATGGGGTTATATAAGAAAACAAACCTTATCAACGGGTGAACGTTATATAACGGAATCATTGAAAGAGAAAGAACAAATAATTTTAGGAGCTGAAGAAAAGATTATTAATCTAGAATATCGCTTATTTATTGAAATAAGAGATATTGCCAAGAATTATATAAGATCATTGCAAAAAGATAGTGAAGTTATTGCGGAACTTGATATGTTAACATCGTTTGCAACGCTTGCTGAAACTAATAATTATGTAAGGCCAACCATTGTTCATGATAGGTCTATTAATATTATTGATGGACGTCATCCAGTTGTAGAAAAAGTTAGTAAGAATGAGTATGTTCCTAATGATATTATCATGGATAAAGATGTTGATGTTTTATTAATAACGGGTCCAAATATGGCTGGAAAGAGCACATATATGCGCCAATTAGCTATCATTGTTATAATGGCACAAATTGGTTCCTTTGTTCCATGTAAAAGTTGTAAACTCCCTATCTTTGATAAGATTTTTACAAGAATAGGCGCTAGTGATGATTTAGTTAGTGGTGAATCAACTTTTATGGTTGAAATGAAAGAAGCTAATATGGCTATAACTAATGCTACAGCAAATAGTTTGATTTTATTTGATGAATTAGGAAGAGGAACGGCCACATACGATGGTATGAGTTTAGCCGAAGCTATTCTTGAATATATTCACAATAATATCCACGCCAAAACTTTATTTTCAACACATTATCATGAATTAACAAGTATGTCTAAAATTTTGAAAAAACTTCGTAATGTTCATGTTAGTGCTAGTAATGAAAATGGCACTTTAACATTTCTACATAAAGTCAAAAATGGTTCAATTGATAAAAGTTATGGTATAAATGTAGCATCCCTTGCAAACCTTCCAGAGGAAGTTATTGCAAGAGCTAATGAAATACTTGAAACATATGAAAAAA
Organism: uncultured Bacilli bacterium; assembly: GCA_934167885.1. Lineage (GTDB taxonomy): Bacteria > Bacillota_I > Bacilli_A > RF39 > UBA660 > RUG12783. Next base: position 17,939 of record CAKPMB010000003.1, read on the forward strand.
GAAAAGATAAAAAAGAAAATTATATGCAAACATCATTTGATTTTAAAGAAAATACGGAAGAATTAGAAAATGATAAATTATTAGATAAAATAAAAAGTATTAATCCATTAGAAATGACACCAATGCAAGCATTAAATTATTTATATGAATTAAAGGAGGAATTTAAATGAATAAATTACTAGATAAATTATCAGATACATCAATAAATATAGGACTTAGTTTATTAAATGCTTTAATAGTATTATTAGTTGGTATTAAATTAATTAATGTTGTTTTAAAATTATTTAAAAAATCACGTGTTTACAATAAGATTGATAAGAGTTTAGCAACCTTTATTTTAAGTTTTAGTAAAATAACTTTATATATTGCTTTATTAATGAGTGTTGCTTCAATTTTAGGAGTTCCATTAACATCATTTATAACTTTAATTGGTAGTGCTGGTGTAGCAATTGGACTATCTTTGCAAGGTGGCTTATCAAATATCGCCGGTGGTATTATAATTTTATTATTTAAACCATTTCAAGTAGGAGACTATGTTGATACACACGTTGATAGTGGCACTGTAAGAGCAATTTCACTATTCTATACAACTTTGGTAACACCTGATAATAAAGTAATTTCTATACCTAATGGTAATCTTGCAAATGAAGCTACAGTCAACTATTCTAAGGAAAAAACACGTAAGTTAGAGATTAATTTTGATATATCATATAAAAATAATATGGATAAAGTAAAAGAAGTAATTACAAGTTTGTATAAAGATGATAAACGCATTATTAATGAAAATGGTAAGGAACCATTCTTAAGAATTACTAATTATAAAGATAGCAGTGTCACCTATACTTTGCGTTTATGGGTAAAAAATAGTGAATTTTGGGATATTAAGTTTGATATTTTAGAAAGAAGTAAAGTATCATTTGAAAAAGAAAATATTGAGATTCCATATCCTCAATTAGATGTTCATATTGATAATAATAAATAGCAAAATAAACAATTGTATTACGTAAAAATCCATGTTAAAATAGTCTTAGAATAATTGGGTGATTGAGATGTATACGGTTGATGATAGAAAGAAAAAGTATCGAATTGGACAATCTAGTAATAAAAATTATACCAAAAAGCCTTCACGTTCTGTTGAAGTTAATGATAATTTTTATGGTGATTATTATGATGATTATGAAGATAATTCTAATGAAGTAGACGCTAAAATAAATAACACTCCAAATAAAAATATTAATAATATTGATACAACTTATACGGATGACTATAGTGATGGCACATTAAATAAGATGAGCCCTTGGGATATGTTTAAAAAGAAGTATATTGTCTTAATTACAATTTTAGGAATAACCCTTTTGGTATTAGTAATATTTTTAGTTAAAGCCATTAATGTTAAAACGCCTCCTAAAGGGGAGACGGGTAATTATGTTCGTTTGTTTTATGAAGAATTAGAAATGAAAGTAGGCGACAAACAAAAACTTGAAGTGACACTTTCAGATCCAAAAAATAATTATAAAATAGAATGGTTTTCAAATAATGATAGTGTTGTTGAAGTCGATTCAACAGGGAACATTGTGGCGGTTTCAGAAGGTGAAGCTATTATTATGGTAGCATATTATGTGGATGATAAAGTATATGATGCCCAGTGCACTGTTCATGTTTTAAAATAAAACTTCTGTTAAGAATTTTAATCCTAAAATTATTAGGGCTAATCCCCCAATAATTTGGGATTTTTTTTGATATTTATAACCAATAATATTGCCAAATATATAACCAATCGCGGTATTTATAAAAGTAATGATTGCAATTATTAAAGATGACGCTATAATATCAGTATTCAAAAAAGCCAAACTAACACCAACAATCAAAGCATCAAGAGACGTGATAATACTTAAAGGTCCCATTTCTCGAAATTTGATGGAGGCATTTTCATCTTTTTCATTTTTAGTATCAATTATCATCGATATACCAATAAATGCTAGTAAAAGAAAGGCGATTACTTTATTAAAAATAACCATTTTGTTATTAAAAATATTCCCTAAAAAATAACCAATAATAGGCATTATTCCTTGGCTTATTCCAAAATATAAACCAACAATGATGCTTTTTTTAATATTAATTTTTTTATTATTGATACCTTTACATATACTAACCCCTAAAGCATCCATCGAAAGTGATAATGCTATTATAATTATTTCCAATATATTTATTTTCATCTCTACATTATATTTTATAAATTTTAAAGATATACTAAATACTTTAATAATAAAAATAGATAAAGATGGATTGATAATAATCTTTTGCTCGCTGAAATTAGTTTATTTTTGAACAATTAACTTTTGTAACAAGTTTTTTTCTTGCTTTTCGTAATGCTTTGTGATATTATAAAAAGCACTTGTATCTAGGGGGGAATAGTTATGAATATAAGTAAAATGGCTAAAAATTTTCTTTTCTTATTGTTAATAGCTGGTGTATTGTTCACTAATTTAAATGTTAAAGCTTATGAAGTTAGTGAAAATATTACTATGGCTTCTAAAAATTCAATTCATTATTTTGATGGCGATGAAGCATATATTAACAATTACAAATTTTATTTTAAAAAGACAACAGGTGGTTTAATTAGTTATTGTGCTGGTGGTGCTAATTCAAAATATCCTGCTGATATGACATTATCATTAAAAGGTGAAGCCGATAATGGTTTAACTTATATAATTGCGAATGGTTATCCTTATGTATCATTTACAAATGATGCTAAGAAAGATTACTATATAACACAATCTGCTATTTGGTTATATTTTGATTTAACACGTTCACAAAACAATTGGAAAGGTTATGATTTTAGTAGTGCAGCTAGTGGCACAATGGAATATTATGTCAATAAACTTGCGCGTTCTGCTGTTAGTGCTTTATCAAAAGGTGTAGTTGATACACCTAGTATTTCTTTAAGTATTGATACAAAAGATTTTACAAGTAGTGGCCAATATAATGTTTCAGGTCTTGTTACTTTAAATGCTAGTAACACTAGTGGAACATATAAAGTATCACTTGAAGGCGCTCCTGAAGGAACTGTTATTTTAAGTGATAAAGGCGTAGGTGGTAATAAGTTTAGTGTTACTGATAAATTTAGAATATATGTTCCTGTTAATACTGATTTTTCTAAAATAACAGTTTCCGTTACAGTTGACAATGTAACATATAAAACATATGAATATACAAGTGGTAATGCTAGTTATCAAGATATTATTACAACAACTAAAGTGCAAACAACAAAAGAAAAAAAATGCACAATTGAGTTTATAAAAAATGAAATTGTTACGCCAACACCAGAAGAACATGTTAAGGTTATTGTTAGAAAACAAGATGCTTCAACTAAACAAGATTTAATAGGTGCTAAGTTAGTTTTAAAAAATCAACAAGGTGAAGTTGTTGATACTTGGGAAACTGATGGTAATGCTCATTATGTATATGATCTACCTAATGGTTTATATACTTTAGTGGAAGAAAAAGCTCCAAATGGTTATGAATTAACAGATGAAGTAATTAGTTTTGAAATTAAAGATAATTCTAATGTTAAAGAAATTGTTTTATATAATACAAAATATATAACTGTTCCAAGAACCGCTTTAGATAGAAATCAAGTTGTATTTATCACTGGTTGTGTTTTAACATTACTTGGTATAGGTATGGTGTTCAAATATGCAAAAGGAAAAGAATAAAAGAAGCATAATTATTGCTTTAGGGGTTTGGATTTTAGTTATTGGTGTCTTCCTTCTTTCTAGTAATTATTTAGAAGAAAAAGTTGATAAAGCCTATAATTATATGAATTTACAATTATTAGAAGTAACAGTTGATGTAGATGAATTAGAAGATGATGATAAGGAAATTAAACTTCCGAGTATTAATGCTGCTAATTCATCTTTAAAAACTGATAAATATGAAAAATATTATGTAGCTAAACTCTCAATCCCTAAAATTAATTTAGAAAAAGGTTTAGTTGCAATAAATTCTAAATATAATAATGTTAGTCAAAATATTCAAATTATTGAAGGAAGTTCTTATCCTAATAAGAAAAATGGTAATTTGATTTTAGCAAGTCATGCAGGCACTAATTCAGTATCATATTTTAGAAATTTATATAAGCTTGAAAAAGGCGATACTGCTGTTGTTACATATAAAGGTGTTAGTTATACTTATAAAGTTGTAAATATATATACTAAACCTAAAACTGGTAAAATTGCTATATATCGTGATTATAATAAAACAACACTTACATTGATAACTTGCACACGTAATACAACTGATAAACAAACAGTATATATTCTAGAACTTATAAGTGCTAAATAGGGGGTTATATGGTTAATGATTCTATATTGGAAAAATTAAAAATATTTGTAAATATCGTTCGTAGTAATGATTATGTTATATATCTAGTGCCAATATTAATAGTTATGGCTATTATGATAATATTATCATGTAAAGCTAAAGATAATGTTATGAAATTCTTCTATATCATTATTTACTTATCAGGTTTAGGTTTTGCTGTTTATAAATATTACGATTATATTATAAAAATACTCGATTATTTAGTGGAAGTCATAGTATCAAATATTTTATTCCCTAATCTAGCGATATACATTTCAGTATTTCTTATAATAAATCTTGTTGTATTATGGACATTATTTAGTAAAAATGTTAAAAGTTATGTTCGTAATATTAATATTGTAAGTTTTGTAGTTATGCAATTATTTTTATATTTAATTATTGAAAATGTTGTTGCTAACAAGATTAATATTTATGAAAAACTATCTGTTTATACAAATCATAACTTACTTGTTTTAATAGAACTTAGTATGCAACTATTTGTTGTTTGGATGTGTGTTTTATTAATAACAAAGTTTATTGATTATTTAATTAATTATAATGGCACAAAGAAAAATAGTAAACCAGTTACAACTAATACAGTAATTGAATGTGAAGAAAATAATAGTGATAATCATTATTATGATGATTACTGTAATAATGATTTTATTGAATATGTTCCAATCAAAAAAGCAAAATTATAATTTAAAGTTTTAATTTTGCTTTTTTATTTTTTGAATACTTGTTTTAATAAATAAAAGATTAATATGGACTTTCATTATAAATTTTGATAGAATGGTGGTAGAAAAATAAAGCAAAAGGATATGATGAAAAGTGTTAAATAACATCAAAATAAATGTGTCAAATAGTGTCAATATGGGGGGGGGTTACTTTATTAAGTAACAAACCTAATTTAGAGTGTAAACAAGGAAGAACAAGATTAAGTCTTGTTCTTTTATGTGGAGTGAAATATGAAGACTAGGAGGAATATATTAATGGTATTAGGCCTAGTCTTGTTGTTAGGCGGAAGTTATGCTTTTTATACTTATCAAAAATATAGTGGAATGCAGAATCTTTTAAATGGTGAAATTTATCTAAATTATTTAGAAGATAATGAAGTTCATATAAGTGGGATATTTCCAGAGACGAAAGAAGAGGCTTTAAAAAGAGATGACAACACTATAAGTTTTAAAGTATTAAGCAAGAACACAAGTGATAAAGATATCTATTATGGTATTACATTGAATTATGCTGAAGAGATAAGTAATAAGATTAGAATAGATGCTAAATACATTATGATATATCTAGAATGTGATGGCAAAGTATTGATTGATGGTATAAGGTATAGTGACTTTAATAATCGAAGAATTTATGTGGACAAGATAGATGCAAAAACATACGCAGAAACTACCAAGAATTACACTTTAAGATTTTGGGTAGATGAAGAAACCACAATAAGTGATACCGATACAAATGCTAGTTATAAAGCAACAGAATGGGCGAATAGTTATTTAAATTTTAAGGTCAATGTTGATGCAGGCTTAGAGACCATGAACATGCCTTTATCGATGGAAACCAGTGATACCTATGTTGAAAATAATAAGGCATACTTTATTGCCAAGATAAGTAATTTTATAAATATAGAAGATCTTGGTAAAGATAGTAATGACACGATGAACTTAAAAATAACCGGAACAAACAGTGATATCAAATTTAGTTATAAAGATAGTGAAGGAAACACGGTTGAAGAAAAAAGTGATACTCTAGATTTAAAATATTTATTTACCAAAAACAAAATAGTTGAGATTCAAGTTTTTGTGCATCCAAATAATGATGCAAATGGAAAAACCAATGTGTTGTTAGAAATATACAAGAATAAAGAACTAATGCAAAGTTTCATTAAAAGAGTAGAAGTCAAAGGCAATAACTATTGTTTAAACAATGGTTTTAATAAACTAGCAGATTGTATGTTAGTGAGTGATAGTTTAAGTGAATCTATTGATATCGCTAAAACAAATATTTCCAATAAAGGTGAACCCAACCTTAATGATACCGCTCCAACTTATACATATGTTGAACAATTAACAGAAAATGTATCAAATCCATATAGTGTTGAAGGATACAAGTTTTATTTTTCAAAAACATATGAATTTGATGAGAAAACAGGAGTGTTTAAATTGACAGGTGACATTATAATCGATTATCTAAGTGATGATTATATAGGCTACTGGACTGGTGGTGGAACTAATATGGGAAACTCTGGTCTAAGTAATATATATTATATAAAAGCCGTAGATGTATCGACAACTAATTACAAGATTACGAAAGCTGATAAGAGAATATATAAGATTACAAGTTCCATCAGGTCTGAAGTAGGCTTATATAAAAATGTTGATGATTATGGTGATGTTTATTATTATCGTGGTGATGTTCAAAACAACAATGTTCATTTTGGAGGCTTCTACTGGAAAATAATAAGAACGAATGGAGATGGAAGCATTAGATTAATATATAATGGTAAAACTGCCAATGCAACTGGTAATAATACGGCCATAAACAATACAACGTATCAATATAACACCAAATATCCAGATCCAACATATGTAGGTTATATGTATGGTAAGAACTTTGAACATCAAATAAGTGATGAAACAACGTATTATGATATAGCAGTTGCTACAAAATATTATTTCGCAGATGATTATGAGTTTGATGAATCAACTGAAAATTACAAATTAAAGGGCAACATGAAACAAGGCACGTTTAGTGAAATGAAAGATGAATTTGGAACATATCCATACACATGTAAAAGCACAAATTCGACAGCCTCATGTCAAATATTGATAAAAGTAAATAGTTTAGTATCGGAAACAAGTGCTAAAATTCAATATTATTCCTATTCATCCACAAGTTTAGACAGCACAAGGACGAATGAAGTATCAAGTAATGCTAAGACACAACTAGATAAATGGTATGCAACGAACATTGTTGGTAATAAAGATGATGATGGCAATTTGTTAACAAATTATATTGTTGATGCAAAGTTCTGTAATGATCGAAGCATAACTGATAGGACATATAATTCAGGATACAAGCTAAGTCAACATACATTTTATTCGCCATACACGAGATTGTATGCAAATGCTAATAAGACAGCAACTTTAAAATGTTCTAGTGATATGCGAGACCAGTTTAGCACAACATCATCTCGTGGTAATGCTAAATTAACGTATCCGGTTGCTTTAATAACGGCGGATGAAGTAGCTTTAGCAGGAGGAAAATATAATACAAAAAATGAAAATTACTATTTGCGGACCAATGGATACTTCTGGACGATGACGCCTTTTGACTTCACTGCGGCGCATGCTACCGCTTTTGTCTTGTGTGTCTACCCGACTGGTGCTTCTACCGCTCTTAGGGTGATTTATGTTTACGGCGTGCGTGCAGTCATAAATATTCGTTCTGATGTCTTAATTTCATCTGGTGATGGCACTATGGAAAATCCATACCGATTGACACTAAGTTAAAACTAAAGCCAAATGATCCAACAAACCATTTGGCTTTTATCTAAATAAATTAATTCGTAAAAAAATAGATGTTATATTATTGAACACCTACAAAATAACAATTTAACGTTTTAATTTTGCTTTTTATTTTACTTCTATTGTTTTAGACCATTCGATAAATTTATCGGCATATATTAATTGATTAGCCTTTTGACAACCAAATGTTGTTATCCAAAATCCTTTGGAACTTTTATGAACGCTTGTTAAGTAGTAATATGTTATGCTGTCTTCACTGCCTTCATTGTTAGTATATTCATATGTAAAATATGTAAGATTGTCTTTAGTAATAATATTATATGAACTACCTTGATTTTCAAAAATTAACTTTGTATATTCTTCAATTGTTGAATCACTGTTGATATCCGCTTCAATTAAATCTTCAAAATCATCAAAGTTTGCAATAAAAAATATATCATTGTCTTCATAATATAAACCATTGGCATTGTATTTTTTTACTAAGCCTTTTTTCATGGTGATAGAAAGACCATCACTACTATATTTTTTGGTATCATTGTTGCAACCGGTAAAAGTAAAAATTGAAATTAAAATAAACAATAAATATATTGCTTTTTTCATGAAATCACCTAGGATTATTATAAATTAAAAAAATGTATAATGCAAATTGGCAATCTCATTATGTGTTTATTTTTTAATATCATAAAATATTGTGAGGTGAGAATTATGGAGTATAAGATTAATAGTAGTGAATCACCCCTTATTTTTGAATATGATGGTGATAAGAAGATAATAATTTTTATAGATGGTAAAGTAGTAGAGAATGATTCTAAAATTAAGTGTATTTGTGACTTTATATGTAATGGTTTTATTAAGATTTTAAATTTTTTTCTTAAACGTCATAAATAATTAGAAAATGCCCATAATACTATAGTGGTGATATGATGAAATATGAGGTTGTGCCTAATGTTGTTACTAAAAATGATTTAGAATTATTGAATAACATTTTTGAATGGAATTATAATGCTTATAAATTTTGTATAAATGCTCTTAAAAATATTATGGATGACGATGTGAAGGATGTTTTTTATGAGTGTTCGAATCTTTTTTATAATGAAATGGTTTATGTATTGGATACTTTAGGTGATGAAGATGCAAGATGAAATATTTAACGTTGAAAAGAATATCAGTAAAGGTAGTAGTATAAGCGATAAAGATTATTTAACGTATCTTTTAATGTTTTTAAAGGAATTAGAAAGAAACTATGTTATGGCCATGTCTCAATCGTCATGTGAAGAATTTTATGATGGCATATTTGATACTTTCTATAATATAAGTGCTAAAGAACGTGAAGCGTATGAATTAATGTTTAGAAATGGCTGGTGTAAATTGACGTTGCCTAATGAAAATGAAATATTAAAAAATTATAAGGAATTACGAAGAAAGTTTAAAAATTTGGAAATTTAAGTGAAATAATGAATAGAGACTAGCAATTAGTCTTTATTTTTTATATAATGAAGTGGGTGATTTAATGAAAAAAGTAGTATTATTAGTAAGTGTCTTCTTGCTTTTATGTGGTTGCAAAGCTTTTGTTCGTGAGAATGAAAAGTTATTAGATGGCAAGTATGATATTGAAATTAAAGTAAAAAATTATGGTTCCATTTATTTGACGCTTGATGCTTCATATGCACCTATAACGGTAACTAATTTTGTTAATTTAGTTAATGAAAAGTTTTATGATGGTTTAACTTTTCATCGTATTATTGATGGCTTTATGATTCAAGGTGGTGATCCTGAAGGTAATGGAACAGGTGGTAGTAGTAAGACTATTAAGGGTGAATTTTCATCTAATGGTGTAAATAATACCTTGTCACATACTCGTGGGGTTATCTCAATGGCACGTGGTAGTGATTATAATAGTGCTTCAAGTCAATTTTTCATTGTTCATAAAGATAGCACTTTCTTAGATGGTAATTACGCCGCATTTGGTGAAGTAACTAAAGGTATGGATGTTGTTGATAAGATTGTTAAAGATGCTAAGCCAACTGATGATAATGGCACGATTGATAGTAGTAAGCAACCAGTTATTGAATATATTAAATTATTAGAACAAGATTAATTTCTTGTTTTTTTGTAAAGTAATTGACTTATTAATATTCACTAATATAAAATTACGTTGTGGGAGAACTTATGAAGTGTGTAATTAATGATATTTTAAAAGAGAGAATAAAAGGGGATTTTCCTAGTTTAGAAACCAGTGATACACGCAAAAATCGAAGAGAATTAACAACTTATACTAATAGTCGTAAACGTGAAATGGATTATATTAATAGTTTGCTTTTACAAATATCTGATAATAATATAAGTGATAGTGATTTCTTTATTAACTTTCTTTCGGTTAGCAATATTTTGTTAAACATTTATGATGTGAATGATTATTGCCGTTTAATTTTGGGTGATAATTATGACGTTGAAATTATTAAAACTAAAATTCCTAATATGGAAAGTTCTTTTGATTCATCGATTGAACCCAATCATTCTAAGGTGGTCCGAGGGTATGCTTCTTTAATGGTAGCTGTTGGATGTGATACTGTGTTAGAAGATAGAGAGTATACCGTGTGTGAATTAATTGATATGCATAAGAATAATATGATTATTCCAATATCATATGGTCCAATATACAAAGAAATAAGTTTAGAATGTTATGAGCATCATCAAAATAGTAGAAATGTTCTTGAACCATTTGATGCCACTATGTTATCTAGTGCTAATTTAATTAAAATGATAAAACATTATCCTAAATTTTTAAAATTTGTAAGACATTCACTAACAACGATGCGAATGGATGAATTAATTAATGATTATCATGATTTATTTATTAAAACATATAATGATAATATTCTATTACTTAATGATAAAGTAGAAAATTATGATAAGAGATTAGAATTAGTAAAGTCTATGAAAAAATAGGTTAGAATTTAAATTTAATCTATTTTTTTGTTTTTTATGTCAAAAATACGAAAAAACCTTGAAAAATCGCCAAAAAATGCTTGCTTTATATAGGTTGTTATGATAGAATTATTAGCGTGTGTTTTAGTGCATAGATGTGCAAGGTTGTCGATACACCAGGTTGAGTTGTTCTGGTTATTGGGGTATTTGCACGGAGCATGCCTATACAAGATATAGACGAAGGGAGTGACACAAAAATGTCAAAAGGAGAAAAAGTACGTATTAGATTAAAAGCATACGATCATCGTGTTCTTGATAATGCGTGCACTAAGATTGTTGAAACTGTAAAGAGATCTGGTGGCGAAATTAGTGGTCCAGTACCATTACCAACAGAAATTGAAAAGTTTACAATTTTAAGAGCTGTTCACAAATATAAAGATTCACGTGAACAATTCGAAATGAGAACTCATAAGAGACTAATTGATATTAAAAAGCCTAATAAGGAAATTATTGATGCTTTAAAACATCTTGATTTACCTAGTGGTGTTGATATCGAAATTAAAATGAACTAATAAGGAAGGAATGAAATTATGAAAGGAATCTTAGGTAAGAAAATCGGAATGACTCAAGTATTTACTACTAATGGTAAACTTATTCCTGTAACTGTTATTGAAGTTGAACCTAACGTTGTAACACAAGTTAAGACATTAGAAAATGATGGTTATGAAGCTATTCAACTTGCAACTTGCACTATAAGAGAAAAAGTTAGTAATAAACCTAGCATGGGTCATACAAAGAAAGCAAATACAGCTCCTAAGCGCTTCTTAAAAGAAATAAGGGGAGTTAATGTTACAGATTATACTTTAGGTCAAACTGTTGATGTTACAATGTTTACTGAAGGTGAAATCGTTGATGTAACTGGTGTTAGTAAAGGAAAGGGTTTCCAAGGCGTTATCAAACGTTATAATCAAACACGTGGTCCAATGGGACATGGTTCTCAATATCATCGTGGAGTTGGTTCATTAGGAACACTTTTACCAATGCACGTTTTAAAAGGTAAAAAATTACCAGGTCATATGGGTAATGAAAAAGTAACTATTCAAAATCTTGAAGTTATCAAGGTTGATGTCGATAATAATCTTCTTTTAATTAAAGGAAATGTTCCAGGTCCAAAGAAATCTTTAGTGATGATTAAATCAGCAATCAAAGGAAATGGCAAAGTAAATCCTAAGGAAGATTTAATCAGCTATGTAGTAGAAGAAGTTAGTGAACCTACTACCGAAGAAACATCACAAGAGTAATAAACATATTTATAAATAATATCGATATTATAAATGTGATATAGGAGGAAAATATGGAAAAGATAATGGACTTAAACTTAAATAAAGAAGTATTTGGTATCGAACCAAATGATAAAGTATTATATGACGCAATTATTACTGCTAGAGCTGGTCTTCGTCAAGGAACATATAAAGTTAAGACAAGAAGTGAAGTATCTGGTGGTGGAAGAAAACCATGGAGACAAAAAGGAACTGGACGTGCTCGTCAAGGTTCAATTCGTGCTCCACAATGGCGCGGTGGCGGTATTGCTTTAGGACCTGTTCCTAGAGATTATAAAATTAAGACAAACCGCAAAGAACGCCAATTAGCACTTAAATCTGCTTTAAGTTACAAAGCAAGAGATAATGAAATTGTTTTAGTTGATAATTTTAATTTAGAAGGTAATAAAACTCGTGATATGGTTAAAGCTCTAAAAGATTTAGAGTTAGATAATAAGAAAGTATTACTTGTTATGGATGAGTTAACAGAAAATGTTATCTTAGCATCTCGTAATCTTACTAATGTATTATTAATGGAACCATATGAAATTAATGTTCTTGATTTAGTTAATGCTGATGTTTTATTAGTAACTGAAAGTGCCGTTAAAGAAATTGAGGAGGCATTGAAATAATATGGATACAAAATATTTAGAAATAATTAAAGCTCCATTAATTACTGAAAAAAGTAGAAATGAACAAGAAAAAGGAAAATATGTATTTATCGTTTCAAGTAAAGCTACTAAAACAGAAATTAAGAAAGCAATTGAGAAAATATTTAAAGTAAAAGTTAAAGAAATTAGCACTTTAAATATCAAACCTAAAAAGAAAAGAGTAGGTCGTTATACTGGTCTTACAAATCGTCGTAAGAAAGCTATTGTTACATTAGCAGAAGGTATGACAATCGATTTGAATTAAGGAGGGTTTAAGAATGGCTATTAGAAATTTTAAACCAATAACAAACGCAAGACGTAAGATGAGTACTTTAGTTAATGAAGAAATTACTAAAAAAACTCCTGAAAAAAGCTTAATTGTTACATTAAAGAAAAATGGTGGTCGTAATAACCAAGGACAAATAACTGTTCGTCATCATGGTGGTGGAGAAAAGAGAAAATATCGTATAATTGATTTTAAACGTAATAAATATGATGTTATCGGAACTGTAGCTTCTATTGAATATGATCCAAATAGAACTGCAAATATTGCCTTGATTAATTATGCTGATGGTGAAAAAAGATATATTATTGCACCAAAAGATTTAAAAGTTGGTATGCAAGTTGTAAGTGGTGAGAATGCTGATATTAAAGTTGGTAATGCTCTTCCAATAATGAATATTCCAGTTGGTACTGTTATTCATAATATTGAATTACGTCCAAAGAAAGGTGGCGAACTTGCTCGTTCTGCTGGTTCATCTGCTCAAATCCTTGGTCGTGAAGGAAATTATGTAATGATTCGTTTATCAAGTGGTGAACAAAGAAAAGTATTGGGAACTTGTTATGCAACAATTGGTGAAGTTGGTAATGCTGATTATGAATTAGTTAAATTAGGAAAAGCAGGAAGAACACGTCATATGGGAATTCGTCCTACAGTTCGTGGATCTGTTATGAACCCTAATGATCACCCACATGGTGGTGGTGAAGGTCGTGCACCAGTTGGACGTAAAGGACCAGTTACTCCATGGGGTAAACCAGCACTTGGTTATAAAACTCGTAAGAGAAAAGCAAGCGACAAACTTATCGTTCGTCGTCGTAATGATAAATAGAGAAAGGATTAAAAAAATATGGCAAGAAGTTTAAAAAAAGGACCTTATGTATTCGATAGATTACTAAAAAAGGTAAAGACATTAAATGAAACTGGTAAAAAAGAAGTTATAAAAACATGGTCACGCCGTTCAACTATTTATCCTGACTTTATTGGACATACTTTTGCAGTTCATAATGGAAAAGAATTTATTCCTGTTTATGTAACTGAAGACATGGTAGGACACAAGTTAGGTGAATTTGCTCTAACTCGTAAGTTCGGTGGCCATGGAGAAAATAAAGACAAGTAGAAAGTTCTTATAGGAGGATAAAGATGGAAGCAAAAGCAATCGCTAAGATGCAAAGAATTTCTCCAATTAAAGCAAGATTAGTAATTGATTTAATTCGTGGAAAAAATGCAGATGAAGCGTTAACCATATTGGTAAATTATAATAATAAAGCTGCAGGTCTTATAAAGAAGGTACTTGATTCAGCTATTGCTAATGCTGTTAACAATAATAAAATGGATGAAAAGACATTATATGTTAAAGAAGCAAGAGTTGATGCAGGTCCAGTTATGAAGAGAATGATGTTTGATTCAAGAGGACATGTAGGACGTAAAGATAAAAGAACTAGTCACATTGTTATTACGGTGGCTAATAGATAGGAGGATATTGTTATGGGACAAAAAGTTAGTCCAATAGGACTTAGAGTTGGAATCAATAAAGACTGGGAATCAAAATGGTATGCTCCTAAGAAAGATTTTTCAAAGAAATTAAACGAAGATATTAAGATTCGTGAATATATTGAGAAAAATTTAAATGACAAGGGCATTGCCAAGGTCGAAATTGAAAAAAATGATAGAAAATGTGAAGTAATTATTCATTCTTCAAAACCAGGTGTATTAATTGGTAAAGGTGGCGAAGAAATTGAAAAAGTTAAGAAGGAATTATCAAAATTAACTGGAACTAATGTATTCGTTTCAATCGTTGATATTAAAAAACCAGATTTAAATGCAAAATTAGTTGCTGATTCTATTGCTAAACAAATAAGCAATCGTGCATCATTCAGAATGGCACAAAAACGTGCAATTAAGAATGCTATGAAAGCTGGAGCAAAGGGTATCAAAACTTCTGTATCAGGTCGTTTAGGTGGCGCTGATATGGCAAGAAGTGAAGGTTATACTGAAGGAACTATTCCATTACATACAATTCGTGCTGATGTTGATTATGCTAATAGTGAAGCTGATACAACATTTGGTAAGATTGGTGTTAAGGTTTGGATCTATAAAGGTGAGATACTTCCTACTAAACAAAATAAGGGAGGTAAGTAATTATGGCTTTAATACCTGCAAGAGTTAAATATAGAAGAGTTCATAGACTTCCATACGAAGGTCGCGCAAAAGGTAATACTGAATTACATTTCGGTGAATATGGTCTTGTAAGTCGTGATGGAGCTTGGATTAATGCTAATCAAATAGAGGCAGCTCGTGTTGCCATGACTCGTTATATGAAACGTGGTGGAAAAGTATGGATTAATATTTTCCCTCATATGCCAAGAACAGCAAAACCTATTGGTGTTCGTCAAGGAAAAGGTAAAGGTGCTGTTGAAGAGTGGGTTGCCGTTGTTAAAGAAGGCAAAATCATGTTTGAAATTGGTGGTGTAGATGAGGCTACTGCACGTGAAGCATTCCGTTTAGCAAGTCACAAGTTACCAGTTAGAACAAAATTTATTATGAAAGAAAATGGTGGTGAAAAATAATGAAGGTTAAAGAGATTAGAGAATTATCCACTAAAGAAATAAATGAGCATATCGTAAGCGCTAAAGAAGAATTATTTAATTTACGTTTTCAACAAGCAACAGGCGCATTAGAAAAACCTTCACGTATTAAAGATTTAAGACACGAAGTAGCAAGAATGAAAACTGTGTTACGTGAACGTGAAATGAAGGAGGACAAATAATGGAAAAGCGAAGCCGTGAATTAATTGGTAAAGTTGTTAGTGCTAAAAATAATAAAACTATTACCGTAGTGGTAGAGACTTATAAAAAAGACCCATTATATGGAAAAAGAGTTAAGTCTTCAAAGAAATATGCCGTACATGATGAAACTAATAAGGCTAAGGTGGGCGACGAAGTTAGAATCGTTGAGACTAGACCATTATCAAAGACGAAGTATTTCTATCTAAAAGAAATTGTAAAAGAAGCAGTTATTTTATAACTCTAGATAAGGAGGATTAGATATGATTCAACAAGAAAGCCGTTTAAAAGTTGCTGATAACTCTGGAGCACGTGAATTATTAGTTATTCGTGTTTTAGGTGGTAGCAAGGTTAAAACTGGTAATATTGGTGACATAGTAGTAGGAACTGTTAAAAAGGCTACTCCTAATGGCACAGTTAAAAAAGGTAAAGTTGTTAAAGCAGTTGTTGTTAGAACAAAATTTGGTATTCATCGTAACGATGGTAGTTCAATTAAGTTTGATGATAATGCTTGTGTAATTATAAGAGATGATAAGAGTCCAATAGGAACACGTATATTTGGACCAGTAGCAAGGGAACTTCGTGAAAAAGATTTTATGAAAATTGTATCTCTTGCTAAAGAAGTACTATAAAGGAGCAAAATATGAATCTTAAAGTAAAAGATAAAGTTATAGTAATAGCTGGTTCTAATAAAGGTAAAGAAGGATCTATCAAGAAAATATTAACAAAAGAAAACAAGGTTATTGTTGAAGGTGTTAATATTGTTAAGAAACATAAAAAAGGTAATGGTCAAGAATCTGGTGGTATCATTGAAATGGAAGCACCAATTCATGCATCAAACGTTATGTTAATTGATCCAAAAACAAAAAAACCTACTAGAATCGGGCATTCTATAGATAAAGATAATAAAAAAATTAGAGTTTCAAAGAAATCAAACGAAAAGTTTGATTAGTCGGAAGGAGGGTAATCTATGAACCGCCTAAAAGAAAAATACTTAAATGAAGTAGTTCCAAGTTTAATGCAAAAACATAATTATAAATCAATTATGGAAGTTCCAAAATTAGAAAAAATTGTTGTAAATATTGGTGTTGGTGATGCCACTACTAATTCTAAATTATTAGATGCAGCAGTAAGTGATCTTGAGTTAATTACAGGTCAAAAGCCTGTTGTAACAAAAGCTCGTAAGTCAATCGCAGGTTTTCATGTTCGTGAAGGTCAAGCAATTGGTTGTAAAGTAACTCTAAGAGGTGAAAATATGTATACTTTCTTAGATAAGTTAATAACAATTGGACTTCCTCGAGTTAGAGATTTTCGTGGTGTTAATCCAAAAGGTTTTGATGGAAGAGGTAATTATACTTTAGGTATTAAAGAGCAATTAATCTTCTCAGAAATCGAATATGATAATGTTGTAAAAGTTCGTGGTATGGATATTGTATTCGTAACAACTGCTAAAAACAATGAAGAAGCATTCGATTTATTAGATGAACTTGGAATGCCATTTAGAAAGTAATTGGAGGATATTATGGCTAAAAAAAGTATGATTATAAAAGCTAATAGAAAGCAAAAATATAAAGTTCGTGAATATACAAGATGTTCACGTTGCGGAAGACCTCATGCTGTAATGAGTAAATTCGGTATTTGCCGTATTTGTTTTCGTGAATTAGCTTACAAAGGACAAATACCAGGTGTCAAAAAATCTAGCTGGTAGAAGGAGGATAAATTTATGGTAGTAACAGATACGATCGCAGATATGCTTACAAGAATTCGTAATGCTAATCAAATGCGCTATCAAGAAGTTAGTGTACCTGCTTCAAATTTAAAGTGTGAACTTGCTAAAATCCTTAAAGAAGAAGGATTTATTGAAGATTATAAGGTCGAAAAAGATGATGTTCAAGGAAATATTCTGTTAACATTGAAATATGGACAAAATAAAGAAAGAGTAATTACTGGATTAAAGCGTATTTCTAAACCAGGATTAAGAGTTTATGCAAAAAGTGATGAAATTCCTAAAGTATTAAATGGATTAGGAATTGCCATTATTTCTACTAGTCATGGTGTTATGACTGATAAAGAGGCTCGTAAACAAAATCTTGGTGGCGAAGTATTGGCTTATATTTGGTAGAGGTAATAATATGAGTCGAATTGGAAATAGAAAGATAATTATTCCTGAAGGAATAAATGTAGAGTTAAATGGCGATATCATAAAAGTTTCTTCTAACAATGACTCTTTAGAGATGAAATTATCAAACTTAATTAAAATGGAAGTTAATGGTAATGAAATTACTCTTGTAAAAGTTAATGATAGTAAAGAAGCAAATATGATTCATGGAACAATGAATGCTAATTTAACTAATATGATAATTGGTCTTAAAGAAGGCTATAAAAAAGATTTAGAAATTATTGGTGTTGGATATCGTTTCAATGTTAAGGGTGATACACTAGTAATTAATGCAGGATACTCTCATCCAGTTGAATTAAGTATTCCAGCTGGTTTGAAAGTTGTAGCTACTAGTAATACAGAAATTACTATCTCAGGTAGTGATAAGGTATTATTAGGTGAATTTGCGGCTAACGTTCGTAAAGTTCGTCAACCTGAACCATATAAGGGTAAAGGAATTCGTTATAAAGATGAACATGTTCGTCGTAAAGAAGGTAAAAAAGCTGCTAAATAATAGATAAGGAGAAGAAAATGATAAACAAAGTATCAAAAAACGAAACGCGTAAAATAAGACATGAACGTGTTCGTAGCAAAGTTTATGGAACAAGTGAAGTGCCTAGACTTTGTGTATATCGTTCTAATACTAATATTTACGCACAAATTATCGATGATGAAAAGGGTATTACCTTAGTAAGTGCTAATTCATTAGATAAAGATTTAAAACTTACAACTAACAATCTAGAAGCAGCTAAAAAGATCGGTGAAGTTCTTGCTAAAAAAGCAAAGAAAGCTGGTATTGACAAAGTTGTATTTGATAGAGGTGGATACCTATACCATGGACGTGTTAAAGCTTTAGCTGAAGCTGCTCGCGAAAATGGTCTAGAATTCTAGGAGGCGTTATGCAAAATAATAGAAAAGATAATAGAGACAAGACAAAAACATTAGAAGAGTTAGTTATTGAAGTAAAAAGCGTTGTTAAAGTTACTCAAGGTGGACGTCAACGTCGTTTCTCTGCTACTGTTGTTGTTGGAGACAAAAAAGGAACTGTTGGTATAGGTATTGGTAAAGCTAGTGAAGTACCAGATGCTGTTAAAAAAGCTATCCAATCTGCTAACAAGAACTTAATTAAGATAAATCTAATAGATAACCGCACAATTGCTCATGAAGTAGTTGGTAAACAAGGTGCTGCTAAGGTTTTAATTAAACCTGCTCCTGCTGGTGCTGGATTAATCGCTGGTGGTGCTGTTAGATCTGTACTAGAACTTGCTGGTGTTAAAGATATTTCTTCAAAGTCACTTGGAGCTCGTACTAAGTTAAATATGGCGCAAGCAACAATTAATGCATTAAAATCTCTTAAGAGTATGGATGAAGTTTGTCGCTTACGCGGAAAAACAGAAAGTGAGATTTTAGGATAATGAAGTTAAATGAATTAATGCAAAATAAAGGAGCAAAACAAGAAAGAAGACGTGTTGGTCGTGGTATGGGATCTGGACTTGGTAAAACAAGTGGCCGCGGTGAAAAAGGTCAAAAAGCTCGTAGTGGTGTATCAATAAAAGCTACATTCGAAGGTGGACAATTACCACTTTATCGTCGCCTTCCAAAAAGAGGTTTTTCAAATGCTCCATTTAAGATTAAATATGCTGTAATTAATGTTTCTGATTTAAATAGATTTGAAGATGGAACAGTAGTTACTAAAGAATTATTAAAAGAAAGTGGATTAGTTAAGAACCAATTAGATGGTGTTAAAGTATTAGGAAATGGCACACTTGAAAAGAAATTAACTATTAAAGCTGATAAATTTTCACGTGAAGCTATTGAAAAAATAGAGAAGTCAGGAAGTAAGTACGAGGTGATGTAACATGTTTGCTAATTTAAAGCAAATATTTGCACCTACCAACAAGGACTTACGTAAAAGAATATTATTTACATTAGGTGCATTGTTAATTTTTATTGTAGGAACTACCCTAAGAGTTCCTGGAACAACAGATATTACTAATAACCTTGGATTTTTGGAATTAATAAATGCCATGGGTGGTGGTGCCTTAAAAAATTTCTCAATTTTTGCATTAGGTGTTTCACCATATATTACTGCTAGTATTATTATTCAATTACTAGAGATGGATATAATTCCTTATTTTTCCGAATTATCAAAAGAAGGACCTGTTGGAAGACGTAAACTTAATCAAATAACTAGATACGTTGGTATAGCTTTTGCTTTTATTCAAGGATATGCATTTAGTTATGCATTCCTAGGTAATGCTAGTAGTTTTGATTATTTGTATGTTGCTGTAATTTTAACAGCTGGAACAGCTTTCTGTTTGTGGTTAGGAGATCAAATAACTCAAAAAGGTATTGGTAATGGTGTTAGTTTGATGATTATGGCTGGTATTATATCAACCTTACCATCAACATTTATTGCAGCTTTTAAGGAGCTTGTAGTATTCACTGGTGGCGCATGGCCTATAACCCTTGGTATTTTAAAATTTGTGGGTTTTATTCTTGCATATTTTGTAATTATTGTTGGTGTTATATATGTTCAAGAGGCAGAGCGAAGAATTCCTCTTCAATATGCTAATAGAACAACTGGTTCATATGGTAGTGAGCAATCATTTTTACCAATCAAATTGAATACAGCATCCGTTATTCCAGTAATTTTTGCATCTAGTTTGTTAGCAATTCCTGCAACTATCGCTAATTTTGTTAGCAATGAGGGATTTAAAAGTTTTGTAAATACATATTTAGATTATACAAAACCCGTTGGATTTATAATATATATAATTTTAATATTCTTCTTTGGATACTTTTATACATTCTTACAATTAAAACCAGAGGATGTATCAGAGAATTTACAAAAGAATGGTGGATATATACCTGGTATTCGTCCAGGTAAGGATACAACAAAGTATGTTAGTTATGTTTTATCAAGAATAACAATCACAGGAACATGTTTCTTAATTGTTCTTGCGATTATACCAATTATTTTACAAAAATTGACTGGTTCACAAATTGGTGCTGCCATTGGTGGAACTGGAATATTGATTGTTGTTGGTGTTGCTCTTGAAACTTATAAACAGCTTGAAGGAAGCCTTGCAACAAGAACATACAAAAAAGCTGTAAAAGGAAGAAGAAGATAAGAAGATGAAAAATATTATATTCATAGCTCCACCTGCTGCCGGTAAAGGCACAGCTTCGGAGAAATTATGTGAAAAATATAATTATGTCCATATTTCAACAGGTGATATTTTAAGAGAAATGGCTAATGTTGATAATGACTTAGGCCATAATATAAAGAATTTGTTACAAAAAGGAGAACTAATTCCTGATGATATTGTTTATGAAGCAGTAGAAAAAAGACTTAGTATGCCTGATCTTGATAATGGTTATATTCTAGATGGCTTTCCAAGAAATCTTGAACAAGCTATTAAATATGATGAAATATTAAAAAGAATTAATCGTTCACTAGGAATTGTAATAAATTTAGATACGGCTAAAGATGTTCTTGAAAAAAGAATAACTGGACGTCGTATATGTAAGGTATGTGGTCAAACACATAACGTTCTTACAAATGTAAATGCTCCCGTTGTTGAAGGTAAATGTAACAAATGTGGAGGCGAATTGTATCAAAGAACAGATGATAACTATGATTCATTTCAAAATCGTTATAAAACATATCTTGAAAAAACGATGCCTTTATTAGACTATTATGATAAAAAGAATGTTTTATATACCATAAAGTCAAATGATCCTATGGATACATTAAAGGAAATAGAGGCTTTGATAAATGATTAGTATTAAAAGTGATCGTGAAATTGAATTATTGGCAATTGCTGGAAATATCGTTTATGAAACACATCAGTATTTAAAACCCTTTGTTAAAGAAGGGATAACTACTAAGGAATTAGATGAGTTAGCTGAAGCGTTTATTTTAAGTAAAGGTGCAACGCCATCTTTTAAAAATTATGATGGATTTCCAGCAAGTATATGCACAAGTATTAATCAAGAAGTTGTTCATGGTATTCCAAGTCGTCGTCGTCTTCGAAATGGTGATATAATATCAATAGATATTGGTGCTTGTTATAAGGGATATCATGGTGATTCAGCTTGGACATACGCTGTAGGTGAGATAAGTCCTAAGAAGAAGGAATTATTAAAACATACAGAGGAAAGTTTATTCGCTGGTCTTAATGAAATTAAACCAGGTGCCCATATCGGCGATATTGGCGAAGCAATATTTAATTGTGCAACAAAGTATAATTTAGGTGTTGTTCGTGAATTAGTTGGTCATGGTGTCGGAACTTCTGTGCATGAAGAACCGGATGTTCCAAATTATGGTCATCGAGGAACTGGTCCAGTTTTAAAGAAGGGTATGGTTATTGCTGTTGAACCAATGTTGACATTGGGAAGAAGAGATATTTGTATTCTTGATGATGATTGGACAATTGAAACCGTTGATAATAGCCCAAGTGCTCATTATGAACATACGGTTGCTGTTACCGATAATGGATATCGAATTTTGACGGGGAGGAAATTAAATGGCTAAAAATGATACGATTGAGGTAGAAGGAAAAGTTTTAGAAGTTTTACCGGGTTACAAATTCAAGGTTGAGCTTGTGAATAAGCATATCATTGAAGCTCACGTTTCCGGTAAAATGCGAATGAATTACATTCGTATCGTGGAAGGCGATAATGTAGTTGTTGAGTTATCGCCATACGATTTAACACGTGGGCGTATAACCTATAGGAAATAGGAGGGAAAATAATGAAAGTTAAACCATCAGTAAAACCAATTTGTGCTAAATGCAAGGTAATTAAACGAAAAGGAAAAGTAATGGTTATTTGTGAGAACCCAAAACACAAACAAACTCAAGGGTAAAATAAGGAGGAATTTATGGCACGTATAAAAGGTGTAGATATCCCTAATGACAAACATATTGTGATATCTCTAACTTATATTTATGGTATTGGGCATAGTCTTGCTAAAGAAATTTGCGAAAAAGCAAAGATTGACCCAACTAAAAAAGCAGGCGATTTAACAATTGAAGAATTAAATTTACTTCGTGATGCTATTGGTGAACATTTAGTTGAAGGTGATTTACGTCGTGAAGTAAATATGAACATTAAAACAAAAATGGAAATTAATTCATATCAAGGAACTCGTCATAAAAAAGGTTTACCTGTTCGTGGGCAAAGAACTAATAGAAATGCTCGCACAAGAAAAGGAAAAGGTAAGACTGTTGCTAATAAAAAGAAATAGTTTAATAAAATTATAGGAGGATAACATGGCTTATAAGCAAAGAAAGAGAAAAGTTAAGAAGAATATTCCTGAAGGAATAGCTCATATTCATGCAACTTTTAATAATACAATAGTTACTCTTTCTGATAAAGAAGGAAATGCTATTGCTTGGGCATCAGCTGGTGCTTTAGGTTTCAAAGGAAGTAAAAAATCTACACCATTTGCTGCTGGTCTAGCTTCAGAAGCTGCTGGTAAAAAAGCATATGATTTAGGTATGCGTAAGGTTGAGGTATTTGTTAAAGGATTAGGACCTGGTCGTGAAACAGCAATTAGATCATTACAAACTGCAGGCCTTGAAATTACATCAATTGATGATGTAACACCTATTCCACACAATGGATGTCGTCCACCAAAACGTCCACGCGGATAGTATTATTAAAAGGGAGGATTTCATGATTCAATTTGAAAAACCAATTTATAAAATAACAGATTACGTAGAAAGTAATTTCTATGGTAAATTTGAATTAGAACCTTTAGAAAGAGGTTTTGGAACAACAATCGGTAATGCTTTAAGAAGAGTTTTATTATCAAGCTTACCTGGTAGTGCAATCTCTAGTGTTAAGATTGATGGAGTTCAACATGAATTCCAAACAATTGAAGGCATAAGAGAAGATGTTGTAACAATTATATTAAATTTAAAAAGTTTAGTTGTTAAGAATCATACTCAAGATGAAAAAGTTATTAGAATTGATGTAACCGGTAAAGAGGATGAAACTATTGTTACAGCTGGTGATATTATTCATGATGCAGATATTGAAATTTTAAATCCTGATTTAGTTATTGCGACAGTAGCTCGTGGTGGACATTTAGGTATGGAAATTAATATTTCAAATGGTCGTGGATACGTTCGTAGTGAAGAAAATAAAAAAGCATTAGAACTTGCTAATAATAAAAAGGTTGGTTTAATTGCTGTTGATTCACTATATTCACCAATTGAAAGAGTATCATACGAAGTTGAAAGTGCTCGTGTTGGACAAAATGAAAATTATGATCGTTTAATATTAAATGTTTGGACAAATGGTGCTATGCGCCCAGAAGAAGCTGTTGCACTTGCTTCACAAATTTTGATTGAACATTTTAAGATGTTAACTGATTTAAGTAATATTGCTGATATGACTGGTATGATGATTGAAAAAACTGAAGATTCAAAGACTAAGGCATTAGAAACATCAATTGATGATTTAGATTTTTCAGTAAGAGCATACAATTGCTTAAAGAGAGCAAATATTCATACATTACAAGATTTAGTAAGTAAAGATGAAAGTGAAATAATGAAAATACGTAATTTAGGAAAGAAATCTTTAAAAGAAGTTTTAGACAAGATTAAAGAAATGGGCCTAGATTTACGTGATAATGACTAGGAGGTACTAATGGCATATAGAAAATTAGGTCGTGATAATAAACATCGTCGTAGTATGCTTGCTACTTTAACGAAAGAAGTTATCATGAAAGAGAGAATTACAACAACTGAAACACGCGCTAAAGAAGTTCGTAAATGTGTTGATAAAATGATTACTTTAGGTAAACGTGGTGATTTAGTTTCAAGACGTTCTGCCTTAGCGTTCCTTCATAATGACAAAGAAGTTGTTGATAAAGTATTTAATGATTTAGCAAAACGTTATGAAAAACGTGATGGTGGATATACAAGAATTTTAAAAGTTAATGAACGTCGTGGCGATGGTGCATTAATTGATATTATTGAATTAGTAAAATAGCAGACTTTATGTTTGCTTTTTTTATGGTATAAGTAATGTCTGCCCAATAGATAAATTATTATTTGTAAGGTTATTTAGTCTTTTAATTTCATCAACACTTGTTCCATATTTGTTGGCAATTTTATAAAGACTATCCCCTGGTACAACAGTATAAGTTTTATTATTTTCTGTTGTATTTTTTTTGATAATTAATTTTTGACCGATAGATAGATTATTACTTGTAAGATTGTTTAATCTTTTAATTTCGTCGACTGTTGTATTAAATTTATTAGCGATTTTATATAAACTATCACCAGCAACGACTGTGTATGTTTCGTTATTTGAATTGTTATTGTTGTTATCACTACTATTGTTTTGTTTTATAATTAGTTGTTGACCAATGGATAGGTTATTACTAGTAAGATTATTTAGCCTTTTAATTTCATCAACAGTTGTATTAAATTTATTAGCAATTTTATATAAACTATCGCCAGCAACGACAGTGTATGTTTCGTTATTTGTATTGTTATTGTTGTTATCACTACTATTATTTTGTTTTATAATTAGTTTTTGGCCGATTGACAGAGTATTACTAGTGAGGTTATTTAATCTTT
The DNA here is from genome assembly GCA_934167885.1 of uncultured Bacilli bacterium. GTDB lineage: Bacteria > Bacillota_I > Bacilli_A > RF39 > UBA660 > RUG12783. Next base: position 43,559 of record CAKPMB010000003.1, read on the forward strand.
TAATTTCATCAACAGTTGTATTAAACTTGTTGGCAATTTTATATAAACTATCACCTGATACAACTGTATGTGTTTCTGAATCTTCAACAGTCATACTAGAACTTGGAATAATTAATTCTTGACCAATGGATAGATTGTAGTTTTCAAGATTATTAGCATTTATTATATCGTTAGCTTTAAGACCCATTTTTTTGGCAATAGAGTATATGGTATCACCCTTTTGAACAATATAAATATTACTTTTATTTATATATTTGTTTAATGCTTGAAATAATAATTCAACAATTTTTTCTACTAAATTATTTGCTACATTTTCATATCTTATAATGATTGATTCGGCATCAGGAGTTTCTCTTATTATTTCATAAAAATCTTTAGATGTGTCATTTGGAAGACGTAATTGATAGTATTTGGCAATATTAAGAATGGTTTTTAATTCATCATTTATAAGTAATGGAAGGCGGTTATCATAGTAGAGTGAATATATTATTTCACTAACTTGACTATTATTCATCTGATTAGATATAACAATAGCATTAGTAGCTTCATCATTAATTTTTTTAACCTTTTCACTAATAGATAATGTATTATCTAAAAAGACAGTATTTATATTGTTATCTTTTAACATTTGAAATAGTTGTTCACTTATACTTTGACTGATATTGGATTTGTCAACAACATCTATATAAACTGTATAATTCATTTTTCACCTAAATTATTTTATGCAAAAAAAAGAAACGTGCGTTTCTTAAAACTTAAATATTAACCACTCCGCATTAATTATAAGACATATGCCTATTATTATTAATAAGGCAAGACTTATAATTGATGTTTTAATTATTTTCTGTTTACTTAAAATATAAGTTAAAATGCTTATTAAAATGATTTTATCAAGAAGATAGAAACTTGTGTATACAAGTAAATATATCATGTAACTAGCTTCATTTAAATTACTTATACTTACTAATTCTGACCACATAAGCGGTGGTTTCCAAATTAAATTGTTTTCAACTATACTTATTAATATACTAACAATTATCATACTTAGAATCATTATCCAATTTTTGCCTTTAAACAATGGTTCCTTATTTTTTTGTTTATATTGATATAAACTAATAAATCCTAAAGAAAGAATTGTTATACCAAGAAGTATTTCAATAATTTTCTGGTAATTATTAATTGTTGACCATGACATAATATAAATTAAGTTAATTAAGGCACTTGTTATAAAATAAATAATACTGGCTTTAATTTGTTTCTTTCTATCAATAATTAATATAATAATGCCTATAACTAAGAATATTACCCATAAATGATTGGTATTTATACTATCATTTATTCCTAAAATAATTGAAGTTAAAAATAATGGTTTATTCTTTAAGTTAATTGTGCCTAAAATAGTTTTTATTTTATATTCTTTTTTTAAATTATTGTTATTATTGTCTACTAAACCTAAAATAACACCAGTATTATCAGTGTATGTTATGTTTAGGGCATTATTTATAATGTTAATATATTCATCTTTAATACTATCATCATAGCCTATAATATATCTATTTCCAATAATAACTAATGGATATGCTGTTTCATTTATATGAAAGTGTCCCTGCACTTTATTTAACATAATACGATTATATATATTTTGATCTTTGGAAGTTTCATATTTATAGTATTTTAATTTATCATTTTCATTTACTAAACTTTTTATAGCATTATCAGCATCATGACAAAAATGGCATGTTTCACTATAAAATAGATAAATATTAACATTATCATTTGCTAGAACATTTCTTGGAATAAATAGTAGAATAGCTAAAATTAAAATAATGTTCTTCTTCATTTGACCTCCTTAAATTTATTTTATATTGTTTATTCTACCATGCCTTTTGCATTTTTTAAAGAAATATGGTATAATATTGCGAAGTTTTGAGGTTATTTATGGATGAGATTATTGACATTGTTCGTGAAGCATTAATTAATAAACAAGCTTTAACTAGTTTACAATTAAAGAAAATAATTTATAGTTTTTTGACATATTATGAAATTAGTCAATATGTTCAAGATGTTTCAATTGATTATGGTGCAAAAGTTAATCATTTAGCGCATTATGATCTTCTTAATCAAGTTTTATATTTTAATGCTGATGCTATAAATGAAGTGACTTTTTATAATTATAATCATGATAAGGAAATATATAATTTAACATTCCACGAATATACCATTATTCAAAATTTAATAACTATTTTTCATGAATTACGTCATGTTATGCAATATGCTATTTATTGCAGTGAGACAACAGATATTATGTCCTTAATAATTAGAGATTGTCAAAGAAATCGTTTAAAAGAAGATGAAGAAAGTTATCGTAAAAATTATAAAATTAATCCATTAGAACGTGAAGCTTATATATATGCTATTAGATTAACACTTTTAATTATTTCTAGGTGTCATTATTTTAAAAAGGATGTTTTAACTAAACTTAAGTCTTTTTACTTTCTTAATTTATTTGATGGCTACTTACCACCTGATTTTTCGGTATGTAATCTAGAAAAATATTATGAGCGAGTAGTTCATGATTTACAATGTTATTATGAATTTGAAAATCACTGTAATGAACTATCAACGTATGAAAAAATGTCTTTAGGTTTTCCAATTGATGTTAATGATCGTAACAATATTTTTATTGCTAATGTTTTAATAGATAAAGAAGATATTGATTATGCTATAAATGATAAGAAGAAGATGAAGAAGCATGAATGAAGTATGTAATATTATTTCAACGGCAATTTCTGAAAAGCGTATTTTAGATAGAATGGATATTTATAATATTACATCTATAATCATTAAGTTGTATGATTGTGATAAATATTTAGATAACATTGTAATATCTGATTATTTTGTTCCTAATATTGCTGAGTATTCTGCTTATAATAAAGTTATGTCTTTTAATCCTCGTAATATGCTTAATGATAGTATAAGTTTTTGTAATAATCGTCATTATAGTTTAGATTTTAATACTAAGATTTTATTTCAAATATTTCATCAGTTGGTTATTATTCTTCATGAAATAAGACACGTTATTCAAAATAAAGCGATATCTTCTCAAACAATTAATAATACGAATGATTATGTATATAAGATGGTTATGTTTGATTGTATAAGAGGGGACTTGAATGAGACTTATAAAAGAAATGGCAACCTTTTTCCAAGTGAAAAGGATGCCAACTTCTTTGCCGTTAATTTTGTCTTTAATTTATTTAAAACTATGCCGATAAATAATGCTTATTTTCATAGTATATTAAATGATGCCTATTTTTATTATTTATATCAAGGTTATAATAATTACTTTGGGATGCTTAGAACGTTTTATTGCAATGTTTTATCAAAAGAGAATGTATATAAACATTTGAGTAAGTATTTGAATGAGTTAACAACATATAATAAGTTGGGTATTAATGCTAACTTAAATGAAGGGGATGTTCGCTTGTTAAATGAGTTTTTCCAAAATGTTAATAATAGTGACCCAATAGTTGTATTAAATAAAAAAATCTAGTCAGTTGTTTTCTGATTAGATTTTTTAATGTCTAAAATAATTGGTAAAATAATTGGATGACGACCAGTTAAATCGCTAATGTAACTTGCAACTTGAATAGCAAGATATGATTTAATATCATTAAATGTTACCGCATTTTCTTTAAGCTTTTCTGTAATAAGTGTGCTTGCTTTGTATTCTATTTTCTTAATTAATTCTTCACTGCGATTTACTTGAATAAAGCCCCGAGTTGTAATTGTTGGTTTAATTAGTAACTTGTGATTTCGCATATCAATATTTGCGATAATTACTAGAATACCATCAGCAGCCATTATTTTACGATCTCTTATTACTTGTGTTTGCACTTCTCCAACACGATTTCCATCAATGTATACGTCATCTTGTTTAATACTATCACCCTTGGTGATAACACCTTTATCTAGGATTAATGAATCACCATTAGCAAGTAGGAAAGTATTTTTTTTGTTAACACCGCACATAATTGAGATATCAGCATGATTTTTTAACATTCGATAATCACCATGGAAAGGTAACATATATTTTGGTTTTAATAAACGAATCATAAGTTTCAACTCTTCAATATTGGCATGTCCTGATGTATGTATATCGTTTGTATCAGAGTTAGTATATACTTTAACTCCTTTTAAGTATAACTTATTAATTGTTTTACCAATACTCATAGCATTTCCAGGAATAGGACTTGATGAGAATACAACAACGTCATCCGGTCTTAATTTAATTGACCGATGCTCACCATCAGCAATTCTTGAAAGCGCTGCTAATGGTTCACCTTGACTTCCTGTGCAAAGTAAACAGACTTCTTTAGGCTTTAAATTATTTGCTTCTTCGGCACTTATAAATAGTTCTTTATGATTAATGTATCCACCTTTAATGGATATTTCAATATTATTTTCCATACTTCTTCCGAAGATACAGATTTTTCTTTTATGATTATAACATGTTTCAACAATATGTTTTAACCGATAAATATTGGATGCAAAAGTTGCAATAATAATTCTTTCATTAGTATGTTTTTCAAAAATTTCATTTAAAGCTTCATCTACTTTTGACTCTGAAGCACTAATTCCTTCATTTAAAGCGTTAGTTGAATCACTAACAAGTAATGTTACACCTTCTTTACCAATTTCAGCCATTTTATGTAAATCAGCCATTGGTCCAATTGGTGTAAAGTCTATTTTAAAGTCTCCAGTTGTAAATATTACACCATCTGGAGTTTTAACACGAATTCCGTGTGAATCAGGAATAGAGTGGGTTGTTCTAACAAAATCAACAGTAAAGTATTTAAATTTATATACGTCATCGCTATTATAAGTAATAATGTTATCATAGCGTATGTTTTTATCAGCTAGTTTCATTTTAATTAATTCACTTGCTTGATTTGGAGCGTATATATATGGAATGTTTACACTTTGTAATAAAAATGGTATGCCACCAATATGATCTTCATGTCCGTGAGTAATAAATAATCCCTTAATTTTACTTTCATTTTCTTTTAAATAAGTATAATCAGGGACAATATAATCAATACCTAAAAGTGACATATCTGCAAAACTAATACCAGCATCGATAATAATTATTTCATCATCATGCTCAACTAAATACATATTTTTACCAATTTCACCCAATCCGCCTAAAACAACGAATTTCGTCTTTTGGTCTTTTTCTTTCATTCTTCTCCTTTCTTTAATAATAAAGAACTATTAACTTTACAATTATACAATTTTTTTCTTCATTTGTCCAGTGTCCATTTTTTGGAAGGAAATTGTCTAAAAAAATTAACAAATACTAATATTTTTGTTGACAATAAATGATTATTAATATTATATTTTAACTATAAGGTATCTTCTGAAATAAAAATTTAATAATATATGATTTTTTAGTTATAAAATGCGAGTTTTGATAATATTTTTTAATGTAAATATATGATAAGGAGGTCTATGGAAACGTTTATTTATGTTAATGCCAAAAAAAATATTGATGATGTTGCGTTTGAGGTTGTTGAAACAAAAGGTATGGGACATCCTGATAATATATGCGATGCTTTAGCGGAGAAGATATCAGCCAATTATTCAAAGTATTGTTTATCAAAGTATGGCGTAATATTAAGACATATGATTGATAAATTATCAGTTCTTGGAGGAGGTTCAAAAGTATGGTTTCAAGGTGGTGAAATAACTTCTCCTATAAGAGTTTTAGTAAATGGTCGTTTTACAAATAATTTTAATAATGATCAAATTGATTATATGAAGATTGTTAATAAAACTATTAAGACTTATTTTAAAAAATTATTTCCACTACTTAATGTGGAAAAAGATTTAGTAATAGTTGATAATACGCATCATAATGAAGGACCAGGCGTTGTTTACAATGATGACGGCACAACTTTAAATGAGCGTAAACGTTTTTTTGAAGTTGTTTCCAAAGAAGATTTACATCGTCATAATAATCATTTTAAATGTAATGATACTTCTACAACTGTAAGTTATTATCCTATGAGTAAATTAGAAAAATTAGTTCTTGATATTGAAAAGACATTAAATAGTTCTGAATATAAAAAGAGAAATCCTTGGACAGGTAGTGATATTAAAGTAATGGGTATTAGAAAAGGTAGTCTTATTGAAATAACATCATGTGTTCCTTTAATATCAAAGTATGTTTTGAATTTAGATGATTACAAAGAAAAATTAAATAAAATAAAAAAAGATATAGCATCTATAATCGAAAAATATTTTGATGGAAATTATGCAATTTATTTAAATACACGTGATAATTACGAAAAAAATGATATGTATATGACTGTTATTGGTAGTGCCATTGAAAGTGGTGATGAAGGAGCGGTTGGTCGTGGTAATCGTCCGATGGGTTTAATTCCTTTTTCACGTCATTTTAGTATGGAGGCTTCTTGTGGTAAAAATCCTGTATACCATACTGGCAAAATATTCTCTGCTATCGGTAATGAAATAAGCAGGGCAATTTATGATAAATATCATGTTGAAAACATTGTTTATATGACTTCTAAAATGGGGGACGAAATGGAAAACCCTTGGAATGTTTCTGTTGAATTAAATGAAGATGTATCAACAAAGATTCGTGATGGTATTAATAAAATTGTTAATAAATATTTGAAAAAACACTATGATGTAACTAAAAAAATTATTAATGGTAAGATAAAACTAAATAACTATTAGGAGGATTTATGCGAATTATTGATTGTCATAGTCATATAGGTCATGATATTGGGTGCCTAGAAGCAACAATTGATAACTATCTTGCTTTATCTTCAAGTGAAAAGATAACCGACGCACTATTAATGCCTGTTCCTAATCAAATAGTTGATGAAAATAAAGATGAAAAACTTTATTTAAGATGGAAGTTTGATAATGGCATAGTTTATTATTCAGACTATTATAAAAATAGTTTAAATAATCCTTATTTAATAACTAATGAAAAACTATTTGCTAAAATTAATAATACAAATACCAATATAAATATGCACTTTATTCCACTTATCCATCCACTTCTTGATACATATGATTATTTAGATTATATAAAACAAATTTATAAGCCAGTTGCAATTAAAATTCATGGTTTAGCAGCCGGTTTAATGCCTAAAGAATTATACACAAATGAAGCTGCTATAAAGAAATTAAAGTATCTGGGACTACCTATTATTGTGCATACAGATTATATGCGTAATAAATCTAATACTTTTAATATAAGAGGTGTTAACGATGCCAAAGAGTGGTGTAGATTATTTAATGATAATGATCTACAAGGATATATCACTCATTGTGCTCGTTTTGAACCAGAAGCGATAAAATTGATAAATGAGTCTAATAATTTGGTTTTAGGCTTAGGGCCAACTAAATTATTATCATTCGCTAAAGATGAAATGTATTTAGATTTTAAATCTTCAAAAGATTTATTGTTAAAATTAAAAGAATATGTTAAACTTAGTAAAATTTTATTTGATGTAGATTATAATTGGAATTATAGTGAACCAAATAGAAATGATGTTTTTGACGATAAACCAGTAGAGGATGTTATTGATGTCTTTAAAGAAGACAAGGGAAAGGTTTTATCCAAGAATGCTGAGCGATTTTTTAGAATTTGAAGGGAGAAGAATATGTATTTTAAAAAAATAGAAGGTGAAAAAATATATTTATCACCAATTGATGTTAATGATTATGAATTATATGCTAAATGGATGAATGACTATAAAACAAGTCGTTATATAAAACAATATACCAATGTTATTAATGCTGCTTCAGAAAAGGAATTTTTAGAAAAATTAGCTGTTACCCCTTATAATTTTGCTATTGTTTTGAAAAATAATGATAAATTAATAGGGAATGTTAGTTTAGTTAATGTTGATAATATTAATCAAACTGCTGAATTAGGCATTTTTATTGGTGATGATGAAAATAGACATCATGGATATGGAACAGAGGCTATTAAATTAATGATAAATTATGCTTTTAATTATTTGAATTTAAATAATATCTTCCTTAGTGTATATGCTCTTAACAAAAATGCTTATGAAGCTTATCAAAAAATAGGCTTCAAAACCATCGGTGTGCGTCATGAATGTTTTTATTTTGATGGCAAACTTCAAGATGAAATATTTATGGAACTATTAAAAGCTGATTATGAATGCTTGTGATATTTTAAATCTCATAGAGAATGATTTAATTAACAACCATTGGTGTATAAATGAAAATGCTAAAAGTTATATTTTTGTTAAAAATAATTATCAGGCAACATGTTCATTTAAGCAAAAGTTAAATATTATTGAAGGTTATCAAAAAATATACAATACACTAACTAGTTTAAATCATTGTATTTTGTATAAACCATTAGATATTTTAGATTCATATAAAAATAATTCTTTTATAGGATCGGGTTTAGATTTATATTATCCGTATTTTTATGATAATATTAAAATGCCCCATAACCCATCTTTAATTTTTCAACCCGTTGTGCGCTATTCTAAAGAAAAATTAATGGGAGTGACAAAATACAAATCATCTATTTCCTTTGTTAATGTTTCCTATTTTAAAGAATTTAATAACAATTTATTTGAATGTATAAATGAAGTTATTGATATTTATTCTAAACTTGGAATTCATGCTTCAAATTTAAAGATAAAGTTAAATAAGAAAGAATATAAATATCTAAATAAAGAAAAACATTTTATAATAAAATTCTATATTAATGGGCTTGAAGTATCAGATATTTTACTTATTTTTTGCCATCATAAAACTTTTATTGAATATGGCTTTGGTATTGAAAGAATGCTTATGGCTATTTTCAACTGTCAATACGAAAATTTATTCTTTAATGAACGAACAAATTATTATCATGATGATTTAATTAGAATTAATTTTATAAGTTTATTAGCATTTTCTAATCAAAAATTTAAGAAAGGTTCTAAAAGTATTTATAATAAAATTAAGAATGAATTAAAGTTATGTCCTTATAAAGATTCTCTTAAAATATTAAAAATAAATTATAATTATTGGAAATTAGTTTTAAATAGTAGCATGTCATTTAATAAGTTTTTAAATAATTATGCTAAATTAATATAAAGATCTTTGTCCAAGATGAAGATTTTTTTTTATTAATAAAAAGATGTATGATATAATACTTGTGAAAAGAGGGAATGATGAAAGAAGATAAAAAATTATTGATTTATAAAATTATAATAATTCTTTTAGGATTTAGTTCACTTTGTTTATTATATACACAAAAAATATACATATATGAAAAAATATCAATTAAAACTTTTAGTATTGGGATGATAATTGGTATTATTTTATGGATTATCTTTTTAATTAATGCAACTATTTTAGTTTTTATTGTAAATAAAAATGATGAAAAATATTTAAAATTACGAAATATTCAACGAAACATCGTTTTATTGTTGCTTATTACTATGATTTTAATATATCGCGTTGGTAATGGTATTTTAACACTTTATAAATTAAAAGGAACTTCTTTTAGAATTATGATATATGTTTTATTTGGTCTTATCTTTTTAACATATGTTATTATGACAATAGTTATTAATAAGCAAGAGGTAAATAATTCTAAAAAGCAAAAATTAAAGAATAAAAAGTAGTAGTATTGATTTAGCAAAAATTGTTCATAAAATTATTAGAGCCCTGGTTCAATTTTATATTGAATCAGGGTTTTATAGTCCAAATTTTTAATTGTGCATATTTTCTATGAAGCAATTAGATACGATAAGCATTATATTACAAAAAAAAGCGGCTCACATTTTTGTGTCCGCTTTCACTTTTATTACTACTATAATTTATTTTGTTGTTAATATCAGTTTGCAATAATTTCAATTATGTCTAAATAATAGCCTAAAACTTCGCCAACATCAGTAATTTTACCTCTAATTGTTATTTCTTGATCTGATGATAACGTTTTAACGATTTCTTTTTGTTCACTGTTTTTAATTCTACAAAAAACACCATTAAAATCAAATTCCTTGGTTGTTGACTCTAATGAAATATATTTTAAGTCAGAATCTATTGTTCCTAATTTACCAGTTATTTCAACATACTTTTTATTATATTTTTCTTTTGCTGATGCAGCATTATTTTCTAACGCTTCATCTAAATCGTCTTTAGATACTTTAATATATTTTATTTCTTCTGGTTGTTGGTTAGATGAAGTTCCATTTGATGTTCCGTTCGTGGGTTCTTCATAATCAGTGATAGTATTTGAAATAATGCTCATAGCAACAATAACTATAATAACAATTAACCAAACAGGCATTCCTTGGCTTGATCCACAGTATGGGCATTTTTTTGCTTTTATGTTGATTGGTGCCTTACATTTTTTGCATTGTTTTGTCCCAACGTTATTCATAACTATTAACTCCTTTCCCTATTATTGTAACATATAAACTTCACGCAGACGACATATTTTTTAAAAAATTTATGAAATAATTTTTGTATGAGAGGGAGTGATATACTTTGACTAGCAGATACTCAAAAGAACAATTGTCAATTATTGTTAGAAAAAACATTAGAAAGTATCGGTTAATGCGAAAGTATACACTTCAAGAACTTGCTGATTTGACTGGTTTGACTCACGGATATGTTAGAGATTTAGAATGTTTATCCATCGAAAAAACACCACTTTTAGAAACTATTGGAAAATTTGCCGATGCATTGGAAATAGATATTAGGCAATTATTTGATGACATTAAATGATCTATATAGCAATATTTAGTTAAATTAATTTTATGAAACGATTATTACATAATGCAAATTTTGAAAAAGATTACGTTTTTTTTGTGAAAGTGATTTGTGGACATATAAGAACGTAATCTTTTTGATATATTTATGAAGTATTTAAATATGTTATTGTCACAAAGACAATTTTACATAAATAATTAATAAGAAATTATTTTTCGTATTTAATAATAGGTTTTGTTTAAAATAATAATGGTGGAATATGTCAAAAAGTGAAAATAAACAAATCCTTCTTAGTTGTAAAAAAGAATTTATATATAAATTTATTACAAGTATTGCTATTGTTGTTTTATTATTAATAATTCCTATTTTATATAGTAAAGCAATAGATTATATAAGTTATAATGCTTTTAAAAAAGCGGTTGTTATTTTAATTATTTTTGGTGTTATTACCTTAATTTATCGTTTTTTTGAAATAATAAATCAAAAAGCATATTATAAGTTATATTCTAAATTATATTATAATTATATGAATTTAGGTCTTGTAAAGACTTGCAATAATTCTTTATATAGTTTGTCACGTTTTAGTTTATCAGAGTATAGTAATATTTTAACAGAAGATTTTGAATATTTAAGTGATTATTACAGCACTTTAATAATTAGAGGAGTAGAGATATTACAGTTTATTTATATTATTATTTATTTTTTCTTTATTAATAAAACTATTGGTTTAATAACGTTAATTTCATCGGTTGGTGTCATTATATTGCTTCTTTATTATAATAAACATATTGTTAAAACGAATGAATTACGCAAAGATTATAATGATGAACGTGTAAGTATATTACAAGAAGTTTTTTTATCAATAAAGGAAATTAAAGGCTTCAATATGTTAAAGAAAATAAAAAAGAATATTGATGATGTTATTAATAACTATATTCTTTGGAATAATAAATTAAATATTGATAAATATAATATCCGTCAAATTGCCCTTTTAATAGTGGATATTTTTAAAGTTATTTGTTTAATCTATTGTGTATATTTAATAAATGGTAGTTATATAACTATTGGTGTAATTACAATCGTATATAGTTATTATACTAAGTTATCGGACTTATTCGCTTCTATTATTTTACTTAATGAAAATATTTCCAATGTTCGTGTTGCCAATAGGCGTATTTTTAAATTATTTCAGTATGCTCAAGATAATCCTAATAATTTAGAAAATAACAATGATATTAGCGGTCATATTACATTTGATGATGTTTTATATGGTAGTCGAAATAATCCTACCTTAAATCACGTTAGTTTTGATATTAAACCTAATACATATAATGTTCTAACAGGAGATGAACGAGCTTGTCATGGTATCTTTGAACTTCTATTATCGTATAATCGTAAACATAGTGGCAATATATATATCGATGATGTTGAAATTGAAAAATATTCCAAAGAAAATATTAGTAATAATATAAATTTCATTATGTTGCCCATTGTTTTCTTTAATAAATCAATTAAAGATAATTTACTATTATTTGATAGTAATTTTGACAATATTGTTAGTGTTTGTAAATACTTAGATATTCATGATGAAATTTTAAAATATAAAGATGGTTACAGCACAATACTAAATCATAATGCTAGCAATATAAGTGATGATTTAAAATATATGTTATCATTCGCTAAGATTTTCTTAAAAAAAAGTAAAATTATTTTAATAGATGACTTTCTACCTTATCTGACTAAAAAAAGAAAAGAACAAGTTATAAATATATTAAATGATTTAAAGAAAGAACATACTATTTTATTTATAACTAAAAATAAGAGTATTATTGATAATAAAGAAGTAGATAATATTCTATTTATTCATAAAGCATCTTTTGTTATGTTAGAATCATGTGTATTAATGAAAAAGAATTGTCCATTATTTCTAGAGTTTTATAAAAATATTTAAAATTTATAGTTTTTTAGTCTAAATTTTTGTATAATAAATCTATAAGGATAGGTTAATATGAAGAAGGTAATAATATATTCATTGACAATATTTAGTTTATTTTTATTAGTAGGGTGTTCTAATAGTCCCAAAAGTTATAAATGGGGTGATGAAAAGACATTTTTTGATAGTGTTCCAACACCTTCATCAAAGATTGATAATTTAAGTAAAGATAAGGATAATGATGGTAAAGTTGCATATTCGGTTTTTATTAATAGTTTTTCATATGATGATTTTTATAGTTATATTGAAAAATTAGAAAAGAATGGCTTTCATTATGAATTTTTAGATGATTATGTTCCTAAAGATATTAATAAGTTAGCGGATAAAACCGAAACTAGTTGGGCTGCTAATAAGGGTAATATTTATGTAATTGCTAATTGGCGTTCTAATGATAATACATATTATAATGGTTATAATCTACAATTATTATTTTACAACTATGATTATACAAAGATTTCATAGTTAAAAGTGCCAAAAAAATAAGGAAAATGTGTTGACAAGGTATAAGCTTTTGTGTATAATCTTATTTGTCAACTGAAATGGGGCATTAGCTCAGCTGGGAGAGCGTCACGTTTGCACCGTGAAGGTCAACGGTTCGATCCCGTTATGCTCCACCATTTAGTTAGTAAATCTTGAGAAATCAAGATTTTTTTTTAGTCATTAATAATAAGCGTTTATTTGAATCTTTAATATAATAAAGTGGAGGTTCAAATAATGAATTATTTAATATATCCTACTAAGAAAATGTATATATCACAAAGTTATGATGGTAAATATTCACATATAAAAAGTTCAAGTGGTACACCTTTTGATTATCCAATCGATGAAAGTTGTGGAAGTAATGAAAGAGATTATTTTTATTGTCCATGTGATGAAGTAGTTATAAAGAAAATATATGGTGTAGGTGCTAAAGGAACAAATACGATTTGGATGAGTTCAACAAATAAAGTTAAATTAGCAAATGGCACAGAAGATTATATAACAATTATGGTTGTTCATCCCAATGATGATACGTTAAAAGGTATAAAAGTAGGCCAAAAATATAAACGTGGCGCTAAAATGTTTAGAGAAGGTAATGATGGTAATGCAACAGGATATCATTTCCATATATCAGTAAGTTGTGGTCGCTTTAGTGGTAATGGTTGGGTAAAAAACAATAAAGGAGCATGGGTAATTACCGGACGCGCTATTAAGCCAGAAGATGCTTTCTTTATTGATGATAGTTTTACTAAAATAATTAATAATCGTGGTCTTAATTTTAAAAAATTAATTAAAAATATTGGAACACCCGTTGCAAGAGATGAAAATAAAAAACAAGTTAAAGTTTTAGTTGACGAATTAAGAGTTAGAGAAAGTCCTTTTGGTAATATATTAGGATTCGCTAATAAAGGAATATATTATGTTTTAAATGAAGAAATTAATAAACAATATACTTGGTATGAAATAGAAGAAAAGCACTGGATTGCTACTAATGAAGGTGTTTGGACGACATTATACGAAGTAGAAAATAAAGAAGAAAAGCCTGTTAGTATATTTAGAAGAATTCTTAAGAAAATCTTAAGTTTATTTAAAAAATTATTTAGATAGACAGTTATGGATGTTAAGTCCATAACTTTTTTTATTTGTTTATATAAAAAATGTTACAATTAATATGTGGTGTTTTATGAGTAGTAAAAAGAAGATAATAATTATAAGTTTAATTTTTATAATATTTATAGGTATTAGTATATTAATATTTTATTCAATACCTAGTTTTAAAGTTCAAAGTTTTGATGAAATACAAGAAATTGATGTTTTTAATAATTACGACAGTAGTAATATTAATGTTTGTTATGGTAATATTTTTAAATGCACTAAAGTAATTCCTAGGAAAGAAGGTAGTGTTGATACTTATCATATAGGAAGTTATACCATAAAATGGATATGGGAGTATAAAGGTTCGACTTTAACAAAAACACAAACTGTAAATGTTGTTGATAAGGAAAAGCCTGTTATTAAAGTAGAAGGTGATACAATTTATTATTGTCCAAATGGTAATATTAATGCTCCTAAAATAACAGCAACGGATAATTATGATGGTGATATAACCGATAAGATAACTAAAGAATTAATAGGTGATGTTTATCATTTAAAGGTTTTGGATTCATCAGGAAACATTGGTGAAGTTTCCTATAAAGCTTTAAAAAAAGATGAAGAAAAACCTAAAATAACGCTAAAAGGTGATAATCCTTTGTATATAAAAGTAGGTAGTTCATATAGTGAGCCTGGTTATAGTGCTACAGATAATTGTGATGGTGATGTCACTTCTAAAGTTAAAGTAAGTAATAATATTAAAACGAATAACGCTGGTGAGTATTATGTAAAGTATAGTGTTCAAGATGAAATGGGGAATACATCAACTGTTGAGAGAAAAGTATATGTTTATCGGGGAACCAATGTTATAACACCTAATGGTAAAAGCATATATTTAACATTTGATGATGGACCATCAATGTATACTAATAAGTTGTTAGATATATTAAGAAAATATGATGTTAAAGCTACCTTTTTTGTCACTGACCAACCATCAAGGTATGATAGTTGTATTAAAAGAGCATATGATGAAGGCCATACTATTGCCATGCATAGTGCAACACATAATTATAAGTATATATATTCATCTACAGATAATTATTTTAAGGATTTAGAAAGAATTCAAAATAAAATAAAAAGAATCACAGGTGAAACACCGTATATGTTAAGATTCCCAGGTGGTAGTTCCAATACAGTAAGTCGAAATTATGATAAAGGAACTAAAATAATGAGCAAGTTAACCAAAATGGTTGAAGCAAGAGGATATCGTTATTTTGATTGGAATGTCTCAAGTGGAGATGCAGGTAATACTACAAAAACAAGTAAGGTTTATAGTAATGTTGTTAATTCATTAGGCAATGGTAAAACATATATAGTTTTACAACATGATTCAAAAGGATACAGTGTAAATGCTGTTGAGGATATTATTAAATATGGTCTAAGTAGAGGATACAATTTCAGACCATTGACCATGAATAGTCCAACAATCCATCATGGCGTGAACAATTAATATTGAATAACATAATAATTTTTGATAAAATCATATTAGAAAAAATAAAACAAAGGATATGATGAAAAGTGTTAAATAGTATCAAAACAAATGTGTCAAAAAGTGTCAATATGGGGGGGGGTTACTTTATTGAGTAATCAACCTAATTTAGATTGTTTATTGAAGAGAACAAGATTAAGTCTTGTTCTTTTATGTGGAGTGAAAGATGAAGACTAGGAAGAGTATATTAATGATATTAGGCCTAGTTTTATTGTTAGGCGGGAGTTATGCTTTTTATACTTATCAAAAGTATAGTGATATGCAGAATCTTTTAAATGGTGAGATTTATCTAAATTATTTAGAAGATAATGAAGTGCATATAAGTGGCATATTTCCAGAGACCAAAGAAGAAGCATTAAAAAGAAATGATAACACAATAAGCTTTAAAGTATTAAGCAAGAATACTAGTGATAAAGATATTTATTATGGTATTACTTTAAATTATGGCGAAGAGATAAGTAATAAGATTAGAATAGATGCTAAATACATCATGATATATCTAGAATGTGATGGTAAAGTCCTAATAGATGGTATAAGATATAGTGACTTTAATAATCGAAGAATCTATGTAGACAAGATAGATGCCAAAACATATACTGAAACTACTAAAAATTACACTCTAAGATTCTGGGTAGATGAAGAAACCACAATAAGTGATACTGATAGTAATGCTAGTTATAAAGCCACCGAGTGGGCGAATAGTTACTTAAATTTTAAAGTGAATGTAGACGCTGGTTTAGAAACGATGAACATGCCTTTATCAATGGAAACCAGTGATACTTATGTAGAAAATAATAAAGCTTATTTTATTGCCAAGATAAGCAACTTTATAAATGTAGAAGATCTTGGTAAAGATAGTAACGATACGATGAATTTAAAAGTAACAGGCACTAATAGTGATATTAAGTTTAGTTATAAAGATAGTGAAGGAAATACCGTTGAAGAAAAGAGTGCTACTCTAGATTTAACCTATCTATTCACTAAAAATAAAACAGTTGAAATCCAAGTCTTTGTTCATCCAAACAACGATGCAAATGGTAAAACCAATGTTCTTTTAGAAATATACAAAAATAAAGAATTAATGCAAAGTTTTATTAAAAGAGTAGAAGTTAAAGGCAATAACTATTGTTTAAATAATGGCTTTAATAAATTAGTTGATTGTATGTTAGTAAGTGATAGTTTAAGTGAATCTGTTGATGTTGCTAAAACCAATATTGTCAACAAAGGCGAACCAAACCTAAATGATACCGCTCCAACATATACCTATGTTGAACAATTAACTGAAGATGTATCAAATCCATATAGTTATAATAGTATTAAATTTGCCTTTTCTAAGACGTATGAATTTGATGAAACTACTGGAGGTTTTAAATTAAGTGGCGATGTAATTGTGGATTATTTAAGCGATAAGTATATTGAATATTATACCGGTGGTGCTTATTGGTCTAATTCTTTTGATAAAATATTTTTCGTTAAAGGTGTAGATGTTCAAGAAACATCTCAAAAAATAACTAAAGCCGATGTCATAACATATAAGATTGCAAGTTCTATTAGGTCAGAGGTTGGACTTTACAAGACTGTTGATAATTATGGAGATGTCTATTACTATCGAGGGGATGTCCAAAATAATAATGTTTATTTTGGCGGATTCTACTGGAAAGTAATAAGAACCAATGGAGATGGAAGTATTCGCTTAATATATAATGGAAAAAATCAAAATGAAAATTATATATCTATAAATAATAAAAAATATTTATATAGCAACGGACATTCTGATCCAACATATGTTGGTTATATGTATGGTGAAAATTTTAAGTTACAAACTAGTCCTGTAATTAATTATTCATATTTTTATGCGGTTGATACATATACATTTGCGGATAGTTATATATTTGACGAAGACAAAAAAATGTTTGTTTTAAGTGGTAACACTATTTCTGGGACTTTTTCGGCAATTAAAGATGAAGTGTCAAATTATCCTTATTCTTGCTTTAGACAGAAACTTTCTAACCAAAATGAATGTCAAATATTACTTAAAATAAATTCATATATAAGTTCTGATAAGGCAAGTGTTCAATTAATATCTTATTCATCACAAAACAGTGCTAATACACGAACTAATGATTATGATAGTAATGTCAAGAATGAGATAGATTTATGGTATGAACAGAATATAATATCTAATGAAGATAGTTATAATAATAATTTAACAGATTATATTGTTGATAATTCTTTTTGTAATGATAGGTCATTTGCTAGTAGTGTAGAATATAATTCTGGATATCGTGTATTTGAACGAACAAATTATGCACCTCTTTCAAGGATTTCCACTAATGTTAATAAGAGTGCTACGTTAAAGTGTAATTGGGATGTAAGAGATATGTTTAGTGTAACAAGCGCATATGGTAATGCTAAACTAAAATACCCCATTGCTTTAATAACTGTTGATGAAGTAGCCTTAGCAGGTGGTAAATCGTCGTATAAAAATATTAATTATTATTTAAATAGTAATGATATGTTTATAACAATGACACCATCATTTTATTCGGAAGCAAATGTATTATCAAGTATGTTTTATGTGAAAAGAGATGGAGCAATTAATCAGTGGGGTTATGTCGATACGTTATATTCTATCATGCCAGTAATCAACATTCGTTCTGATGTTTTAATATCATCTGGCGATGGAACAATGGATAATCCTTACACATTAAAATTAAAATAAATAATATTGAATAACATGATAATATTTGATAAAATCATATTAGAAAAAATAAAACAAAGGATATGATGAAAAGTGTTAAATAGTATCAAAGAGAATGTGTCAAAAAGTGTCAATATGGGGGGGGGTTACTTTATTAAGTAACAAACCTAATTTAGATTGTAAACAATGTAGAACAAGATTAAGTCTTGTTCTTTTATGTGGAGCAAAACATGAAGACTAGGAAGAATATATTAATTGTATTAGGCCTAGTCTTATTGTTAGGCGGCAGTTATGCCTTTTATACTTATCAAAAGTATAGTGGTATGCAAAACCTTTTAAATGGTGAGATTTATCTAAATTATTTAGAAGATAATGAAGTGCATATAAGTGGCATATTTCCAGAGACTAAGGAAGAAGCTTTAAAAAGAGATGATAACACTATAAGTTTTAAAGTATTAAGCAAGAATACGAGTGACAAAGATATATATTATGGTATTACTTTAAATTATGGTGAAGAGATAAGTAATAAGGTGAGAATTGATGCTAAATATATTATGATATATCTAGAATGTGATGGTAAAGTATTGATTGATGGTATAAGGTATAGTGACTTTAATAATCGAAGAATTTATGTAGATAAAATAGATACCAAAACATATACCGAAACTACTAAGAATTATACATTAAGGTTCTGGGTAGATGAAGAAACCACGATAAGTGATACCGACATTAATGCTAGTTACAAAGCAACTGAATGGGCGAATAGTTATTTAAATTTTAAGGTTAATGTTGACGCTGGTTTAGAAACGATGAACATGCCTTTATCCATGGAAACAAGTGATACTTATGTAGAAAATAATAAAGCTTATTTTATTGCCAAGATAAGCAACTTTATAAATATAGAAGACCTTGGTAAGGACAGTAATGATACCATGAATTTAAAAGTAAGTGGAACTAATAGTGACATTAAATTTAGTTATAAAGATAGTGAAGGCAATACTGTTGAAGAAAAGAGTGATACGCTAGATTTAACCTATCTATTCACCAAGAATAAAACCGTTGAAATTCAAGTGTTTGTTCATCCAAATAATGATGCCAACGGAAAGACTAATGTTTTATTAGAAATATACAAAAACAAGGAACTAATGCAGAGTTTTATTAAAAGAGTAGAAGTAAAAGGTAATAACTATTGTTTAAACAATGGCTTTAATAAATTAGTTGATTGTATGTTAGTAAGCGATAGTTTAAGTGAATCTATTGATATTGCTAAAACCAATATTGCCAACAAAGGCGAACCAAATTTAAATGATACGGCTCCAAGTTACACCTATGTTGAAAAAATAGAAGAAGGATTAAATAATCCATACAGTAGTTCGTTAAATAAGTTTCTTTTTTCAAAGACATATGAATTTGATGCTAAAACCGGTAAATATGCTTTAACTGGTAATATAATTCGTGATAATTTAAGTGATGACTATATTGGTTATTATACAATCGGAGCATCGAGCATAGATTATTATGAAGCTAATACTATGTATAAAATTTCTGAAACTAAAAAAGAAGGCGATAATTACATTATAACGAAAGGTGATAAATATAGTTATAAGATTGCAAGTTCTATTCGTTCAGAAGTAGGTTTATATAAAAATGCTGATGATTATGGTGATGTTTATTACTATCGAGGTGACGTTCAAAATAATAATGTTTATTTTGGTGGGTATTACTGGAAGATTATAAGGACGAACGGCGATGGAAGTATTCGTTTGATATATAGTGGCAAGACTAAAAATGCTACTGGTAGTGGTGTATCAATAAATAGTCAAACTTATTCATATAATACTAAGTATTTTGATCCAACCTATATGGGCTATATGTATGGTAAGAACTTTGTAGAACAAGAAAGTGAACAAACCCTTAATGTAACCTTTAATGCCTATACAAAATATCTTATTTCATCATCTTATGTATGGAATAGTGAGACAAATAAGTATGAATTAAGCGGCGATATTGTTAGTTCAACTCTTATTGATATAAAAGATAATTTACAAAATTATCATTGGACTTGTAGAAGTGATACACAAAATAGTTGCGAAGTTTTATATAAAATTAATGCTGTTTATAGTGAAAGTCAAGCTTATGTTCAGTATCTTGCTCATTCTTCGGTTGATTTAGATGGCACTAGGACAAATGAATTCGATAGTGATGTTAAAAAGCAAATAGATTTATGGTATGCTAACAATATTATTAATGTCAAAGATTCTTTTAATAATTTATTAACAGATTATATTGTTGATAATACCTTTTGTAATGATCGAAGCATAACCGATAAAACATATAACTCTGGTTATAAATTAGGGAATCATACTTTTTATTCTCCTTATGGGAGAATTTATCAAAATGCTAACAAAACAGCGACATTAAAATGTTCGAGTGATGTGCGTAATCAGTTTAGCACAACTTCCATATATGGTAATGCTAACTTAACGTATCCTGTTGCTTTGATAACCCTAGATGAAGTAGTTTTAGCTGGTGGTAAGTATGATGCAAAGAATGAAAACTTTTTTCTTAATCAAAATGTTAATTATTGGACGATGACGCCAATGGTTTTTAGTTCTTATTATTTAAATGCATCTATCGGCCTTGTTTCGTTTTTGGGAAGTATTTTCAATGGTGCTTCTTTGAATAATAATGTGGTAAGGCCGGTTATTAACATTCGCTCTGACGTTTTAATATCATCAGGCGATGGGAGTGTTAACAATCCTTACATTTTGAAGATAAACTAGTATTATGTTTATTTACTTTGCCATTAATTTATGCTATATTTAAGGCAAATAATAGGTGTAGGGTAGAATTAATGGTGTTTATGAAGTTAAAGAAATTTGGAGTTGTTAGGATTGTTATTATATTAATATGTTGTTTGTTTATTAGTGGTTGTCAAAAAAATAAGCGTGATGATTTAATTTTAGTAACGGAAGCGGGCTTTGCCCCATATGAGTATTATGAAAATGGTGAAATAGTTGGTATTGACATTGATATTGCACGTGAAATTGCGAAGGAGCTTGGTAAGAATTTAGTAATAAAGGATGTAGCCTTTGATTCAATAATTAATGAGGTTAAAACCTCTAAAAGTGATTTAGGAGCGGCTGGAATATCTTATACCGAAGAACGTGCCCGTGAAGTTGATTTTACTATTAATTATGCTACTAATAAGCAGGTTGTCATTGTTCGGCGTGATAGTAATATAACTTCATTTGAGGATATAACAGGAAGTATTTCGGTTCAACTTGGTTCTTTGGCTGATACTTATATTACTAAAAATTATCCTAATATTAGTCTTGTTCGTGAAAAGAAGTTTTTATCCGCTATTGAAAGTTTAAAAAATAATAAAGTATCAGCGGTTGTTATGGATTATTTACCAGCTCAAAGATTATTAACAGATGATTTGGTAATTCTTGATAGGGAGCTTGTTGTTGATAACTATGGCATGGTGGTTTCTAAAGGTAATAAGGAATTATTAAATGCTTGCAATAAAGTTATTGAAAGATTATTATCAACGGGTGAAATGGATGAAATTATTTTATCACATATGGAATTATCACCTAATAAACATCAAGGCACGTCTTTATTTGATAAATTTTATAATACGGTTATTTATGATGGAAGATATAAATATATTTTAGAAGGTTTAGAAAAAACTTTAATTATGGCGATTGGAGCTATGATTTTAGGTGTTGCTTTAGGTATTTTAATGGCTTTAATTCGTGATTTTCATGATAATACTTCTAAACTTCATTTATTAAATCTTTTGGCTAAAGCTTATATTACGATAATTAGGGGAACACCTAGTATTTTGCAATTAATGATTATTTATTATGTTATCTTTAAAAATGTTTCGGTAAATATTGTTTTGGTTGGTATTTTAGCTTTTGGTATTAATAGTGGAGCTTATGTTGCTGAAATCATTCGTGCAGGTTTTAATTCAGTTTTAAAAGGTCAAAAGGAAGCAGGTTATGCTCTTGGACTTAATTATTTTCAAATAATGCATTATATTGTCTTTCCACAAGCTATTAAAAATGTTTTACCAGCTTTAGGTAATGAATTTATAACACTGGTTAAAGAAACTTCGGTTGGGGCTTATATTGGTATTGTTGAATTAACTAAAGCTAGCGATATAATTGCTTCGAGAACTTATGATTATTTTTTTCCACTTATATTAATAGCACTTATTTATTTAATCATTACGTATACTTTGAGTAGAATTGTATCACTTATGGAAAAGAGGCTATATGTTAGAAGTTAAAAATTTACGAAAAAAGTTTGGCTATAAAGAAGTTTTAAAGGGAATTAACTTAAATGTTTCAAAGGGTGAGGTTATTGGAATAATTGGTCCTAGTGGCTGTGGTAAGTCAACGCTTTTGCGCGCAATTAATTATTTAGATCCTCCCACATCTGGCCAGATTATCTTTAATGGGACATTAGTAGATGATCATAAAAACTTATCACGCATTAGACAAAAAATTGGTATGGTTTTTCAACAATTTAATTTATTTGATAATTTAACGGTTTTAGAAAATATTACTTTAGCTCCCATTAAACTTAAATTAATGGATGAAGATATGGCTATTAGGCGTGCACGTGAATTATTAAAAAAGATTAATTTAATTGATAAGAAAGATTATTATCCAAGTGAGTTATCAGGTGGTCAAAAACAACGGGTAGCGATTGCCCGAGCTTTAATTGTTAAACCTCAACTCATGCTTTTTGATGAACCAACATCATCCCTTGATCCTGAAATGATTGGTGATATTCTAGACCTTATGAATGAAATAAGAGAAGAGGGAATGACTATGATTGTTGTCTCACATGAAATGAATTTTATTAAAAATTTTGCAACACGTCTTATTTTTATGGATAATGGTAAAATTATTGAAGAAGGCCCACCTTATGAAATATTTAAAAATCCTAAGGATGAACGGTTAAAAGAATTCTTGTCAAAGGTTAACAATATCTAAAAGCATTTCTCTTGCACTTAATTTAGAATTTCTATATAATTAAGTTAGGGTGATTGAATGAAAACATTTTTATCAATACTATCAACACTTGTTCTTTTATGGGGTGTTATGATGTTTTATGATTATAATAAAACATATAAAAACAATACTGATAAGTTTCTTATAACCATCGATATTGAAAATAATGCTGATTATACGAGAACTAAAGGTTTAGGCTATAGTGTTACTAAGTATTCATACGATAAAAATAATTTACATGATGGCCAAATATTGAAAGATTTTAAAATTTTTGGCTTTGTAGTGAGTAAAGAAGTCGTTGTGTTGAATGAAGCATGACTTTTTTTCATATATTTTAATATTAACAAGTATTATATAAGTATGATAAAATATAAATAATGAGAGGTTTAAATGGGAAAAAGTATATCAGAGAAGTGTCCTAGTTGTAATGCTACTATTAAATTTGATGCTAAAGAGAATCATTTTAAATGTGAATATTGCGGTAATGTATGGACAATAGATGACATAAAAGCGGAAAAAGAAAAAAAGAAAAAATTAGAGGTTAAAAGAGAAACACCTAAGACAATGGATGTTAATGTTTATAATTGTGAAAATTGTGGAGCATCAATTATTTTAGGTGATAATACTGCAAGCACTTCATGTGTTTATTGTAAAAGCACGCAGCTTATTATGGATAGATTGGAAGGCGTTTATGCTCCTTCTAAGATAATTACTTTTAAATTTGATAAAAATGATGCTATAAATAAGTTTAAAGAGCTATGTAAAGGTCGTAAACTTATGCCTAAGGATTTTGATAATATTGATAATATTCAAGATATGGAAGGCTTATATGTGCCATTTTGGTTATATGACTGTGATAATGATTTAGATGTCACTTGTGAATGCACGAACGTTTCAACATGGTCCGATGCTAGGTATATTAATACTAAAACAGATTATTATGAAGTTAAAGGCACAGGAACCCTTGTATATGACAAAGTTCCAAATGATGGTGCAGTTCGTTTTGATGATAAAATAATGAATGCTATTGAGCCTTTTGACTATAGTGAATTAAAAGACTTTTCAGAAGCATATTTATCTGGATATATAAGTGAAAAATTTGATGTTTCGCAAGAGGATGCATATAAAAATGTTCAAGAACGTATTAATAATGCTTCTAAGTCGTATATTTTAAGTAAGGTTACGGGATATAATTCTAAAATGATAACTAGTTATAATGGTAATTTAACTTTACGTAATAGTAATTATGTTTTATTACCAGTTTGGGTATTAAATATTAAGTATAAAGATAAAATTTATCGTTTTTCAATGAATGGTCAAACGGGAAAATATGTTGGCGAAATCCCTGTTGATACTAAAAAGTTATGGTTATTGATTATTATTACTTTTGCTATTTCTGTTTTAATTATGGTGCTTATATTTTTTGTTAGCGGGGTGATTGCATGAAAAAAAGTGCTTGGTTAATTATTTTATTGTTATTATTGCAAGTTAATGTTTATGCTAGCACTAATACTCGCCCAAGGAGTGAGGATGATTTATTAGTTCCTGGCCGTATTACAGTTACGGATACTAATCGAAATCAAATATTAAATACACCTTCTGTTGATGCTAGTGAAAAAGTATATGATTTTGCCGATCTTTTATCGGATGAAGAAGAGAATAGTTTATATAATATTGTTAAAAACTATATTAATGGAACTAATTATGATTTAGCGATTGTTACGATTGATGAAAATAATAAGACATCATCTAAGGCTTATGCACAAGATTTTTATGATTATAATGAATTTGGTTTTGATGATAGTCGAAGTGGTTTATTGATGTTAATTGATATGGATAATCGTAATGTATTTATTACCACCACGGGTTATGCTATTAAAATGTATAGTGATAGTCGGATAGATGCTATTATTGATGCTGGGTATGATGAATTAAAAAATGCTGATTATGCTTTGTGTTTTGAAAATATGATTGATGAAGCGATGGATTATTATAATGCTGGCGTTCCTAAGGAAAATGAGAATTTAGTTATTGATGGGGATCGTGTATATCGAAAAATGAGTAAGGAAACGAAAGCCATTATTGTCTTTGTTTCATCTTCGATTATTACTCTTGTTGTAACTTTAATTATGTATTTTCAAACACGTCTTAAAATTAAAGTTGGTTCAGCTGCTAACTATCTAACGACTGATCGTAATTTAAACTTTAGTAGAAGATTTTTACGTAGTAATGTAACAAGAACTCCACGTCCACGTGATACAGGATCAAGTGGTTCAAGTTCATCAGGTGGTAGCTCTATTCATACAGGATCAAGTGGTGTCAGCCATGGCGGCGGTGGCCGTAGTTTCTAGGAGGTTATATGAAGATTGTTCCTATTATCCCTGCTTTAAATCCAGATGAAAAATTACTTAATTTAGTGCATGAATTAATAGATAATGGTTTTAGAAAAATAATCATTGTCAATGATGGTAGTCGTGATGATAAAATCTTTAAAGAACTATCACAAAATGATGAATGCATTATTCTAACACATGAGGTAAATAAAGGTAAAGGGTGTGCTTTAAAAACAGCTTTTAGGTATTATAAAGAAAACCTACAAGATAAGTATTTAGGCGTTGTAACTCTTGATGCTGATGGTCAACATACAGTGCATGATGTTTTAAATATTGCTAGATTATTAGAAGACAATAATATGTTTATTCTAGGAACTAGGTTATTCAATGTTAAAGAAACACCATGGCGTAATAAATTAGGTAATCGTATCACATCTAGTGTTTTTAAAAAACTTTATGGTGTTTATTTAAAAGATACTCAAACAGGATTAAGAGGGATTCCTAATCATTTAATTGACTTACATTTAAATACGCATGGTGATCGTTTTGAATATGAAATAAATGCTTTAATTGATTTAGTTAAGGCATATGAGAAAATTATTCAAGTTGATATTGATACAGTATATTTAAATGATAGTAATAAAAAAAGCCATTTTAAAGTATTTAATGATTCTTATCAAATATATAAAATTTTATTTAAAAGAAGGAATAGAAAATGAGAAAAATTTTTCATTTTTTATTAATAACTTTAGGAATATGTTTACTAACAGGTTGTATTAATTTAAATATTGAAACAACAATAAATAAAGATAAAAGTATGTCAATAGAGATTAAGGCTTTATTTGATATGGAAAAAATTAGAAATAATAATTCCATGGCAATAAATTTTGAAGATATTGTTAATGATGAATTAATTAATTCCTTAAAAAATAATGGTTATTCCTTAAATGAATATCATGATGATAAGTATGATGGATATATTATTACTAAGAATATTTCAAATATCGATGATGTAACAAGTAATCAAGAATTTGAGATCCTTAATATTGATAAATTAATTGATGTTAATAATAAATACTTATTTTATAAAGATGGTCGTAAATATGTTGCTAGGTTTATTTTAACGCAAGATACTTTTAATAATTTGCTTAATCAAAATGATTTAGTTATAAATTCAAATGATTATAATATCGAATGGAATCTAAACTTACCAAATGAGAGTTTTTCCAATAATGCCCAAGTGATTGATAATAATAATTGTCATTTAAAATGGAATTTAGATGTTTCTATTTATAATACAGTTAAATGGACATTTATCTTTGATAATGATAATTCTCTTATAATTAAGATTTTAAAAATTGTGCTTATTATCATCATCTTATTAATAATTATTTTTATTATTAATCATCAAAGAAAAATTAAAGATAGTCTTAAGGAAGGTAAAAAATCTTTAGAAGATTTAAAAGAGAAGGAAGAATTATTAATATTAAAAAAACCAGAATATGGTCTTGATGAAATAATTCCTATAAAAAAATAAAAAAGTTTAAATAGGGTTGATGTGAATTAATATTCGCTCAATCATATTAAACTTTTTTTCTAAGTCTTTTTCAAGATTATCAATTATTTCATGACTTTCTTTGGTTTTTAAATTACCATCCATATTAACTATTAAAGCAATAACATATTTATAGCCAACAGGAATTGTATAAATATTTTCAACTTTTTTAATTTCTTTAAAAGTTAGCACTTCTTTAATAATTTCTTCTTTGGTTTTATTATCAATAGCCTCATCCATTAAGACTTTAAAACTTTCAATAAAAATTTTTATTCCAGCGATTAGTATCCAAAGAGATATCATAATACCAATAATAGAATCTAGAGCATTAATTTTGTAATAACTTAGAATAATTGCTATAATTGTTCCCATTGTTAAGAACATATCATTACGATGATCGTTCATATTAGCTTTTATTAAAAGGTTATTATTTTTTTTGTAATACTTTCTAGCATATAAATACATTCCTAGTTTAGTGATAATGGTTATAAAACCGGTAATTAATAATTTATATGAGAATATAACTTCGTGCTTTGTCCATAGTGTCTTAAAACAATTAATTAAGCTTACTATTGCGACTAAAATAATTGATATTGATATTAAGAATGAGAAGATATATTCGGCTTTTCCATGGCCAAAGTTATGATCTTCATCGGATGGATTGTGGGCAATGGAATTACCAATATACGTCATTATTGATGAGAAGATATCACCAAATGAATTAATGCTATCGGCAATCATCGCTTGACTTTTACTTATATAGCCTATAATTCCTTTAATTATTAAAAGAAAGGTATTACCAACAATACCTATAATACTAACTTTTTTTGTTTCATCATATCGCATAAAACCTCTTAATTATTTTCAACTAATTCCTTCACTAAACCAATATAAGTTTTAGGTGTTAGTGAAAGAAGTATTTTTTTATCATTTTGATTAATATTTAAATTTTTTATGTAATCTTGTAATATATCCTTGGTGATTTTTTGTCCACGTGATAAATCTTTTAATTGTTCATAAGCATTTTCAATGTTATTTTTTCTTAAAATAGTTTGAATAGCTTCGCATAATACGACATAATTATCTTCTAATTCATTATCTAATACATCACGATTGACAATTATTTTATTAAGTCCTATTAATGTTTGATTAATACTTACTAAACTGTGTCCTATGATAACCCCTATATTTCTTAACTTGCTAGAATCACTAAGATCTCGTTGCATTCTCGAGATTGAAAGATTATTGACAAGAGCATCAATCAAGCCGTTACTTAATTCTATATTAGCCATAGAATTTTCATGATTAATAGGATTAACTTTATGTGGCATGACAGATGATCCAACTTCTTTTTTGATTGTCTTTTCACTAAAATAATTTCTACTAATATAAAGCCACATATCACTATTTAAATCTTTTATAATATTATTTAAAACTTTAAGATAGCTTAGCATAATACACAAGGTATCATGTGATTCAATTTGCGTTGTTAGGGGATTATAATCTAGATTAAGACTTTCAATAAATTCTTTAGTTAAGCTTATCCAATCAACATTAGGGTAGGCCAGCATGTGAGCATTATAATTACCAACGGTGCCACTAAACTTACTCTTAAGTTTAATTTTTTTTAATAAATCATATACACTTTTAAGACGATAACTAAATACTTTAAATTCTTTACCGACACTTGTTGGAGTTGCTACTTGTCCATGGGTATGTCCTAGCATAATAGTCATTTTATATTCATTACTTAATTCATCTAATTTGGCAATTAAACTATCAATATTATTAAAATAAACCTTATTTAAAGATTCCTTAATCATTAAATTATAACTTACATTGTTAATATCCTCACTTGTTAAAAGAAAATGGATATAACTATTTAATTTATCAATTTTTAATTCTTTGAATTTATCTCTTAAATAATACTCAATCGCTTTTACATCGTGTTTGGTTGTCTTTTCTATCTCTTTTACTTTCACTGCCTCGTCTATTGTGAATTTTTCATATATTTCTTCTATTTTTTTTATTTCTTTTTTGGATGGAAAATTTATTATTTTTTTATCTATTAGGAATATTAGCCATTTAATTTCCGTAAATACACGGTATTTGATTAAGGCATATTCGCTTAAATATTCTTCTAAATCTTTGGTAATTTCTTGATAACGTGAATCGATGGGGGATAGATTATATAAATTATTCATTGATATCACGAACGATTATATCATCTCGTCCTGCTCCTGTTCCTATAAATTTTATTTTAGTATTGGTTAACTCTTCAATACGGTTTATATATTTTTTAGCATTCTCTGGTAATTCATCAAAGTTTTTAATATGACTTATATCACCAAAATTGCCATCAAATTCTTCATATACTGGTTTACAATTATTTAAAAAGTCTAAGTTGGTATTAAAGTCTTTAGTTATGGTGCCATTATAATCATAAGCGCTGCATAGTTTAATTTTATCTAGTTTTCCAATGGTATCTAAATGGTTCATGGCAATACCGGTTACACCATTTATCATGATAGCGTAGTTTAAGGCTACTACATCTAACCAACCACATCTTCTTGGACGATGTGTTGTTGTGCCATATTCATGGCCTAATTCACGTATTTTATCGCCAATTTCATTGTCTTCTTCAGTTACATAAGGTCCACTTCCAACACGTGAAGAATATGCTTTAATAACGCCATAAACTTCATTAATAAAGCATGCTCCAATACCACTACCAGTTACTGCTCCACCAATAGTTGGATTACTTGATGTTACAAAGGGATAACTACCAAAATCAATATCCAAAAGTGTAGCTTGCGCTCCTTCACCTAAAATATATTCATTCTTGCGAATAGCATTATGTAACATCGTTGTAGTATCACAAACATACTTCTTTAACTCTTTAGCATATTCACTGTATTCACGATAAATATCATCAAAATTTAATTCATCATAGCCATATGCTTTTAAAATAACATTTTTGTTAGTAACATTTATCTTTAATAAATCATAGAATTTATCACTAACAAAATCTCCCATTCTAATACCTGAACGTTCATATTTATCACAATAACATGGACCAATACCACGTTTAGTAGTGCCTATTTTATTTTCACCTCGAATATTTTCTAATAATTCATCTAAAATAATATGATATGGTAAAATAACATGAGCTTTATCACTAATATATAAATTATCAACTTTATAACCATTTTCCACTAAATTGTTTATTTCATCCAATAAAACTTTAGGATCAATAACCACACCATTTCCAAGAATCGCTTTAATATTTTTATTTAAAATACCACTTGGTAATAAATGAAAAGCGAATTTTTTACCATCTACCATAATACTATGACCAGCATTATTACCACCACCAAAACGAACGGCATATTTAGCCTTACTTGATAAATAGTCAATTATTTTACCTTTTCCTTCATCACCATAAAATAGTCCTAAAACAACGTTAACATTTTTCATAAATAACCTCCAACATAATAATTCTATAATAAATAAAATAATAATAGTAGTCTATAAATTATAAATTTGTTATAATATTCTTGGCTCTTATAAAAACTTAACGATAAAATAAATTATAAAATATTTCAGGATAGTTTGTAATGAAGGTTAATCTATAAAATAAATCATTTTTGATTTTTGTTTTATCAAAAAATTTGCTTAAAATTGCTAAATCATTGGTTGTAGTTGTATAAACCATTAATTCTTTACCTTTATTAAGTTGTTCGGTTAGAATAATAACATCTAAAATTAGTGGTGATATTATATAAAAATCACTATCTAAATAATTTAGATTATCTTGAATGAGAATATACCCATTTTTATAAGTTTTAATATTATTTTTTATTATTTGAAGTAAGTGATTATTTGAAGTAGCAAGTGATATATTAATACTTGGGTATTTATCAATAATTTCTTTAATTTTCATTATATAGAGGGTATTTTCTTCATTAAAATATTGAATAGTTTCATCTGATAAAGTAATTAGTGTAAGAGGATATATATTTAGAATTACTCTTTTTTTATAGTCTTTTAATTGTTTTAGAAAATCATCTAATTTAATAAAACTGGTATTGATTAAAGTATCTAAATTATTTTCTTGAATAAGTTGAGATGAGAAGATTTTTTCATTACCATCGTAGACAATAATATTATTGTCTTTTGTTTTTATAATGGATATTATTAGACCATCAACATAGTCATCTTCCCTTGTAAATTGTATTAGATTATTTAAATTTTGAAAAGCATTAATGCTTGCAATTATTGCCATAAATCACCAATTTAATTGTATGCTTTATGTTAAATTTGTTTACATTTGTTATATTTTTATTTATAATAAATCGTTAGTGAGGTTTTATGAAATTTACAAGTATTGGTCATCTTGATAGAGATGCTGTCTATCAATTGGTTAAGGAGAATTTTACCCAAGCAAGAAAGAATGAACCTATTTCTTCAGGCGATGAATTATTTCATCATAATACATCATATGATAATATTACATCTGTTTTACAAAATGGGCTTTTATCATTTAATCGAATGAAGAGTTTAGGTATTAATAGAAGTGCTTACCAGGCCATAGACAATGTTAATGGTGAAGAGTATATATCAGTTAGTAGAAAAGAACATGCCTATAGTGCTTTTGATTTTGAATATAATTATGATAGTCCATTTGTTGTTGATTTCATTATAAGAGATGAGATAAGAAAAAGGACGAATGTTATGCGCAATACAACTAATTACGTTAATGAATATTTAGTTTTAGATGAAATTCCTATTGAATACATCAAGTTGATGTCTGTTAGATTTATGCGTATGGCTAAAGCAATAAGTGAGCGTGATTCTTATTGGTCACTTGCATCTTTCATTAAACGCTACAATCAATTAATCGATGCCCTTCCTTTACTAGAAGATAAAAATATTCCTTTAATTGAAAATAGTGAAGAAATTATTCATGTAGATAAATCTAAATTAAAATCATTAGGTAAATTAAAATAGTTCATTTAGTGTGTTAAATTAAAACCACTATATGAACTTTTTTGTTATAATAAATTATGGAGTTGATTATGGAAATATTAAACTTAATTGATAAAAAAACTTTAATTATTTGTCCTAATAGTTATAAAAAAGCAATCTTATCAGAAATGAATAAGAATAAACATTTATACAATGTTAGTTTTATGAGTCTTTCAGAATACCTGAAAAAATATTTATTTGATTACAATGTTAAAACAATTTATTATTTAACATCTAAATATAAAATGAAAGTTAGTAATGCTATTAGTCTTATTAATAATTTATACTATATTGAAGATAAAAAATATATTAGTGATAAATTAAACTATTTAGTTAACATTAAACATGAACTTGATAGTGAAAATCTTCTTTTATATGATAAAGTTTTTAAAAAATACTTAGAAAGTATTAAAATCATTGTTTATGGATATGGTAAATTAGATAAATTTAATCGAAGTATTTTAGAAAATGCTACTATTTTAGAAGAGGATTCACCAAAGAAAAATATTGATGTTTATGAATTTAATAATATAAGTGAGGAAGTTGAATTTGTCTTTAATAAAATTGAAGATTTATTACTTGAAGGGGTTTCAATAAATAATATTAAATTATTTAATGTTACTAGTGAATACTTGCCATATTTAAAGAGATTTAGTTATTATTATAATTTAAATATTTCATTACCAAGTGATAAAGTAATAGGAACGAGTATTATTCAGGAGTTTTTAGGTTATATCAAAAATGGTTATAAAAAAGAAGAGATTATTACATTTTTAGATAAGTATAAAACTAATAATCTTTATAATATTGTTATTAATCTATTAAATAAATACTATGAATTTGATGATTTAAGGGTAGTTTATGATTTAATTTATGATGATTTATTAAAGATGAATAAACCTAAAGAAGAATTTTTAAATACTATTTCGCTTATTTCAATAAATGATTTCATAAATGCGGACGATTATGTCTTTTTAATGGGCTTTAATAATGGTAATATTCCATTACATAAAGATGAGGATTATATTACTGATAATATAAAAGAAGAAGTTATTATGAGTGATACTAATGAATTAAATATGCTTAGTAATATTAATATGCTAAATAAACTAAATAGTATAAACAACTTAATAATTTCATATAAATATAAAACACCCTTTAATACTTATTTTGTATCTAATTTAATTGATAATTTAGATGTAACTATTAAGAAAGTTAAAGGAAGTTATCAATATTCATCTATTTATAATAAATTAAAATATGCTGATAAACTTGATAATTATATTAAGTATGGTGAATATGATGAAGATTTAGGATTATTACATTATAATTATCAAGATATACCTTATAATACGTATGATAATAAGTATCATGAAATTGATAAAGATTCGTTATTAAAATACCTTAATAATGAATTAATACTTTCTTATAGTAGCATTAATAATTATTATAAATGTAGTTTTCGTTATTATTTAGCGAATGTTTTAAAGATAGATGTTTATGAAGAAACTTTTGATACCATTATTGGTAATATCTTTCATTATGTTTTAAGTGTAGCGTTTAATGATAACTTTAATTTTGAAGAAGTCTTTAACTATGCTATTAAAGATTATTGTTTTTCCTATAAAGAAAAGTATTTTATTGATAAATTAAAAAATGATTTATTATTTGTTATTAACACTATTAAAGAATATCAAAAAAATACAGGTTTAACTAAAGAATTATATGAAAAGAAAATTTTAATTAAACTTATGGATAAACCTTATGTTGTCTTTAAAGGTTTTGTTGATAAAATAATGCTTAAAGAAAGTAATGATACTAGTAATATTGCTATTATTGATTATAAAACTGGTAATCCTAATATTAAACTTGACTATTTAAAATATGGTTTATCAATGCAATTACCTAGTTATTTATATTTAGTATCAAATAGTGGTTTATTTAAAAATATAAAGTATTGTGGTTTTTATTTACAACATATTTTGAATAATGAAATAAAATTATGTAAAGGTAAGAGTTATCTTGATATGAAGAAGGATAATTTAAAACTTTGTGGGTATTCAACAGATGATGTTTATCGTTTGTCAATGTTTGATGATAGTTATGAAGATAGTATGATGATTAAAGGAATGAAAACGAAGAAAGATGGCACTTTAGTATCAACTGCTAAAGTGTTAGATGATGATGCTATTGATGAAGTTATTAGTATTTGTAAACAAAAAATAGAAGATGCTTTAAAAGACATTTTAATGGCCAAATTTACGATAAATCCTAAAGTAATAGATAATGTTAATGTTGGATGTGAATATTGCAATTTTAAGGATATATGCTATGTTAAAGAAGATGATAAAGTTTATTTAGAAAGTGAGGTGGAATAATGCCAAATTGGACACGTGAACAAGAACAAGCCATCTATAAAAGTGGCACGAATATTATTGTTTCAGCAGGAGCAGGAAGTGGTAAAACCGCTGTTTTATCAGAACGTGTTTTACAAAAAGTATTAAATGGTGTTTCCATCGATAGACTATTAATTCTAACTTTCACCAATCTAGCAGCTCGTGAAATGAAAGAACGTATTCGTAAAAAAATTAAAAAAGATAAATCCTTAATTAATCAATTAAACAAACTAGATGGTAGCTATATTACAACATTCGATAGTTATTCTTTATCTCTTGTAAAAAAATACCATTACTTACTAAATATTTCGCGTAATGTTAATATTATCGATAAAAATATTTTAGATATGGAAGTCTCTAAATATTTAGATGAAATTTTTGAAAATAGATATCAAAATCAAGATAAACTATTCCTTAATTTAATAAATGATTTTTGTATTAAAGATGATAAAAGTATTAAGCAAGAAATATTAAAATTAAATGATAAATTAAATATGCGTTATGATAAAGATACATATTTAAATTCTTATTTTGATGTATATTATAGTGATGAATTTATCGATAAACGAATTTTAGAATATATTAATTTAGTAAAAGATAAAGTTAGAAACATAGATACTTTAATTAACAAATTATATGATTTTTGTGATAGTGACTATGTTAATGATTTATTAAATATTTTTACACCTTTAAAAAATGCTCAGTCATATGAAGATTATTTAGTGTCGTTTAATATAAAATTGCCAAACTTAAAAAGAGGTAGTGAAGAAGAAGCGAAAAAGATTAAAGCTTGCATTAGTGATGAATTAAAAAATGTTAAGAACATGCTTATTTTTGAAAATACTAATGATATGAAAAAATCTATTTTAGATACTAAAAACTATTTAGAATGTATTATTTCAATAATTAGAGAATTAGATGAAAAAGTTAATGATTATAAGCATCAAAACGATTTATATGACTTTGTAGATATTAGTAAGTTAGCAATAAAAATAGTTAAAGAAAATGAAGGTATAAGAGAAGAAATAAAAAATTATTTTGAAGAAATATTAGTAGATGAATATCAAGATACTAGTGATTTACAAGAAGAGTTTATATCATTAATCGCTAATAACAATGTTTATATGGTAGGCGATATAAAACAATCAATATATCGTTTTAGAAACGCTAATCCTAATATTTTTAAGAATAAATATGATAATTATAGTAATCATCAAGGTGGTGAAAAAATTGATTTATTAAAAAACTTCCGATCACGAAGAGAAGTATTAGATAATATTAATTTATTTTTTGAATTTATTTTAGATGATTATATTGGAGGAGCAGATTATCGCTCGTCACATGAAATGGTCTTTGGTAATAACACCTATGAAGAAGCTGGTAAAACCAACCAAGATTACAATATGGAAATATATGAGTATTTCTATGATAAAAATAGTTCATATAATAAAAATGAAATAGAAGCTTTTATTATTGCTAATGATATAAAAGAAAAAGTCGCTAATCACTATCAAATATTTGATAAAGATAACCAAGTATTAAGAGACATAACTTATAATGACTTTGTTATTTTAATTGATAGAAGCACCCCATTTGAATTATATAAAAAAATATTTTTATACTTACAAGTTCCTATAACTATTTTAATAGATGAATACTTAAATAAAAGTAATGACTTATTAGTTATTAAAAATATTTTTAATTTAATTAAATTAGTTAAAGAAAAAAATTTTTCTAAAGAATTTATTTATAGTTTTTTAAGTGTATCTCGAAGTTTTCTATTTAATTATGATGATAATACGATATTTAAAATAATTAGTGAAAAATCATATGAAAACACAGTTCTTTATCAAAAAATTACTAATATTTTAAATGATATCGATAGTTTAACCATTAATGAAGTATTAGATAAAATTATTATAGAATTTAATTATTATGAAGCATTAATTAAGGTTGGTAATGTTAAAGAAAGTATTGTTAGAATCGATTATTTAAATGAACTTGCATCTAACCTTACACAGTTAGGATATACATATTTAGACTTTGCAAAATTTATTGAAAATATTTTTAATGAAGAACGTGATATTCGTTTCTCACTTGATAGTGAAAGTGGTAATAGTGTTAAAATAATGTCCATTCATAAATCCAAAGGCCTTGAATATCATCTATGTTATTTCCCTTGTCTTTATCCTAAATTTAATGAAAGTGATTTAAAAGAAAAATTTATTTATGATAAAGAATTAGGCATAATCAGTCCATATTTTAATGAAGGAATAGGCGATAGTTTTTATAAGGAAATATTCAAAAATAATTATAAAAAAGAAGAGATTGGAGAAAAAATAAGGTTATTCTATGTTGCCCTAACAAGAGCAAAAGAAAAAATGATTATGGTAATCCCTAAATATTCTTTAGAAGAAGAATTAGACGACTATCTTAATACCGACAAAGTTGTTGAAAACGATACAAGATTACATTATAATTCTTTTTTAAGTATGATTAATTCTATAAAAATATACCTAAAAGATTATATTAAAGAAATTGATATAAATAATCTAAGCCTTACCAAGAAATATAATCTTGTTAAAAAAGATAATGTTTTTGAAAATATTAAAGATGTTAATGAAAAGATAGTTATCAAGAAAACAAGTGAAATTAAAGAAGAAAAGATCCTAGAAAGTCATTTCTCTAAGAGTAATAATCAACTAATAGATAAACAAAGTGCCAAAAACTTAGAATTTGGAACGCATATGCATTATTTATTAGAAATGATTGATTTTAATAATATAGATAATTATGATATAGAACCACAATATAAAGGATACATAAAAAAGTTTATAAACTGTGCATTATTAAAAAATCTTAAAGATGCTAAAGTTTATAAAGAATATGAGTTTATTTATAATGAAGATACTGAAATAAAACATGGTATTATTGACTTAATGCTTGAATATGAAGAGTATATTGATATCATTGATTATAAATTAAAAAACATTGATGATAGTCACTATTATGATCAACTAAAAGGTTATCAAGAATATATCATGCATAAAACTAAAAAAGATGTCCATCTATATTTATATTCTATTATTAGTGGTGAATACGAAAAAATTAATTAGTTTTATTCTTTTATTAATTCATCAATTAAAACAATATGGTAATTATTGCTAGTAATATAGCTAATAATTAAATGTAAATCATTTAAGTTATTTTTAAAGTTATAATATAAAATATTACCATGTTGTATTTTATCTTTAGTATTAATCCAATATTGATTAGTAATATTATTCTTTATAAAAATAGTATACATTTTCTTTGAAATACAAGTTTTATTAACTTTTATTTCATTACTAAGACAATATTTATTATTAATAATATTATCAATTTCATAATTTATAGAAACATTATATTGATTAACTATTTTCTTTATATTATTTAATTCATCATCGTTATTAACGTGAATAATAATACTAATATTATTTTTATAAATATTGCCATACAAAATTAATTTGTTATATTTTTTATCGATAGTTAAATTAGGCTTTTTGTCATTAAAAACAAGCAATGTTTCATCAAAATAGCCTAATTTTTTCATTTTTTTATAGCTTTCATCTAAATTAATTTTAGTTCCCTTATTACCAGGAATAATGAAATTTTCAGTTATTATAGCATTAATTTCTTGGGTTTCATAAAGTGATTTATGACTAATAATCTCTTGCATAATAGGATCTTGCTTTTTTAAAATATTTATTAAAACTTTAGTTAAAAGCGAACTTAATAAACTAAGCATAATTGTCCAAATTAATTGTTTTTTCTTCATCATTTAAGTTTATGATTAAATACTAAAAAAATTTATTGGACTTTCATTATGATTTTTGATAGAATGATGGTAGAAAAAATAAAACAAAGGGTATGATGAAAAGTGTTAAATAGTATCAAATTAAATGTGTCAAATAGTGTCAACATGGGGGGGGGTTACTTTATTAAGTAACAAACCTAATTTAGAGTGTAAACGGGTTAGAACAAGATTAAGTCTTGTTCTTTTATGTGGAGTAAAAGATGAAGACTAGGAAATATATGCTGATGATGTTAGGCCTAGTCTTATTGTTAGGCGGAAGTTATGCGTTTTACACTTATCAAAAATATAGTGGGATGCAGAATCTTTTAAATGGTGAGATTTATCTAAATTATTTAGAAGACAATGAAGTTCATATAAGTGGCATATTTCCAGAGACAAAAGAAGAAGCTTTAAAGAGAAATGATAACACGATAAGTTTTAAAGTATTAAGTAAGAATACGAGTGACAAAGATATCTATTATGGTATTACTTTAAATTATGGTGAAGAGATAAGTAATAAGATTAGGATAGATGCTAAATACATTATGATATACCTAGAATGTGATGGTAAAG
This sequence comes from uncultured Bacilli bacterium, assembly GCA_934167885.1. GTDB lineage: Bacteria > Bacillota_I > Bacilli_A > RF39 > UBA660 > RUG12783. The sequence goes on from CAKPMB010000003.1 coordinate 82,912, forward strand.
TTTTAATAGATGGAATAAGGTATAGTGACTTCAATAATCGAAGAATCTATGTAGACAAGATAGATGCCAAAACATATACGGAAACTACTAAAAATTATACTTTAAGATTCTGGGTAGATGAAGAAACAACAATAAGTGATACCGATAGTAACGCTAGTTACAAAGCCACGGAGTGGGCGAATAGTTATTTAAATTTTAAAGTCAATGTCGATGCCGGCTTAGAAACCATGAACATGCCCTTATCAATGGAAACTAGTGATACTTATGTAGAAAATAATAAAGCTTATTTTATCGCTAAGATAAGTAACTTTATAAATATAGAAGATCTTGGTAAAGACAGCAACGATACTATGAACTTAAAAGTAAGTGGCACCAATAGTGATATCAAATTCAGTTATAAGGATAGTGAAGGAAATATTGTTGAAGAAAAGAGTGACACATTAGATTTAACCTATCTATTTACCAAAAACAAAACAGTTGAAATTCAAGTCTTTGTGCATCCAAATAATGATGCAAATGGAAAAACTAATGTTTTTTTAGAAATATACAAAAACAAAGAATTAATGCAAAGTTTTATCAAAAGAGTAGAAGTGAAAGGAAACAACTATTGCTTAAACAATGGTTTTAATAAATTAGTTGATTGTATGTTAGTAAGTGATAGTTTAAGCAATTCAGTTGATGTTGCCAAGACTAACATTTCTAATAAAGGTGAACCAAATTTAAATGATACCGCTCCAACTTATACATATGTTGAAGAACTAACAGAAGATGTAGAAAATCCATACAACATCACAGGATATAAATTTAATTTTTCACAAACATATGAATTTGATGAAAAGACTGGAACGTTTAAACTAACAGGTGATATTATAACAGATTATTTGAGTGATGATTATATAGGATACTGGACAGGGGGCGGAACAAATGTAGGATATTCTAATTTGAATAATATATACTTTGTAAAGGAAATAGATGCATCAACAATCAATTATAAGATAACAAAGGCAGATGTTCAAACATATAAAATTGCAACTTCCATTCGGTCAGAAGTAGGGTTATATAAAACTGAAGATGATTATGGTGATGTTTATTACTATCGTGGTGATGTTCAAAATAATAATGTTTATTTTGGAGGATACTATTGGAAAATAATAAGAACAAACGGTGACGGAAGTATTAGATTAATTTATAATGGTGCATTAAAAGATAGTAATGGCGATAATGTATCAATAAATAATAAAATATATCCCTACAATAGAAGATATCAAGATCCAACCTATGTTGGTTATATGTATGGTAAAAATTTTGCACATCAAATAAGCGAAGAAACTAAGTATTATGATATGGCGGTTTCAACTAAATATTATTTTGCAGATGATTATGAGTTTGATGAAACTACTGAGAATTACAAATTAAAAGGAAATATAAAACAAGGAACTTTTAATGAGATGAAAGATGAGTTCGAAGCATATCCATATACTTGCCGAAGAACAAGTTCAACTTCATCATGTGAAGTATTAATAAAGGTAAATAGTTTATCGACAGGAACAAGTATTAATGTTCAATATTATTCATATTCCTCAACAAGCTTAGATGGCACCAGGACAAATGAAGTATCAAATAGTGCTAAAACACAACTAGATGACTGGTATGCTACAAATGTGGTCAGCAAATCTGACAGTGATGGCAATTTATTAACAAATTATATTGTGGATGAAAGATTTTGCAATGACCGCAGTATAACAGATGAGATATTTAATTCAGGCTATAAACTAACTCAAAAAACGTATTATGCACCATATGCGCGATTATATAGAAATGCTAATAAGACTGCGACTTTAAAATGTTCAAGTGATGTTCGAGATCAATTCAGCAAGACATCGTCTCGTGGCAATGCAAGATTAACGTATCCTGTAGCGTTAATAACAGCCGATGAAGTAGTTTTTGCTGGTGGTAAATATAATGTTAAAAATGAAAAATATTATTTATGCTCAAATGCATCTGCTTGGACTATGACACCATTTCGTTTTGAAACAGATAATGTCTATGCATATAATTTGTTTATTAATAAAAATGGTTCGATATTTACTAATGGTGTAATTTCGTCTCATGCTATACGGCCTGTTATCAATATTCGTTCCGATGTCTTAATATCAAGTGGTGACGGCACCAAATCTAGCCCATACCACTTAAAACTACAATAAAAAGGCAAGTGTTAATAAAATCTAAATTAACATTCGCCTTTTCTTTAAAATTATAAATGTTTGTAATAGAATACAAAAAAAGAAGAATTATTCTTCATTTGATTTCATGCTTCTTTTATATTTCTTAGCTTCTCTTGTTGTAACCTTAATTTTAGTTCCGTCTTCTAATGTAACATTTTGTAAGTTAAGATTTTGTGTATGTCTTGTTGCATTAAGTGCATGACTACGACGATTACCAAATAATGGTTTCTTTTGTGTAGCTTTAATTGCCATAATAATTCCTCCTTTGTCTAGAAAAACTCTTTGCTCATTAACTTTACCATATAATTTAATTTAAGTCAAATAAAATGTGTGTAAAATGTGGAAAAAAGTCCAATTATTCGCTATAATTTATGAAGGTGGTAGTTAATGCAAAGATATTTCTGTGAACAAATGAGTGATAATAAATTTATTTTGAATAATGATGATAGTCATCATATTAAAACTGTTATGCGTATGCATTTAGGCGAATGTGTTGAAGTTGTTTATAATAAAGTGGTTTATGTTTGTGAAATTGCATCTTTAGATAAGAATGTTTTAGTTTTAATTAAAGAAAAACTTGATGAAAATAATGAAATGCCTCTTAAAGTGACTATTTGTCAAAGTTTGGTTAATGAACAAAAAATGGATTTTATTCTACAAAAAGGTGTTGAATTAGGCGCATATAGTTTTATTCCTTATAAAGCCCGTAATAGTGTGGTTAAAGCGAATGATAAGAGTGATAAAAAGATTGTTCGTTGGCAACGAATTATTAAAGAAGCGAGTGAACAAGCACATCGTAATATTATTCCTAAAATTAGTGAAATGATGGATATAAATGAAGTTATTAAACAAGATTATGATTTAAAAATAATTTGTAGTGTCAATGAAATGACAAAAAGTATTAAAAAAGTTATTCAAGAACATATAAAATGTGATACAATGATTATGGTAATAGGTCCTGAGGGTGGATTTAGTGATGAAGAAGAAAAGAAGTTTATTGATAACGGATTTATAAGTGTAAGTCTTGGTAAGCGTGTTTTAAGAACTGAGACAGCATCATTAATGGCTCTAAGTTCTATTAATTATGAGTTTTTGAGGTGATATTAATGGAGTTATTTAGTAAAACAGAATTAATTGTTATGGCATCTGTTTTGGGCAGTGTTTTGCTAATTATAATAATATTAACTATTTTAGATTTTATTGATGAAAAAAAGGAGAGAAAATTACTTAATAGTGTTTCTAAAAAAGATATGAAACTAGAAGAAAAAGAAGTTGTAACCCCTTGTAAAAGTAGTGAAGTAGTTGAAGAAATTGAAGTATTGGATTTTGATGAGCCCGTTATAGAAATGAAAAAAGAAAATACAGATAATGTGGCTTCCTTTAATGATTTTGATTCTTGCATCATAGATGATGGTATTGTTAGTTATGAAGATATTGCACCAAGTAAAGATGATAAGATATTAGTTGTTGAAAAGAGTGAAGAAGAGAAGAAGAAAGATGCTTTAATGATGTTAGCATCTATTAAAGAAGAATTATCTAAAGAAGAATCATATGAAAATACCATTACTAATTTTGAATTAGAACAAGAAGAGAATGCTATTATAAGTTATGATGAACTTGTTAAAGTAAGTGATAAATTGTATAGTCAAAATGAAATTGTTCAATATGATGATGGTGATGAACCAATAACTATTGATGAAGTTATTAAACGTTTTAGTAATAATGAAATGAATTTTGAAAATACCGCTGATTATGATAAACTTAATGCAAAAATTGATAGTGATGTAAAATTAATTGAATCATTTAAACAAAATTAATGATTCTTTTTTTACATATTTTGTGTATAATAGTCTCTGGTGATTTATGGGTTTGTTTAATTCAATGCTAAAAGAAGATAGTAATTATATTGATAGTGACTATAAAATTGTTGATAAGAATAGTGAATTAATAAAGAAATTATTACCAAGTTCCCTTAATTACAGATATCAAAGTTATTTAAATTGGATTTTAATAAATAATAAACCTTATTTTTGTAAAAAGTTTAATTTAAATGATTTTATTGGTGAAGAATTATGCGACTTTTTTGATCTTGCAAGTGCACATTACAATTTAGCACAAATTCGTGGTGGTATTAAAACAATTTCTGAAAGTTTTATTGATCAAAATAGTGAATATTATACTTTGAAAGATTTATATAAATATTTTAAAAGGCTAGATGGTAAAAAATATAATATTTATAATTTAGAATCTTTAATTAATGTGTTATCACTTTATTATGATAAAAATTGTCTAAATCTTTTGCTTAGTGATTTGTTTAAAATGGCAAGCATTGATTACTATATGAGGGAAACTGATAGGTATTTTAATAATTATATGTTTAAGATTACTAATAACAATGCATCAATAGCACCTCTTTATGATTTTGGGGATTCTTTTAGTTTTAAAAATGGGCAATATGTTAATTATTGCTATCCATATTGCTATAATAATGAATTATTTTCAAACTATTTAATGAGTGAATTTATAAATAAATATCCATTATTAAAAGAGTATATGATAAAAACTTTGGATATTGATTTAATGGGTTTAATTGAAGAAATTTGTGCAAAATATAATTTAAATTTTAATAATGAAGCGCAAAAAATATATAAGGAGGAAGCCAATTTAGCGCGTGATAGAATAAAAAAATTGGTTAAGTAAGATGAAAGTTAGAAGTATTAGTTTAGGATGTAAAGTTAATTCTTATGAGAGTGAATATGTTCTTAGTAGTTTTAAGGAAAATGGGTATGAAATTGTTTTAGATGGTGAAGCGGATGTTTTCATTATTAATACGTGTAGTGTAACCAATCAAAGTGATGCTAAGAGCAGGAAGGTTATTAATCGTATTGCAAGAGAAAATCCGCATGCTATTATTGTTGTAATGGGATGTTTTATTGAAGCTAACAAAGATTATGATAACCCTAATGTTAGCATTATTATTGGTAATAAGGATAAAAATAAGGTTGTCTCGCTAGTAAATGAATATATAAAAGATAATAAGTCTAAAAAATTATTATATAATGATTTTGATTTAAAATTTGAAGATATGTATATAACACATATGAATTCACGAACAAGAGCTTTTGTTAAGATTCAAGATGGTTGTGAGAATTTTTGTAGTTATTGTATAATTCCTTATACAAGAGGAAAATGTCGTAGTAAAGATAAAGACAAGGTTTTAAGTGAAATACGTGAACTTGTTAAAAATGGTTATAAAGAAGTTGTTTTAACAGGGATTCATACAGGACATTATGGAAGTGATATAAACTCTAATTTAGGTGATTTATTAGAAGAAATTGTCAAAATTGATAATTTACAACGGCTTCGTTTATCATCAATCGAAATAACCGAGTTAGATGATAAATTTTTAAAGATTTTAAATGATGAAAAAGTTATTGTTTCACATATGCATATTCCTCTACAAGCTGGTAGTGATGAAATATTAAAATTAATGAATCGAAAATATGATACAAAATATTTTGAAGACAAGATTAATAAGATTCGTTCTATTCGTCCAGATATAAGTATTACAACGGATGTCATTGTAGGTTTCCCAGGGGAAGATGAACGTTTATTCAAGGAAACATATGATTTTATTAAAAAAATAAAATTCACTAAGCTTCATGTCTTTCCATATTCATCTCGTCATGGCACGAAGGCTGAAACAATGCCTAATCAAGTGAGTGAACAAACAAAAAAAGAACGTGTTAAAGAATTATTGGCTTTAAGTAAGAATTTAGAAAGAGAATACTTAGAAAAATTTGTAGGGAAAGTTGTATCCGTTTTAATTGAAACAAGTGGTGATATTTCTGTTGGTCATACTGGTAATTATTTAATGGTTAAGGTTAGAGGAGAAATTCCACATAATGAGATAGTCAATGTTATGATAGATAAAGTTAATGATAATTATTTGGAAGGAACGTTATATGAAGAAAATTAATAAACAAAGAAGTGAATATTTAAGCTGGGATGAATATTTTATGGCTATTGCCAAGTTATCAGCCATGCGTAGTAAAGACCCCTCAACTCAAGTTGGAGCTTGTATTGTAAGTATTGATAATCGAATTTTATCCATTGGTTATAATGGAGCGCCTAATGGCTTTTGTGATGATAGTTTTCCATGGGAACGAGAAGGAAGCGTGTTAAATACTAAATATGCTTTTGTATGTCATGCCGAAATGAATGCTATTCTAAATTATCGAGGAAGTCGTAAAGAACTTGAAAATTCTAAAATATATGTTGATTTATTTCCATGTAATGAATGTGCTAAACTTATTATTCAAAGCGGAATTAAAGAAGTTATTTATTTAAGTGATAAGTATAAAGATACGGATTCTGTTAAAGCTAGTAAATTGTTATTTAAACAATGTGGTGTTAAATTTAAGGAATTAGATGAAAAACACCAAGTAGATATTAATGTAACTTTGAAAAAGTAAAGATTAAAGAGATTAAATGATGCGTTTAATCTCTTTTGACAAAAGAGGGTATTTATACTAAAATTAAATAGTAGAAAAGTGGTGGCTTATGAGTCTGTTTATAAAAAATCTAGAACCTATTTTTTTAAATAAAAGCAATGCCTTACAAAATGAAATTGATTATTTAAATGGCATTTTAAAAAAAGATAATGTAATGCTCTATAATTTAGATTTATTAAATATTTTAAGACAAAATGAAATAAATATTATTAATGCATTAGAAGAAAGTCATATTCCTATGATTGTTTTACAAAATGTTAGTTTAAAATATGCTGGTTTTAGTGGAAATATTGATTACATTATTATAACTGAACATAACATCTATATTGTTAATACCAATGAATTATATGGTGATATTACAATTGATGGTAACAACAATATAACTCGTAAATATAAAAAGAAATGTGTTAAATTTAATTTAGATGCTAAAATGCAGAATGACTATTCTCTTATTAAAGTTATTGGCTATGATAATAAAAAAATGCTCGATAAATTAGTATACGATAAAGAATTTTGGACATATTGTAAATATATTTTATTAGTTGGTGATAGTAGTAATTTAGATGACCATCTTGCTAATAATGCTATTCGTAAAAGTATTGTAGAAATGAAAGACTTTATTTCCTTTATAGAGAAAACGGATAAAATGAGCAATAATAAATTTAAAAGAAAAGAAATGATGAATATTGCTCAAAATATTTTGAATAAACATCATGATGATATTGTGATATATGATTTAAAGTATAATAATTTTGCAGATGAGCGTCAAAATATGAATAATAAGATAAAGCAAGATTTAAAAAAATATGGTTATTATTTAGCATCTAAAGAAAAGGTAAAACCATATCAAATTTTTAATGATAAATTAATTGAAAAAATTGTTGAAAAAAGACCACAAACTTTGGATGAATTACGAAATATTAAGGGAATTGATCCTAGAATAATTGATAAGCATGGTTTGAAAATAATTAAAATTGTTAAAAATAATAGTTAGGAGAAATTATAATGGATAGAGATATTTTATACCAAAAGTTTTTAGAAGACCCAAAGTCCGTTCCGTCATATGAGTTAGCTAATATTTCTTCAAAATTTGAGTTTGATAAAACATTGTCAAGTGATAAGAAAAAAGAATTATTACCATACTTTATTCCATATTTTGAAAGATTCCCTGATAAATTTATTCAACTAATAGATAGTGAAGAATATTATCTAGATTTAATAAAAAATAATAGCAAAAATTACTTTAAATTATGCTTTGTTGATCATCCATATAAAGAATTAGAAGAACGTTTATTTTATGACTATGCGCCTTCATATGCAATTAATGATGAAGATTTAAAGATTCAATATGCTAAAAAGAGTAATATTGTTTTAAGAAATACTCTTAAAAAATATATGTGGGAATCACTTATCAATTTCTTTGATAAGGAAGCATTTGATGAAGAAACGGCTGATTACATTATTGAAAACGATCGTTGGAATTTAGTATTATTTTATCATCAAACTAAGAGTATTTTATTTTCATATCCTAGTGCTTTAAAAAAATTAATAGAAAAAGATTTTCTTTCGCTAACTGAATTATATGATGATTATTTAAGTGAAGAGGTATGTGAATCTATTAATTTAACTAAAGAACAATCTAAAAAATTATATGAGTATATTAAAGAAAGAAATTTTTATAAGCCTGTTAACTTATATGCCTTATTACTTAAAGATTATCCTGATGTTTTAGAAATTTTTAAGGGTGAACCTACAGATTATTTAATAAAATGTATTTTAAAAAATAACCTTCATTATAATGAAAAATGGCCAGTTTCCCTTTTAAATGATCAAAGAATTATTAAAGATATAATCTTGCATTCTTCTATAGATTGTTTATTTAATAATAATATTTTACTAGATGATAATAATCTTGATTTATTAATTCAAAGTATTGAAAAACATAATTATAAAGTTAAGGTTATTAATAATCGTTATCTTTTAAATAATACGAAATTAATTAATTATTTAATGAACCATTATCATATAAATAGTAATTACTTTAAGGTTGATAATTCTAAATTAATTTCTAATGTTGGTAGAAACTTAGAAAAATTACGAAAAGTATTTAGTGATAATGATCTTATGATAATTAAAAGAGAAATTGTTGATAATAATTACTTTCTTGATGTAGAAACTATTATAAATAGTATTAGCCCAAATACTTTTAAGTATATATATGATTCTTTATATAAAATGGAAAGTAGATTTTCTGAAAATAGTTTTAGTTTCTTCTTTTTTATTAAATTTTGTGAATATTTTGCAAATAATTCTAAATTATTAAAAGAGTTAGAAGAGCATTTTGATGACATTGATGAAATATTGTTAAATAATTTATCACTTGCCTTAAATCATAATTCTTCGATTACATATCATGATCTTCAAAATTATGAATCATACTATTATCAAAAGGTTATGCATGATGATTTAGATACCAAAGGGAAATTATTAAAATATATTTTTAATGCTAATGAACAACAAGCTATCTTTTTTAGAGAAAATATAACGGATTTAGTAAGATTAACACGTCTTCAGTTAGAATTTCCTAAAGAAAGTTATAATTATAATTTTATTGATTTATATTTATCGTTAGTTCAATTATTAGATGAAATTTTAGATGGCAAAATTGCTTCTTGTGATAATCTTCCAAACTTTAAGTTATATTCGCTATATTCCTTAGAAGTAATGCGTGAGAATATTTTACGTTTATATGGACTTTATTATTATAAGAAGAATCTCGATGAAGAAAAGTTAGCGTCCATTGGCAAAGTTCGCATTTTAAATGGTAGGAAAGTTTTGGATATTACTGGTGAAGAGTTTTTGTTTTATATGCATTCAGAAAATTTTAATAGTCAATATGATTTTACTTATGAAGATGATAATGAAAGAGAATTTAAAAAGAAAAATTATATATGCACAACGGTAATCAATGAATTATCTTTCGATATCCTTGATAATGAAAAATTGATTATATATGATATGCCTAATCCTAATTCTTTAATTTCTTTTGGCAATCGTGATGTTGCTATCTACCAAACTATGGCTCCCTTAATAACCGTAGGTAGCCCATATTATACAGATGCAGATGAAGCCTGCTTAATATCGACTAATAAACTATATGCTAAGAATGAATTTGATTTTTTACGATTTGATAATCATAATAAACCGTTTGTTTCAAAATATTCACATGATGATTTATACTTAGATAAAGAAAAACATGTTGAAATTTTAAATAACAAATACCTTACTTTATGTGAGAGAATAGAATCTTTAACTTATCATGATTTAAATAAATTAATCGTTATGTCTAAGGTTTTTGGAATAGATGAAGAAACTTTAGATAGATTACGAAAAAGAGTTTCAAAATTAACTGAAAAAGAACAAATGGTTTTACTAGATGCGCTTTCAAAATATGCGTTTGTAAGACCAAAAGAAGGCAATAAAAAGTTTTGATATAAAAATAATTGACAATGATATAAATAGTGCTTATAATAAATCTCGTAAATATTTTGATTAGGACATGGTTTATATTTTGAGTATGAAGAGAGTTAGTGGTTGGTGTAAACTAATTATGATGGTATAAATTACTACCTATGAATTGGACTCGAAAGATGTTCCCGGGAAACCGTTATCTTGTTAATTAAGTTAAATAAAGGATGGTACCGTGCTTTGCACTCCTAGTATCATTCTTTTTTTGTTGGAGGTTTTGTGAATAGTATTGATTTAATTAAATTTTTAAGTAATTATTATGGAATATCATCTAAGGACTTAAAAATAAAAACATTAACACATTTTGATATTAAAGAATTGTTTCCATATATTCAAAGAACGAGTTATGGGTATGTTGATAATCATATGAATGAAGTATATAAGGGTGAAATAATATTGGTTTATGATGCTAATAATGTTATTGTCCCTTATATTAATCCTCATTTACATATTGATTATTTACCAAATTCATATTGTGATGTGGATGATAATTTTTATGATATTACATCGCTTGATTTAAATAAGTTATCAAAAGATGAATTATTAAAGATTCGTAGAGTTTTAAAAAAATATCATCAAATCAAAGATGAAAGATGTGTTGTAGATGCTATTCGTAATACCAAAAACAAAAAAGTGATGCGCTATAAAAGAGAACGAGAATTATTAAAAGGAGATGTTAGAAATGATTAATTTTAAAGAAGACAAAGAATTGAATGTATTAAATCATAGCTGTGCTCATTTACTAGCACAAGCCGTAAAACACTTGTATCCCAATGCTTTATTTTGGGTTGGCCCAGTTATTGAAAGTGGCTTTTACTATGATATTGATTTAGGTGATGTTGTTATTAAAGAAGAAGATTTACCTAAAATTGAAAAAGAAATGAAGAAAATTAGTAAGGATGGTAAAAAGATTGTTCGTCATGAAATTACCAAAGAAGAAGCCTTAGAAATGTTTAAAAATGATCCATATAAGCTTGATTTAATTGAGAGAATGGATGAGAATGAAAATGTTATTAGTTGCTATACTCAAGGTGATTTCACTGATTTATGTCGTGGACCACATGTTGATTCAGTTAAAGAATTAAAGTATTTTCATCTACTAAAAGTATCAGGCGCTTATTGGAAAGGTGACTCTAAAAATAAGATGCTTCAACGAATCTATGGAGTATGTTTCAAAACTCAAGAAGATTTAGATGAATATGAACGTCTTCAAGAAGAGGCTAAAAGACGTGATCATAAGAAATTAGGTAAGGAATTAGATTTATTCATGATTAGTGAATATGGTCCTGGTTTTCCATTCTTCTTACCAAACGGTATGATTTTACGAAATGAACTTGAAAACTTCTGGTATAAAGAACATGCAAAAGAGGGGTATGAATTTGTTAAGACACCAATAATGTTAAATAAAGAATTATGGGAAGTTTCAGGCCATTGGTATAATTATCGTGAGAATATGTATACATCTTTAATTGATGAAAAAACTTTTGCTATTAAACCAATGAACTGCCCAGGTGGGATGTTAGTTTATAAGAATTCCCTACATTCATATAAAGATTTACCAATTCGTATGGGTGAATTAGGTCAAGTTCATCGTCATGAGGCAAGTGGAGCTTTAAATGGTTTATTTAGAGTTAGAACTTTTACGCAAGATGATGCTCATATCTTTATGAGAGAAGATCAAATTGAAGAGGAAATTGTTCGTTTAATTAACTTTATTGATAGAATGTATTCTGTTTTTGGTTTAACATATGATATTGAATTATCAACAAGACCAGAAGAAAAATATATTGGTTCTATTGAAATTTGGGATAAGTCAGAAAAGATACTAGAAAAAGCCTGTCATGAAGCTGGTCATGATTGTAAAATTAATCCAGGTGATGGGGCTTTCTATGGTCCTAAACTTGATTTCCATATTAAAGATTCTTTAGGAAGAGTATGGCAATGTGGAACAATTCAATTAGATATGAACTTACCAGAAAGATTTGACTTAACATATATTGCCGAAGATGGTAGTAAAAAACGTCCTATTATGCTTCATAGAGTTATATATGGTTCAATTGAAAGATTTATCGGTATTTTAATTGAACATTATGCTGGAGCTTTCCCATTATGGCTTGCACCTGTTCAAGTTAATGTTGTGCCAGTTAATAATGAATATCATCATGAATATGCTGAAAAAGTATTTAATACTTTAAAAGAAAATGATATTCGTGTTAAATTAGATGATCGTAATGAAAAACTTGGATATCGTATGCGTGAGAGTCAAATGAAAAAAATCCCTATTACGATTGTTTTAGGTGACAAAGAAAAAGAAAATGACACTGTAAATTATCGTTTATATGGTAGTAATGAAGAACATGAAATGCCACTTTCAGAATTTATTGAAATGGTTAAAGATAAAATTATTAAAAAAGTTCGCTAGAGAGATAGATTTAATCTCTCTTTTTTGATTATAATTATGGTAGAGGTGATGAGTGTGTTAGAAATAAAAAATTATAGTAAGTCTTATAATAGTGGTGTATATGCTGTTAAAGATTTATCTCTTACCGTATCAGATGGTGATATTTATGCCTTTGTTGGTCATAATGGAGCTGGTAAAACAACAACCTTAAAGGCTATTGCTGGTATTTTAGACTTTACGGAAGGAGATATTTTAATTAATGGGATATCTATTAAGGAAAATCCTATAGCCTGTTTACAACAAATGGCTTATATTCCTGATAATCCTGATTTATATGAACATCTAACGGGTATCGGATATATTAATTTTATTGCCGATATTTATGGTGTATCAGAAAGTGATAGAAGCAAGCGCATTAAAGAGTATAGTGAAAAATTAGATATTGAAAAAGATTTAGGCAATATTATTTCATCATATTCCCATGGTATGAAACAAAAAGTTGCCATTATTGCAGCTTTAGTGCATGATCCTAAAATATTGATATTAGACGAACCATTTGTAGGATTAGATCCTAATGCTTCACATGCTCTAAAGGAAATTATGAAAGATTTATGTTCTAAGAAAAGATCCATTTTCTTTTCAACTCACGTTTTAGAAGTTGCTGAAAAATTATGTAATAAAATCGCTATTATCAATAATGGTAAGTTAATAAAATCTGGTCTTATGACGGATGTAGTTAAAGATAAATCCTTAGAAGAAATATTTATAGGGTTGGTTTCACATGAATAAGTTATGGTTATTAACAAAAGTCAATCTGTTAACTTTTTTTGATATTGGGAAAGCTATAAATACGAAGGGTGTTAAAGAAAAAAGACAAGTTTTATCCAAGATTTTATTGATATTATTAGCTTATATAGTATTAGCATACTCACTATATCATTATGTCAAACAAATTCTGCCAGCCTATAGTAGTATGAATATATCATATGTTATTCTTGTGCAATTCTTTGTATTATGTAGTGTTTTTATATTATTTAGCAACATTTTTAGAATAAATGGTATATTATTTAAATTTAAGGATTACGATTTATTAATGTCCATGCCTATTAGTAAAAAGACAATTATTTTAAGCAAGTTAATTATGTTATATTTGATGGATATGATTTATGTATTATTGTTTATGTTACCACCTTTTGTATCTTATCTTCAAATAGAACATAGTATTTGGTTTATAATTTTATATATCATAACGATGTTTATTGTGCCACTAGTTCCCATAATTATTGCTACAATTATTGGAACACTCTTAACAAGCATCTCTTCTAAGTTTAAGCATAAAAATGTTATGAATATTATTTTATCCTTAGTATTTACTATCTTAATTATGCTTTTTAGTTTTAAAAGTGAAAGTGTTACAGATATTGAGATGGTTAATTTTGGTAATAGTTTGGTTAATATCTTTAATAAAATATATCCTTTAACTAAGTTGTATGTGCAAATATTAAATAATCAAAATATTATGGCTTTATGTTTATTTATTTTAATTCCTTTAATATTATTTATTCTTTATTTATCAATAATTAATAAGTATTATGACAAAATTAATGATAATTTATCAAAGGGGGAAGTTAAAGGAAATTATAAGGTTTCAAAAGAACGTTGTCATCGTCCCGTTATATCACTATATATTAAAGAAATAAAGCGTTATTTCTCATCATATAGTTATGTTTTAAATACCATTATGGGTTCTATTCTTTTAACAATTGCTATTCTTATTTTAGTATTCTATCAAGCTGATAAGTTAAAAGATTTAGGTTTTCCTGGCCTTATGGATATGTTTATTAAATTTGGACCAGTTGTTTTAGGAAGTTTTTGCCTTTTTAATTGTTCTACTCATTCATCTATTTCACTAGAAGGCAAGTCCTTATGGATTATTAAAAGTCTTCCTATCTCACCTATGAAAATATTTATAAGCAAGATTATGGTAAATTTAACAATCTTAATACCAACCATTATCATTAATGCTACCATATTAAATATTTATTTGAAACCCGATTTAGAAACAATTATTATGATGTATATAACACCTATTATATATGCTTTATTTATATCGGTTTTAGGATTATTAATTAATTTGTATTTTCCTAAGTTCGATTGGAATAATGAAATAGTTGTTATTAAACAAAGTTTAGCATCTTTCTTAACAATGTTTTTAGGCTTTGTCTTTGCTTTTTTACCATTTGTTTTCAGTGATTTATTAACAAGTAATAATTTTGTTTTAATAGTAACGCTTGTAATGTTTATTTTATTAATTGTGGCGGTATTATCATTAAATACGTTTGGTGTAAAAAGGTTTAGAAGACTATAGTTTTATATTGAAAATAGATCTTTAAAGGGTTTATTTTTTTTGTGTGTTTTGATATACTAAGAACGTATGGTAGAGGCTTTATGAGTGTGAATGAAGAAAATTTGAATGATAGCAATATTGAAACAATTATTAAAAGTATAAAAAGTGATGGTATAGAAAATGTTAGTTATAAAAAAGTGGATGGAAATTATGCTATTACTGTTGATGATAAAACTATTGCTGTTTTAACGAGCAATATGAACTATGATTATGCACTTAATTTAGTAAAAACAAAGTTAGGTGAACAAGGACTTGTTAGTGCTGGTGATACCAATATACCATCTAGAAAAAATAAAACTAATCATTCAAAATTCAATATTAACATAGATTTAGATTTGTATTTGTCTATTTTAGAAGATTTGAAAGTCATTCTTGACGAAATAGCTAATTTAGTTTCTGAGAATACTAGTGCCTTAGGAAAAATTACCGGAGAATTAAAAAACGCTTATAATAACAAATATGCCATCGGTGAAAAGGCAAATGACGTGTATACTGATGTTGAAGATTTGAATTTAAAAATAGATACATCCTTGCAGGTTTACCAAAATATTGATAATAATTTGTTGTTCGGCTTGGACAGTCTTATTGATATTATATTCAGTGTTGGCAGTGAGAATAGTCAAAATTCTGAATATTCAAGTATATCAAATTATGAAGATAGAAAAAAATATTTAGAAGATTTAATATTAGGCCTTGAAAATAATTTAACGGAATTGATGGACGAATATCAAAGTTTATATGGTCAAGGGATAGAATTTGAAAATTTTGAAGTTTTTGAAAATTTTTTTAGAGCATTAGGTATTTATGATACACTTGGTATAAATGATGTCTATGACGGGAGATTCATTGATATAGATAAAGTTGGAATTTTATTAGATTATTGTAATACTAATGAAGTATTTACCAAAATAAAAAAATATTTAAATGATGGTTCATCGTGGGAAGAATCCGGCTTATCTATGTTTGATAATATATCAACTAATCCAGAAGTAACATTTTTGAGACATTATTATGAAAATATAACAGACAAAACTGATGGTGTTATGACAACATTTAGTAAGATATATGGCGATAATCAGTATACTGATGAAGATATTAATTCAATTAAAAATTATATTTTACAAAATTTTGATTTTGAAAGTTTGGATACTTTACAAAAAAAATATGCAGATTGTCGTGAGAAACAACAAGATATTTTAACTGTTAAAAGCACATTGTATAACTACAAACAGTATCAAAAACTAATGCCATTTGAATCATTCAAAGATGATAAAGAATATCTAGAGTATTTACAGCGTAATTTGAATACATATTCATCTCGTGATATGTCATCTTTATTTTCTGGTGATTATAAAGATTTTTATAATTATATGGATCAAAGCGAGTTAGCATTATATTTCTATTTGAATGATAAATTTGGCACGGATAAAAGTTTAGAATATTTAGAGGCGATGAAGGATACCGTCAACCAACGAATAGGTTTTGATAATGCCAAAAAATATGTTGAACTTTTAAATGATAGAACAGCATTTGAAGATATTTTTATCAGTGGATGGGAAGGATTTAAAGATGGAAATATCAATTTCTTTAATGGCCTTGTTAACTTAGTTGCGGCAGATGGTGTTAAATCAGCAACTGATTATGAATTATTGTATAAAATGCAACTTTTAACAGATGAACAATATAGTGAATATACAAGCAATATGAGTTTTTTACAAAAATCATTTATTAATTTTAATTATCAGATGATGAGCTCAGTAGGCAATATGACTATTCCTGTTTTAGCATCTTTTGTATCAGGTGGTCTTTCAAATGCATTAATGTTTGCATCTAGTACTGGAAATGCTACTGAGCGAGCAATGCAAAGTGGTGCCTCAACTTTTCAGTCGTATTTATATGGAACTTTAAGTGGTGCTTCAGAAGTGTTATTAGAAAAAGTTATAGGTGGTATTCCTGGATTATCAAATGGTGTTAATTTTACAAGTGACAGCACATTAAAAACAATATTTAAAAATATGATAAAAGAAGGCCGTGAAGAAACAATTCAGACATTAATTGATGCAAGTTTAAGGTGTAATATATTGGGAGAGCCTCTTGATATGGATAGCATATTAGTGGATTCGGTAGATTCCTTTTTTATGGGGTGCGTAATGTCTGGGGTTATGCAAAGTGGCCCAATTTTGATAAAGTATGGTGGTAAGCTCGCCAAAGTTACAGTTTCTAAAGCGTATAGTAGTTATCATGAATTAAAATTGAGTATTCAACGTCAATTAGCAAAACAAGGAATTGATGTTGTTCATGCTATGTCTGAATTTGATGATTATGTAGATCCTGAAACTATCAAACGATCAGCTATAACTGAAGCTGATTTATACAAGTATGATACTATAGAAGGAGTGCCAGAATGTATAAAAAGAGGTATTAATCAAACATGGTTGCGTGATAGTGGATATGACCCTAAACTAATTAGACAAGCAATGGATTTGATAGAAACATACTGGCCAAGTATGAGTGACGAAGACAAAATGAAAATTATTTATATGTCAAATGAGGGAAGCTGTACTGTAGCATCAAGAGGACATATTATTTTGGATTATATGGAAAAAAATGGTGGATTAGAAAAATATAGTGATAAATTTTCGTATAATCTTGTTAATAGTGATGGTTCAGCAAATTCATGTCTTCTTTTAACTGATTTATATTGTTGTTTAGAAAAAAATTATGGTGAAGATGCATTTGGGCATAAGTCACATCTTGTTTTTGATGATGATACAAAAGTATGGAAATTTGATGATGGTGATAAACAATATTTGAGAGCTGGAAGTAGAGGCGATGCTCTAATTAGAGATTTTGCAAGCAGTCATGGTATAGATTTGGAAGTATCGACGACGTTTTTACAAGATAGAGATTTTGATGCCTATACAGCCAAGCCAAATACTTATGTTAGTATTGATTGCCGTAATGCTGATTATGAGTGGAATAATCTTCGTGGAGAAAATATGACAGTACCTGGTAATGGTAGAGATGGACATAGCACATATTATTGTGGTAAAAATAAAGATGGCAATGCCGTTTTAGCAACTTGGGGCTCTATAGCTTATGACAGCTTTGATAATTTATTTAATAAGACAAAGTATTGTATTTTGTATGGTTATGAAATCGTTCCAAAACATTAATTGAAATATGGAGATGAAATGAAAAAAATAATAACTAACGTAACTGATTTTAATCCTAATCTTGATATAAAGGAGTTAGAAAGAAAAGGATTTTTATATGGGAATGAGGTGAATGAGAAATATTTTAATGTTTACACTAAATATCGTTGCGGCTTGGAAAATTATCTGATCAAGCTATTTAATATAAAAAAGTATGATGATATGTTATTTGAAAGTGAATATTATTTTGTTCCCTTAAAAAACGAACAAAAAGATTTTTATCAAAAAAGTTCTTCTGGTAATTTAAAATATATTTATTTGCGAAACAATATATATATTGAAAGGTTGTCGACTGGCGATCTAAATAGAATCGTATATTTAGATTTAAATAGACATTATGATAAGCTAGTATTAGAAAAAATTATTGAAAAGACTTATATGTTGGTCATTTCTGAATACATAAATGGTAATAATTTGTGTTCATTTAGTAGTGTTAATGATTTAAGTATGATGGTTAAAAATAAAGAATTTGTATTTGGTGTTAGATATAATGAATTTGAAAAAAATAATCTTAACAATGATGATTGGATGAATTGTTTTATTAATCAGCATAAATATTTAGATGTTGTTTTAAAAAAGGCTACTAATGATATATATAATAAAACACAAATGCATATCAATTTTATTGTATATAATGACTATAATTTATAATATCCTATGTTAAAATAGAATGGAATGGTGACAAATTATGAAATATTGTATTGATTCTGAAAAAATGGATGAGGTGTTAACAAATTTTTATAGTATTATTGATTTGATTGATAATGAGATTAGAATAATGGACGAATTAGTTGAACACACAAATTGGTATGGTGATGCTCGTGATATTTTTGTAAGCAGTTATCATGAAACAATAAATACTATTTCTAACATTCCAACTAATTTACGATTGTATTTAAAATTTATGGAAAAGGTTGTTGATGAATATGGCGAAGGGTATGCAACAATAGAAAAAAGTTTTAGGGAACTTTTGAACGAACAATATCAAAAAAAGAATATAGGGGATGATGCTCTTTTATGATAAAAAAAGTAAAAGTTAATTGCGATAGTATAAAGAAATTAGCTACTGATGTTTCAAATCATGGTGAAAAAATTAATTTGTTATTAGATGATTTAATAAAAGAGACGGCATTAATGGAACAATTTTTTGATACACCAACATGTAAAATTATGAAAGAGAAAATGGTAGCTTACATTAACGGTAGCAAACAATATATTTACAAAAAATGTGACGCTAAAGTAAATTTATTGAATAATATAGCAAAACTTTATAGTGACACAAGCGATGTTATATCAAAAAAGGTTGGTAATAATTAATGGGAAAATATTTGAATGAAGCAAATGGTTATACAACATCTGTAAATCAAATGCTAACAATACTCGATAATTGTAATACTTATTTAAAAAATATTATTGATAAACTAGATGTATCAAAAATTGAAACTGATACCATGACTAAAAATGTTTGTGAGTGCATTAATGGAATAAGTGAAAAGATGAAGACTATTAATGATAGCGTTGGTTTATCGCAAACATATATTACTTCTAAAGCAAGGAGTATAGATGATCGTCTTGAACGTCTGGCACAAAAAAAGTCAGATGAAAAAACATTTACAGCAGTCGAAGAAAAATTCTAAAATATAATAGCTTTAAAAATAAGGCTATTTTTTTTGTAAATTTATATAAATAGTGATAAAATAATACAAGAAGGGAAGGTATTTAAAATGTTAGAAAAATTACAAAAAGATATTGTTGAAAGTATGAAAAATAAAGATCGTTTTCGTCTTACAACATTAAGAGAGATAAAAGGAGCAATGGATCTTGAACATATCAATAAGCAAGTTCCATTAACCGATGAATTATTAATAGATACAGTAAGTAAACAAATAAAAATGCGTAATGAATCATTAAAGGAATTTGTTAAAGCATCACGAGCTGATTTAGTAGAAAAAACCGAAAAAGAATTAGAAATTTTGAAAGAATATTTACCAAAACAACTAGATGAAGAAGAAATAAAACAAATAATTGATCAAGTATTTGAAAAAGTTAACCCTAAAAAGCCTAGTGATATGGGATTAGTAATGCGTGAATTAACACCTCTTGTTCGTGGAAAAGCTGATATGGGCATGGTTTCATCATTGGTAAAGGCTAAGCTTGATTCTATAGGTGAATAATGAATCTCTATGAATATGAAGAGACATTAATAAATGATGGTGTTAAATTAATTGGTGGTATTGATGAAGTAGGAAGGGGACCACTTGTTGGCCCAGTTGTAGCAGCATGTGTTATTTTACCTCTTAACTATGAATTACCAGGCCTTAATGATTCTAAAAAGTTGACTGAAAAACGTCGTGAAGAATTTTATAAAATTTTAATGCAAGATGCTATTAGTATTGGTATCGGTATAATTGATGAAAAAATAATTGATGAGGTTAATATTTATGAAGCTACTAAACTTGCTATGAAAGATGCAATTAATAATTGTCAAATAAAGCCTGAACATGTTTTAATTGATGCTATGAAATTAGATATAGATATTCCATCAACGTCCATTATTAAAGGTGATGCTAAAAGTTTGTCTATCGCTGCTGCTTCTGTTATTGCCAAAGTTACAAGAGATCATATGCTAATAGAACTTGATAAAACCTATCCTATGTATGATTTTAAACATAATAAAGGATATCCTACTAGGAAACATGTTGAAGCGATATATAAATATGGTATAACACCATTCCATCGTAAAACTTTTTCACCTGTTAAAGAATATTTAAATAATAAGGAATTGTCATAAAACGACAATTTTTTTATTTTACCCTTGCTATATTGATAATATGAAGAAATTCCTATTATCTTTTTTATTTATAAGTATTTTTTTACTTAGTGATGCTTATTTTGTATCTTCCAATAATAAAAAAATAATTCAAGAAGATGATAAAATACGTTTTGTTTATATTTCTTATCTTGAATATTTAACAAATTTTAATGGTAATAATGTTAAAACTAATAAAGCGACTATTACTAAAATGCTTGACAATGTTAAGTATTATAATTTTAATGCTATTTTTTTGCATGTTAGTCCTTTTGCCGATGCTATATATAAATCTTCTATTTTGCCATATTCATCTACTTTAACAGGCGTTGAAGGTAAAAATCCTGGCTTTGACTGTTTAGAATTTTTCATTAAAGAATCTCATAAACGCGGAATTAAAGTGCATGCTTGGATTAATCCTTATAGAGTTAGTAGTGATAATAATCTTGATAAATTAAGCAATAATAATCCTATCAAAAAAATGAATGAAGGTGACTTGTTTATTGGAGATCAAGGCATATATTTAAATCCTGCATCCGAAAATGTTAAAACATTAATTTTAAATCAAATTAAAGAATTAATTGAAAATTATGAAGTTGACGGTATTCATTTAGATGATTATTTCTATATTTATCAAAATATTAAAGATGTTAATTATGATAAAGTTTCAAATAGTTATACGAAAGAATCCTTTAGATTAATGCATACTAATGATTTAGTAAAAAGAATAGGTCGTCTAAAAAATAAATCTAAAAAAAATATTATATATTCTATTTCACCTGATGGTAATATAAATAATAACTATAAATACCATTCGGCTGATGTTAAAACTTGGATTAAAAATAATTATATTGATATTATTATGCCTCAGTTGTATTATGGCTTTGAAAATGAGTATTTACCATTTGAAAAAGCTTATGACAATTGGTATAAATTAACAAGCGAAAGTAATGTTAAATTAATACCGGTTCTTGCTTTTTATAAAGTAGGGAAGATGGATACTGAAAGTGGCAAAGGTATTAATGAGTGGATTAATAACAATGTTATTAATAAGCAGATTACATTCTTAAAAAATAGAGGTGAATATGCAGGATTCGGTTTATTTCGATATGATTTTTTATGGACTAAAAGTGTTATTAACGATAAAACTAAAATAGAACTGGAACTGCTTAAGACAATGTAAATATTAAAAATAATTCTAAAAATTATAGAAATATCTTTACTGTTATGATATTATTAGTATGGTAGGTGGTTTATGTATACGACATATTTTATAATTCCTAAAGCAGTTTATTTTTACTGTATTTTACCAGCTTTAATCATTATCATTGGCTGTATTTTATTTAGTATATTTTATCGCCGTAAGGTAGGAACTTATTACTATGTGTATGTTTTAAATAAAGTTTATAACCTTAGTAGTATTTTGTTGTGTTTACTTCTTTTTCCTCTTTTAATGGGATATAGCCTAGCAATGCTTTATGTATTACATAAAGGCTTAATCGTAAGCGTAAATCCAATATTAAAAGTTATATTAGTAATCCTACCACTTATACCTTTAATAACATTAATTATTGTTATTAGTAGATATTTAAAAAATTTAGAATATAAACAAAGATTAGATGAACGTTTAGAAGAAGGTCAAGAATTATTAAATGATACATCTACTTTAGAAGAATTAAATCCTGTTAAGAAAATAAAATAGGATTTTTTTATAAAAAAAATATACTTGTTAGTATAATTCTTTTTTTAACATATTTAAGTTATCTTTGGATAATTCAATATAATTAATTTTATTATTACGTTCTTGATCATTAATATTTTTTAAATTATGTAATGTTTCTAACTTAATACTCTTATTATCAACTAATTCTTGAACTTCACTTGGAATTTCAACATTTTCTAATGCATAAAAATATTTTATTGCTTTCCCATTAATTCTATTTTTTAATAGGGTAAGATTTTTTTCATATTGATTATCATTTTTATTTAAAACAATAACATTAACCCCGTATTTTGATAAATACTTTAGAGCATTAGAATTAGTGAAAATAGTATTTTTAGAAGCATTTTCAAATGATAATTTAACATCAGCATCTAGTTCTGATAATTCTATTTTCAAGTTATTATAATTATTATCAATTTCTTTTATTAAATAAGAACTACTTATATATTCGTTTAGTCCATTCCGAATATTCTCAGCAATCATTAAAAGGTTTGAAGGATTCATCCATAATTCTTCTTCACCATTTTTATATTCTATTCCAAAACTTGCATCGATTAATTTTAAGTTTTTATTGTTATTTAAATAAGTTATGGCAATATCTGAATCTTTGGTTTTACCCATATAGATGAATAAATCTTTTTTGCTGTTATCACGAATCTGTTTATCAGTAAATGTATAATTATCAATGTTCGTATCATCGGGATAAATTGAATTAATAACGGCATTATCACCGTATAAATAATTGATTACATATTCAAGCGAATAAATTGTTGTAATAATGCTTATATCTTCCATGTTATCACGTTTTAATAAAGAACACCCTGATAAGAAAAGTGAAAAAATCATTATAAGTATAATATATTTAAATTTTTTTTGCATAATTCTCCTTTTTAGGTGGTAAATCAATGCCACCTTTACTAAATGGATTGCATTTAAGTATTCGTTTAAGTGCTAAAAAACATCCTTTAAATACGCCAAAATCTTCAATAACCATAATGGCATAATTTGAACAAGTTGGAATATATTTGCATTTAGCATGGGATTTTAACGGGGTGTTTTGATATAACTTAATTAATTTAATAAGAAATGCTTTCATATACCATCCATAATCATTTTACTATTAAAATTGTAAATTAACAAGTTTAATATACAATTTTTAGTTTTTTTGTTATAATTAAAAAAGGAGGATATATGCAAGAGACTTTAGAAAAATGGCATATTATTCCTAAAAATATTAAGTTATATGAAGTGGCACTTTCGCATTCATCATATGCCAATGAACATCATAATAAAAAAGATTATGAGCGTTTAGAATTTTTAGGAGATGCAGTTTTACAATTAGTAATGAGTGATTATATCTATCGTAATTTTGAACAAGATGAAGGTAGTATGACTAAAACAAGAGCGAATTATGTTTGTGAAAATGCTTTATATCAATATATGATAGATTTAGATTTAGTAAAGTTTATTAAAGTTGGTAATGGTGAAATTCATGATATAAAAAAAGCAATTGTTGCTGATATTTTTGAAGCTTTAATGGGTGCTATATATTTAGATCAAGGTTTTGTTACAGCTAAAAATACAATAATGCGAGTTATTGAACCATATATATTAAAACAAACTAATTTTATAATTGATTATAAGTCGGCACTTCAAGAAGCTATGCAAACTGATAAAAAAAGTTTAGTTTATGAAACAATTGATGAACAAGGACCAGCTCATGATAGAACATTCACTGTTGTTGTTAGAATAGATAATGTTACTTATGGAAAGGGGATTGCTAGTAGTAAAAAAGAAGCATCTCAACAGGCTGCTCGCGAAACTTTAAAAATGCTAGCAAAAATAGAATGAATAAAAGAGGTTTTACGTTAGTTGAATTACTAGCAGTTATGGCTATTATAGCTATTATATCGGTTATTGCTGTTCCTAATGTTGTGGGAGTTATGGATAATAATAAAAAAAATAAGATGTTAAGTGATGCAAGTGAAGTTATAGCCCTTGCTAAGTATAAAGTAGCAAGAGATGCTAACTTTCGTGATAATTTAACAACTAATCCTGTAACACTTTATTTATCAACCATTGATACTAAAGAGGATATCGTTAAGGATGCTCATGGTGGATCTTATGATAGAGATCGATCATACGTAAATGTTAGCAAAACAGCAGAGGGTGTTATTACATACTGTGTTTACCTTCGTGGAAGTGTATATAGTGTTGGTCATGAAGCGGAATGTATTGAAGAATCTTTAATAAATTCATCATCCGCTAAAGACTATGTAAATGACGATGAAAGTTGATTAAGTAATTGACACTAAAGTATCGGTGTGGTAAAATTAAAATATGATTATAGGAGGATTTATGAAAAGTATAAAAAATCAGAGTGGTTTTACTTTAGTTGAATTGTTAGCAGTAGTAACAGTATTAGTTATTATCATGGGTATTGCAGCTTTAAGTATGAATGGTGTTATCGGAAACGTTCGTGTAAACAGTATGAAATCATCAGCATCATATTTTATTGATGGAACACGTAAGTTATTGCTAGCAAACATGGAATTAGGTGAAGGATACTATTATTTATCTGACAGTATGCTAGAAAAGAAAGTAAGTAGTCCATGGGGGAAATATTTATATTACAGTGCTGAAGATGCAAAGGGTAATGAATTAAAAACTAAAGGATATAGTAAGGCATCAGGCCCTCTTGATTGTGGTGGTGATGGTAAAACTGGTTCATTTATGCATGTAGAGAAAGATACAACTAGTGGTAACTACAATTATGAAGTTTGCTTATATGATGACGCTAATCATTATATTTATGCTAGTGAAACAGTTTTGACGAGTGATAGTGCTAGTCGTAGTGATTTTTATAGAGAAAATAATACAGCTAAATTAACACTTGATTCTACTGGAAAAATAGCAAGTAATTAGTGTAATTAAGAGGATTTATAGTTTTATAAATTCTTTTTTTATGTTAGAATGAAATGGGTGATAATAATGATTATTGGTTCACATGTGGGATTTACAAAAAACAAACAAATGTTAGGAAGTTTAGAAGAGGCATTATCATATGATGCAACGACTTTTATGTTTTATACAGGGGCTCCTCAAAATACTCAAAGATGTGAAATAGATGAAAATTTAACAAATGAAGCTTTAATAAAAATGAAAGAGCATAATATTGATATTCAAAATGTTATTGTTCATGCTCCTTATATTATTAATTTGGCAAATGCTGATTCTATAAAACATGCTTTTGCTATTAATTTTTTGAAAGAAGAGTTAAAACGATGTGCTAAATTACATATAAAATATGTTGTTTTACATCCTGGAAGTCATGTCGGTATTGGAGTTGATTTAGGAATTAAAAATATTGTTGATGGCTTAAATAAAGTATTAGGCCAAGAAGATGTAACCATTATTATTGAAACAATGGCTGGTAAAGGAAGTGAAATAGGTAGTAATTTCCTTGAAATAAAAGACATTATTGATGGTGTTAAAGATAAAAAGCATATTGGTGTTTGCATGGATACATGTCACTTGAATGATGCTGGTTATGATGTTTTAAATTTTGATAAAGTTTTGGAAGAGTTTGACCGTATTGTTGGTCTTGAATATCTTAAATGTATTCATATAAATGATTCTAAAAATCCAATTTCGTCGCATAAAGATCGTCATGAAAATATTGGTTATGGCACTATTGGATTTGATGGTATGATAAAGATTATCTATAATGACGCTTTAGCGAATATTCCTAAAATATTAGAAACTCCTTATATTGGTTCAAATCCCCCATATAAAGATGAAATAAAAATGATAAGAGAAAAGAAATTCATAAGTATTAAATAAGAAATTTGCAATGATTTCTTTTTTTTGATAAAATGAATTAGGTGGTTTATGAGTAAGTATAAAAAAAATGAAATTGTTTTAGGTGTTGTAACTGGAATTGAAAAATATGGTATTTTTGTTGGCTTAGATGAATATTATTCGGGATTAATCCATATTTCGGAAATTAGTGATAATTTTGTGCGTAATGTTCATAATTATGTTAATATTGGTGAAACTATTAGGGTAAAAGTATTAGAAGTTGATGATGATACTTTTCAAGTTAAGTTGAGTATAAAGAATGTTGATTATCGTTTAAATAGTCATAAACAAAGTCCAATAGCTGAGACGGGTAGTGGATTTAAAATTTTAAAAGATAATTTAGACAAGTGGATTAATGATTATTTAGATAATAATAATTGAAAGTTTAAAAATAATTATAAAATTGACAATATTTTGTTGACATTGTTTTTATAAAATGATATATTTATAAACGTCCTGGTGTTAATGGGCGATTAGCTCAGTTGGTTAGAGCACTTGCCTTACAAGCAAGGGGTCATAGGTTCGAGTCCTATATCGCCCACCATTTTTATGCCGAAATAGCTCAATTGGTAGAGCAACTGATTTGTAATCAGTAGGTTACGGGTTCAAGTCCTGTTTTCGGCACCAGTATGGAGAGATAGCGAAGTGGCTAAACGCGACAGACTGTAAATCTGTTCCTTCGGGTTCAGTGGTTCGAATCCACTTCTCTCCACCACTTAATTGCCTCGTAGCCAAGTGGTAAGGCACGAGACTTTGACTCTCGCATGCGCTAGTTCGAATCTAGCCGAGGCAGCCAATTTTTGAATATGTCCCGTTAGCTCAGTAGGTAGAGCATTTGACTTTTAATCAAAGGGTCGTGAGTTCGAATCTCGCACGGGACACCATTTTTATTTTGATATGCCTGAGTGGCGGAATAGGTAGACGCACAGGACTTAAAATCCTGCGAGATTCAACCCTCGTGTCGGTTCAAGTCC
>CAKPMB010000004.1 GCA_934167885.1 uncultured Bacilli bacterium
CAAACATTTTATCTACTGTTAATAGATTTTACTTACTAGGTGCAAATAACCCTAGAAAACCATTTATCACATATATGATTTGCCACCTAATTGTCACCTAAAGCAAAATAAAAAAGACCATGAGGCCTTATAAAAAAACAAAATGAGACGCCGTAGCGTCTCTTCAGGGGGTTTTGGTTGAATACACCCTCACATATAACCGTAAGAGTGTGTATGGTTTATTTTCCATACATTTAAATCATAATATAAATGGTCATTTCAGTCAATAATTTGCAAAAAATTTTACATTATTTTTTCAAAGGTTTACACATCTATTTTATATTTATCTGATTTATCAAATAATTCTTAAGTTCTAATGTGTCAACGTCATTTTGTTTCAAAAATTCTTTAGCATCCTCATTTGCTTTTACCAAGATTTTGTAATCATCTTTAATACTCGCTATCTTAAATTGCATATCACCACTTTGTTTTGTGCCAAACACATCCCCACTTCCACGTAATTTAAAATCTTCTTCACTAATCATAAAGCCATCAGTCGTCTTCTCTAAAATATTAAGTCTTTCCGTTTCCTGCGAGCTTATTAATACACACTTAGAATCAAGACTACCACGTCCTACTCGCCCGCGTAACTGATGAAGTGTTGATAAACCAAATCTATTAGCATCAAAAATAACCATCATGGTAGCATTTGGAACATTGACACCAACTTCAATAACGGTGGTGCTTATCAATATATGAACCTTACCATCTTTAAAATTATTCATGATTTCATCTTTTTGCAACGCCCCAATTTTACTATGCAACATGGCAATATTGTATTTTTTGCCAAAGGCTAAACTCATCTTATCACGAAGTTCATTCACGCTTGTTAAATCCGTATTTTCACTATCTTCAATAAGAGGCGCAATAACATAAATTTGATGACCATTTTCAAGCTCTTGCAACATCATTTCTAGAACATCTTTTATTTCATCATTTTTCTTAATATATGTCTTAATAGGTTTACGACCTGCTGGTAACTCTTTAATTACACTAATATCCATATCCCCATAAATTGTCAAAGCAAAAGTTCTTGGAATAGGTGTAGCGCTCATATAAAGAACATCTGGCATGATACCCTTATTTTTTAAATTTTCGCGCTGGTTTACACCAAAACGATGTTGTTCATCCGTTACAACCAAACCAAGATTACTATAAACAACATCACTTTGAATTAAGGCATGAGTTCCAACAATAATATCAATATCACCATCTTGTAATCCTTGATAAATACGTGTTTTTTCCTTTTTACTAAGAGAACCCACTAATAATTCAACATGAACACTATCTCCTAATAAATCCTTGATATTTTGATAATGTTGGGTTGCTAAAATCTCTGTTGGCGCCATTAAAGCACTTTGATAACCACTCAACTTATTTAAATACATAGCAATAATAGCAACTATCGTCTTACCACATCCAACATCACCTTGCAACAAACGATTCATTCGTTTCGAACTATTTAAATCGTCCACAATTTCACGAATTGCCTTTTTCTGATCATTGGTTAAAGTAAAATGTAATCTACTATAAAAATTTTCAATATCACTTTCTAAAATATTTCTATTTAAACCATTTTCCTTTTTATTGTTTTCTTTCAAATAATTAATTTTTACCATAAATGCAAACAATTCTTCATACTTAAGTCTTATCTGCACTTGTTTAAGTTTATCAATATCACTTGGATTATGAACGATATTTAAAGCGGTTTTTTTATTAACAAATTTATATCTTTCAAGTATATAATTGGGAATTAAATCTTTTACATTCTTTCCATACATTAATATTCCTAAATTAATATACGTTTTTAAATTTTTACTTGTTATACCAGTTGTTAAATGATAAACTGGTTCAATTTTTAATGAATTACCTAAACTTCCAATACGAACATCACTCGCTGTAACAATATTTTTAGTTTTATCATACTTTCCTATTACGATAACATTCGTTCCAATAGATAGTTGTGCTTTTAAATAAGCACGATTAAAAATAGACACCCCTACTACATGCTTTGAGGAAGCAAGGCGAAAATTCATCTTATTAAGTCCTTTATTAAAACGCAAAATAATGGGCAAGCTCTCAACACGCCCATCAATTATAACTTTATCCGCTTCTTGTAAATTATCTAAATCACTTCTTTGAAGAAAATCATAGCGACATGGATAATACGTTAATAAATCTTCAACAGTATATATATTTAATTTTTCTAATAACGCTTTTGTTTTGGCACCAAGACCTTTTATTGATAATAAATCCATAAGTCCTCCAAATCTCATGCATATTATATCAAAAAATGGCCAAACTGTAAATAAAATATCCCAAAACCATTGAGTTATTCAGTTAATAAATGCTATTAATTATTAGTGTATTTTTTTATAATATCATAATCACTAAAATAGGTAATTTCATCGCCAATATACATTTTATCATCTCGTCCTCTACCTAAGATTAAAACAAAATCATTCTTTTTGGCAAGAGCCAAAGATTTTTTAATAGCATCTTCACGATTTACAATTTGTAAAATTTTATCTATATTTTTTCTAGATACTTTTTTTAACATATCACTAATAATATCATGTGGATCCTCATCTCTTGGATCATCTGTTGTTAGAATAACCTTGTCTGCTTCTTTGCAAATCATTTTGCCAATAATTGCTCTTTTTTCATAATATCGTCTACCAGCACATCCAAGCACAACAATTATCTTACCTTTACACATTTTTTTAGCATATTTAAGAATGTTTTTAATGGCATTAATAGTATGGGCATGATCTAATATTACATAAAAATCACGCACTGGTAATATTTCATTTCGACCTAAAATAGGTTTTACACGTGGCATTAATTCTAAAATTTCATTTATAGAATATTTTAATAATGTCAACGTCAAAAAAGCTGCCATTAAATTATAAACATTAAACTTTCCTATTAAAGGACTATTAACTATATAATGCTTTCTTCGATATTTAAATTTAATTATGGTATGATCGAAATATTCTTTATAAGAAATAATTTGCATATCACTCTTTCGCATCCCATATGTTACATAATTAGAATTAACCTTAGCTAACTTTCTAAAATATTTACTATCTCTATTTAAAACAACAATTCGACTAGCTTTCAATAACATCTCTTTACACATTAAATAATTACTAAACGTTTTATGCTTATCAAGATGTTCTTTGGTAATATTACTAAATATACCAATATCAAATTTTAAATAAGGTATTCTATTTGTTAAATAAGCTTCACTACTAACTTCCATAAAAACCTTATCAAGATTATTTTTTAAAACATCATTTATGGATGCATATACTTTATCTAAACTTGGTGTTGTATTGTCTAGTTTATTAATAATATTCTTATAAAATAAGCCATTTGTGCCAATACAAGCTGAACTTGTCATATCTTTTAAAATAGTTGTTATACTTGTTTTACCATCTGTTCCAGTTACGCCAATTAATTTTATTTTATTTAATGGATAATTATAGTATTTATCAAGCATATTTTTTAAGGTTAAATTAGGATTATGCGTAATAATTAAAGGAACTTTTATATCAAGCATTCTATTAGCAATTACAAGGCAACACCCTCTTTTAATGGCATCTTCAATATATAATGTTTTATCAATATTTCCAAGGGCACAAACAAAAACATCATTTGCTTCCACATCTTTTGAATTAGTTTTTATGCCCTTAATATCAATATTTAAACCAGTATCTAATAATTTACTTATCTTCATACTACATTATATTTATAATAATGTAAAAAAAAACAAAACTTTACTATAAATTGCTCTATAACAAAGTTTTGTATATACTATATTTTAATTATTTTCAAGTTTGCTTAAAAGTTCTTTTTCTTCTTCTAGCTTATCTTTTTCTTGTTGAACTAATTCTTTTGGAGCTTTATTTAAATATCCTTCATTACTCAATAATTTTGTTCTTCTTAGAATATTATTTTTTAACATATTAATTTGCTTATTTATTTGTTCTAAATCTTCTTTAGTAACTTGTTTTTCATAATATATATCTACATTATATAACTTATTGCTAACATTGAATTTAGTAATGTTTAATTCTTCATTGGTAATTACTTCATTTAATTTAAGAATTTTCTTAATTAATTCATAATCTTCATTATTATTTATTTTTACCTTATAATCTTTAGCAATATTATTTTCTACCTTAACATTTCTAAACTCACGAACAAAATCAATTAGTAAATCTATCTTTTCTGCTTCAGCTTTATATATATTGTTTTTATTATATTTTGGATATTCTGAAAGCATAATAGAATCATGTTCCTTAAATGGTAACATTTGATAGATTTCTTCAGTTACAAATGGCATAAATGGATGTAATAATTTAAGAATTCCTTCTAAAACATATCGTAAAACACTCTTAGTTGTTAGACTATCATTTGAAAATTTAGAGAATTCTATATAATTACTACAAAAATCTTCCCAAACAAAACTATAGATCTCTGAACCGACTAAGTTAAATTCATATTTATCCATTTGTTTAGTAACTTTCTTCAAAAGATTTTCATATTTAGTTAAAATCCATTTATCTTGATTATTTAAAGCACTAAAATCATATTTTTCTAGTGTTTCGATATTCATTAAAACGAAACGTGATGCATTCCATAACTTATTAATAAAATTCCACGTAGATTTAACTTTTTCTTCATCAAATCTTAAATCAGTTCCTAATGATACATCGGTTGTTAAATAAAATCTTAAGGAGTCAACTCCGTAGTTAGCGATTAAATCCATTGGATCAACGCCATTACCAAGAGACTTGCTCATCTTTCGACCTTCTTTATCACGAATTAATCCATGAATAACACATTCTTTGAAAGGACGAACACCATTAATGTATTCAGATTGGAACACCATACGAGCAACCCAGAAAAAGATAATATCATATGCCGTAACTAGACAGTCTGTTGGAAAATATCTTAAAAAGTCATCGGTCTTATCTGGCCAACCTAAAGTTGAGAAAGGCCATAATGCTGATGAAAACCATGTATCTAGAACACCTTCATCTTGAATCCATCCATCTTCTTTAGGAGGTTCTACTCCAACATATACCTCATCTCCACGATACCAAGCAGGAATTCTATGTCCCCACCATAATTGTCTTGAAATACACCAATCATATGATATTTCCATCCAGTGATTTAGTATTTTTTCAAAACGTTCTGGAACAAAATTAACTTTTGTATCTTTATTCTTTTGATTTTTTAAAACATTAGCCGATAATTCACCCATTTTAACAAACCATTGTTTTGATAAGTAAGGTTCTACCATAACGCCTGTTCTTTCGGAATGACCAACACTATGTGTCATTTCTTCAACACGTAATAATAATCCAGCCTCTTTTAAATCTTCTAATAACTTTTTACGACATTCTTCACGTGTTAAACCGGCATATTGGCAAGCATTTTCATTCATTGTTGCATCTTCATTCATAACAACTATACGTTCTAAATTATGACGATTACCAACTTCAAAATCGTTAGGATCATGAGCTGGTGTTATTTTAACACAACCAGTTCCAAACGTTGGATCAGCATGTTCATCTCCAATAATAGGAATTAAACGGTTAACCATAGGTAAAATAACCTTCTTTCCTATTAAATGTTTATAACGTTCATCTTCTGGATTAACGGCAACAGCTGTATCACCAAATAAAGTCTCAGGACGAGTTGTAGCAACATCTAAATATTCATCACTATTTTCAATTTGATACTTTAAATGATAAAAAGCACCTTTAACATCTTTATAAATAACTTCTTCATTTGACAAAGCTGTTCTAGCTTCTGGATCCCAGTTGATGATTTTCTCACCGCGATAAATTAAACCTTTGTTATAATAGTCAACAAAAACCTTTGTAACAGCTTTATTCAAGCCTTCATCAAGGGTAAAACGTTCTTTACGATAATCTAAACATAATCCCATTTTAGCCCATTGATCACGAATATTGCTACTATACTCTCTTGTCCAATCCCAACAAGCATCTAAGAATTTCTCACGACCATATTCATATTTATTAATTCCTTGATCTTTTAATTTCTTGACAACGCGAGCTTCTGTTGCAATCGCAGCATGATCCATGCCTGGTAGCCATAAAGCATCATATCCTTGTAATTTTTTATAACGAATAATAACATCTTGTAAAGATGTATCATAAGCATGTCCTAAATGAAGTTTACCTGTTACATTAGGTGGTGGAATGACTATGCAATATTTAGGACGTGTCTTATCACCACAATTAAAATATCCCTTTTCCTTCCATTCATTATATCTATCCTTTTCAACCATTAAATGATCGTATTTTTTGTCTAGCATTCTTCTTCACTCCTTCTTTATAATTTTCAATATTTTCTAATATGGAATTAAATAATTCAGTATATTCACTTGCTACTTGAATATTTAAAACATAATTTTTAAAATAGCCAAGTTCATCTAAAACTTTAATAGCATCTGTTGATGAGAATAATTTCACAAAATTAATACGCAAAATTATTGTATCACTCTTATTTTTAACATCATGAATATCAACACTTTCGTTATTTAAAAAAGCATTCAAGACTTTACGACTTGGAGCGTAATTAAACATTGTTGTATTGTTAGAACAAACTCTAAATATGTCTATTCTATCAGCATCCCGTAAAAGTTCTGCAAAGAAACGTTCACGAGGCGATAAGCTGCTAGGAAGTTCTTTTTTATTATGATAAAAAATAGCCTTTTTAATTAATAAATAATCACTTGGATCGACGTTAAAATTCTTAATAAATCCATCATTAAATAAAATTTTATTACTATATGCTCCATGATCAAATGTTAAATTATTAAATCTATTTTGACGCTCGACTTCTCTAAATCTACCCAAATCATGAAATAAGCCTAAATAAAAGGCAAGCATACACTCATCATTTGTTAATTCCATACTTTTAGCAATACTTAAAATAATCTTCACGACATTTAACGTATGTTTATATTTTTCAACAATCAATCTATTATCAGTATTATAATTTTCGTTAATAAATCGTGTAAATTTATTAATCTCTTCTTCCACTTTAAAACCCTCCTAATAAAAAAACTCCATCCCAAAGGACGAAGTTTCGTGGTACCACCTTAATTTGTAATTAATATTACCTTAATATCTTAATGCGATAAACATTATATTCTATTTACTTAAATATACTCCTCCAAAGCTACCTTCTATTAATTAGCTATTAGTTTACACCAACCACTAATTCTCTTTTTGAAACTAATTAATATACTCCTCTTCTTCACAGGATTTAATTTATGGAATTAATATATCATATTTATTTTTAAAATTCAAGAAAAAAGAGTGATTTAATCACCCTATTTTGTTTTACATTCAACGCCATCAATAGCTTTTATATATGTAATAATATTAGCATTATCACCGTATGACATCATCAAATCATAAAATGTTTGATAATAATCTTCTAATTCATAAGCTTGAACTATTGCATTCAAGAAATAAACATCATTTGCTAATGCTTGCAAGCCGCCAACATTTAACAAATAAATTGATATATCTTTATCGTTACCTCTAAAAATATCAACTAGTCTATCTAATGTATTGATATCACTAGGATTTAGACAAAATTTATTAACAAGTTCAGCTACTTGACTTAAAATATTCTTTTCAACTTCTGAGTCTAAATAAATACCCATTGATAAATAGTTGAAAGTGCTTGGATCATTAAATAATGATACAGCATTGTAATTAAGAATATTTTCACGCATGGTATTTAAATCTCCTAAAACAAGTGTTGGATCTAAAAGCATATCGCTATATTCAGCTGGAATGCTACCATTTTTCTTTGTTTCCTTCAAAACATCTGATACATTAACAACCAAATTAGTTGCAATAGAATCATCTTGAGCATAAACGATACCTCTATTATCTAATTCTTTATTAGCATCTTCTGTGTTAGCTTTAGCTGAAGGTTGTGAAAATAACATGAATCCTGCTAAAACCATTGATAATAAGCGTTTATTATTTGTTAATTTAAAATTCTTTATCTTCATAATCAATTACCCCCTATTTGCATACTCTAGTTGTTTCTTCTTTTGTTCTACCAGTCTTTGTCCATCCAGCATTAATAAGTGATACATTATTACTAATAGAACTCCATTTTGTATAAGTCTTATCTTCTGTAACAGTCCATGTTCTATAACGATAATATATAACATCCTTAGTTGAACTCCATTCAACACGACATAAATTATCAGAAGTTAAAGTTCCTTCTTCACAATAATAACTCTTTGTATAATTAGAATTTCTTGTATCTGTTCCTGGAACATTTTTATAACAATAACTACCATCATTTGCCAAGTCATATCCAGTTGGACATGTTTTAGTTGTTTTTACAATAACAGCTGTTGTCTCAGTATTAGCCTTAGAGCAATTTGTGCCATTATCATTATACCCACTTGGACATGTTTTAGTTACAGTTGCACTAGTTGTTTCAGTATTAGCCTTAGAACAATTCGTGCCATTGTCATTATATCCACTTGGACATGTCTTAGTCACAGTTGCACTTGTTGTTTCAGTGTTAGCCTTAGAGCAGTTTGTGCCATTATCTACATATCCTGTTGGACAAGTATAACCACTTACCGTTGCATTAACTTTATCAGTTTTATAGCACATTTTACCATTTAATGTATATGATTTATCTTGACAATAATAATAATCAACACGCGTTACAGTTTGGCAAACACCATCGACACATTCAAAAGATGTTTTAATATGAGGAGTAGCCTTAGTGCTTAATGTCTTACTACATGTATTACCGCTTAATGTATATGATGAATCAGCACACGTATAATTAGTTATTCTGTTTTCATATGAATATGTTGTCTTTACACATGAATTTCCACTTAATGTCCAACCTTCAGGACAT
Organism: uncultured Bacilli bacterium; assembly: GCA_934167885.1. Taxonomy (GTDB): domain Bacteria; phylum Bacillota_I; class Bacilli_A; order RF39; family UBA660; genus RUG12783. The sequence continues at coordinate 8,989 of CAKPMB010000004.1, forward strand.
GTTTTTGTTGTAGTCTTATCAACATATGAATATGTTGTCTTTACGCATGAATCACCAGATAATGTGTAACCTGTAGGACATGTCTTTGTTGTAGTTTTATCAACATATGAATAAGTTGTCTTTACACATGAATCACCAGATAATGTGTAGCCCGTTGGACATGTCTTTGTTGTATTTGTAATAACACCAGCTGTTATAGTATTAGTAACATTTTTAACACATGTTTTTTTATCACTAGATAATGTATAACCATTATCGCAATAATAATTGTATTTTACAGATGGATTATTATAACTTATAACCGTTCCTGTTGTTTTATTAACTAACTTTGTTTCAACTTCTCTTGTCTTAGTTGCTGTTACTTTAGTTGTAGACCAATTTGACCAATTTGACCAATATGATTTTCCTTTGACAGTCTTTTTATATTCATACAATGTTGTTTTGACATTTTCACATGTCTTAGTATCATCATCACGTTCACATATTTTACCATCACAATAATCATAGCATCCAATAACTGTGATTATCTTTTTAGTTTCGCCACTACATGTTAAAACAACTTCCATTTCATATTCTTTACCATTTTTAGTTACTTTAATATATGAAGCATCACCATTACAACTCTTGCCATTAGCATCTATTAAATCAACTAGCATTGATTTTTCAATCATTTCTTTCAATGTTAATGTCTTAGAGTCTCCATTACTTTGTGGCATACGTGAAACGGTAAAATATTCACGACCAGCATCTTTCATCATTGTCAAATTTTGATTAAATAACAATGTGCTAGTAGCAGTATTATCATTACTATTATTGCCATTGTCAAAAAATTTCTTAGTTGGAAATATTAATATTAAAACGACAATCAATATTAAAAATAAAATTACTTGCACAAAAGTATTTAACCAATTAAAATTTCTTTCATTTTCCATAATACACTCCCCCAATAGATAGCGTTTATTATAACGCATCTTTATTTTTTAGTCAAGGTTATTGTCATCAACCATTTTTAAGAAAAAAGAATGACTATATAACCATTAAATCATTCTCTTTAGCTTTAGTCTTTTCATCGATTAGTTTATTATATTTATTAACAAGTTCTTGAACATCCTCTTCTAAATTTTTTGCTTCATCTTCTGAAAATTCTGATTTTTTAATTAAATCTAAAATATCACGGCGAATATTTCTAATACTAACTCTTCCTTCTTCACTCATAGCCTTTACTTGTTTAACAAGTTCGCGACGTCTTTCTTCAGTAAGAGCTGGTATAATAATTCTTATAGTTTCTCCATCATTATTTGGCGTATATCCTAAATTAGCTTCAAAAATTCCCCGTTCAATTGCACTTAAACAACCACGATCAAATGGTTTAATTAAAAGTTGTCTTGCTTCTGGAACGGAAATTGTTGCAAGTTGTCTTATAGGTGTCATTGCACCATAATAATTAACCATAACAACATCTAAACTACTAGGATTAGCACGTCCTGCTCTAACAGTTTGAAAGCGTTCGTCTAAATTTTCAATAGCACGTTCCATTTTCGATTCACATTCTAATAAAATTTCTTCTTTCATAAAATCTCTCTTTCCATATCTATTTTATTAATTTTTTCTATTTTTTTCAACCAAAGGACATCAATTATATTAATTTTTTTCTTGTCCAAGTTTTAATATCTTTATTAATGTAAAGATGAAGATGACACTTTGAAACAATTTTAATGAATCCTAAACCATTAATGACTAGATCTTCATCATATTTAATATCATAATCTTTTAAACAAAGATCACGCAAATCATCTTTTCTATAATTAACACGTTTAACTTTTATATCATTTGGTATAAAAAAGGTAAAACTATTACGCTCACCTTCAACATAATCAAGACGAACCATCCCTCCTATTATAAGGGATTGATTAGGTGATAATTGATAAGTTTTTGGTTTTATTTCGCGTTTAGGATTAAGTTTTTTATACATTTTCTTGTCAACAAAATTAATAATATTGCTATTGTCAATAATACCAGGTGTATCAACAATTGTTAAACCATCATTAATCTTGATATCAATTTTACTAAGTGTTGTTGAAGGAAGTGGAGAAACCGTCAAGGAACTTTCACCACTGCCAAATGATGATAGTAACTTAGTAATTAAACTACTTTTACCAGCATTTGTCCAACCTAATACATAAACATTAGAGCTTTTTCGATATTTTTTGATCTTTTTATATAATAAATCAATATTATAATTTTTTTCACTACTTACAATAACCGTATCAATAAAATTTAAATTAAGACTTTTAATATAAGTTAGAATCTTTTCATCTTTAACGCTCTTTGGTAATAAGTCACGTTTATTTAAAACTAAAATTATATCGTTTTTAACATATTTACGAATATTTAATAAATCTTCATTTATATTTAAAATATCGACAACATAAAGAGCTAAATCATGCGTTCTGTTTACAAAACTAAGAATGCTTTCATAATTTACTAAAGAATTAGCAACACTTTCATATTCGCCATAATTCTTAAGACGGAAGCAACGCATACACAAATCATTATTTATGTTAGCAGTATATCCTATATTTAATATATTTTCATCTTGAAGTCTAACACCACATCCAAGACATGTTTTAATTTTCCTCATAATATTCACCCTTTTTCAACTTTAATTTTGATATTAATCTTCTTTCAATAAAGCGATTTAACGATGTAATTTTCATATCTTTATTTTCAATGGGATCAACTAATATTGTCATCATCTTAAAACGATTACCAGTAATAATATCTGTTACTATTTGATCGCCTATTATACACACTTCTTGCATATTCTTAGTATACTTTCTTATGAATCCAAAAGTTTTGCCAGTTGGCTTTAAGGCAAGATATAAAACATCATCTGTTAGCCCTTTACAAAATTTTAAGACACGATCCTTAGAATTATTAGATACAATAAGAATGGTAAAATCAGTTTTCAATTTATCCAAAAAATCTTTAACTTTCATACTACACTCTTCTTCATCAATTTTACCTAAAGTATTGTCTAAATCAAATATTAAATACTTAATTCCCTTTTCCTTTAATTTATGGTAATCAATATCATAAATACTTTTTTGATACCATTTTGGTTTATATAATTTCATTAATGCTCCTTTAACTTAATTCTGTAAAATAAATTACGCTTGATAAACTACGACCATTACCAGTCAATGTTTTAATATTACCAAATTTTTCTTTATAAAACAAGGCAACCGATCCACCACCATCAAAATTAGCGGCATTTACACAACCAAGACTTCCCATAAATTTTGCAAAATCCGGTTTATTCCATTTTTTAGTATCGGAAACAACCCATATAAAATTATTCTCATTTATTTGACAAAAACCATTTCGTAAAGCGTAATAATCATTACTAACACTCTGCACCTTACCATTAATAACCAACATTGGATTAAAAGCAAAGGTATTGTAAATACCTGATGATATAGCATTTTCAAAAGCAATCTTGCGTTCAATAGGCGAATTATTTTCCATTACTGGAATATAAGATAATTGATTTTGGCCATTAATGTAATAAATAGTTGTATTACCAGCATATGTTTTATAATCATTGATAATTATATTACCATTATAAACTAGCAAAGCAGATGGTTCTTTAAGATTATAATAACTAGCTCGCTCAGCTACATAACTATAATGCGAGCCTTTCATAACTGGACCTGAAGCATTACCACCTAAAACAATCCTACTTTTTAAATTATATTTATTTATCGCTTGTTCTAAGATATTCTTTGGTAATGCTAGTTTTTTAGCATTTGATGATAGCATTTCCTTTTTAACTTGTAAATAAGGATCCTTCATCCAAATACGTGATAAATAATATCCATCTTTTTTTACAATATTAACAACTAAAGAATCACTCGTTGATGAATAAACAATGTTATCCTTAGATGATGGTTTTATAACCTTCTCATAACTTTTCGTAACATCACATTTAATTTTAGTTTTGTTACCAGCTTTATCAACTAACAAAACCATATCATTACGTAAATATGTAGAAACCTTATAAGTATTTTGGGTGCTAGTATACTTTTCTTCGTTGTTGTAAACATATTTTGAAATATCTTCATCTCGACTTGTGACCGTATAATCTGTTGTGCCATTTTTCATGACAATCTTGCAAGTTCCACTTGGTGGAGTTTTATCAATATTATCAATATTAACTGTATATGTTTCATAATTATTTAACGAATCAAAAACAAAAAATGTATATTTATTATTCTCATAGAAATTATAACTAAACTCATTTTTATAAATAACATTATCATTTGGTAAAATAACATAGGCAAAATTATGAATATTACTACGAAATTTTATTGTAACCGGTTTATTGGTTAGAGCCGTCGTGCTTAGTGTATAACTAATTGTTTCCTTATAGACATAAACCTTTCTTGATAATTCCTTCGTCTTGCCATTATAAGTTAAAGTATATTTAATTTCATAAACGCCTTCTTTTTTATTATTCAAATTACTTGTTATTTTAACATATCTATCTAAGTTTTGCTTATTAGACTTAAGATAACATGAAAACTTTGGATCACTATAATTACTGCCTAGCTTAATATTAACCATAGATGAACCATTTAAAGTAAAATTAACTTCCTTTAAATTATCTTGCAAGACTTTAATAGTTCGTGTTTTTTTGTAAACTTTAAATAATGATCTTACGGAATATTTTATTTTATAAGTTCCCACTTTATTAACATTTAAATTACTTTTAACTTTAACTTTATTACTAACATTATCTCCGTCTTCAGAAATAGCAATATATCCTAATTCTTTATATTCATTTCCTTCATATATAACTACTTCTTCATCGCCAAATAAGGTAAAGACAATTTTTGACTCAAAGAATTTAACATATATCAAAACAACACTAATAACTATGATAAAAAAGCTTAATATAAAAATATATTTCTGATATTTATGCATCGTCCCTCCTTATTTACTAAAAAAATTATATCAAATTTACTAACGATATACAATAAAAGCAGGGATTAGCCTGCTATATAACTTTCAATTAACGTTAAATCCTTTTGAAAATCATCATTTGTATACTTATTATATTTAAAGTCATAATCAATATTAATTAAACTATATAATTTACTTAATTCATCACTACTAAATTTATCATGTTTTACTTTAATAGCTTCAATCATATCAATAAAACTTTTTTCAGTTTCTTTAGTAGGAATATATTGTAAATTATAACTTATTTTCGATAAATCATTATATACTACTTCATAACTATTTTTTTCAATATAATTTTCTTCAAGATACTTATTAGTATTAGAACTACCACATGCTGTTAAAAATAATATCATTATAACTATTACTATTTTCTTCATTATTCACTCCTTAAAGCTTCTACTGGATCTTTTTTTGAGGCAATTCTTGATGGAATAAGTCCGGCAATCAATGTTAATAAAACACTTATTACTATTAAAATTATTGCTCCTATTATTGGAAGATGCGATAAATTGGCAATATCGGTCCAAGATTTTATTAGTATATTAACAAATACATTTAAAAACATAGTAATCATTATACCAAATAAACCCGCTACTAAACCAATAATCATTGTTTCAGCATTAAATACTCTTCCTATATCTTTTTTACTAGCACCAATCGACCGTAAAATACCAATTTCTTTAGTTCGTTCCAAAACACTTATATACGTTATTATACCAATCATAATACTAGATACAATTAATGATATTGTAACAAATGCTATCAAAACATAACTTATAGTATCAACAATACTTGATACACCATCCATCATGGCATACACAAGGTCCGTATAATTAATAATATTTTCTTCCTTTTGGTCCTTTTTCATTAAATTATTATATTCATCAATAAAAGCAATTATTTTTTCCTTATCATCAAAACTATTAGCATAAAAATTAATACTTTTAGGACTATCAGAGAATGATACACCTAATAAACTTAAATTATCACTCAAACTTTCCATATTAGCAAAAGGTTTATTAGTAAATACATTTATAGTATTCTTACTTAATTGTTCTTTAACAATAACCTGTTCATTAATACTATCTCTTAAATAATCACTTAAAGACTTTAAATAACCAATAGTTCCTGTCATAGAAGTTGCCTTACTTGATGAATTAGGTCTTAATATACCAACTATTTTTAAGGTTAAACCATTTTCAATAACCTTCTTCATATGTTCATCATTATTTTCTAAATTCATCCATACATTTTTGTCTTTTACATAATAATCAGTATTTAAAATTAATTTAAAGGTTTGATTTAAAATATCATCATAAGTATAAGAAGTTTCCGTAAGTTTAATCTCTTCATTTTTCATTACTTTATTCATTATATCAAGTAATTCTTTTTGATCTTTTAGTCCTAGAGAATATAAAGCATAATCACTTACTTCATTGTTTTTATCGACAATTAAAACAATTTCATCTTTTTCCTTAGGCCATGTTCCTTTAACAATATCATATTGTGTTTTTAAAAATTCTTCATTTGACATCATCTCTTGCCATAGTGACGGACTATTAGACATCCCCATCATTTGACTATTATCATATTGCATTATTTCTAAAACCTTTGAAGGATTAACTTTAACTACTTCACTGCTATTTTTATAAACTTGAAGTGGTATATCATAACCATATTGAATATCCGTTACATATTTTTTTATTTCCGAATGATTATCAATATATTTTTTAAAATCTTTCAAATTATTGGTTGTAACTTTTGAAGACATCGTTTTAATCATTTCTGTCATAATATTGTTTGAATATACTTTATCTAAATCATGCGCATTTTTTTCATTATTTTCCATAAGGGATGCCGCTAAACTACTAGTATCAACACTTGTTTCTGTAATCGAAACAGGATATGTTGACAAAGTGTCTTTTTGAACTCTATCAATATATGATTGAACTCCGCTTGATAATGATAAAATTAAGGCGATACCAATAATGCCAATCGATCCTGCAAAACTTGTTAATAACGTTCGCCATTTCTTTGTTAACAAATTATTCAAACTTAATGAACAAGCGGTCAAAAAGCTCATAGAAGTCTTAATATTTTGATATGTTTTCAAATTATCCTTAAGTTTGCCATCAAAAGGATTAGAATCTTCTGTGACAAGACCATCAAACAATTTAATAATTCTTGTTGAATAAGTATTTGCAAGTTCTTCATTATGAGTTACCATGATAACTAATTTATCTTTAGCGATAGATGTTAAAAGTTCCATAATTTGTTTGCTCGTCTTCGAATCAAGAGCACCTGTTGGTTCGTCAGCCAATATAATATTAGGATTATTAACAATCGCTCTAGCAATCGCTACACGCTGCATTTGGCCACCACTTAACTGGTTAGGCCTCTTATGAATTTGTGACTTCAAACCAACACGTTCTAAGGCTAAAATAGCCTTTTGTCTACGCTCTTTCTTAGAAACGCCTGATAATGTAAGGGCTAACTCTACATTTTGTAAAACCGTCTGATGCGATATTAAATTATAACTTTGAAAAACAAAACCAATTTCATGATTGCGATATGTATCAAAATCCTTATCAGTATAATTTTTAGTAGATTTACCATTAATCACTAGATCGCCATCTGTAAATCTGTCAAGACCTCCTATTATATTTAAAAGTGTTGTTTTACCACAACCACTTGGTCCTAAAATAGATACAAATTCACTTTCTCTAAACGATAAATTAATTTGTTTTAACGCTTCTACCTTGCACTCATTACTAACATAATCTTTTTTAATATTTCTTAATTCTAACATATGTTCTCCTTCAATAATTAATATATAATCATTTATTTTAAATTTTATGAAAAGTGCGTGAAATAAAAAAGGTCAGCGTCTTCGATTAACCTCATATATAAAATCTTCTCTATCCATTGGGGATAGAAACGTATCAAATAACTTACCTTTAAATTTACTGGTTTTAATACCAACTTTTAAATGACTACTTGCAAGACTGATTAAATGATTTCTATCAAGATAGATATCACGTATATCACTATACTTTATTTTATAAAGAAAAAAACCATAATAAACTCTTATATAGTATTTTTCTAAAACTATTTTATTATTTAAAAGAAGTGATAATAGTAGTGTAATAAATAAAATAGCGATGCATAATTCTAAATATTTAGAAAATTTTATTAATAAAAAGCAACTATATAGTAAAAAAGTAATTAATGTAATTATGAAAAATATAAATTTCTCATCTTTTCTAGTTGTAAAAGTTAAATTATAAAGCTTCCTCTTCTTCTTCATTTTGACCATCCATTATCTTCTCATATTGAAAATTATCAGGACCAAATTCACGATAAATATCATCCATTAATCCTTGAAAATTATCATATGCGCCTTTTGGCAAACCTAAATTAAATTTGATATTACTTATGTTATTGACAGTTTTAAAATCAAAATTAATAATATGAATATTAAAACGACGATTCATTTTGATAAAATCATTAATTTTTTCTTTAATAGGAATAACATATTTAGCGCGACAAGTAATTTTAATTTCATATACTTCATCGTGTTTGTTTTCTTCTACATAATTATTTATCCAAACATTAACACGTCTTAAAACAATATTTGAAAATAATATAACAAACGTGCCAATCATAGCTTCATAAATGGCACCCGATGCACATAAAACCCCAATCGCAGCATCACACCAAAGTGTTGCCGCCGTTGTTAAACCACGAATCTTAAAACCATCCTTAACAATAGCTCCCGCACCCAAAAAACCAATGCCACAAACTATCTGTGAAGCAATTCTTGTTATATCAACACCTTCATTTGGAACTAAAAAAGACATACAAACAAACAAGAAAGAGCCAATTGATACTAAGATAGTTGTTCGAATACCAATAATTCTTCTTCTAAATTGACGTTCAATTCCGATTAAACAACTAAGAACAAAGCACACTGTTAAATACACAACAAAACTACTTAAATCCATGTTTTCTCCTTCAATACTAATCAATTAAATATAACTCAGATGAATCAAGATATGGTTTTAAATATTCATAAACCGAATCATATGTGCCATAATTTATTTCATCAATGGTTTTTATCATAAATTCATTTTTATTATAATCAGCAATTTGACTAACACAATCAGTATACATCGTTATATATTTGTCAAGAGATCCCATATAGTAATAACTCCATTTAACATATTGGGAACCACTAAAATCATAGACAATATATCTTGTATATTCAAGCCCAGTGTTATCAAACAAAACAATCTTATTTAACCCAGTTACTTCCTTAAAACTATAAGAACCAGTTCCTATATCACCGGTAGTAGTCTCCTTATTTGATAAACTATTTTTTCTATTATCAAAAGCAATAAACAATAAACCTAAAAAAAGCACAACAAAAAATATTCTTTTCATAAACTCTCCTATTGTAATTATATCATAAGTTTAAAGCATTGCAATTAATTAATAAAAAAAGACCTTTAAAAGATCTTCTTCTATCTAAATTATTTGGCGTTTTTTTAACTCGTCAATCAATAAATTAAAAGCATTATGACGATGAGTTTCAAAATTATCTAACTCATTATATGGCTTATTATACCCCATTGGAATAAAAACTGGTCCAAAAGTAAAACCACCAAGTTTCCCTATTGTTTCTGAAATCATGCCATCTTTATGCCCTAAAACTTGAATATATTCATCATTCCATACAAATGTTAAAGCACAATAGAATGTAGCACTCCTATCATCACAATTTTTAAGTTCTTCTAATAATTTATTCAAAGCCACTAATTGTGGAGCATGGTCACCGGCATAACGAGCTGTATGAACACCTGGTTTATCATCTAGTGAATGAACACATAAACCAGCATCATCTGTTAAAATAGCACTATTAATATTATTTGCATGACAATATTCATTGATAGCCTTGGCCTTTATTAGGGAATTAGCAAGAAAAGTATCACCATCTTCAACTATTTCTTTATCAAAACCAATATCTTTTAGCGATACAACTTCCATATCATAATCTTTAAAATAATTTTTTATTTCTTTTAATTTATTTTCGTTTGTTGTTCCATATATAACTTTCATTAATCCCTCAATGCGATACCTAAATCTTTTAATTGTTTATCGCTAACAATATTAGGAGCCTCTGACATTAAGCAAGCAGCGGATGCCGTTTTTGGGAATGCTACAACATCACGAATATTATCAGTATCAGCTAAAAGCATAATCAATCTTTCAAGACCAATACCTACACCACCATGAGGAGGAGCACCATATTTAAAAGCTTCAAGGAAGAATCCAAATTTTTCTTTTGCTTCTTCTTCCGATAAGCCAATTGCTTCAAATACCTTGCTTTGCATTACCGCATCATGAATTCTTATTGAACCACTCAATAATTCATAACCATTTAATACTAAGTCATAAGCTCTAGAATAACAGTTAGGTTTATCTGTTAAAAGTTTATCAACATCACACGTTCTAGGAGCAGTAAATGGATGATGGGCTGATACGTATCTTCCCTCTTCTTCACTATATTCATACATAGGGAATTCTGTAACCCATAAGAAGTTATATAAACTCTTATCAATTAAATCAAAATCATGACCTAATTTACATCTTAAAGCGCCAAGAGACGTTTTAGCAATATTATATTTATCAGCAACAATCAAAACTATATCATCTTCTTCTAATGATAATTTAGAAATTAAAGCTTGTTTTTCTTCATCACTCATAACTTTAGCAATTGAACCAGATAATTCACCATTATTATATTTTAAATATGATAAAGCCTTAGCCTTATAAATTTTAACAAATTCTGTTAATTTATCTAAATCTTTACGCGATAATTTGCTTGCACCACTATGCAATTGAAGACAATTTATTACCCCATTGTCATTTATGATGTTTTTAAAAATTTCAAAAGTAGTATTTTTAAAAACATCGGTAATATCCTGAATTAATAAAGCAAAACGAGTATCTGGTTTATCACTACCATATTTATCCATACATTCATTGTATGTAAGACGAATAAAAGGTTTTAAGTCAATATGTTTAATCTCTTTAAAGATTTTTTGCATTAATCCTTCAACAACATTCCATATATCTTCTTCTTCAATGAAACTCATTTCAATATCAATCTGGGTAAATTCAGGTTGTCTATCAGCTCGTAAATCTTCATCACGGAAACAACGAGCAATTTGGAAATATTTTTCCATACCACCAATCATTAATAATTGTTTATAAATTTGTGGTGATTGAGGAAGTGCATAGAACTTACCATTAAAGATACGTGATGGCACTAAATAATCTCTCGCTCCTTCAGGGGTTGATTTGCATAAAATTGGCGTTTCAACTTCAATAAAGCCTAAATCTGATAAATAGTTACGTGTAATCATCGTTACATTATGACGTAATATTAAATTATTCTTAATATTATCACGACGAATATCCAAGTAACGATATTTAAGACGTGTATCTTCTAAAGCTTTACTGTCCCCTGATATTTCAAAAGGAATATCACCAGCTAAATTAAGCACTTCAAGTTTTTCGACAATAAGTTCTATTTCTCCTGTTTTAATATTTAAATTCTTACTCTCACGTTCACATACTTTACCAAAAACCTTAATTACACTTTCGTTTTTAAGCGATGATGCTGTCTCATAATATGCATTATCTGGACGAACAACTAATTGAATAATACCTGATCTATCTCTTAAATCAATAAAAATAAGACCACCTAAATTACGTTTTTTAGAAACCCATCCATATAATTCGACTTCTTCATTAATATTTTTTAATGTAAAATCACCATTATTATATTTTTTCATAAATCCTCCTATAAATATAAAAAGATAGTTTCATCCATAAGGACGAATACTATCTAATCCGCGATACCACCTTGTTTCTAGTTACCTAGCACTCTTAGAATTAACGCTTCTAAACGTTTTATTTAACGCTTAATGTCTTCAGTATCAATTCATATTCATTTCCATCAACCATGAACTTTCTATAAATCATTAAATACTTACTCCTTTAAGCAAATAACAATTATATTTTAAGTTTAAAATAAAGTTTTGTCAACATCCTATTTCAATTTAAGATAGTATGGATTATTAGTAGTCCCATCACCTTGAGAAATTAAAACATCAGCACGAATATTGATAACAGGTCTTGCTGCATAGGATGAAGTCGTGTATGACCAATGAGTTAATAAGCCATCTTGACGAATATTCCAAATTGCCGAAACAATATAGCCACTATCGTAAATAGATGGTGTCATCGTCCACTGGCTAACACCATTAGCTAGAAAAAAGTCACTATTTTTTAAATTAAATCTCCCACCTGCCAATACTACTTCATCCGCAGTTATTAAGGCAATAGGATACGTTAATTTAGCATTGCCACGAGAAGATGTCACACTAAATTTATCACGCATATCACTTGAACATTTTAATGTAGGGATTTTTGAACTACTTTCAGCAAAACGACTATAAGCTGAATAATTAGTGCCAATAGCCACACGATAACCAGAATTATATGTTTTATTAGTTATACTTCGATCATTACAAAACGTCGCATCAACTATATAATTTTCAAGCAAATTACCATCACTATCATAATTATTTAATATATTTGTTTCATACCATTTATCAAGTTGTATTTTAATGTTGCTAGATATTTCATTGGTTCTTGTGCCGTCTAGACTTGTTGATGAATACGAATAATATTGGACTTTCGCACTTGTTTCGGATACAAAACTATTTACTTTTATTAATATTTCACATGATTCAGTTGAACTTGTGCTTTGGCAAGTATATGGATATATTCCAAACTCATCTTTCATCTCGCTAAGCGTGCCTTGTTTCATATTGCCTTTTAATTTATATATTTCACTTGTTTCATCAAATTCATAATCGGAAGCAAAATAATACTTTGTTGATGCTTGAAAGATATCATATATTATTTCATTACCAATTTGATGATCAAAAGTTTTGCCATACATATAACCGACATACGTTGGATCACTATTTCTAGTATTATATTGATATGAGGTATTATTAATAGATGTAGTCATTCCTTTACCAGTCGGACTTTTTCCTTGATAAATCATTCTAAGTGAATTGTCACCATTAATTCTTATTATTTTAAAGTAGTATCCGCCAAAATAAACATTATTGTTTTGAACATTACCACGGTAATAATAAACATCACCATAATCATCAACCGTCTTATATAAACCCACTTCTGATTGAATTGTTCCGAAAACTTTATAGGTATAAACATCAGCATTGGAAATTTCGGATATCTTATTATTTTCAGTTTCCGTAATATTGACTCCATTTATCTTATACATTTTATTACCATTTTGATACCCTGCATCACCCGTTGTTCCTAAAGTATAATACCCAATGTATTTATCACTCAATTTATCAATGATAGGATTAGTTAAAGTATAAGTTCCAAATTCAGAATTAAAGGTATAAGTTTTTGAAAAATAAAATGTATTTTTGTTAGTAATGTAGACATTGCTTTTATTCTGTTCAATATTTTCAACATAGGTATAAGTTGGTGCAGTATCATTTAGGTTTGGTTCTCCTTTATTAGAAATATTTGTCTTTGCAACATCAACAGATTCACTTAAACTATCACTCACTAACATACAATCAACTAGTTTATTAAAGCCATTGTTTAAACAATAGTTATTACCTTTTACTTCTACTCTTTTAATAAAACTTTGCATTAATTCTTTGTTTTTGTATATTTCTAAAAGAACATTAGTCTTTCCATTCGCATCATTATTGGGATGGACAAAGACTTGAATTTCAACTGTTTTATTTTTAGTGAATAGATAGGTTAAATCTAACGTGTCACTTTTTTCTTCTACCGTATTTCCTTCACTATCTTTATAACTAAACTTAATATCACTATTGGTGCCTGTTACTTTTAAATTCATCGTATCATTACTGTCTTTGCCAATGTCTTCTATATTTATAAAGTTGCTTATCTTGGCAATAAAATAAGCTTTATTATTTTCTACATAAGTATCACTAGTTTCCATTGATAAGGGCATGTTCATGGTTTCTAAACCAGCGTCTACATTCACTTTAAAGTTTAAATAACTATTAGCCCACTCCGTGGCTTTATAACTAGCATTACTATCCGTATCGCTTATTGTTGTTTCTTCATCTATCCAAAATCTTAGAGTATAATTCTTAGTAGTTTCAGTATATGTCTTGGCATCTATCTTATCGACATAGATTCTTCGGTTATTAAAGTCACTATACCTTATACCATCTATTAGGACTTTACCATCACACTCTAGGTATATCATAATGTATTTAGCATCAATTCTCACTTTATTACTTATCTCTTCACCATAATTTAAAGTAATGCCATAATAGATATCTTTATCACTCGTATTCTTGCTTAATACTTTAAAGCTTACTGTGTTATCATTTCTCTTTAAAGCTTCTTCCTTAGTCTCTGGAAATATGCCACTTATATGAACTTCATTATCTTCTAAATAATTTAGATAGATTTCCCCATTCAAAAGATTCTGCATTCCACTATACTTTTGATAAGTATAAAAGGCATAGCTTCCTCCTAACAATAAGACTAGGCCTAATATTATTAATATATTCCTCCTAGTCTTCATCTTTCACTCCACATAAAAGAACAAGACTTAATCTTGTTCTTGCTTGTTTACACTCTAAATTAGGTTTGTTACTCAATAAAGTAACCCCCCCCCATATTGACACTATTTGACACATTTAATTTGATACTATTTAACACTTTTCATCATATCCTTTTATTTTATTTTTCTAATGAAAGTATAGCAAAAAAATTTAATTTATTCAACGACTTAGAAAAAGAAAATTAATCACCATTTGTCTCATTACGTTTTTCACTTTGTCTTTTAGAATATTTGCAGCCACAATAGTCTTGGCGATATAAATTGTATTCTCTTGATAAGACAATACTTCTTTTATATCCTTCTCTTTTTTTGAAATCAGAATATAAATATTTCACACCATATTTTTCTTCTAACTCATGCCCTATTTCATTTAATAACTTACTATTTTTTAATGGTGAAATTGTA
Source organism: uncultured Bacilli bacterium (assembly GCA_934167885.1). Taxonomy (GTDB): domain Bacteria; phylum Bacillota_I; class Bacilli_A; order RF39; family UBA660; genus RUG12783. Next base: position 24,146 of record CAKPMB010000004.1, read on the forward strand.
AGCGTGGTTGTCCAATAATCAAAATGATATTCTTTGGCATAAAGACATGCTTTTTCAAGTCTTAATTTAAAGCATTCAATGCATCTTTTACCACCCTCTTTTTCATTCTCTAATCCTTTAATAACCTTCATATAATCATCTTGATTATGAGGTAAACCGACAAATTCTACTGGATATTTTGTTTTGAATTCTTTAGTAAAACGTTCACTTTCGTGTAATCTATGTAGATATTCCTCATCTGTATCAATATTAGGATTATAGTAAAAAACGGTTATTTTAAAGTAATTTGAAAGATATTCTAAAACATAACTAGAGCATGGTGCACAACATACATGTAATAAAAGTGTCTTTACACCATCTAAATTTTTAATCGTTTCATCTAACATTAATTGATAATTCATTCAATCACTCCCTAAAAAAAATAGGTCATAGACCTATTAAAAATTACGATTTTTTAAGAATGGAGGGAAATCAAATTCCGAATCTCCATCAGCATCATCGTCATCATCAACAAGAACGCCACTATCCTTAATACTTCTCTTTGGCATATTTTGATTATTGTATAATGCTTCTTTTTGTTTATTTTTATCAAAACCAGTTGCAATAACCGTAACAATAACTTCGTCTGTTAAATTTTCATTAATAACTGATCCAAAGATTGTATTAATATCATTATTAGATGCAGCTCTAACAACTTCAGCTGCTTGTTCAGCTTCGTATAATGTTAAGTTTACACCACCAGTAATATTGATAATAGCATCTGTTGCTCCTGTAATTGATGTTTCAAGCAATGGACTAGATACAGCTTGTTTAGCAGCTTCAACTGCTCGTTCCTCACCCATACCAATACCGATACCGATAATAGCATTACCTGATTTTTCCATAACTGCTTTAACATCGGCAAAATCAAGGTTAACTAATCCAACTACCGCAATCAAATCAGAAATTGACTGCACACCACGTCTTAAAACGTTATCAACTTCTTTGAAAGCATCTAAAAGTGGGGTTGATTTATCAATTATTTCACGTAATCTATCATTAGGAATAACAATTAAAGTATCAACGTGTTTTTTCAATTCTTCAAGACCAGCTTGGGCATTTTCCATACGACGTTTACCTTCAAAGGTAAATGGCTTAGTAACAATAGCAACAGTCAAAGCTCCTAAGTTTTGAGCTATTTCAGCAACAACGGAAGCAGCACCTGTTCCAGTTCCACCACCCATACCACAAGTTATGAAAATCATATCAGCTCCTGTTAGGGCTTCTTCAATTTCCTTTTTACTTTCAACAGCAGACTCTCTTCCTACTTCTGGTTTACCACCAGCTCCAAGACCATCTGTTAATTCTTTACCAATTTGAATTTTAACATCGGCTTTAGAATCCTTTAATACTTGATAATCAGTGTTAGCAGCAATAAATTCTACTCCTTTAACTCCACTTTCAACCATACGATTAACGGCATTACCACCGCCACCACCTATACCAATAACTTTTATTTTTGCTAGTTGATCCATTTCTAATCCTGATACCATAAAATCCTCTCCTTAATTGTTATTTACATATGATTCAATCTTTTCACAAAGATAATCATTTAAAACGTTTTTTCGTTTATCTTTTTTCAGTAACGAAGTATCAAACATTGAATAATTAATACCTCTTAAATCAAATTTGTCGTTTAAGTATTTTATCATACCAATACATGAAGAATAAATATTACTTCTTGCTCCTAATAAATTTACACCTACTGTATTAGTAATATCACCAAAAATACTCTCTACTACACTATTAAAACCTGGTATATTGCTAATACCACCTGTAATAATTATATAACTTATTTCCTTATTTGTTAAGTCATTTATATGTTTTTTTACATTTTTTAATATGTCAATTAATCTTGCTTCTAAAACTTCACTAACTTCTCTTTGAGAAATAACCTGTGTTTCCTCTTCTATATTCGTAACTTCCAATACATCATCTAGAGCATGCTCTAAATTAGCGACTGCAAAATTTTCTTTTATATCTCTTGCTGTCTTAGAATCTAACTTATAAATATACTTTATATCTTGATCTATTTTTTTACTACCTTCTAGTAATACATCGGTTTTTATTAACAATCCTTTATTAAAAATAGCGATTTCGGTTTTAGCACTACCAATATCTACTAAAACGCCTAACTCATGTTGATAATCTTTTTTAAAAGCTTGATAGTAGTCTCCTAAACAAGAAAAACATAAATCAATTACCTCCACATGACATTTTTCAAATACTTCCAAATAACTATATACAAGTTCTTTAGGAACTGTTGATATTAAAATACGTGTTTCTAATTTATAAGCGGGCATTCCTTTTGGATCATAAACTCTCTCTTCTTCGTTCACTAAAAAATCTATAGGGAAAACACTAATAACTTCACGATCATTACTAATATTTTCTTTAATAGCTCTTTTAAAACACGTTGCAATATCACTACCTGATACAATTCCTGAAACATCGGTTTCACTATTAAATACCCCTATCGTTGCATCATAAGGTGGTATAGCAACTATTGCTTTATCAATTTTAAAACCAAGTTGTTTTTCTATTTCTAATAATGCAACTTCTAAAGATTTAACAACCATTGTTTCATCCCTAATAATACCTTTTTTTATCCCAACAACCCTTGTATTAGTAGAAGCCAAAACATTATACTGCTTATCAATACGTTCTATGACAGTAATCTTAACACTATCGCTTCCTAAATCGATACTAGCATAAATCACTAATAACACCTACCTTACTATATAAGTATAACCTATTTACTATTATTTTTTCAATTATTTTCTAATAATAATCACATTATCGATTTCTAATAATAATCTTATTATCATAAGTAAAATCCAACTCATAATCAGAATAACCATATCTTTTCAATTTAGAAATTATTAAATATTGAATTTTATTATTATATTTTTTAATAGTCTTCAATATAGTATTAATTTCATCTTCATTTAATTTATTACTTTTTTTCATAACACTTAATCTTATTAATTTATACATCTCATCTAAATCAAGATTTTCAATATTATTACGTAATATACCTAGTGTTTCCTGTAATAATTGTTCATTTAAATCATAATCAAACCGCACAATACCAATATCATTTTCCTTGGCAATTTTTAAGCAATTAGGCATATCTTCGTCACTACCACAAACAATAAAACTTGGTTTTTTAATAGAACCATCACTTTTTTTACGTAGAAAATCAACTTCCGTTGGTGTCATGCCATTATCAAAGAAAAAATAACTTAAATCAAATCTATTTTGATATGTGCTATTGGCTGTAAATAAAGGTCTTTCAGTATGTGATATAAAGATATCTTCATTGCCAAAGGCTATCATATTAGTATCATCATCTATTTCATAAAGAGCAGTATCAGTTAAAGACATTGAATAAGGTGAAAAACAACTTTCATATGTTGTGCAAACATAATTAGCATATTGTTCATCACGTAGTTCTTTATCTTTAAATAAACTATTAAATGGTTGAATAGCAACTTTATTGTTTTTATTAAAATCAAGACGATGTGAAAATAAAGTAAAATCAACCCCTTCTAAATGATATATTTTAACGCCATCAATAGTTTCAACTCTTCCTTCTTTAGCTAATTTTTCTCTATCCAATTTATTTCTAACAAAAGACTTAGCATATAAATCTTTTAAATTATCAATGATAGTGTCATATCGATATTCTGGTCTTAGAGTATCATAATTTTTTGATAAAATTTCGCGAAATTTGCGAAGAGTTCTTTCATCTTCACAATCACAAAGACGTTTTAGAGTTATAAAAAAAGTAATACAGCCATCAATGTATCGTGATTCAATACTACCTTCATCATAAAATGTCTGTAAATAGATTAAATCATCTAAGAATAAAAAGGCATCTGAAAGGTTCCAAACATCCAAAGCATCCCCGGCTGTTAAGTATAAACATATTTTATCTTTATCAGTTAAATCTGTCTTAGAAACCTTATTTTTATATAGTTTATCGTAATGCAAAATATCATTAAGATGTAAATTTTTATCTTTCAAATAAATAGCAATAGATAAATTACTAATAATTAAATCATTTATCTCACAATCATTTAATTCCTTTAATAATTCCAAATTATCTTGAAAAAAATCTGCTACCTTAATAAAAAAGTAAAAATCAAAAGTTCGAATTATCTTACGCTCACTTCTAAATAACCAATCATATATTTCTTTATATTTTTTAACACTAATAACTTTAAACATTCCTGCTAAGTCTAAATAATAATCATTAAGTATAACTTGATCAACTAAAATATCAGTGACTTCTTTAGAAAAATACTTAACAAATTCATCTGTTAAACCTCGATATGCCGATGTAATTCGTTTAAATAATGGTAAATTGTAAGGATTAGGCTCATTTTTATATTTATCTTCAAAATATTTGATTAATCTTTCATTTTTCATTAACAAAGAATTAGTTATTATACCTACTTCTAAATTATTATCAATAATATTATCAACAATTATATTTTCACATTCAATAGATAAAGCAATATCCATTCTTAAAATTGCATCATCATTTTTATTTATTAGGGTATTTTTAATGATTTCAGGATAATCTAATAATCCTACGTAATCACCACTTTGGTATACATAGTTTTTACTGATTAAACAGGCAATAACCTTATCATCTATCGATAAATGGGTAGTAATATATTCAACATTTTTTATATCTATTTCAAGCAAATAAACAATAAAAGCTGGTGGAATAATATTCGCTACTTTCTTCATATATTCTTCTTTAGGAATATAATTAATACTCTTTAAATAATCAATAACCTCATCAGTAAAAGAATAAATAGTTAAATACCTAAAATTATCAATGTCTTCTTTTAAAAAGGCGATAACAAAATTAGAATTAGTTAATAAAGTCATATTACTTAGATAAAACATTTTATTTTCAATAATATAATTAATAACTTCATCGTTATATGCTATCCTTGTAAACTTAGTAATACTGCGAGGAACACTTTTAAGGTATAACAATAAAGATATAGGATTATTTAGTGCATATCCAATGACATCTTCTTCATTATAGACATAAGTATTTTCATAATACTTTTTAAAAACTTCTTCAAGTAATGAATTTTGAATATGCATCAAGACTATAGAAAAGGCATGAACGTTTTTTTTAGCAAGTTCCAAAGTAAAGCCCATATTTCCTAATAACATATAAGCTCGTGGTGGTATATCGTCAAGTCTATCAATATAATCGTATAAGATTTTTTCTTTTAAACTACGTGGATAAGATTTTGAAAATATTTCATCATCTAATAAATCAAATAAATTCACCTTAACTTTATCTGAAACCGGTTCACCTTCTAATATTTTTTTAATAAGTTCTTGTTCCTCTTTTTTCATATTCACCTACCATAAAAGTATAACATTAAATACATCTATTAACAACCAAATTGCTAATAAAAAAATTAATCTTGTTTTCTTTCAATAACAAGATTAATTTCATCTGTATCCATAATATATGATCCTAAAAGACCGTTATTTAGATCAATCGTTTTATTAGGATTATCCATAATTTTATCTATATAATCATCAAGTGGAAAAATAAATTCATTATTAAGATTAATAATAATTTCAAAATACTTACAAGCGATATCTAAATTAGGTGAATCGCCATCTAAAATTAAACCCATCTGATAAATATTATCATCATTCATAGTAATAAATAACAAAATATCTTGATATATTCCAAGATAATAAGTATCATCCTCTTTAGTCAAAAATGAAAGATCACACGGATATAACTCTTCATTATTATTAACTATATCTATGAATTTTAACAACGTGTCATAAGCCTTAATTTTTGGTAAATAAATAGTTCTATCATTATAATTAGTATTATTGCTGGCAACGACATCACGTGGAAGAAAAAAATTATAAAGTAAAACAATATTTACACATGATAATAATATAGTTCCTATAATTAAAAATATTCTATTATGCTTCTTTAAATAATTCATAGACCCCCCATAATAAATTAAATCTTCACTTTCTTACAAATATTAGAAACAAAGGATAACTTTAACGTCTTTGTTAAAATAATACTTATCATTACGACAATTAAAGCCGCATAAACATCCCATATAACATGTTGTTTTATAAAAAGTGTTGACAAAATAATTAAAATATTTATTATTAAATTTAATAATTTATAATACCATTTAATGTTTTTATTCACTGATCCATAATAAATGAATAAAAAACACATAACGCAGTGCATACTAGGTAGACAATTAACATTTGGTGCATCGGTAATATAAATAAACTTAACTAGAAAAGAACTTAAATCATCAACAATTAATGGTTGACGTTCAATTATTGTTGGATATACCACAAATATAATATTACCTATTAAAATGGCCATTAACAAAGATTTAACATAATCATAAAAACTGTTTTTATCTTTAAAATAAATTATATATGGCACTAAAATTAACATTAAATACCATAAATAATAAAAATAAACAAAATCACAGACCATTGGCAAAGATGTATCAAAATAACTAGTTAAAACTATTGGGTTAGTGGCCAATAGTTTTGTAAAAAAATATAAAAAACTTTGAAATAATACTAGAGATATTATAAAAATAATAACTCGATAATTAATTTTATGTTTCATACAACCTTATCAACTTACTTTTTTATACCATGGTAATTGTTTTAACTTCTCAAGACCTAGAACAAAAATAACACCAATTATAAAGTATCCTATATAAAATTCATTAAAACTCATAGGTTCCCGTGGAACTTCAAGCGTTGTTGGGCCAATAACAATAGCATAAAGCGATCCAATCATCATTCCAATTATGGCATAAATAGTTTTAGACCGATGTTTTACAAGCATGTTTTTTATTCCTCTTAATGATACAAAAACACCTAAAATAACACCAATACCAAATACTAATAATAGGAAAAAACCATTAAAATTTAAATGTAATAAATCTTTTAAAGCCGTAATAATTGGAATATATAATCCAAACGATAATAGAACGGTTGACCCCGATATACCAGGTAAAACCATTGCAGATATAGCTAACATACCAGCAACTATTATATATAAAATATTGCCAAATGTTAGATGTGATACCGAGATATTAGCACTAAACTTCATAATTGATAAAACCACAATTAAAGCAATACCAATGAAAGCAAAGAAAATATTTTTGTAATCTTCTTTTAAAGCCTTCTTTTCCTCAATAATTATTAGTGGAATCGCTCCTATAATAAAACCTAGAAATAATGAACTAACCTTATAAATACCACTATCAAACACACTAGCAAGAATAGAAACAGCAAGGGCCATACCAACAACCCAACCTATTCCCAATTTAGCTAAAAACTTTATAGCATCAATACGTTCTTGCTTCGTTCCTTTGATTAAATAATTTAATGAATTAATAAACTTATCATAAAAACCCATTAAAAAAGCAATAGTTCCTCCACTTACACCCGGCACACTATCAGCTAGTGCCATCATAAAACCTTGAATAAAATTTATAAACATTATATCCTCCTAATTAAGTATATCATTTATTCTTTCCAATATAAATATTATTTAATATTTAGAATTATTTCTTTTAAAAACTTCGCAACTTGTTGACAACTAATATTTAAGAACTCTTCATATGTTATTTCATTGTTACCAGATAAAACATCAGAAATAGATCTAATAATTAAGAAAGGTATACCACTTAAATAGCATGTTTGCGCGATACTAGCTCCTTCCATTTCAACACACAATGCTCCGAATTTACGATTTATTTTCTCGCCCATAGCAACATTTGTGCAGAAAATATCACCAGAAGCAATAGTTCCAAGCATAACATTAAAGTTTGTTTTTTCCCTAACATCTTCAGCAAGACGCACTAAATACTCATCACTTTCTAAATAAACCCCAACGTTAGGAATATATCCTTTTTCATGGTTAAAAGCTGTAATATCAAAATCATGTTGAACTAAATTCTTACCAATAACAATATCTAAAACCTTAAGCGAAGACGTTAAAGCTCCGGCAACTCCAATATTAATAATACAGAAAACATCCATATTATCAATTAAAATTTGCGTGGCCCTGGATGCATTAACTTTACCAACACCACAGACTGTTAAAATACACAAATTATCCCCTAACATTCCCTCACAAAATTTTAAATCAAATATGTTATATTCTTTTAAAACAGTAACAAAAGGCTTAAAGGCCTCTAGTTCTTCATCCATCGCAAAGATGATACCAATTTTCTTCATATACTACCTTTAATCAAAATAATCGAGCATCATTGCTTTTTTTACTTCCCTTAATGTTTCTTGAGCTTTAAGACGAGCTTTAGCAGTTCCTTTACGTAAAACATCATAAACATATTCTTTATTTTGAGATAGTTGTTCACGCTTTTCACGAATAGGTTTTAATTCTTCTTGCAAAACATCATTTAAGAATTTCTTAATTTTAACATCACCCAAACCACCTCTTTGGTAATGGGCTTTTAATTCATCAAGATTCTTATATTCTGGTAAATATTTTTCAAAAGAGTCTTCCTTACAAAAAATATCTAAATAAGTGAATACAACATTACCTTCAACCTTACCAGGATCATCTATTTTAATGTGGTTAGGATCAGTATACATAGAAAATACTTTTCTTCTTATTTCTTCAGCAGAATCTTTCAAATAAATACAATTATCAAGTGATTTACTCATTTTAGCATTACCATCAATTCCAACTAAACGACGTTCATTAACATTTTCAGGCAACAATTCATATGGTTCAACTAATGTATTGCCATAAATACTATTAAACTTTCGAACGATTTCACGAGCTTGTTCAAGCATTGGTAATTGATCTTCCCCCACAGGAACAATATTAGCCTTAAAAGCTGTAATATCCGCTGTCTGACTTACAGGATATGTAAAGAAACCAACCGGAATACTTTCTTCAAACCCACGTAATTTAATTTCTTCTTTAACCGTTGGATTACGATAAAGTCTTGAAACTGTTACAAGATTCATATAATAGAAAGTAAGTTCAGTTAATTCAGGCACTTCAGATTGAATAAAATAATTTACTTTATCAGGATCAATTCCACATGCTAAATTATCAAGAGCAACTTCAAAAACATTATCACGAACCTTTTGAGGATTTTCAAAATTATCCGTTAGAGCTTGCGCATCTGCCGCAAATAAATACATTTCATCATAATTACCTTCATTTTGTAATTTAACTCTATTTTTTAATGAACCAACATAATGTCCTATATGTAATGGTCCAGTTGGTCTTTCACCAGTTAATACAACTCTTTTCATAAAAATTCTCCATTTCTTTTTTATTTTCAATATAACCACCAAAACTAAAAAAAATCCTACCCTAATATAGGGTAAGATTAAACTTATGCCACCTTATATTGCACCATCATGCAACTTTTGTTAACGAAGTTAATTCTTCGGACGATTATACTAAAATTTCCAATCATCTTTCATCAGCCCATTCACTATTTATTGTTTGTAATTTTCCACCAACCAATTACTCTCTATTAAACTAAAAAAATAGTTACTACTCTGAATCAACAATTTATAGACCAATTATAATAAAAAGATTAAGGTTTGTCAAATACTAAAAATAAAAAAGAACATAAATAGTTCTTTCATACAAAATGGCGTCCCCGATTGGAATCGAACCAACGGCCTATTGCTTAGGAGGCAATCGCTCTATCCTACTGAGCTACGAGGACATAACAAGGATATTATATCATATTAACAATTTATTTTGCAAAAAATATTACAAACAATTATAATATGAGTAGGAGGATAAAATGAATAATAAAGTAGTAATTGTTGGTTGTGGTAATGTCGGAATGAGTTATGCCTATTCGCTTCTTAATCAAAGAACATATGTTAATGAATTGGTATTAATTGATATTAATACAAACAAAACCATTGGTGAAGCAATGGATTTAAATCATGGGCTTGCCTATTCACCTTCAAAAATAAAAATTTATGCTGGTGACTATAATGACTGTCATGATGCCAAAATAGTAGTTATTGCCGCGGGGGCTAATCAAAATGTTGGTGAAACCAGAATGGATTTAATTTATAAAAATAGTAATATTTTCAAGGATATTATTAATAAAATTATGAATAGTGGTTTTAAGGGCATATTTATTATTGCAACTAACCCTGTTGATGTTTTAACATATCAAACATGGCTTTATTCTAAAATGGAACCTAATAAAGTTATTGGAACCGGAACAACACTTGATACTGCGAGACTTCGCTATGAGATAAGCGAAAAAATCCATATAAGTCCTAAAAATGTGCATGCTTATGTTTTAGGCGAACATGGTGATAGTGAATTTGTCTCTTGGAGAAATAGTATGATTGGGGCTAATAACATAAATGAATTTATTAGTGAAACTGAAAAAGATGAAATAGAAGAAAAAGTTCGCACAATGGCCTATGATATCATTAATCGCAAAGGTAATACGAGCTATGGTATTGGTATGAGTCTAACTAGAATAACCAATGCTATTTTAGGAGATGAAAACACTATCCTAACTATATCATCATATGATCCAATAAATAAAATATTTATAGGCTATCCAACAATTATCAATAAAAATGGAGCGGATAGAAGATTAGATATGCATCTTTCAGAAAATGAAAAGATTAAAATGGAAACTTCTATAAAAACTATTAAGGAAGCAATTAGTAAAATAGCTAATTGAAATTAAACTTAATAGTTTTTTTTCATAGAAAAAAGGACCAAATTAGTCCTTTTAAATTAATATTGTTTTAATACAACAAATGTGGCATAAACATCTTGATCTTCCGTAACATTGACAGTAAATATTGAACCATTCTTATTAAATGTGCCTCCACGTTGCATAATACCTTTATTATTTAGTGTTATATTACCATTTTGCCATTGACCATTTAAAGAATAATTACGAACATGTTCTAACACACCATCACCTAACTTAAATACTTGTAAGTAATTAGCAAGTTCACTATTAGTTATTTCGCCACTATATGGAACATATGAATATTTTGTATAAAAACTATCATCAACAGTAAGAGGTGATGTGCCATCTTCATTCATAAAAATTCCCATAACTGTTTTTGCTTGACCACCAGCCATATCATATATTCCATAGATTGTGCCGGTTGTGGAAGCACCTGCTCCTTTGTATCCTATTGGATATTCAATAGCATTTGTCTTATGTGTAACAACAGTTAAATCATTATAATAAACATCTTTTAAACTTGAAACATTAATACTGGTTGAACTAGTAGTATAGTTTGTAGAGCGTCCTGTAAAGTAATTAGAAGCATTATTATAAACACGTGACCAAGATTTAATCGTATTGTTAAGATACATTGAATTAGTGCTTTTACCATAAGGACTATTAGTTAGTATTAAAATAGCTCCCCATTCCATACTATCAATAGCTTTTGTTTGATAACCTTTCATATTATCGTAAAGCCATGTTTTATCATTAAAATTTGAAGTATTAGCAAAACCATATGGATTATTTTCACCAGTCATCTTACGAATATTACCAGTTGATATATTACTGCTTGTTGATAAAGATACATCTGGTCTTATTGTAGCATTAGATGAATATGATGAAGCGAATTTAGAAACCCACATGCCTTCTTTTGATAAAGAAGGATGATGATAAGTGCTTAAATTATTATAAATATTGCCATAAGTTGTATCATTGCATATTTCACTATACAAATGCTTATCAACATTGTTAGAAATACTATCAACGCAACTAACCGTTCCCTTTAAGTTAGTATATTTATCACCTTTAAAAATAACATTTATAGGTTTTTCTAAAGAAGTTTCCCCGTTTGCACTGACAATATAATATTTATACTCTGGAATATAGACAAAAAAGGCATTAATATCACTCATTGCAATTTCAGTTCCAGGCGCACTTTTTAATAATTCTTCACGACGTTCTGGAATAATGGTTACTGCATTAGCCCAACGATAATTATCATAATCATACCAAATATTATCTTTATCTTGATTGTTAACGTCTGCTATACGCCAAATACCTTCGGTATTGCTAGTAGCCTCATAATAAACGGCTATCATATTACTTGGTAAATAATCTTTGGGGTTGGTTGCTCCTGAGTGATCATAATTCAAACTATCATTTATATAGCTATAATTCATAATTTTGTCAAAATATTCAACACTACTTTCTTGACATTTAAAACTAACATCAACATCCTTGTCCGTATTATTTCGAATCACAACTGTTAATTTTTTAGTTTCACTTCCTAGAATCTCCCCTACTTGATCCCCACTTGTTTTGTATACAGCAACACCTGTATCTACCTTCGTATGTAAAATTCTATAATATTGTTTTACTATTGAAATATTAGTTATATCTATATCAATACTCTTTTCACTATTAGCCGCTACTTTAATTGAATCATTCACTAAATCATTTGATTTAATAAAGACTACACTACTATTAATACTAATAGATGATACATCGTCTTTTAACTGTTTTACAACAAATATACCATATGTATAATATAAGCCAACTATTAAGAAATTAACCATAACAAACAACATTACATATTCTTTTTTTATATTAACATTCCTTCTTAACATATTTACATATCCTCCACATATATTATAACATTTAATTCTTCTTTGTATATAATAAATTTAGGTTAACTTCCAAATTTGTCGCCCCGTTAACGTCACTATTTTTAGCAATACTTTGACTTGTAACATAACCATTTCCATTTATAACACATTCTAAATTTAATAAATTACAAAATGTCATGACATCACTTTTACTATAACCTGTTAAATCTGGCATTGTAAATTTTTTACCATCTGTTAATAAGAAAACGTGACTTTCACCATGAACAATCCCTGTTTTAGGATATTGATTTATTACTCTTGCACCATCACCTAAAATAATTGGTGATATACCATTATTTGTCAAGGTTTTAGTTGTATCTTTAACATCTTGATTAATATAATTGTTTATTTCGTATTCATCACTTTTATCACTATCAACTTCATCATAAATATTGTAATATTTAGAAATATCTTTAACAATATTTTTAACAACATTACTAAGAGCCTGAACACTATCACCTTTTTTAACAACACCATAAATAATTATTTCTGGATTATCCCGAGGGAACATTAACGCAACACTACGATTTAAATTACTATTACCTGTTAAATATCCCTTACCATTAGTGCTCGCAATTTGGGCAGTTCCAGTTTTACCAATAATATCGTAACCTTCAATTTTATAATTTTTACCAATACCATCCGGATCATTTATTGTGCGATACATTAAATTTTTAATATATTCAACCGTTTCACTACTTGCAACACGTCCTAATTCGGTTTTAGAGCCTTCAAAAGTTACCTTGCCATTCGCATCAACAATTTTATCAATAATATATGGTGATAATAACGTCCCATCATTAGCAATGGATGTTAAAGCCTTTATATACTGGATAGGTGTTGTCGTTATACCTTGACCAAATGAAGCATTCAAAATTTCTGTTTCATATTTAAAATTAATCTTACCACTTGACTCTAAATTACCACCAATTCCTGTTTTGGAACCAAAACCTAATTTTAATAAATAATTTTTAAAATATAGTGGATTTAAGTATTTATTCATTAAATTAACAACCGCTGTATTACTAGAATAGATAAAACCTTTATCATAAGAAATATAACCCCAACCAACTTTATTCCAATCACTTATCAAAGTATTATCCTTCGTTGTGTAACCACCTGACTTGTATAACTCATCACCTTTATATACCCCAGCTTCTAAAGCCGCCATATACGTAAATATTTTCATCGTGCTACCTGGTTCAAAAGCAACGGATGTAATCTCATCCATATAGTTAGTTAAATTTCGTAGGTTAGGATCAAATGACGGATTAGTAGCGGATGCCAAAATTCTTCCTGTCTTAGCTTCAGCCACCACTATATCCAAGCTTTCATATTTATAATCACTATATTTATCAATCGCCTGTTCCACAAAAAACTGCACATTATTGTCAATCGTTAAATAAATGGAAGAACCATCCTTCGCTTCCTCACGCAATTCTTTCGTTCCCACTATTTTGTAACCGTTACGATCTTTTTGGTATATAACTGAACCATTTTTACCCGTTAAAACATCATTATATGTTTTTTCAATACCGAGTTCTCCCGTTAGACTACCATCTTCTAAAGCCTTAGCATACCCAACTAAATAAGAGGCAAAGTCACCATATGGATAATATCTTTTGGTTGTTTCAACAAAATCTATACCTGGAAGGTTAGCTTCCTTAATACGATCTTTTGTTATTTCATTAAGGCCCTTACCTTTAACACCAAACTCCGTTTGATATACCCCTTCTTTTGATAAATAAGAAAGAATAGTATCATAATCCATATCAAGAATAGCGGACAAAACTAAAGCCGTATTTTTCTTATCAACAACATGTTGTGGCTTATTCTCATTCGTTGTTCTCTTAGGATCTAAATAAGCAATTAACGTATAACTTGAAACATCCTGTGCTAAGGCATTACCATTAACATCATAAATAGTTCCCCTACTTGCCTTAATAACCGTTTTTTTTGTAGTTCGCTTACTCGCAAATTCTTGTAAATTAATACCATCTACTTTAGTGCTTAATGATAATTGAGAAAGACGAATCATTAAAATAGCAAATAAAAAAAGCGCACAAAGAAGTGAAAAATTACTAATTTTAACATCACTATTTACGCTTTTCATTACTTACTCCTCCTTTATGATATAACTAAATATACCATATTTTCGGGATTATTTATAGATTTTCACACAAATTTAATCAATATTTTTAATATTTTCATTATTATAAGTCAAACCCTCACTTTTAATAACTTTTTGAATATTATCAAGTGATACTAACTCATTAATTTTCATATTTAAACTTTCATTTGTCTTTTCTTGGGTTGAAATACTTTTCTTCATTTTTTCAACTTTATAGTTAATTTCTGACAAAGTTGACTTTGTCCATACAATAACAATTGGCGATATTATAATTAAAAGAATAGTAAAAGCATACAAGATTTTTTCAAACTTTGTTATTTTAATTTTAACATTCTTTTTTTTCACAATATCACCACCTTTTATTTTATTCTCTCAATAATACGTAGTTTACTTGAACGACTACGATTATTTTCATTTAATTCTTTATCACTTGGAAGAATAACTTTTTGATTTATTAATTTATATTTAGCTTCATATTCCTCTGGAATATTAGGAAGACCTCGCACCATTTTATCAACGGTTGTTACTTCCTTAAAAATATTTTTAACCATTCGATCTTCAAGAGAATGAAACGTAATAACAACGATTCTTCCATGAATATTTAATAAATCAAGAGCATGTCTTAAAGATGTCTCTAGAACATCTAATTCATGATTAACTTCCATTCTAATTGCTTGAAATGTCTTTCTAGCAGGGTGTTTTAAAAGTCTTTCCTTATATGGATAAGACTCTTTAATAATTTCTGCTAACTCAAGAGTTGTTTTAATGGGTTTTACTGCTCTTCTCATAACAATATTATGAGCAATAGCCTTAGCATGTTTATCTTCACCATATTTAAAAATAATATCTGCTAAATCTTTTTCACTATATTCATTCACAACATTATAAGCCGAGAAATCTTTATCCTTGTCCATTCTCATATCAAGCAAAGCATCATGATGATAACTAAAGCCACGTTCATCCTCATCAAGTTGTGGACTACTAACACCTAAATCATACAATATGCCATCTACTTTAAAAATATTTCGTTTATTTAATTCTTCACTGATGTATTCAAAATTACTTTTTATTATTTCAAAATTACTACTAACTTCACTAAGTTTTTTACTAGAATACTCAATCGCTTCAGCATCCTGGTCAAAGGCGAATAGAAAACCCCTTTTCACACGCTTTAAAATTTCACTGCTGTGCCCTCCATAACCTAAGGTACAATCAACATATACACCGTCATTTTTCAAGTTTAGACCTTGAAGAGACTCCTCCAACATAACACTATAATGCATAAACCCTCCTATAATTCCAAACTTGAAGAAAATAAATTTTCCGAAATATCAGATAAACTATCTATATTCGATTGCATAAATTCATCCCATTTAGAAGATGACCATATTTCAATACGATTTAAAACTCCTATCAAAACAACATCTTTTTCAATAGATGCAAAATCTTTTAAATAAGATGGTATAACCACGCGGCCTTGTTTATCGAATTCCAAAGTAGTAGCACCACTCGTTAAAAAGCGCGTAAATTTACGTGAATCAGACCTTGTCCAGGCAAGACCATTCATTTTTTCCAATATTTTTTGCCATTCTTCACAACTATAACAAAATAAACAGCCATCTAATCCTCGTGTGATAACAATATTTTCACCCAAATTATTTCTAAACTTACTAGGTATTATCAAACGATTTTTAAGATTTAAACTATGTCTATATTCACCTGTAAACATCGACATCACCACTTTCCCCCACAATGTGCCACTCTTCAAGTTAATAATACTATATTTTAATATCAAAGTCTAGTTTTTGCAAACTATTTTTTATTAACTTTACATATTTAGAAAAATTGGTTCCATACTATTAATGAAAGGACTATTAAATATGGAAATAAAAATCAAAGATTATATTATTAATAATTTTAAAAATGATAACAAAGAAACTTTAAAAAAAGCCATCAATGAATCCATTAATGAACAAGACGAAGTTGTGCTTCCAGGACTAGGAGTTTTTTTAAGCCTTATATGGCAAGGAATGGATGATAATGAAAAAGAAAAAACCGTTAATATTTTATATAGTGAACTAAGAAAAAAAGAAAGTTATTGAGCAAAATTAAATACTCAATAACTTTTTTTAAAACTTAATTTTATCTTTAATATAAGGTATTACCTCTGAAACATTTAAAGTTATTTGTTCCATAGTATCACGATTTCTAATAGTTACTTTATCATTATTTAAAGTTTCATCATCTACTGTTATACAAAAAGGTGTTCCAACAGCATCTGCTCTACGATATCTTTTACCAATATTACCTGCATCATCATATGATGTCATAAATTCTTTTGATAACATTTGATAAATTTCTTGAGCTTTTTCAGTATGATTCTTTTTAATAAGTGGTAATACACATGCCTTGTATGGCGCTAAATAAGGAGACAACTTCATAACTTCACGGGTTGATCCATCCGCTAATTCTTCACGATGATATCCTTCAAAAAGAAGTGCTAACACTGTTCTATCAAGACCATATGTTGATTCAATAATATATGGAATAAATTTTTCATTAGTAACTGGATCAAGATACATCATACTCTCTCCACTATACTTTTGATGACGTGTTAAATCAAAATTAGTGCGATTATGTGTGCCGTTAATTTCACCCCAACCAAATGGGAATAAATATTCAATGTCACAAGCAGCCTTAGCATAATGTGCTAATTTTTCATGATCATGAAAACGCAACTTTGAAGCTGGCAAACCTAAATCCATATAAAACTTTTTACCATATTCCTTGAAATATTCATATAATTCATGATCACTACCTTCATGACAGAAAGTTTGATATTCCATTTGTTCAAACTCAATTGTTCTAAAAGTAAAGTTTCCAGGAGTAATTTCATTTCTAAAAGCTTTACCTATTTGACCAATACTGAAAGGAAGTTTAGCACGCATACTTCTTTGAACATTTAAAAAGTTGACATACTCACCTTGAGCATTTTCAGGACGTAAATAAACTACACTCTTACTATCTTTCGTAACACCACGATATGTTTCAAACATTAATTTAAATTGGCGAATATCTGTAAAATCACATTTACCACATTTTGGACATGGAACATTATTTTCACGAATATATTGTATCAATTCTTCGTTACTCATAGCGTCTCCGATACTTGATTTAGTATAGTCATTAACTAAATTATCGGCACGGCTTCTGGTCTTGCAATGTCTACAATCTGTTAGGGGATCAGCAAAACTTTCAACGTGACCTGATGCTTCCCAAACTCTAGGGTGCATTAAAATATCAGCATCTAATTCATAAGCATTTGGACGTTCTTGAATAAAACGCTTACGCCATGCATCCTTAACATTATTTTTTAATCTAGAACCTAATGGACCATAATCCCAAGTATTAGCAAGCCCACCATATATTTCACTTCCTTGAAATATATAACCATATTGTTTACAGTAATTAACTAAATCATCCATTTTCATACTATCACCCTCTCTTACAAATAAAAAAAGATTCCCTATAACGTAAAGACGAGTTACCCCGCGGTTCCACTTTACTTATTCAAAGAATCCCTCAATATTTATTGCTCCAGTTTTCCACACCATCATCGCATTAATTACTAAATTTAACTAAATTATACAATGATAGTTTAGTAAAGTCAATAAAAATACACTATATAAAATAAAAACCAACCATCATTATGTTTCATTTGAAACACAATAATTAGTTGGCCGCCTTTCTTATTATTCATGCCTTTTAAAACCATATAATCTTTCCATTAAACTCTTAGATAAACTGTAATAAAAATATAAATCATAAACTATAGTATATAAAATGTTATATATGATATAACACGTAAAATGTTTAGAGTATAAAAATCAAAATAGAATAATAAGAACACTTGGGCTAAAAACTTTATATTTTATTTAATCTACAAAATAACTTAGTAGAACCCCTAAATTAAATTTCAAATTCTAAAGAATTTAATTTTGATATTTCAAAATCAGTTTTTTGTATTTCATTATTAATTTCTTCAAGTCTTGCTCTTAACTTTTTAGCATCAAAGTTAACTGTCTTGCACTCAAAATAAGAATTATTTACTTCAGTAACACGCTTCTTAGAATTCTTTAATGATAGTAATTCTTCATACGTTGTTTTAAGTTTTCTTAAATTAGTATTATCGACAATAGCTTGTTGAATACTTCTTCCGTCATTCAACTTAAATTGATTATTCTTCTCATATAAAATAGTTTTTAATCTTGATAACTCAAGAACACTTTTTTCTATTCCGTCAAGATCTAAATCAAATGCCTCTTTATTGTCTTCAATAACGTTAAGACGTCCATCAAGTTCTTCAACTGATGTATTAATTGCATATTCATTTATAGTATAACCAATGTTGTTTATATTCTTTTCTTCCTCACTAATTAAATTCATTAAAGCTGATATATTTGTTTTCATTCTACCCACTCTCCTTCGACTGATTAAATTCTACTAAATTAAGGACCTTTAAAGGTCGCCTCTAAAGCGACAAAATCATTGTAAAAGCATATTATGTCCGCATAAAGTTATTTAGGCATGACACAATGTATTTTATCAAAAATATTCTTGTGTTAAATGATATTAGACAAAATAATTGTTAATTAACGTAAATAAAAAGCATTTTTACAATTTATTTAACTAAATTTTGTGATTGATATAAAATATTATTCATATAAATCACAATTAAACTGAACAAAATTTAATAAACTAAACATTTTTGATACCAAAAAAAAGCCAAGACGTATATTATCTTAGCTTTCTAATCCCATAATTAATTATTTTTTTCTTTTATTGCAGCTTGTGCAGCAGCAAGACGAGCAATAGGAACTCTAAATGGAGAACAAGAAACATATGTTAAACCAATTCTATGACAGAATTCAACACTACTTGGTTCACCACCATGTTCACCACAAATACCAAGTTTAATATTTGGACGAACACTACGACCCTTTTCAACAGCCATTTTAACAAGTTTACCAACACCATCTTGATCTAATTTAGCGAATGGGTCAAATTCATAAATTTTATTTTGATAATAACTATCTAAGAATTTACCAGCATCATCTCTAGAAAAACCAAATGTCATTTGTGTTAAATCGTTTGTTCCGAATGAGAAGAATTCAGCTTCTTCAGCAATTTCATCAGCTGTTAAAGCAGCTCTTGGAATTTCAATCATTGTTCCAATATGATATTCAATATCACTCTTCTTTTCTTTCTTAACAAGTTCAGCTGTTTCTACAACAACATCTTTTACAAATTTTAATTCCTTCTTTTCGCCAACAAGTGGAATCATGATTTCAGGAACGATATCATAACCATCTTCTTCATGAACTTCAATAGCAGCTTCCATTAAAGCACGAGTTTGCATTCTAGCGATTTCAGGATAAGTTACAGCTAAACGACATCCTCTATGTCCCATCATTGGGTTAAATTCATGTAATTCATCACATTTTTCTTTTAAATGTTTTACTGTAACACCCATTTCTTTAGCTAGAGCTTTTATATCTTTTTCATCTGTTGGTAAGAATTCATGAAGTGGTGGGTCTAAATAACGAACTGTCATAGGTAGACCTTTTAATTCCTTATACATTGCCTTAAAATCAGCCTTTTGGAATGGAATTAATTCATTTAAAGCACCTTCACGAGCTTCAACTGTCTCAGATAAAATCATCTTACGAATCTTAGGAATACGATCCTCTTCAAAGAACATATGTTCTGTTCTACATAAACCAATTCCCTCAGCACCCAATTCAACAGCCTTCTTAGTATCACGAGGATTATCAGCATTAGTTCTAACACTTAAACGACGAACTTCATCTGCATATTTCATAATACGGCCAAAGTTACCACTTACAGTTGCTTCACAAGTTTTAATATCACCTTTATAGATTTTACCAGTTGAACCATCAAGTGAAATATAATCACCTTCATGGAATGTATAACCACCTAAAGTGAATTCCTTAGCTTCTTCATCAATGTGAATTGCACCACATCCTGAAACACAGCATGTTCCCATACCACGAGCAACAACAGCAGCATGTGATGTCATACCACCACGAACAGTTAAGACACCTTGAGAGGCAACCATTCCTTCAATATCTTCTGGAGTTGTTTCAAGACGAACTAAGATAACACGTTCTCCTCTTCCACCTTTACCAGCAGCTTTAGCGTCATTAGCAGTGAAATAAATACGACCAGCAGCAGCACCTGGAGATGCAGGTAGGGCTTCACCGATTACTTCGCCTTCTTTTAACGCTTTAGCATCGAAAGTAGGATGTAATAATTGATCAAGACTCTTAGCATCAATTCTTAAAACAGCTTCTTCTTTGGTAATCATACCTTCATCAACTAAATCGCAAGCAATATTAATAGCAGCTTGAGCTGTTCTCTTACCATTACGAGTTTGTAAGAAATATAATTTACCTTCTTGAATAGTAAATTCCATATCTTGCATATCACGATAATGATTTTCTAGTTTTGTAGCAATTTCAACAAATTCTTTATAACATTCTGGTAAATCTTCTTCAAGTTTAGCAATTGGTTGTGGAGTTCTAACACCAGCAACAACGTCTTCACCTTGAGCGTTAATTAAATATTCACCATATATACCTTTTTCACCAGTTGCAGGATTTCTTGTAAATGCAACACCAGTTCCCGATGTATTACCCATATTACCAAAAACCATAGCTTGAACATTAACAGCTGTTCCCCAATCACCTGGAATATCATTCATACGACGATATACAATGGCACGTGGATTATCCCATGAACGGAATACAGCACGAACGGCTCCCATTAATTGTTCACGTGGATCTTGTGGGAATTCTTGACCATTCATATGATCACTATATACCTTCTTAAAACGTTTTACTAATTCTTTCAAATCATTAACATCTAATTCAGTATCATAATGAACACCTTTTTCAGCTTTTAACTCATCGATTATTTTTTCAAAGAATGATTTGTTAACTTCCATAACAACATCTGAATACATTTGAATAAAACGACGATATGAGTCGTATGCAAAGCGAGCATTACCTGTTTTTTCAGCAAAACCTTCAACAGCTACATCATTTAAACCTAAATTTAAAATAGTATCCATCATACCAGGCATTGATGCACGTGCACCACTTCTTACTGAAACTAATAATGGATCTTTATTATCTCCAAATTTTTTTCCTTGTAATTTTTCTAAATCACTTAAAGCTTCAAAAATTTGTTTTTCAATATCCTTACTAATTGTTTCATTATTCTTGTAGTAATCTGTACAAGCTTCAGTTGTAACCGTAAATCCCTGAGGTATTGGTAAACCTAAATTAGTCATTTCTGCTAAGTTAGCACCTTTACCACCAAGTAGATTACGCATGTCTTTATTTCCTTCTTTAAAGGAATAAACAAATTTCATAAATCCTCCTCTTCTACCATATTATTATATAATAAAAAAAAGGTTGTTAACAACCTTCCTACGTCAATTTGACAAAAATATACGATAATACTTTCTTACTATTTAGCTTCGTCCCAACAATCTTTCCAAGTATAATCAACACCATTAGCGCCTGATCCAAAAACATTACTTGGTAGAATATTGAAAATCAACGAAATAATTGTTGGTATCAAGAAAATAACTACGGCATAAATAACACGTGTTCCAAAACGTTTTAAAGCTGTTTTTGATGCCTTGTCATCGTCTCCACCTGCTGTAACAACTTTAGATAAATCCATAACACCCATAACTATTAATATAATTGGGATTACAAATGTTATAACTCTAATAACTGTTCTAATAACACCAAGAATAGTAAGTAAATCATTATTACCACATTTTCCTAATATTTGAAATAACTCCATAAATCCTCCACACTCCTATATAATACATAATTTTACTTAATAAATCAAGTATAATTTACATTTAATTATACCAGCAAGTCCTTACATCATGAACATTATATATAGTATTTCCAAAAAAAGTATCAAAAGCAAAAAAAACAAAAGTTGGTATCAAAAAGATGGCAATACAATAAACCATTTTTCTAAAAATACCATTTCTAATTTTTTTAGCGTCATCTTCTTTCTTGGAAATAATAATCTTTGCAACATCTATTGTAAGAGTAACTATCATATATATTGGTAAAACAAATTTAACAACATTATAAAATGTCTTAACAACACTTATAATTACTCCAACATCCTCACCACAATTCATATATACCCCCATACACACCGCAAATTATAGCATACTATTTTTATAAATGCAACTATTTAAACAAACCAAAAATATTATGTGATGAACCTTGAGTTAAACCTAAAGCATTAATTAAATCATTAACAACCTTAGAATCTTCACGATCATTAACAAATGGCATATTAAAACTAATATTAAGACCAGCTTCCTTGCCAAATGTTGTAACATCATCACTTGTTAACATACTCTTGTTTAAAACTACTTTTTTGTCATGAATACCAACTAAAGCATTATAATCATGAGCAAATAACTTATTAATTTTAATAATAGATGGCTCAATTAAGTAAATAATTTCATCACAACAATTTGTTAAGACAGTATCATTTAAATCAACTAAAACAATATTGTCTTGAGATGCTCTAATAGCATTTTCAAGTTCTGTGTTACTCACACTAATCATATTTCTATTATTAAAATATGTAAAATCATTCTTACCAACTTCAATAGCTAAAGCATTGATCTTAAAATCTTTTTCAAGTTGGGTTTTAATCATATAAATTAACGTTGTGCTTCCAGCATGTTCAGTTACATTCTTAAAGCCAATAACTAACTTGCGATCGTTATTTTTATCTACTACCGTCATATTAGATGCTAAATTATTAATATTGTTATTAATAAATGTATTATTAGAACTCATGTTATTATCCATCATATTACTAGTATTAGCACTAAAATTATTACTCATATCATCATTATTGTTACTTTCATAATTATTATCATTATTAAATAATGGATTTCCATTATCAACATTTTCAAGAGTATTTGGTGTTTTCAAAAACCTTAAAACATCGTCAATATTAGTTGTAAAATTATAAACACCTAAAGATATTAGCAATTGTTTAAATTTAGCTGGTGGTTCTGGTTTGGGTGGTAACAAAAGTATTATTTTGTCAGCTCCAATTGAAGACACTAACTTTCTCAAAACACTTTCTTTAGCAAAATCAACAATTGCTGTGGCATCAATAATCATCTTACTAAAAAAATACCCTTTAAAGTTATTAATTAATTCATCAACATTAAAAAGACCATTTAAATCTTTTATAGCATCAATATTTGCATTATCAAGAACATTTTTTTGTTTATTTGAAACTATTACATTCATTTAATCACCTCATTTATTACAACTATCATATGATTCACATTTTCCTTTATAAACAGGTTTTGAATCATTGGTAATAGGTATTTTAAAAGTTCCTCCAATTAATGGCCATTCAAAACTTAAATAAGTTTCAACACGGTATACAACTCCCCCATTACCTGAACTACTAGTAGAACAACAATAGCCAATATCATTTAAATAACCAAATTTATTTTTTATATCATTTTTAACAACATTCCAATCATTTACTTGACCTTCTTGATTTTCAAGGTAAGAAACAATATAGTTGTTTGTTCGATATGCCGAGGCATAATTCATAATTATTGTAATAAATACAATATATATAAATACAAATGTAAAAAAGAAATACAAAAGCCATGTTCCACCAACGGCCTCACGCATATATTATCACTCCTTTATTTAATACTATTCATTGTTCCAGCTGTGCTGTTCCATTTATTTTGAATCATATTTTTAGCTGTTGGCCAAAGAAGTGCAAATAATCCAGCAATTGCCGCAATTGCAACAATTGTAATTAAAGTCATATTTAATTCTCCACTTGCTTCTTTCATAATTTATATTCTCCTTTCATTATCATAATAATCTTATCATAACCATATATTTTTTTCAATAAATTCTTATGAATTAAACATCATCATAAGCATAGCAATAACCATGACAATCATTGTGCCACCACCTGTTGCAACAAGCATAATTAATGTTTTATTTTCCATCTTACGTAAACGTTTAGCATACATTTGTTCACGTGATTTATTTTGAAGAGATGAAACGGATTTTGAGAAGACTAACAATTGGTCTTGTTTATTCTCTTGTGAGCCAATACTCAAGCGATACAAAAGACGCATCATTCTTACTGAATCACGCACTGGAAATTCTCTTGCAAAATCCATATAAGGATCAATTGATGAATCACCTGCATCAATTTTAGCAATCATTTTACGAAGTCCTGGTTTGAAAACATCAGGAGCTGTATTAATACTACGAGATATAGCAACAGGAATTGTATAATGTTGAGCTAAAACTTCAATACTTTTTAAGTAATATGGTAGTAATTGATCAATTTGATTTAAATGACGCTTACGATAATTTTTTAAATTAATATAATCAGACTTATAAACAGCAATTGTTAAAGCAAGACCAATTATTAAATTTATAAGTGTAAAATTGAATACTACTAATGCAAAGGAAATAATAAAAACAAAACTCGTTGTTTTTAAACGTTTCATAAAGAATGTTTCAGTATCAACTTCTTGACCATACTTTGATAAAAGTAAAAAGTCATAATCCTTTTCTTTCAATAGTTTTATTAAACTTTCATTTTGTTTATATAACTCTTCTAAATTAATTGAACCACGATAAGTTAAAACAAACATAACAATTACTAAAATAATTAATAATTCCATTATTCAGCCCCCACATTCTCATTGTAATATTTTTCGCCAGATAATAGAAAATAGCTATTTAAAATAATAATAAAGTGTAACGCTATTCGAATAATCAAATTTTCATTAACAAGCAATATATATTTTTCACGACCAATTAACATTTCAATTAGCATAATCATCAAATAAAGCATTAAACCAAACTGTACGAAAGAACGATGAAATCCTTGTCTATCCATACGATCACGATATACTCCTTCAACAAGTTCATCAATATCAAGCAGCATATTATCAAGCGTTTTCGTTGTATCACGTGCACCTTCTCTAGTTATTTGAAGGAATAATTGATGCATATTACGAACCATATAAAAGTCATATTTAGCATTCATATAATCAATGGACTCACCAACATCACCATTGTGATATGCTAAATCAATCATTACTTTAACATCCGTTTTAACTGGATCATCTAATACTCCTGAGTTATAAACTCCTTCTAAAGCTTTAACAAACGATTGCGTTACTGAAAACTCCATGATAGTATTGGTAACGTAAATTTGAATTTGTTCAAAAATAAATTCACTATACACACGTTTACAACGTAAATATGCAAGATATGGAATAACAGCGATAACAGCCACAACATAAAAGAAAGAAATAAAAGCATTGTAGAAATATAAATAAGATATAATAAAGGCCAAGGCTGCAAACACAATAACTTGAATAGTATATTGTCTTGTCGTATATTCAAGTCCCATCTCTTTACACTTTTCTCTTATAACTTTAAAAGAGAAAGGCGCAAACTTATCATAGGCTTGGCTTACACCATCAACGACAAATTTATATACTGATTCACCATTACTTTGACGATATAAAACCACAAATAGCACAATTAATAAAATAATAATAAATTCCATACCATCACCAACTTTATATTGTTTCTATGCCATTATCTGCATATATATTTTGATAACTTGCTAAATCATCTGATAAATCAAGAACTTGTGTCTTTTCTAAATCATCATTATTACTTAAATCATTCGCATTTATTGAAAAATTGTTAGAACTACTACTATTAGGCGCATAGAAATTTGCATCTTCTTCTAAAACTGGTGTATTGGCAGTTTGATTAACAGGCAAAGAAGTTTTATTAGCATCAGACGATAAATTATTATCTTCCTTTTTATCATCATCAAATGGTTTATCATTTTCATTTTGCCAATCTTTTTGAATTTCTTTTAAATCAACACCTTGACTTTCAAGATAATCTAATAAATATTCACTAGGTCCATTCATGATAACCGTGCCATCAATATTTTTACGATAAATAACATTAAAGTCTGGAACATTGTCATTAGTTACAAAAAATTCTGTAACTTCACATACTTCACGCATAAACTTGCCACTTTTTTTATCATAACGAGCCCTTACATGCACACCTAATTGAATATAACGATAAATTGTAGTCATAAATTGATCAACATCAATATTTGATTCCAACAAACTATATAAACGATGAGGAATATTTTGAGCCTTATCAGCGTGGATTGTTGATAGGATGTTGTGACCTGATGAAATAGAATTACGAACGGCCGTAACCGCTTCAGCTGAACGAACTTCTGAAAGTAGTATCCACTTAGGATTTTGACGCATACAAGTAACCAATACATCACTATAACTTGCAACATTATTTGTTTTCATAGCGACAATATCCCTATGAGGAAAGATTTTATCAAGGTGAAGTTCAAGCGTATCCTCAATTGTAATAATTTTTTCATTTTCTTGAGTGTGGCTTGCTAGATACTTAACAAGTTCAGTTTTACCACTACCCGTTTCACCACTAACAATGATGTTACAATGTCCTTGAACACATTGTATTAAAAAATCATGAATATTTTCTGTTATATATTTTTCAGCAATAATTTTATCTTTTTTTAAGCGAATCTTAGCAGGTGTTTTACGAAAAACAGCCGCAATACCATTTCTTGCTATTGATTCATGCACAAAGTTCATACGCAATTCAGCACTTTCACTATCCAAAAATGGTGATGCCATATTAAACACTTTGCCCATAATGTTAGCACATTGAAAGGCAATTTTTTCCATTAAAGTATTATCAACACCAGGATTTTCAATACGATATACTCCCCTATCTAGTGATTTAAGCCATAACTGGCCATTATTACTATAGGAAATATCGGTAATATTATCATCATCCAAATATTGTTTTAATGGACCAAAATCAATATTAGAAAATAAATTGTTATCTATTTCAGTATTACTAGCCCCGCTTTTAGTAGGATCC
This sequence comes from uncultured Bacilli bacterium, assembly GCA_934167885.1. Lineage (GTDB taxonomy): Bacteria > Bacillota_I > Bacilli_A > RF39 > UBA660 > RUG12783. The sequence goes on from CAKPMB010000004.1 coordinate 52,128, forward strand.
ACTTCATAAGCATTAATCCCTTGATTCATACATTCTCCTAATTAACATCTATAGAGCGTTGTTCTATATAATTTTTTATATAATCACTCGTAATTATTGTATCAATTGTTTCCCCATCATTTGTCTCATAAGAAACATTGGTAGGAACTAAAATTAATTCAGCATCTTGAATATATTCCGCTTTTCTTAACAACTTATGCATCTCGTCAGTTACTGAAAAAATAATTTGTGATGGTGTCCTCTCTTCAGTGCTAGTTTCAAATACAGGATTTCCTGATGAATCTTTAACTGCTAGAATTTCAACATTTTCAAGTAATTTTCCAAGCATTACTTTACCACCTTCAACACCTTTAAAGTAAACATCAACATAATTTCCAGGATACATTGAGTTTCCATAAGTTGTTTCAACATCAACTCTAAAATTATAAGCAACCATACCATCTTTAATATCAATCAAAAATGAATCAGGTAATTCTTTTTTTTCAATAACAACATTGGCAAAGAAGAAACTACCAGCTGGTATCATTGAACCAACATTTACATAATGACCAACAATATCATGAGAAGTATTAATTAATACATTTCCCTTAAGAGCTGATTGATTAACTTGCGTCCAAGATATCATATCCTCCGTAATTTGTGTGCGTGATGTTATATCAACATTAGCATAAGGCACATCAATTAAAGTTGTTGACTTTTTGACACGCCATTGATAAAAGCCATATAAAACTAGGACAATCATAATGGCTCCAAGAATTGTTACAACATTTTTATTAGCTAATAATTGTTTTAAATTTTTCATAAATTCTCCTTCTTATTCTTACCTATTTTCAAATATCGAATCAATTTTATTCGAAATATCAAAGTCTGCATCGGTAAATGTTCCAGATGTTGACTGAAACAAATTATAATTACTATAAGATCTAACCTCAACACTAACTTTTGGTGGATATTCAATAACTTCTTGAATTATTATCTTATAATTCTTATCACCCTTTACATTCTCGGTAAATCTTCTAGTAAAGCTTTCAGCAAATACTTCTTCATTAATTTTTATTTCGCCTTCTAATTTTTGACAATATGAATATCCCGATACATTACAAGATGTTTCATTATTGCCTAAATTTCTAATAACATAATCATTCTTAGAATTAAAAACGAAACGTCCATTTGTCTGTGAAATATTAGTGCATAAACAGAACCCTTTGGTTTTAGAAACTAAATCAACCGAGTCATACATCGCCGCTTCCACAGCATTTTTAAGAAGCGTATAATCTTGTTGATTGGTAACAGTTATATCACCGAACAAGCTAATTAACACAATACCAAAAAGTCCAAATACAATGACTGCTATTGCATAATAAGCAGCTTTCACTATATCACCTACCTTACTAGAAAAACCCTTCTACCATAAAATATTATACTATAAATAAAATTCATTAACAAGGACAAACGAAAATAAAATTAAAATCCATTTTTACTTTATGTAAATTTTTTTATTATAAGATAAACTTAATGAAACAAATAATTAAATTTATGATAAAATATATTCATCCGGAGATGTACTCAAGCGGTTCAAGAGGTCGCACTCGAAATGCGATAGGCCTATATGGGTGCGTGGGTTCGAATCCCACCGTCTCCGCCAATATGTTCACCATAATTTTAATAGAATTGGGTGGGCTTTTTTAAATTGTTGTCAAAAATTTTACTGCATGCTATAATATGGTGGAAAAACGGAAGTTTTCGGAGTTGAAAATGTTAGAAGTAAAGTTTTATGATAATGTAGATGATAACTTATTAAAATTCGCTGTCATCATTTCTAAAACCAATGGTAAATGGGTGTTTTGTAAACATAAAAAGCGAAATACTTATGAAATACCAGGTGGTCATAGAGAAATGAATGAGGCAATTCTAGATACTGCCAAACGCGAACTCCATGAAGAAACAGGTGCAATGAATTTTACAATTAAACCTATTTGTGTATATTCTGTCAAAGAAAAAACAAGAGCAAATGAAATTGAAACATACGGAATGTTATATATGGCAAATATTTATTCCTTTGAAGAAATTCATAGTGAAATAGAAAAGATAATTATTGTAGACGACTTGATTGACAATTGGACATATCCATTAATTCAACCTAAGTTAATAAAAAAAGTTCAAGAAAAAGGATTTTTATAGTTCTAACATAAAAAGGAGAAATTATTATGAGAAGAAAATACATCTTAACTGATGCCAAAGCTAAATTTAAAAATGTTAGAGAAACATTACCTAATTTAGATGAAGAGGCCTATCAACTAACCGATTTTATTAGTGAAATAATAACTGATAATGTTACACCTCAAGGCTTAATGGCATATATTATTTTAATATACAATAGCCTTTTACAAAATAAAAATTATTTTAATAATCATGAAATTTTAACATATGATTTATATCAAAAAAGAACAAAATATTTAGAAGAAATACCCAATATTACAGCAATAGTTGATAGCATAGCTCCTAAAAATTTCTCAGATACCTTTAGAAAACTTACACAAAATTTTTTAGTATATAATTTTGATAAAACCTATCCAGAAAACGTTAAGGCGGCTGTCAATTGGTGGGAAGAAGCAATTAAGAGTTCTAATTTTAGTGATATTGATCTACCTCTCAATCTTCAAAATATGTTGATAAACAACCAACAAGAATTAACAAATGAACAACTAAATATTTTTAAGAGCAATTTAGCTAAAGAGATTATGATGGTTCTTCGTGAAAAAGGTGTCTGTGTTCTAACTGTCGATTATACCCCATGTGAAATATTAGAACGAGCTGGTGAAAAAGTAGGATTCGATAGTATGTTAAATTATCCTTGGAAAACCAAAATGATAATTGATAATGAACAAGTTATCGTATCAAAGGGTATTGAAAATTCACCCCAAATAATTTGGAGTAAAAATAATTATAGTAAAACTAAATAAAAATTAAAACCTAGCTAAAAAACTAGGTCTTTTTATTTAACTAATACGAAAATGGCCAACAATATCATTTCTTTTTTCTAATATATCTTCCTCATAATATCGCTGATACTTATTAGCATGATGAATAACAAATGGGATACCATGACGATTTCGTTTATCAGATACAATTCCAATATGTTTTTTAAAAACAACAATATCCCCACCCTGCCACTCTTCTATTTTATTTATATCATTTGTTAATGATATAGCATTATTACTAAAATACACCAATAAATTTCTAACACGTCTAAAATCAATATTTTTATCAATAACCTCAATATCATACAAATAGCGATTATTCTTTATATCTTGGTAAACAAGTTCTCGTAAGTCATACCCTGCTCCTAACAAACCAAAAGCCACAACATCCGTGCAAACGCCATACTCATCACTAGGATAACCACCAGCATAATATTTGCTTTGATATTTAGGCTTAGTTGCAATATATGAATAAACACTATTTAATATATCACTTTGATCATCTACACCATCACCATCCCGATCAACAGCACTAACATAAGTTTTTATATTAAAATCATCATTGGTATATTTTCGATGCAGTATAAAATTGAGGCTGTATAAAATACTAAAAGTAATAATAATGACAATGATAATAATTATTAAAATAAAAATCATAATTTTCTTCTTCATATACATCCAACTTTCTTAAAATAAACTAAGCAATTAACTAAATAAATTATATATTATAAACAGTTTAAATTCAAATAAAAGTAGAACATAGTAAAAGAAAATGCTATAATCAAAATACAAAGAAACATTGTAAAGTAATAATTTTATATCAGTAAGCGATATAAGAAAGGAAGATACAGTTATGAAAAAAAGGCTTTTGATATTTTTAATAATAATGTTAATACCGTTGTTTGTTTTTATGGGTTATCAAATTATTAAAGTTTTAGATTATAATTCATCCATCACAAGTTTAGAGAAATATGAATTTATTGATAGTGAAAAAACAATAAAAAATTTGAAGTATGATAATAAAAATTATGTAATCTCAAAATATTACGATACTTCAAGTTCATGGAGCAGTCTTAATATATTATTAAAACGCAACAATGACTACTATATTTTAAAAACTATTAAAAAATGTGACACCCTAGATGATGGATCAAATTTATACATAAAAAATAATGAAGTTTATATACATTGTATTGGTAAAGAAAATAATATAGAGAAATACACTATTAACAAATTTATAACAAGTCAAGAAACACTTAATTTTGATTTTACAAACACTCCTAATATCAGTCAAATGCATATGATTATAGACAGTGTTGACAATAAATATATTTATTTATCATCACCATTTAAAGTAGATAACACCGTTTTAGATGAACCTAAAGTAAAATGTTCATTTAAAGATCAAAAATGCTATTATATTAAATAAAAACAATTTAAGTCATAAAAACCTAAATTGTTTTTTATTAATTTTAAAAATATAAATATGCTTAGATTTACACAAATAAATGGTGCGTTTTAAATACACCTCGCAAATTAAAATCTCTTTCTACAAATTATTGTATATTATAATTTTCATTGTTACAATCTGTTTTTATTAATATGCTCAACAAATTTTTTGAAGATAAGATTTTGTTCCGATTTATTAGTAATAAATTCAGGATGCCATTGTACTCCAATATTAAATCCTGCATCATCTAATTCAATTAGTTCAATAATATTATCATCTGAATATCCTTTCACAGAATACTCGCCTGGGTTATCTATTTTACATTTATGAATACTATTAACAACAAAATTATTTTTATTAATTAAACTAAAAAGTTTAGAATCGTTGTTTATATTTACTTTATGCATTTCCATATTATCTAAACTAAAATGTTTTTTTTTGAGATAATCATAATCATCAAATGAAATACTTCCACCCGTTGCCAAACACATATTTATAGCACCACAGCAAATTCCTAATAATGGAATATTATTTTTAATGCAGTATTTAACTATTTCTTGTTCATAATCACAAATAGTTATTCCACCTTCTAGTATTATACCATCACAGATATCAATTGTTTGATATAAGTCACTTAAAGATTCTTCATTTAAATAATAGTTCTGATACGAAAATGGCTTTTCTTCAATTTTTTCTTTTATTTTGCTTTGAGGAATAATTCCAATAGCAATTGCTCCATTTTTATTTAATGCATCTTTAATTTCATCACTAATACATATCTTATTCCAAATTATATCATCGCATTGCGGTTTTCCAACAATTCCAATTATAGGTTTTTTAGCCATAGTATCACCTTATTTCTTTTTTTTCGTTAATATTAAGTTTCCGTCTTTATGTTCATTTCTTAAACTTTGAATTTCTTCATGTGAAAGAGGACAAAACCCATCATATAATTCTTGTGCTACTTTTTGCATATCCATTTCTTTCAATTCTAAACTATTACATGCAACCCAATTCCCCTTTTTTTCAATTGCATGATAATTAGTTCCTATTAATTTATAATTGCATTTATCAAATAAATGAACAATAGCATTATTATCAAGTCTCGTTTGAATAAAAATCATTTGAACGTTTATTGCTTTTAAATAGTTACTTATATAACTTATCGCTTTTGTTGCAAAGCCTTTACCCTTGTAATCTTCGAAGATGTAAATGCCATTAATTTTGACTATGTTTTCAGTACAAAAGTGCAACATTATATATCCAATTATATCCTTTTCATTTAAAATTGATAAAATTTGTTTTTCTCCAATTCTAAATTGTTCTAAATTTTCCTCTATCCATTTCGGGTAATATGGATATTCTTCAATAAAAATTTCGGTTAGTGCTGCAACCCCTCTATTAAACTCATCAATCGTGTTTAATCTTCTTATTTCAAACATAATAAACCACCCTTATTATCAATTACTTTATCATTTATTGATTAGTAAATCAACAATTTATCGATATCTTTTTTTATTTATTAATTCGTATTCTCCTTCAAAATTCCAAATATTTAATTTTCCTTTTGCAGGGATTGGATAAATTGGTTCAACATCTGCAAAAATCCATCCATATCTACCATTTTCATATAGTCCTAAATTATATTCTTTAGCATTTAATTTTATTTTTTTTAAAAAATCATCATCCATATATACACAATCAACTAAATTAGCTTTACAAATTATATTTCCGAAATTCATGGGTAAATTACTGATTAATGGAATAACATATTCATTAGTTAAATACTCTTTAGCAAGTGTTTTTCCACTTGCATGAATAAGTATTTCTCCCCGATAGTTTGTTTTCCAACTTCTAGTTTCTATTAACTTATCACCATTTGCAATTAATGTAGCAAAAGGCTCCTTTATACTTAATACCTTCATTTTCGATTCCACCCTTTTCGCTCTTTAAGATTTATTTTCATGCACCCATAGCCGTAAAAACTGTGTATTTTTTTAAGCTAATTTTATTTTATATTACTATACACTATATTACTCATAATAATTATAACACTTTTTTAGCAATTAACCCTTATAATTGTTTATTCAATACATTTTTCTTGAATTTTTATTTGTATTTTTTTAATTTCACTAATGGATTATTAAGTTTTAACTTTTGGTAATAACAGCGACGACTCTTCATATCAAACATAATAAAATTTACATAAAATATACATTCATCTAATTTATAAGTATATTATTAATATTACTTTTACTTAATTTTATTTCATCAATAATTTTAATTAGCAAATTTATAAAATTTGATTTTGTTAGTCTAGCTTTCTTTTACTTTTTCAATATTTTACATTTTTCATCGTTTATAAATACATTAATTTCTATATTTCTTTTTCTTATTTTTAAACATCTCTATAAATCTTAGAGTTTGGAACTTGTCCCGTAAGTTAGGCAAATGTTAGGAGCACAAATTCAATGCATGTTAAGACAATCTTATCCTATTTGTCATCACATCTTTTTCGTTAAATATAAATTAAGACAATTTTTTCAGCTATGTTTTCGTAATTATTCATTTTTTTATACAACAAATAATTTATTTTCTCCCTTTTACTTTTAATTTAAATCTTCATAATTTCGGTCAGTTCATTTATTAATAATTTTGTTTTTGTTTCTTTATCAACTAGAAAAAGAAAATTATTTAATTCATCATAAAAAATTAGTTTTTGATATAAAACTTTGTTATTCTTTTTATGATAGTAAAATCTTAATAATCCATATTTGCTAAGACCTCTAGTTTTAATGTTTCTAATATTTTAAAATTAAGCATTAAAAATGTCCTTTTTAGAAACAAAAAAAGATAACATCTATATACATACAGTGAGTTAGATTTTAGGCATAAAAAAACTTACGACACCGTAATAGTTTTGTAAGTTGTATCCAAATGGTGCGAATGACGAAGTAGTTTACAACTCTTTCGCATAAAGACGATTGATTTATATCAATCACTATATTCATTATACCAAAGAATAGAAAAAGTAGCAATAACTTTGATGCTACTTTGTAAAATAATATAATATTAGTCCACCTATGACAGTAACAAATAACCCTACAAGAATATCAATTATTATTTGTTTAGATTTGTCCTCTTTTTTAATTTTATTACCTATTCCTATATTCGAATTTTTTATTTTATTTTTATTTCCTATCTCAATTCTCATTTCCTACACCTACATTTGAACTTTCTATTGTATTGTCGTTACCCATATGTACTGAATTATCAGTATATATAATATTATTAATATTGTTTAACACTTCTTTTTCTTTTGTTTTATTTGAAAAATCTATATAATAATCATCTAGGTTCCCGTACTTTTTTTCTAATTCTATAAATATCTTTAACACTTTAGTCTTAATTTTATTTAAAAGATTTGTATGAGCATATATCGATAGTTCTCTACGAGCACTAATTACTTCACCATTTACCAATGATATTTCTTGAGCTAATACTTGATGTAATGGTATGCCCAAACAATGTTCTTTACTTTCTTTTTCAGCAATTGAAAGTTGCATAATTTCAGATATAGGAGAAGTAACTTTGACTTTAGTATATTCTTTAACATATTCAGGTTTAATTGGTATATCCTGATTTGTACATTTAATTCTTCCTCCTATAAAATTGCCTTTTATATTTGCTTCTAAAACTCTATATTCTGGTAATTCACTTTCTTTACTATATCCATTTATTTCATTATCTAACCATTTTTTTATTTTCTTGTCTTTTATATCTTGTAACAATAAATTTAAAATATCCATTGCTTGAACAACATTAATCTCATCTTTAATTAATTCAATTATAATTTGACTTCTCTTCATATTGACCCCCAAACCAATTTATGTCTAACAGTTATTTATTTTAACATAAATAGTTTAAAATTAAAATATTCTTCAAGGCATATCTTTTATGATTTTTCATGTAATACTCAAGCAATTGAAAAAGTAGCAAACTTCATGCTACTTTCTAAATATATTATTGATTATTATTTGGTTCTTTTGTTAATGTTTTAATTTTTTCTTGTTTCTTTTGTACTTCTTGAAGACGATAATCAGTTCCATCACTCATTGCAAAATCGAAACCTCTGTCAAACATTCTATCTTGTTTTTCAACAACATATTGCTTTTTTCCAAATGAATGTGTTGGTTTAAAATAATATAATTTAAATTGATTTATCTTTTTAGCTTCTTCATCTGAAATAAAACGAATTGGTTGAGTTTCTGGCTCTTCTTCATTACTTCCCCAAACCTCTCTAAACATTGAATTATCATAATGTTTCCATAAACCTAAAATTCCTACAGGTTGATTATATCCTACAATAGCAAATTGAATAGGTACATCTTCTCCAGAAGAACCTGTAAATTCACCTGTAGATCCATATGCAAATTTTCTTGCTTCATAAAATCCATATGTTCCACCTAATCTAATATCCATTTCTAAAACATCTGAATTAAATCCTTCTTTAAATTCATCTTTGCGTTGATAACGATAATCATAAAACTTATTTAGTTTTTTTATTGGTGCTGCATTTTCTAAGATTCTTGGATTTCCCATACCATAAACAGTATAATTACCAATTCTTTTTGCATCTTCATCACTATATTGTTCAAAGTAATATTCATCTTCTTTAAAAGAATCTCCATATTCTTGAACATCATATACTTCATAATCTTTATATTCACACATAGCTCTTAATCGCTTTTCTTGTTCTGGTAAACTAAATCCTTCACGAGCTTGATCTTCAGTAGAAACACGAATATAAAGTCCTGCAATTTTCTTTTCATCTTTCATTAAAACTCAACTCCTTTTACAAAAAAAGAGGAGACAATAGTATTTAATAAAGCCTAAATACTACTGACTCCTCTAATAATTCAATATTATTAATTTTCAATATTTTATGTTTATATTTCATAGATGTACCTCCATTTCTAGAGTATACCTCTTCATTGGCTATTTATAATATCACTTTTTTAAGATTTGTCAATTCCTTGATTAGGGAATAAATAGTATCTAGTTTTCCTTTATATATTGTTCTAGTTCTGAAAGTTTTATCTTTTTACCGAGATTATGAACATAGATTTCATTTGAATAATTAAATGCTAAATAGAGTTTATTTTTAATAATAATTCTGTGGGGTTCAATATAAGTTAAATTAGTATGTTCTATCTTCCTAATACTACCATTTTCTATGATAGGTGTAGTATTACAAAAATCACATATAACATTTAATCTCGAAACTAAAGATTCATCGATTTCAATTTCTTCTTTAATTATATTTATCATAGACACCAACCTTTCTATGATTTTTTCTTATAAAACGAAAAAATCAATCATTTCTGATTGATATCTATCTAAAAGTTCGAATAGTTCGAACAGATTCGTCAATGGTGCCCTTGACTGGATTCGAACCAGCGACCTTTTCCTTCGGAGGGAAACACTCTATCCACCTGAGCTACAAGAGCAAGACACCTATGATTATAACATAGGTATTCATAAAATGTTACTATATATTAAAAAAGACTTAGAATAACTAAATCAAATATCATTATATTATCAATTATATTCTAAGTAATTTTCAACATCATTTTTTAATAATTAGCATTTAAAGCAAGCATTACTTCAACAATAAGAATTATTATAGAAACTATTGAAATACAAATTGTAGCAATGGCTTTACCTCTTTTACTGGTATTCATACCTTGACTAGCACACCAAAAATCAAAAATATAAACAATTATACCAAAACCATATCCAAAAAATGAAATTAAAACGCCTACAATTGATAACCAAAAGCCTATTTCACATCTTTTTTCTTTTTGCATTATTTGTTCATTTTGAAATGTTTGAGCGAATGGATTGGCCATATTTCCCTGTTGATAATTATATTGATTACCCATATTTTGATTATAATTCATATTATTATTCATATTTTGATTTAAGGTCATCCCTGTGTTTGGATCAAAGTTCATTTGTTGATTATTACCTTGATTTAGAGGCATCCCTGTATTAGGATCAAAATTCATTGCCCCCCCTTGATTTGATTGGTTAGCATTAAAAGATGCATTATTCATATTTTGATTTAATGGCATCCCTGTATTTGGATCAAAGTTCATTTGATTATTATTGCCTTGATTTAATGGCATTCCTGTATTAGGATCAAAATTCATATTATTATTCATATATACTCCTTCTTATTATCAATAACATCCACCCCTTAAACTCCCCTTACCATCAACTCTTATTTTAATATCCTACCCACTTTCTCATTTAAAATATCAAGAGCTCAATCATGCTCTATAATACTATTTCAAAAAAATTATAACACATATTTATAAATTGTGTGTGCCTAACTTTGTATTTTAAAAGTCTTATAAATAAAAAAGCACCAAAATGGTGCAATATTTCATAAATTATTCATTTGCTTTAAGGCTTGCAACCATATCAATTATCTTAACTTTACGTGATAATCTTCTAGATACAATATATGAAGTTAGATATGTGCCAACCGCTGCTATTAAATACGTCCACCATCTAATAGATGTTCCAAAATCATAATTATCATCTAGACATACCTTAAATAAATAAGACGTTAACATATAACCTAATGGCAAATCAATTATAATGAATACTAAACAAATCCAACTATTTTGTTCTTCAAAGATTCTTCTAATATACTTTTTATCTATAAAAAGAACATAATCATTAGAATCATCTACAAAAATCGTATTAGATGTTCTATTTCCATCCGCACCTTTTATTTCAATATTTAAAGTCATTGATGTGCTGACACCATATTCATCAGTCAAGGTTTTAACATCATTCTCGGTAATATTTTCTTTTAACGATAATTTATAGTTAAAATTATATAAATCTTCAAATTGTAACTTTATAAAGTAATTCATACTATTTAACATATCAAGTGCACAGACAATCAATGTGCAGCATCCAACAATACCAACATCTAAATTTAGAAATTGAAACAACTAATAATATATCTCTTCTTTTAAAAAAGAATGGTTTTGATTCGCCAAATTTAAAAGAAAAAATGCATATATGTTATAATTTAATTGATAATTATTGTCATGAAGTTGTTTATCACAAACATCAAGATTTAGACTACGTTATTATGCGTGAAACCCGTTATTAAAATGATTTTAGATATACTAAAATAGATATAAAGCCCATACTCTATATCTATTTTTTCTTATTTTTAGATAGCAATAATTTATTTTTTTCGATTAAATCACAATACAAATTATAAACTTCTAAGACTTTCTTATCCCAATGAACATAAATATCACGATAAGCGTTTTCACATACATCTTGATGTAATTTTTTATTGTGCATAATATCTATTATTTTATTAGCAAAAGATTCTTCATTGTTTTTTGAAATAAAGCCATTAACGTCCGCCGTAATCGTATCAGCTGTCGCGGCGTTTTCAATAAATAATGTTGGTGTTTTTTGAGATGCTGCTTCTATTTGCACGATGGATGAAGCATCATATAGTGAAGGGAATAAAAATAATGATGCTCTTGCATATATGGACGCTAATAAATTTCTATCCGTTATAGATCCACACATAATAATATCTTTTTCCAAGCCTTTTTCCTTGATTAAACTTCGCAATTTATTCTCATCTTGACCACTACCAACAAATAACATTTTAAATTTAAAATCAGCTTTTTCTTTAACAATTTTTAAACTATTTACAATCAAAAAAATATTTTTCAAACAATTTATCCGACCAACAAATAAGAAAACATATTCCTTACTAGAAAGACCATATTTTTTATTAATTAGTTTAAAAGCTCTTGTTAAATTATCAACCAGTAACATATCAGTAGCATTATTCATAACCCGTGGTAGAGTTTTATAGCCATATTCTTTGTAATAAATTCTTGAAACCTCACCATTTACAGCAAAGCACTCATCACAACGATTATATTGTTTTATAATTCTTTTAGTTAATAATTGAGCTATTCTTTCATTTTTAGAGGCTCTTAAAAAATCTTGTTTATATTGACTATGCATAGTACCTATAACTGGTATATTGTTTTTCTTAGCATAATCTATTCCTACTCTTCCCATGGTAAAAGGCGAATGAACATGAACTATATCTAAATGAATATTTTTTAAGGTCTTCATAAACTTTCGATCAAGCAAAGGTATTGGTAGTGAATAATCAACTATTGGTAATTTTATAGATGAACAACGAACCACCCTATATGGTAACTCCTCGTCTATATCACTACTTCCCGGTGCAAAAACAATGACACTAGCATATTTCATAAGTCTTCTGGCATAATTATCAACGACCATGACAACACCATCAATCATTGGAAAAAAGGTATCAATAAATAAACCAATAGTTTTTCTCTTCATTTATTATTTCTCCTAATAAAAATTAACTATCTAATAAAACGCCATTCTATAAAACGATTTTGCATCCATTTATCAGAAAGTTCTAAATCAATAACTTGTTTAAATTTATTAGTTGCTTCTATACCATAATGTCTTTCACTCCATCTAATAATCGATGCTCCTGTTAGAAATAAATCAACTATTAAAAGGCATGTAATAACTATATAAATAATCTCATATTTACGCTTATCAAATTTATCTAAAAATTTATTTATATTTGGCAATTGTTTGCAAAAAACTAAGGCCACAATGCCCCAAGCAAGCGAAAACTCAAGGCAAATAATACCTTGATAATTTAAAACTCTATTAGTATAACTCCATGCTTTCATACCTAGCTTATACTTTAAGAATAATCCGCAAAAAAGCTCTAGTAAAGTTGCAATTGTTGTCATTATAACAACTTTATTTGAAAGCGACTGATGACTTAATTTAGTAGCGCCAACATAAAATAAAATAGCACCCAATCCATAAAGAATATTTAAAGGAAAAAAAACTGAAACAACATGACTTTCCCAATGGCCTTTAGTAATTAAACAAAAGAACCCTTCCAATAATACTCCTATAACACATCCTATTAAAAATAAAACCAATAATTTATTATATGTGATATTATTATCATCTTTTGAAACACTTACTTCGCTTCTATCCATCTACTTAACCCTTTATATAACTTGTAATTATATCCCTCTTAACTTTTTAAAACCTTTTTCTAAAACCTAAACGTGCTAACATTATAATATGTATTAAATTCATTGTCAATTAAAATTTATGCTTTAATCAACCAATAAAACATTTAATTAGACTTTCCCGTTAATTTTTTTATCTCTTCTTTATTAAATAAATTAATATTATTACTATCAGCAAGAAGTTTATCAATAAATATTTTATCATTAGTATTAACAATCTTCATAATTAATTTATCCATATCCAAATCCTCACGCACAGCACTTATTAATTCAACTAAATAGTAAACATCCTTCATTTCAATAAAATAATCAACAATATAACTGAAATCCATTCCTTTTTGATTATAATTAACCGCTAAACGCCATAATGATTCTCTTTTATCGTCTTTAATACCAACCATTACCAACCTATCAAATTCCTCCTTAGTTATACAAGGAGTATTAGGCATACAAATATATTGCGTAATAAATTCTAATAATTCTAAATCATTCATCTTGTGAAAGTATTTAATATATACTGAATCATTTAATAAAAGTTTAGATATTTTTTCATATCTTGGGCCACTATCCCTTACTTTGTGTTTACTTTTCTCTAAATTATTATATATGTTACATAAAAACTTAGATGCTTCGTCCTCATTATCTTTCACTTTTTCTAAACCAAATAAAATGCGATTAATCATTGATTGGTGATGTTGTTCCACTTGATCAATTTCTATTTTAATATTTTTAAGTTTTTTAATATTATCTAAAAGTTCTGTTATATCAGCCACTTCATCTTCAGAAAATTTTTCTTTATCAAGATTTTCCATGAGATTTATCAATTCCTCACTATTAATTAACCGATTAACATAGCGATACACAATATTAACTAAATCCACAATAATGCACTTTCTTTCAAACTATTGATTCTAAGATAAATTATACTTTAATTATTACATAAAAACAACGATAATTTAATGTTTAAAAATGTCATAAATATAAAATTATAAGCAAAATTATGATATTATAGATTTTGATTAGGAGACTATAACTTATGAAAATATTTACCAATAATGCTGTTTTTGTTCAAAAAATTGATATTGCCTACTTAACCCGCGGTTATTTAAAAGTGCCGGTATCTATTTTTACAAAATCATTTGGTAATGATACTTTTTATATTGATAATAACAGTAAATATGATTTTATTGAATTTAATAAACCACATGAAATTAAATTTTTTAAGAATATCGACTGGATTATTGATTATAATGAAGTTAAAAATTTATCAAAGGAAGAAACGATTGCCTTAGGCAAAAGGATTGCCGAAGAAATAAATAAAATTGCCAATAAATTTAATAAAATGACACCTACTCAAAAGAAAAAGAATATGAAACTGATATCACAGTGTGAATTACTTAAATATAAAATGTGTTCTTTAAAAGAATTTTTTTGGTTTAAAGAAGGACAGATAAAAATGAATTTACCATTAGATATTGAAACGCAAACAGAATTAAGGCAAGAAAAAGATTTAAAAAAACTAGTTAAAACGATGTTTAACAAAAAGAAAAATTAAATTTATCTAATAAAATATATAAATAATTAAATTATTAAAATAAAACTACTCTCAATTTAATTTTGAAAGTAGTTTTTATATTATCTCGAATAATTCGAGTTTAGTATCAATCTGGTGCTGAAAACAGGATTCGAACCTGCGACCTATCCCTTACGAGAGGATTGCTCTACCAGCTGAGCTATTTCAGCATAAAGATTAAAAGATGAACCTTTTAATCTACTTTTTCAAAACGATATTCTTGCTTAACATCAGGATATTTTTCTCTATCTATCAAAGATGTAAACATCGAAAGTGGACGAACCCAATAACCGCCTGTCTTTAAATTTTGATAGACAACAACGTCTTCTAATGTCTCACTATCCTTTGCAAGCATTAATACTTTATATAAATTACCTTTAAAATGTCTGTATGTTCCACCAATAGTAACCATTACTTTAGTGCATCCTTTCTTGAAAAGTTAAGACGTCCTTTTTTATCTAAGCCAATAGCTTTAACTAAAATTTCATCGCCAACTTTAACAACATCTGACACTTTTTCAACACGTTCTTTAGCAAGTTGTGATATGTGAACTAAACCTTCGCATCCTGGCCATACTTGCACAAAGCAACCGAAGTCTTCAACCTTTACAACTTTAGCAGTATAAATTTTACCTTCTTCAACTTCACGCGTAATATCACGAATTATTTCAGCTGCTTTTTCAATTACTTCACGGTCATTATGATAAATCATTACACGACCATCATCTTCAAGTTCAATTTTAACTGCTCGTTGATCATTGACACTTTGAACATTCGATACATCACAAATAATTTTAGTAATTGTATCGCCACCCTTACCAATAACATCTTTTATTTTATCAGGATTTATTGTAAATGTCATCATTTTTGGTGCATATTGTGAAACTTCTTTACGTGGTTCTTTAATTTCTTTTTCCATTACATCTAAAATTTCCATACGAGCATCATGGGCTTGATACAAAGCTTCTTTTAAAATCTTTTTTGTAATACCTTTAATTTTAATATCCATTTGTAGTGAACAGATACCTTTTCTTGTGCCACCTACTTTAAAATCCATATCACCTAAATGATCTTCCATTCCTTGAATATCAGTTAAAATAGTATAATCTTTACCATCACTTGATGTAATAAGGCCCATAGCAATACCAGCAACTGGAGCTTTAATTGGCACACCTGCAGCCATTAAACTCATACATCCAGCACAGATAGTTGCTTGACTACTACTACCATTACTTTCAAGTATTTCAGAAACAACTCTAACCGTATATGGGAATTCTTCTTCAGATGGCATTACTTGTGATAAACATCTCTCACCTAAAGCTCCATGACCAATTTCACGTCGTCCAGGTGAACCATATCTTCCAGTTTCACCAACTGAGAAAGCTGGAAAATTGTAATGTAACATAAATCTTTTTTCAGTCTCTAATGAAAGTCCATCTAATATTTGATTTTCATTCAAAGCACCTAGGGTTGTAACTGCTAAAGCTTGCGTTTCACCACGAGTAAATAAAGCAGAACCATGGGTTCTAGGTAATAGGTCAATAGCTGTTGAAAGTGGTCTAATTTCATTCATCTTACGACCATCTGAACGTGTTTTTTCTAAAACAGTAATGGCTCTAAATATTTCATATTCAATTTCTTCTAAAACAAGTTTTACTTTCGTAATAAGAACATTTAACTCATCTTTTTCTAAATCACGATTTTCATCTTCGTATTTAGCAACAACTTCTTCTTTTACTTTATCAATTTCTGCATACTTCTCTAATTTATCTTTAATACGCATTGCACTATCTAATTTAGCACTCGCCATTTCTTTGATAGCATCACGTAATTCATCACTTATTTCAAGATGTTCATATTCCATTTTTGGAACACCAACTTCTTTGATAATCTCTTCTTGGAATTCGCATAATTTTTGAACAGCTTCATGTCCAAACATTAAAGCTTCAAGCATATCTTCTTCCGAAACTTCACGACTTCCTGCCTCAACCATATTGATAGCAGCTTTAGTTCCTGCAACGGTTAAATCAAGATCACTTTTATCAAGTTGTTCGACAGTTGGATTTATAACAAATTTTCCGTCAACACGACCTACTTTAACGCCTGCAATTGGACCATCAAATGGAATTTCACTAATACATGTAGCAAGAGATGATCCAAACATAGCTGTTAATTCTGGAGAATTATCAGGATCAACTGATAAAACCATATTAACAACTTGCACTTCATTTCTAAAATCATCTGGGAACATTGGACGCATAGGTCTATCGATCATTCTAGCTGCTAGTGTGGCGGCATCTGTTGGACGACCTTCACGTTTAATAAAGCCACCAGGAATCTTACCCACAGAATATAACTTTTCTTGATATAAAACCATAAGTGGGAAAAAATCCGATAATAAATTAGCATTCTTGCTTACCACAACCGTTGATAAAATAACTGTATCACCAAAACGAACTAAAACTGATCCATGAGCTTGTTTGGCTAATTCACCAGTTTCAACAATCAACTTCCGTCCAAAAAACTCTCTTTCAAATACTTTTTTACTCATTATACACTCCTTTTTTCTAAAAAAATAAGACACTAAAAACAGTGTCTACTTTCTAATACCTAACTTTTTAATAAGTTCACGATATCTTGTTACATCTTCTTTAGCAAGATAATTTAATAAACTCTTTCTTTGACCAACTTTCTTAAGTAAACCACGATTTGAATGATAATCATGAATATGAACTTTCAAATGTTTATTTAATTCATTGATTTCTTCAGTTAAAAGAGCTACTTGAACTTCAATAGAACCAGTATCATTTTTATCTAATTGATATTTTTTAATGATATTAGCCTTTGTCTCTTTTGTTAAAGCCATAAATCCTCCTTATATAATATTCGCTAGCACCTAGTATATGTTTTGAGGAAGCATATACCAAGAACAAGTAAGCAAATTAAGTATACAAGGTTTTCATAAATAAATCAAGTGTTTTTTCTTCTTATGCATATAATCCATGTATTTTCATACGTTCAGTTTCAGTTAAATCATCAACAACCCATTTGTTATCAATCTTAGCAACCGTAAAGTTTATAGTATATGTAATTCGATTTTTGGTCTCTTCCATTCGTTTTATTTTTTCTTCATTAAACTTGGTGGTTTTAACATTACCACTTTCATCAACATAATCTTTATCATTTAAAACTTTATCTTCAACTTCCTTAATGGCACTATTATAGTCATAAACCATTATTTCTACTTCAACCGTAGCATTATTACCATCAATTGTTTCATTCTTGATTTTATATGTTAAATCACGATATTGTCTTAACATAAGATTACGATAACGCTCTTTTAGTGAACTATCCATAATAGTTTCACTTAATAAAACTTTATCTAGTTGTTCTAAAACTTTCTTATCTTCGGTCTTATAAGAATTAAGTAAGGCTTCTACTCTTTTAGTTGGAGTATTCATAAGACTATCACACCCTGTTAAAGTAAAAAGTGCCATTACTCCTATAAGTAATAAAAATAACTTTTTCATATTCCCTCCAGATATAGTATTAATCAAACAAGCATTTTTATACATGAAAAAAAGAAACTAAATAGTCTCTTCAATCATATTATTTATTATATCTTCTAAATTATTAGTTTTAGACATAAAAAAGTCATTTTTTATTAATTCTTCCCTATCAGTTATTAAATTAACTAATAACTGCATATTTGGTAATAATTTCTTATTTGATAAATTATTCATTATTAAAGTAAAATTACTTAGTTTCGAATATTTACCATACTCATTATTCTTTATATAAGCTTCATATAAGCTCTTAAATGATACTAAATTAATATTATTAAATCGCTTATCTCCTAGTATTTTTGACGCTGTATAAATATAGTGATTATTAATTGATTTATCTAATATTGTCTCGCCTTTGTTATTTTTTATATTAGGTATAAAATCTTTTCTTTCTAACAAAACATTAATTATATCTTTTATTTCAACATAATTTACCATTACAACCAAATGGGCAAATGTATCACCATCATTATTTTGATGATTTATTAATACATCATTTCGTTTAATACCCTTTAAAACTAAATCATAGTATTTAGCTTTTAATAAAAGCATTAAAACATTATTCCCCTCTTCATCACATAAATTCAAGTCTATCTTATCTAAAACTTTTTCTAAAACATCGCGATATCCTTCACGTAATGCTACCATTACGAGAGTAGGATCTTTTAACGTTTTAGCGATAGCTTGATCTACATCATAAAACATTTTTTAAAACACCTCCGTGATGAGACAAGTCATTATTTTAGCAATTTATAATTATTTTGTCAAATTTATAGAGCTTAGCATAATTTTATTAATTGGTATAAATTATAGTGTTTACTATTAAAGTTATCCAAACTTTGCATTAATTCTTTGTATATTTTTTCAATATCATACCCTTCTTTATTAAAGTATTCGTAATACAAATATTTAAGTTTAGCAACGTCTCCTTTTCGATAACTTTCCCTAATATCTTTTAAGACATAGTCTTTTAGTGTTTGATCATATCTTGTTAAATCAGTTGGTATATTTTGACTCTCTATATTATATGCAAGTGGTTCTTCTTGAAGACGAAGACTAACTTCTAAAACCTCTTCTTCTTCATCTAATAAAAGACTACTATAGGCACATACTTTCATTGAACTATCTAACATAACCGCAATAACTTTGGTCTTATCAGTTAGTAAGAAAGCATAGCAAAGAGTTTTAATATTACGATTTTCATAATACTCACACTTATTGAAAATACTTGTAAGCTTATCATCATGAAAAGTAACTTTGTTGTTAATAATATTCTCTAAGTCTTTTTTTGATACTCTAAAAAGAGCAATACGTTTAATATGATAATACTTATCATACTTATCCCATTCGTAGAAATCATAAAGCGTATCTTGATAATTTAATAACAAATCATAAATATAAGTCATCTAATCTCCTTTTATAATAACAATAAAAATTATTATTAGGCCAATAAATGCTAAAAGACATTCAAAATTAGTAAAGATAATATGAAAATAATCTGAAATACTATAAC
The DNA here is from genome assembly GCA_934167885.1 of uncultured Bacilli bacterium. Classification (GTDB taxonomy): domain Bacteria; phylum Bacillota_I; class Bacilli_A; order RF39; family UBA660; genus RUG12783. The sequence continues at coordinate 72,368 of CAKPMB010000004.1, forward strand.
CAATAGCTAAATAATTAAGATAGATTATCATATACATAAAACCAACTATTGATAAGCCAAAACCAATTAAAAACATAAAAACATTTAGCATATATCACCAATATAATTTTATTGTCAATTATATTGTGTTATGTTTAATTTATTTTATACACTTAATTTCTCAAAACAATTTCAACAATATTATCTTGTTCTGAAAAAATAACTTTAGTTACATCAAGAGAATCAAAAATTGAATTTGACATTGTCCAAATAACTTCTTCCCTTGCTTCTTTAGAATCTAAAGTAATTAGTTTATCAAAACTTAGCGAAACCGTATCTTCTTTTATACTATAATCTAGTATTTCTATCTTATTAGTTACATAACTCATTAAATTAGTTTTATAAATATAATTATTTTGAAGATTATCAATAATTACTTTAACTTTATCATCTTTATTATTTAAATATCTTGTTACCGGAACATAGTAGTTATTGTTATCAATTTCTTGATAATAATATAAAACAACCTTATTTATATCATTCATACGATTTAGGTGATATTCTTTATTAATACCAAAACTTTTATCTAATAAACTGGGAATAGTAATCTTACTTTTAGGTAATTCAACTAATTCTTTATTATTAATACTTAATTTAAGACCTTTAACATTGTTTAAACTTAATAAACTATAAATTAAAGCTTCAACAACCTTCTCTTCTAAATTAGCATTAACATTAAATAATTGATCATTAAAATCAAGATATAGGATACCATCTTTAAGTGATGCTTTATTTAAAACGGTATTATTGGGAATTAAGCCTTTTAATCCTTGATAGAGATGATTGCTATTTTTTAGTGAGTCAATAATTTCTGAGACAGCTTCAAGTGAATTTTTATTATCAACCAAAGTCATGGCTTCACATAAATAACTATTTTCATCAATTAAGTAAATCCCCACAATATCTTTTTTTAGTGATACTTTGGTATTTTTAATACCATCATTAATGGTCCAAGTAGAAATAACTAACAAAATAAAAAATATAAAGACGGTTTGTAATAGCTTTTTGATAAATCTTTCTCTTAACATATATCCCTCATTTAAATATATGAAAAAAACATGCTACTTAGCACGTTATAAACTTATTTCTTTAAGTTTTAATAATTCAACGACAGCGCTTGCTCGCCCTTTTACTCCTAACTTTTGCATCGTATTAGAAATATGATTACGAACCGTTTTTTCGCTTATTTTTAAACTATCAGCAATATCTTTAGTTGTTTTGTTTTTAATAAGCAAATTAAAAACTTCACGCTCTCTTTCAGTTAATATAAATTTATTCATATACACCCCTATATCCTATCTTAGTATATGAATAAATTTTATTTTGGTTATTATTCTTTAAAACTAACTGATATATACATCGTATCGTCAAATTCTTTTTGAACAGCATTCATTATTTTAACTACTAATGAAGCATCATGCTTACTACTATTTATAACAACTTCAACAACATCATCTTCAATTTTAATAAAACTATTTAACTTAAATTCATCTTTTATTTTTTTAGTAAGTTTTAACTCCATATTCTCTATTTTAGCGATATATTTAAGTTCTGAAATAGCATTATCCCGTTCTTCTTTTGATAATTTATCATTGGTTATTGTTTCATTTAGTTTATTGGTCTTAACTTGCCTCTCTTCAGAAAGTAGCGTTTTCATCGTTTCAATGACATTACTCTCTTTAATAGAAACTGATACCGAACTATCATCAGGACTATCACTACCTTTATTAGTAGTCTCTTGATAACCATTGGTTGTTATTAATAATTCATTTGGCATAGTTATATAATAAACACTTAAAACTAGAATTAAACTTGTTAATGTTAAAAAACATAAGCCTTGTTTATTTATCATTTGATCACCCTAGTAAATAATATTAGATTGTTTTTTGATTATGATTATAAAATTGTAAATTATCATAAAGTGTGATAAAATGCATTTAAGGAGGCGTTATGGAAGCAAAGATTGAAAAAGCATTAGATACTATCAGACCATTTTTAATAGGAGACGGTGGCAACGTTACACTAGTTAAATATGAAGATGGTATTGTTTATTTAAAATTTGATGGACATTGTGCAACTTGCCCTATGAGACAAGCAACACTTAATGCCATGATAAAGGATACTTTAGTTAATGAAATAGATGAAGTTACAGATGTCAAACTCGTATAAATTCATCTTTTTATTTTTATCAGAATATGCTAAAATATTATTGGTGAAAAGTAATGTTTAATATTAAAAAAATTGGTAATTTTATAGGAATTTTCTTATTATTTTATCTTAGTAGTTTAATTTATTTAATACCATTAGGTATCTTTAAAATTTCATATAATAGTCTAACTATTTTTGAACAAAGTGCTTTAATGCTATGCTCTAATTTATTTGTAGCGACAATTCTCTATGTTATTTATAGTGATTATCTAGAAGAAAAGTTTAAAGATTTTAAAAAGAATTTTGGAAAGTATACTGATATTGCTATAAAAAGTTGGGTTATTGGCTTAATTATTATGTTTGTATGTAATGCGCTAATTGTTAAATTTAGTCCTTCTAAAGAAGCTATTAACGAACAAAATGTGCAACAAATTATTCAAAATACGCCATTAATGGCTTTTATTATGACTTCTATTTTTGCGCCATTTAATGAGGAAATGATTTTTAGAAAAGCTCTTAAAGATACCACAAATGATAATATGATATATATTTTATTAAGTGCACTAATATTTGGATATTTACATGTTACAAATAGTAATAGTTTATATGATTTCTTATATATTATTCCATATGGCGCCCTAGGAGCTGCTTTCGCTTATATTAATGTTAAGACTGATAATGTTTATAGTTCTATTTTAGTTCACTTTGTGCATAATAGTATTTTAACCATTTTTTCAATAATTAGTTTGTTATAGGTGGCGTATGGTAACAAGGGAAGAAAAGAATAAAAAGATTCAACAAGAAATAAGTCGTGAAAAAAGTATTGAAAGGTCTAAAAAAGCTTTGAAAGTAATAATTCTACTGGGCTTTTTTCTAACGGCAATTTATTTAAATTTACACTTTGTAGAAACTAAATTTATTAAAACTTACGAATACCGTTTTAAAAATAGCAGTATTCCTAATAGTTTTGACGGTCTTAAAATACTTCATTTTTCTGATCTTTTATATGGTAGTTCCATAAATAGCAAAGATCTAGTAAAGTTACAAAAAGAATTTAACAAAATTAAACCAGATATTGTCGTCTTTACAGGCGATATTGTTATGCCTAATTATACTTTAGAAAAAGATGAATTAAATGATCTTAAAACTTTCTTTAAGGAAATACCCTATAATATAACAAAATACGCAGTAAGAGGCGAAAATGATAATTCAACTTTTGATTTAATTATGAATGAAGCGAATTTTAAAGTCTTAGATAATAAAGAAGATTTAGTATATTATATGGAAAATAACCCTATTAGTTTTGTAGGTTTTAATAGTAATGATATTAACGATGTGCAAACTAAGGATAATGTTTTTAAAATATGTCTAATCCACAATTATGATTATTTTAAAGCCAGTGATTGTCCACTAGTTTTAGCAGGACACAATTTGAATGGTGAAATATATATCCCCTTTTATAAAGGTATATTATGTAATAACAAATATAATGGCAAATTTTATGAAGAAAATAACCAAACCATATATATTTCAAATGGTCTTGGAACTCTTCACAATATGCGTCTTTTTAACCATCCAAGTATTAATGTATATAGACTATCAAAGTAGTGAGGTAGAGATGAATATAGGAATTGATATTGACGATACAATGACAGATTTAGGCGATCAAATGCTAAAAGAAGCTATTAAATATGATATAAGCCTTGGAAATAGTGGTGAATTTATAAATGACAGTTATTATGCCGCTAAAAAGTTTAATTGGAATGAACAAGAAACCAGATATTTTATGGGCGTCATTCGTAAGAAAATTGTTTGCAATGCTAAGCTACGCAAAGGTTTAAAACCTATCTTAAACAAATTAAAAAATGAAGGCTATAAAATAATAATAATTACCGCTAGAAGCAATTATTATTATGAAGATGCACTTAAAATGACAACTGACTGGTTAAAAAAAGAAAATATTCCCTATGATAAATTAATAATAGAAGCTCGTGATAAAGCTAAAGTCGCTTTAGAAGAAAAAATCAATATTTTTCTAGATGATGACATAACTAATTGTCAAAATGTAGCTAAGCTTAATATTAAAACCTTTATTATGGACAATAAAACTAATTATTTAGTCGATAATAAAGTAACAAGAGTATTTGATTTTTATGATTTTTATAATAAATTAAATGATACAAAAACTGAGTAGAATCGCTTCTACTCTTTTTTAATCTTTATAATATGTTTGATTTTTGCTCGTTGGGGCATTTGGATAAGTCATTTTTATTAATCCATTATCTATCGCTGGAACTAAGTAATTTTTTCTAAAGGATACACGTGATTTCATATCAAGTAATTGCGTAAGTTCCGTAGTTGTATAATTAACACCTGACATCATAACATCCAATAATTTATTAGTATATACATTTATATGATTAATTTGATTATTAACTCCATCAATAAGACCATCTAATACTTCATCAATCATTTGTAACATAAATTCAATAAATTCCGTAGACTCTCCATGATTATTACAATTTTGAATTGCTTTATAATAATCAGCCTGATATTTTTTTATTTCTGACTCGATTGGAACATACTCAAACAAAGCTTCCCAATTTGATAAGACAACATTTCGCCATAATTTTGATATTCGATTATTACCATCTTAAGATGATACTCAAGAACAAAATATTTTTAGCAACCGATATCTTCATTTTCCATTTCAATCATAAATTTATCAAAGTCAGATTCAAATAATTTATCTTGGATAATTCTATACTTTTCAAATTCAGAAAGTGCAAAACTTTCTGCTACCTTATGGGATATTTTACCAGGATTATCAAGTACATCTCTTTCGTTAAATTGTAAAAATACATCTAGCTTACTTTTCCAGTCTTCCATTGTCATCGGAATATGTCTTTCAGCTTGATCCTCTGCATAATCTAAATACATTGTAACAATTCTTTCTAAAGATTTTAATTCTTCTTTAGTTAAATAATTTTTAGCAACTATAACATCAGATGCAATTATTTTGCCATTAGGTGAATTTTTCCAATTTGTTAATCCCATATTCGCATTTTTATGATTTGCACGATTCATTATAATTTCCGCAGCTGTATTTCCATGAACAGCATAATGCATTTTATTTTGGACAGTTTTAAAAAAATCTTTTGTTATTGGTGAAGCTACATTATAATCTAAACTTGTTGCATATATATCGGTAATCTTTTGATAAAAATTCCTTTCACTAATTCTTATTTCTCTTATTTCTTGTAGTAATTCATCAAAATAATTTTCATTTAAAAAAGTTCCATTTTTAAGTCTTTCTTTATCTAATACATATCCTTTTACAGAATATTGTTTTAAAATATTGATTGCCCACAATCTAAAATCTATTGCTCTTTTGCTATTAATTTTAAATCCAACAGCAATAATAACATCTAAATTATAATATTTTGTTTTATAATTTTTTCCATCTTCAGCAGTATGTAAAAATTCCTTACATACTGAATTCTCATTTAATTCTTTTTCAAAAATATTAGAAAGATGTATTGTTATATTATTTCTTGTTGTTCCAAAAAGTTCGGCCATCAATTTTTGACTAAGCCAGACTGATTCTTCATCAACAATTACTTCTATTGTCTTTTCTTTATTTTGTTTTGTAAATATCAAAAATTCTGCTGTTGAATTTCTTATTTGTAATGTTTGCATAATTTTTTACCTCCTGATTTAATATTAATAAATATATTATATCAAAACCTTCAACTATTTATATATGAATTTTAAAAGTATGCCAGTTTCTGTCTTAAATGTTCAACTTCATCACTAAACAAATATAGAAAATATCAACCTATTCAGGTGGTGGACAAACAAATATACATTTTCCATTTTCATAAAACACATCTTCACCACACTTTTGAAAGATTGTTTCTTCTTAAAATAAGCATTCTATGTGAAATACTATACTATTTTTTAACACTTTAGCCAATCATCTTGTATGTTATCTTGTATGTTTTCCTGTATGCTACAAAAAAATGAATAGTTTTTCTATCCATTTTTATTCTTATTTTTCAATATAACCCGTAACTTTTTCATTATACATATCATCACTTATACTTTTATATCTATTTCCTTGATAATCATCACTAAAACCATTATAAGCCTTGTAAATATCACCAGTTTCTGTATCATAAACACGTTCATAGCCAAGAGTTGCATCACTTTGTTTTTGACTCATAATATCATAACTTTTATTACGGTTTTCCCATGAACTCATATAAGAATCAAAAGCCTTTTGAATACTTGCATTTATTTCTAAAGCCTGCTTTGTTTGAGCGTTACTATCATCGATTGTCTTTTTAACATAACTATCGCTAAAATCAATTGAATTAATCGAATTTAATAATAAATCCTTGTAATCAATAAATTCATCCTTCGCTGAACTAACAATCATTATATCGTAAACCATATAGTATAAAAAATCGACACCGTAAGCATACTGATTACCAAAATTAACAATAGATGCCATAAACATTCCCTCAGCCGCATCACCCTTATTAGTATTATATGTTGCTCTTAAAACTTTACTATCTAATGCTACATTCTTCATGGATGCATTTGATTCAAACTCCTCTAACTTATTAAAGTTATTAATAGATGGAAAATTGACTTTAGGCATATTAACATACTTTTTAGTATAAGTAGCAATGGCATTAAAATTTTTATAAAACTCTTCAGTAGTTGGTTTATTTAAAACAATGGCATCCCAGAAAATGCTATAAGATGGATTTGTTTGCAATTTATAAAAGTCTCTAGCTTTTTCACTTTTTAAAAATGGTTGAATTTTCATCATTAAAAATACTTGATTTCGCTCATCATTAGGATCATATGTTCTAATAGCATAATAAATCCCTTCACCACCGCTTTCAACAACCCATCCTTTAGGTTTTTTCATCGTAAATTCATCACATTTATATTCTTCTAATGACAAACTACTAATTTTATTAGGAACAATTTTTACTTTTTGAGCACACCCTGTAAGAGAAACAGTTGTCATAATAATTAAAAATAATTTTATAATCTTCTTCATGTTCACCTCACTCTTATTATAGGTAAGCCATATTAAAATATCAATAAAGTTACCAGCAAAAACAATGTTTTTATTGACAACTAGTTATATCTTAAAAATAAATTTAAGGTATAATATTTATGAGGTGAAAAAGCAATGAATTTTCAAGAAATATTAAATAAATACTTGCAAAGCCTAAAAATCTCTCCTAAAGAATTAGCAGAAAAAACTGGCATCTCGCCTAGTGTCATTAGTAGATATCGAAGTGGTGAGAGAACGCCTAAAATTAATAGTATCCAATTAACCAAAATAATAAACGTTTTTAAAGCAACGATTGATGACAAAAAATTGGCCATTGATAAAAAATTAATGACAAAAGAAATTAAAGAAGCCTTATCATCTAAAAATAATTTTGATTACGAGATTTTTAGTCAAAAGTTTAAACAATTAATTGAGACACTTAAAATAAATCTTAATGATATGGCTAAATATATGGTCTTTGATCCTAGCCATTTATCAAGAATTAAAAATAATAAAAGTCATCCTAGTGATCCATGCTTATTTTGTCAAAAAATATGCGAGTATATTGATGTTAAATATGAAGATATTAACGAATTAAATAATTTATTAGAAAATAAAGAACAATATAACAAAAAAGATTTATTAGAAAAACTATATATATGGCTAACTAATAATCAATTAAATCAAGCACCACCTATTAATAAATTTCTAGAAGAACTTGATAATTTTGATTTAAATGACTACATTAAAAACCTTAATTTTGATAAAATCAATATTCCATCCCTTCCCTTTTATTATGTTAAAGAAAAAGCATACTATGGTCTAGAAGGTATGAAGGAAGGTGAAATTGCTTTTTTTAAAGCCGTTATTTTAAATAAAAAAAATCATGAAGTATTCATGCATAGTGATATGCCCATGGAAGATATGGCAAAAGATACTGACTTTGGCAAGAAATGGATGATGATTATCGCTTTAACCATCAAAAAGGGACTAAAAATTAAGATAGTTCATAATCTTGATAGACCTTTTAATGAAATGATGTTAGGCCTTCAAAGTTGGATTCCCCTTTATATGACAGGATTAGTTGAACCATATTACTTTAAAGACAATCACCATAATATCTTTTGCCATTTAAACTATATAAGTGAAAAAGTCGTATTAGAAGGTGAATGTATTAAGGGAAGTCATAAAAACGGGAAATATCAATTAATAACCAATGATAAAGACCTTGACTACTACCATAAAAAAGAAAGTGATTTATTAAAAAAAGCATCATCCCTTATGCAAATATTTAAAGATGATAAAACGGAAGAATACAAAACCTTTTTAAAACAAACAGAAAAGATAAAAGGACAATATATAAGATTTTTAAGTCATCTACCTATTTGGACAATAGATGAGGATAAATTGGTAGAAATTATTCATAACAATCATTTAACGAAAGAACAATATAATGAAATTATCAAATATTATCATGAAGAAAAAGCAATGATTAATACCCTTTTAAAAACTAATACTCTTGAAGATAATATCTATCTTCAAGATAAAACAACAAAGAAAAATCTTTTAATTTTAATAAATAATTTTAATCCTATTACCTTAGAATATAGTAGTGAAGAATATCAAGAACATCTAAAAAAGACTATAAATTTTGCCAAAAAAAATAATAATTATCATTTACAAACATTTAAGAGACAAACCTTTAATCAAATGAATATTACCATTATTAAAGATAAATTAGTTATTATTACCAAAACCAAAGATCCTGTTATTCATTTTGTTATTCATCACAATAAATTAGTTAATGCTATTCAAAATTTTAAACCACTTATTGATGAAAAATAAATCTTATTTTTTAGACTCGAATAAATTTTTAACAGAACTCCTCTGTAAATAACCATTATAATTATTTAATATATCTAAGCTATTTTTCTTTACTCTTTTACGAATCTTTTTGGTCATCTCCCTACTTGGTAATATGTAAATACGCTTATTTCTAATTGAAAAACGATATCCTAAAAAGGAAAAACCATCTCGAACTTTTAGGATATTTGTTTTTTTATTTAGAGACAAATTCAATTCTTGTAACTTTTTTTCTATTTTCTTGCGACATTCTTTTAAATAATTTAAATCTTGATGAAATATTAAAAAATCATCCATATAACGAACATAATACTTAATATGTAATTGTTCTTTAATATAGTGATCTAAATCATTTAAATAAAAAATTGCTAGTATTTGACTAGTCATATTCCCTATTGGTAGACCATATCCTTTTATATATATAGGAAGGTCTAAGAGTCTTGAAACTAATTCTTGATGATGTTGCTTAGTTTGAATTTCAATTTCATGTTTTATTTCTTTTTTTATTGTTTGATTAACATGATTATTATCCGTGCTATTAACTATTTCCATAATTAAGTTTAATAGTTCTTTATCTTCAATTATTTTATCTAACTTTTTATATAAAACATCATGACTAATATTATAAAAATACTTACTAATATCACACTTAAGTAAGTAGTAACTATCAATGTCATGACGCATTAAATTTAAATATTTTTTAACATAAAATAAACCCTTATCAAGTCCCTTATCTTTTCTTGTTGCAACATTAAAATCTAATAATTTAGGCTCTATTAAAGGTGAAAGGACAAATTCACTTACGACATGATTTATAATTTTATCAAGAAGATTTTCACTCATAATAATACGATGTTTTGGAATTTTAATTAAAAAAATATTATAAAACCCATGTTTATAATTTCTATTTTTTAAAATACTATAAATTATCATAATATTAGCAAATTTATTTAATTCAAAATTTACTAATTTTTCACGATGCTTTGTTGTTAGACATATCTTATGATAAGCCCACTCTATTTTTTCTATTGATACAATATCATCATACTTGATCATCACTGCTACTACCTTTCAATAAAGTATAAGTTATTTTCTTTAAATCAACACATATTTTGCCAATAGATTGAGCTTGTTTTACACTTATATATTTTTTATTTAAGGCTTGATACATATAAAAATTTAACATACTTAAATGAACTAAATAATCTTTTAAGTATTTATCTTTTATTCTACTAGAATCATTAATATTAAAGGCAAAGAGGCATTCAACCATCTTATATATTACTTCTTCAATATGATGATTTAAAACTACTTCCTTCTTCGGAAAATTTATTATTATTTTGCTTACATAATCATTAGTTTGATAGGTTTTATTTAAAAGAATAAAATCAGAGTTCATTAATAAAGTTTTTAACCTTTATAATATTTTCTTGATTATTATGTAACAAAAAGGAAATTTCTTCTAATAAAACCTTAATATTTAATTCGTTAAAATAATTTTTATGCGCTAATGCAACAATAGATACGTATTTATTTTCATTATTTTGAATAAATTCATCAGTATCACTAATATAAACGTTTATTTGGCATTTTTTTAGTTCTTCTTTAACTGAATCAATCTTAGAACTTGGAAAACCAACTTTATTATCAATAACTTGGTAATCAAATAAATAATTTAATAAATAGGCATCTTCATCATACGTTATATAAAAAAGACCACTTTTAATTAAAATTAAAGAATCTTTATAACATTTTTTCAAAGTGCTGTAACGTTCTTGTAATTTCATATATCCTCCACAAAAAAATTTAATATAGCGATAGTGTTGTAAACACCCGTTACAACACGTCTATATTCTCTATTTAGGCTAAGCCAAGGATTAATCTTGTTTCCAATCTTAAAAGACTATAGTTAACTATTACCGCCATTATACCAAACCGTAATCAGGTATTATAGAAAGCATTTTGCCTTTCCTTGGTAGGAATCTGCGCGCACGCCGAGTGAAATAGTCACCCAACTATTGATAAGTCCGCCGGTCGGGTCGACACGATAGACGTTAGCGTAAGCATTCGCCGCATTGAAGAAAGAAGGCGTAGCCCTCTATCCACTAACTTATATTATAGATTAACCCCATAATCTCAATTAACTATCACTTTATAATGTTAAAATTTAATTTAATACTATAGTTCTATTCACTTTTCAAGGAATCTGCGCGCACGCCTATAGTAGAAATAGTCCAACTGATATTAATCTGGCCAGCCGGGCTGACACGCAAGACGCTAGCGACAGCATAAAACGCCGAGAAGTCAGAAGGCGCAATCCATTCATAGAAAAGCACATTGCAGATTAACCCTAATTTTTCTTTATTATAATATAGCGATAGTATTATAAACAAACGTTATAATACGTCTATATTCTCTATTTAGGTTAAACCAAGGACTAGTCTTGTTTCCAATCTTAAAAGATTATAGCAATCGCTACTACTGCCATTATACCAAACCGTAATCAGGTATTATAGAAAGTATCACACCTTTTCTTAGTAGGAATCTGCGCGCACGCCCCAGTATGAGGTCACCCAACTACGAGTGAGTAAGCCGGTCGGGTGGACATCCTAGACGAAAGCGTTAGCACTCGTCGCATGGAAGAAAGAAGGCGTAGCCATCTAAACACAAACAACTTTTACAGACTAACCCTATTTTGTATTTATTATTAGTAACATAGCAATCACTACTACCGCCATTATACAAAACCATAATCTAGTATTATAGAAAGTATTGAACCTTTTCTTGGTAGGAATCTGCGCGCACGCCGTTAGCATTAATTACCCTATGAGCGATATAAGCGCCGGTCGGGTAGACACACAAGACGTAAGCGGTAGCATTCGTCGTATTGAAGTCAAAAGGCGTAGCTTCAAACTCAAATAATTTGCAGACTAACCCTATTCAATTTATTAATTTAGTAACAATATAGCGATAGTATTATAAACAGACGTTATAATACGTCTATATTTTCAATTTAAGCCAAAGCTAAGGACTAATCTTGTTTCCAATCTTAAAAGATTATAGCAATTGCTATTACTGCCATTATATCTAACCGTAATCAGATATTATAGAAAGTATTACACCTTTTCTTAGTAGGAATCTGCGCGCACGCCAAGCCACGAAATCACCCAACTATGATTGAGCAAGCCGGTCGGGTTGACATACGAGACGTAAGCGTTAGCATTCGACGCATTGAAGTTAGAAGGCGTAGCTTCAAACTCAAACAATTTGCAGACTAACCCTATTTTATATTTTTTTTAATTCAATAATAACAATATAGCGATAGCATTACAAACAGACGTCATAATGCGTCTATATTTTCATGTTTAGGCCGCAGCCAAGGACTAATCTTGTTTCCAATCTTAAAAGATTATAGCAATCGCTATTACCGCCATTATACCAAACCGTAATCAGGTATTATAGAAAGTATTGCACCTTTTCTTAGTAGGAATCTGCGCGCACGCCCATCCAGTTTGAGACGTTGTTCCAATGATTCAACATGCCGGTCGGGTTGACATTCCAGACGTTAGCGTTAGCATTCGACGCATTGAAGTTAGAAGGCCGAGACAGACTACATCACTACAGATTAGCCCTATAATTTAATAATTATAATAATTATTTTTCCAAATATCGTAATTCTACGATATTTGGAACTAGCTAGTTTATTTTCTAGCTAGCCAAATGAAGAGTCATTTGGCTATAACCCCTATCTTAGTGTCAATTGGTACGGATTCTCTACCGTTCCATCACCACTTGATATCAGAAGATCAGATCGTAGATTGATAACTGCGCGCACGCCCATCCAGTATGAGACGATGTACCAATGATTCAACAAGCCGGTCGGGTAGACATTCCAGACGTAAGCGTAAGCATACGACGCACTGAAGTAAGAAGGCGTCATCGTCCAGAAGTATCCATTGGTCCGCAAGTAGTAATTTTCATTTTTAGTATTATATTTGCCACCTGCTAAAGCTACTTCATCAGCCGTTATTAAAGCAACCGGATACGTTAGTTTAGCATTGCCACGGGATGATGTTGTGCTAAATTGATCTCTCATATCACTAGAACATTTTAAAGTTGCTGTTTTATTAGTATTTTGATAAAGCCTTGTGTATGGCGAATAGAATGTATGTTGACCTAGCTTGTATCCTGAGTTATATGTCCTATCAGTTATACTACGATCATTACAAAACTTTGCATCTACAATGTAATTTGTCAATAAATTACCATCAGCATCCGTTTTACCAACGATGTTTGTGGCATACCATTTATCTAGTTGTGTCTTAGCATTACTTGATACTTCATTTGTTCTTGTACCATCCAAACTTGTGGATGAATATGAATAATACTGCACTTTCGCACTTGTTTCTGATACTAAACTATTTACTTTTACTAGTAATTGACATGAGCCCGTGGAACTTGTGCTTTTGCATGTGTATGGATATGTTCCAAACTCATCTTTCATTTCACTAAAAGTTCCTTGTTTCATGTTTCCTTTTAATTTGTAATTCTCAGTTGTCTCATCAAATTCATAATCATCTGCAAAGTAATATTTTGTAGCGACTGCTATATCATAATACGTTGTTTCATCACTTATTTGATGTTCAAAGTTCTTACCATACATATAACCTACATATGTTGGATCGGGATATTTGGTGCTGTATTGATATGTTGTATTATTTATAGCTGTATTATTGCCAGTAGCATTGGCAGTTTTGCCATTATATATTAATCTTAAACTTCCATCTCCATTGGTTCTTATTATCTTCCAATAGTATCCTCCAAAGTAAACATTATTATTTTGAACATCACCTCGGTAATAATAAACATCTCCATAATCATCTTCGGTTTTATATAATCCTACTTCCGATCGAATGGAACTAGCAATTTTATATGTTCTCTTATCAGCCTTGGTGATCTTGTAATTAGTTGTTGATACATCAACGGCTTTTACATAATATATATTGCTTAAACCAGAGTTTCCCATATTAGTTCCACCGCCGGTCCAATAGCCTATATAATTATCACTTAAATAATCAGTTGTTATTGTTCCGGTTAAATTAAATGTTCCAGTCTTTTCATCAAAACTATAACTCTTTGCAAAATAATATTTATACCCTGTGATGCTGTATGGATTTGATACGTCCTCTGTTAATTGTTCAATATATGTATAAGTTGGAGCCGTATCATTTAAATTAGGTTCACCTTTATTAGCAATATTCATTTTGGCAACATCAACCGATTCACTTAAACTATCACTTACTAACATACAATCTGCTAGTTTGGTAAAGCCATTATTTAAACAATAATTGTTTCCTTTAACTTCTATTCTCTTAATAAAACTTTGAATAGTCTCATCATTCTTACTAACTTCTAACTGCACATTGGTATTACCATTGGCATCATTATTGGGACTAACAAATACTTGAATTTCAACGGTTTTATTTTTATCAAATTGATATGTTAAATCTAGATTATCAGTTTGCGTATTAGATGAATTACCTTCACTATCTTTATAACTAAACTTAATGTCACTATTAGTGCCTGTTACTTTTAAATTCATCTTATCATTGCTTGCAAGACCAGCATCTTCGGCATTAACATAATTACTTATCTTGGCAATGAAGTATGCTTTATTATTCTCTACATAGGTATCACTGGTTTCCATCGATAAAGGCATATTCATTTCTTCTAAACCAGCGTCTACTCCTATTTTGAAATTCAAATAAGCATTTGCCCAGTCTTTGGTATCATAACTAGCATTTTTATCAGTATCACTTATAATGGTTTCTTCATCTACCCAGAATCTTAAGGTGTAATTCTTGGTAGTTTCGGTAAAGGTTTTAGCATCTATTTTATCTACATAGATTCTTCTTTTATTAAAGTCACTATACCTTATACCATCTATTAAAACTTTACCATCACACTCTAAATAAACCATAACATATTTAGAATCTATTCTAACTTTATTTAAAACATCCTCACCATAATTAATGGTAATTCCATAATAAATATCTCTATCACTCGTATTTTTACTTAATACTTTGAAACTAACTTTATTATCGTCTCGTGCCATAGCTTCTTCTTTGGTTTCTGGAAAACCACTTGTTATACTAACTTCATTATCTTCTAAGAAATTTAAGTATATTTCACCATTTAGAATATCTTCCATTCCCCCATACTTTTGATAAGTATAGAAAGCATAACTTGTTCCAATAATTAAGGTTAAAGCAACTACCATTAATATATATAGTTTCGTTTTCTTTTTCATTGTTCACCCCACACAAAAGAACAAGAATCTTTAATCTTGCACCATATATTTTCTACTTCACAAATACCAAATTTCCATTTAATATTACTCACTACCATCATCATACCTTCCAATTATTTTATAAACTAAGTATATCAAATCACACATTATTATTCAATTGTTATTCTGAAAAACTTATTTTTATTTCCAAAAACTATTAAAAATTTTTTTAAAGTATATACATTTCCTTTTGGATTATGATATAATATTATCAGTTGCTTGTGTGGCGGAATCGGTAGACGCGCACGACTCAAAATCGTGTATCCTCTGGATGTAAGGGTTCGAGTCCCTTGACAAGCACCAAGATTGATAACTACTTAATTGATTAGTTAAGTTTAGATAAAGACACTTTTATTAAATTCAATAAAAGTGTTTTTTCATAAAATGTTAAGATTAAGGGCATAAGTTCCAACGAATATTGGTAGTATTTCCATATATAAAATGATATGCTTTTAATGAAAGGAAGAAATTATGAATTTAGGTAATAAAATTGTCACAGAACGTAAAAAATTAGGTCTTTCACAAGAAGAACTTGCTGATAAAGTTGGTGTAACAAGACAAACTATTTCAAAGTGGGAGTTAGGAGAGACAACACCAGATATTAATCAAGCAAAAATACTTTCTCAAATATTTAGTATTAGTTTAGATGAATTAACAGATAATAATGTTAATGATATTATAACAACTAAAATTAGTAATACTGAAAAACTAGCGGGTATCACTATTAAAATTCTAAAAATAATAGGCATAGGATTATTAGTATTTTTAGTTTTAATGATTATTTTGATTATAATATTCACCATTAGTAATCAAACCATTAAAGACTATAAAACTACCGGAAAAGTTTCTATAACATGCCAATTAGAAAATGAAGAATATTTATACGAAGCAGAATATAATAAAAATTTTCAAGTTATAACTTCCGGTGGTGATGCTTTTATTGCAAACCATGTAGACATTGAAAAATATGCTGATGTTAATCAAATAATTGCCCATATTGAAGATTATTTCAAAGAACATAATGGAATTTGTAAAACAAACTAAAAAATACTGAGCAAAATTTTACTCAGTATTTTTTAATAATGTTTCTACTATTTTGAATATTACATCTTCAACTAAATTTCGTAATTGAATAAAAAGCCTTTATCTTTAAGAGAGAAATCATAGTAAAATATATCTGGCAAGATTCTTGACATTGTTTCACATTCCTTACTTCAATAAAAATATTTTACAACAATTCTATGTATTTATTTAACATTTCTATTTCTAATTCATTAACTAATTTAACAAAATCCGTATAATCTCCAGTAGTATGTGCTTTATCTAAAGCATTATAGTATTCTAATCTTTTTTCCTTTTTTATAATTACTGGAAGATATCCACTCTTCATTAAAGATAAATTCATAACTAATCTTGAAGTTCTACCGTTTCCATCAACAAATGGATGAATTTTAACTAATTCTCCATGTAATAAAGCTGCTCTAATAATTGCATGATATTTTTTCCAATCTTCATAACTAATAATTAATTTTTCCATTAATTCTGGAACAATTAAATAATCTGGTGGAATATGTACTGCACCTTTTATTTTTACATTTTCCTCTCTATATTTACTAGCATTAGCATCATCTATTCCTTTTAATACTAATTGATGAATATTTTTAATATTCCATTCAGTTACAGGCTCTTTGTCTTTAACAAGATCATCCAAAAATAATATTGCTTGTTCATGGTTAATAGCTTCTAGATGTTCTTTTAAAGTCTTACCACCAACTGTAATACCTTCTAAAACAACTTGTGTTTCTCTTAAAGTTAATGTATTGCCTTCTATACCATTACTATTATAAGTCCACTCTAAATTAATGGATTCTTTTAATGATTTTAACGTTTCTTTTGATATAGGCCTTTTAGAATTTAATCTTTTATTTAATTCATCTACTTTATCAAAAAAATTATCAGGTAAATCAATTTTAAAGTCAATATTATCTAATTTAATAGTTCTTTTATCAGATGGTTTATTAGCATTAATAGGAATATTCCAATTATTACCTACTTTTAAAGCACCTTCAATTCTTCCATCTTGTAGCAATTGTCTTATTCTTCTTTCACTAATATTCCATTTTTGTACTGCTTCCTTTGTAGTCATAAATTCCATAATTTTTCACCTCTAACCAAATTATACCGTTATCGGTAGTATATGTCAATGTGTTTTATACCAGCATCGGTATTTTATTATGATATTTTAAAATTATACTTTAATGCAAAAAAAAGATGTTAGAAAATAAGTAATTTATTTCTAACATTCATTTTATTATTTTTTCATAAATGGAAATATTTTTTTAATTAATGCTTGTCTTTTTTGATTTTGTTTATTTTCTGTTTCCATTCTAATTCTTTCTTCTTCTTTTTTAGCATTTTTTTCTTCTTCAATAAGTTGTTGACACCAAATAGGACAATCACTTATTTTTACTTTAACACGTTTAAATATTTCTTCTTCTCTTCCTCTAAGAGCATTCATAATTTCATTAGAGTTGCACAATGAAGAATAGTTATTTGAAGAACTTTTGGCAGATATTTCAAGTACGCCTGATAGCATACTACCATCCACTATACTAACACCATAATCACTAATTGAAACATTAAAATTTGAATTAATTGGTTTTATGCAACTATAACTTTTAAATTCAAAATTATTGAAATTCATAAACTGGTCATAAAGTATCGATAAATAATTGCCTAAAATATTCAATATATCTAAACCAAACAATGTTTCTGATTCTTTTACAATTAAGTCGCCATTATCTTTAATAAATTTAATTATATAATGTTTACCATTATATTCAAATCTAACAATCAAATTATTTTCGTTATAGTCAAAGTCACAAACATAAACATTCGTAGAGTCATCAAATCTTTGATGAACAGTTTGAGTGATTATTTTATCAAAAGAATGTTTGCATTCATTATACTTTCGGTTTTCACTTCTTACAATTATTGCCAAATCACTACAAGCAATGTATTCATCATCTAAAACATCCTCAGAGCTAAAAATGTTTTTTATTTCTTTCAAAAGTCTAATTTTTGTTTTGTCTTCTAAATGTTTATAATTGTAATTTTGATTTTTACTATCATAAATAACCATAACAAATCCCCCATAATGTCCGTATTATAATATAAAAAAAGAACCCTTGCAAGGGTTTATTTCAAAATTGGTGACCAGTACGGGATTCGGACCCGTGAATGCCGCCGTGAAAGGGCGGTGTGTTAAGCC
>CAKPMB010000005.1 GCA_934167885.1 uncultured Bacilli bacterium
ATTATGATATACCTAGAGTGTGATGGTAAAGTCCTAATAGATGGTATAAGGTATAGTGACTTTAATAATCGAAGAATCTATGTAGACAAAATAGATGCCAAAACGTATACCGAAACTACTAAGAATTACATTCTAAGATTCTGGGTGGATGAAGAAACCACAATAAGTGATACGGATAGTAATGCTAGTTACAAAGCCACCGAGTGGGCGAATAGTTATTTAAATTTTAAAGTTAATGTTGACGCTGGTTTAGAAGAAATGAATATGCCTTTATCGATGGAAACCAGTGATACTTATGTAGAGAATAATAAAGCATACTTTATTGCAAAGATAAGCAACTTTATAAATATAGAAGACCTTGGTAAAGATAGTAATGATACAATGAATCTAAAAATAAGTGGAACTAACAGTGATATCAAATTTAGTTATAAAGATAGTGAAGGAAATACTGTAGAAGAAAAGAGTGATACCTTAGATTTAACATATTTATTCATTAAAAATAAAACCGTTGAAATTCAAGTATTTGTCCATCCAAATAACGATGCGAATGGTAAAACAAATGTTCTTTTAGAAATATACAAGAATAAAGAACTAATGCAAAGTTTTATTAAAAGAGTAGAAGTAAAAGGTAACAATTACTGTCTAAATAATGGTTTCAATAAACTAGCAGATTGTATGTTAGTAAGTGATAGTTTAAGTGAGTCCGTTGATATTGCAAAAACTAATATTGCTAACAAAGGAGAACCAAACTTAAACGATACCGCTCCAACGTATACATATGTAGAAGAACTAACAGAAGATGTAGAAAATCCATATAGTATTACAGGATATAAATATTACTTTTCAAAAACATATGAATTTGATGAAAAAACTGGAACATTTAAGTTAACAGGAAACATAGTTACAGATTATTTAAGTGATAATTATATTGATTATTGGACCGGTGGTGGAACGAATTTAGGAAGTTATGGCTTAAGTAATATATATTATATAAAAGCTGTAGATGTATCGACAACTAGCTATAAGATCACAAAAGCAGATAAAAGAACATATAAGATTGCAAGTTCGATTCGATCGGAAGTAGGCTTATATAAAACCGAAGATGATTATGGAGATGTTTATTATTACCGAGGTGATGTTCAAAATAATAATGTTTACTTTGGAGGATTCTATTGGAAAATAATACGAACCAATGGCGATGGTAGTTTAAGACTAATTTATAATGGCAAAACTGCCAATGCTACTGGCAATAATACAGCTATAAATAATACAACATATCAATATAGCACCAAATATCCCGATCCAACGTATGTTGGTTATATGTATGGTAAGAACTTTGAACATCAAATAAGTGATGAAACAACATACTATGATATTGCAGTCGCTACCAAATATTATTTTGCAGATGATTATGAGTTTGATGAAACCACTGAGAATTACAAATTAAAAGGTAATATGAAACAAGGAACTTTTAGTGAAATGAAAGATGAGTTTGGAACATATCCATACACATGTAAAAGCACAAGTTCCACAGCTTCATGTCAATTACTAGTAAAAGTAAATAGTTTAGTATCAGAAACAAGTGCGAAAGTGCAGTATTATTCATATTCATCCACAAGTTTGGATGGCACAAGAACAAATGAAGTATCAAGTAATGCTAAGACACAGCTAGATAAATGGTATGCCACAAACATTGTTGGTAAGACAGATGATGATGGTAATTTATTGACAAATTATATTGTTGATGCTAAATTCTGTAATGATCGAAGCATAACTGATAAAACATATAATTCAGGGTATAAATTAAGCCAATTCACATTTTATTCGCCATATACAAGATTGTATGCTAATTCAAATAAGACAGCAACTTTAAAATGTTCTAGTGATATGCGCGACCAATTTAGCACAACATCATTCCGTGGCAACGCTAAATTGACGTATCCAGTAGCTTTAATAACAGCCGATGAAGTAGCTTTAGCAGGAGGCAAATATAATATTAAAAATGAAAACTACTATTTATGGACCAATGGATACTTCTGGACAATGACGCCTTCTGAATTTGCTGTATCATACGCTTTTGCTAGCGTTTGGTATGTTCTTCCAGGTGGCACGCTGTATCATTGGTATTATGTTTCGGATTCGTTGGGATTACGTCCTGTCATTAACATTCAATCTGACATTATAATATCAAACGGTGATGGCACAATGGAAAGTCCATACCAGTTAAAATTAAAATAAATGAGGAAAAATTAATTGAATATCATAATAATATTTGATAAAATCATATTAGAAAAAATAAAACAAAGGGTATGATGAAAAGTGTTAAATAGTATCAAATTAAATGTGTCAAATAATGTCAATATGGGGGGGGGTTACTTTATTAAGTAATAAACCTAATTTAGAGTGTAAACAAGGTAGAACAAGATTAAGTCTTGTTCTTTTATGTGGAGTGAAATATGAAGACTAGGAAGAATATATTAATGATATTAGGCCTAGTCTTATTATTAGGCGGAAGCTATGCTTTTTATACTTATCAAAAGTATAGTGGCATGCAAAATCTTTTGAATGGGGAAATCTATCTAAATTATTTAGAAGATAATGAAGTGCATATAAGTGGGATATTTCCGGAAACCAAAGAAGAGGCTTTAAAAAGAGATGATAACACGATAAATTTTAAAGTATTAAGTAAGAATACGAGTGATAAAGATATTTATTATGGTATTACTTTAAATTATGGCGAAGAGATAAGTAATAAAATTAGAATAGACTCTAAGTATATTATGATATACCTAGAATGTGATGGTAAAGTCTTAATAGATGGAATAAGGTATAGTGACTTCAATAATCGAAGAATCTATGTAGACAAGATAGATGCCAAAACATATACGGAAACTACTAAGAATTACACCCTAAGATTCTGGGTAGATGAAGAAACTTCAATAAGTGACACTGATGCTAACGCTAGTTACAAGGCAACCGAATGGGCGAATAGTTATTTAAACTTTAAAGTCAATGTAGATGCAGGTTTGGAAACAATGAATATGCCCTTATCGATGGAAACAAGTGATACTTATGTAGAGAATAATAAGGCCTATTTCATTGCAAAGATAAGCAACTTTATAAATATGGAAGACCTTGGTAAAGATAGCAATGACACTATGAATCTAAAAATAACAGGAACAAACAGTGATATCAAATTTAGTTATAAAGATAGTGAAGGAAATACTGTAGAAGAAAAGAGTGCTACGCTAGATTTAACCTATCTATTCACTAAAAATAAAACAGTTGAAATTCAAGTATTTGTTCATCCAAATAATGATGCGAATGGTAAAACCAATGTTTTGTTAGAAATATACAAAAATAAAGAATTAATGCAAAGTTTTATCAAAAGAGTAGAAGTAAAAGGTAACAATTACTGTTTGAACAATGGTTTCAATAAATTAGTTGATTGTATGTTAGTGAGTGATAGTTTAAGTGAATCGGTTGATGTTGCAAAAACTAATATTTTAAATAAAGGCACACCAAACCTAACTGATACCGCCCCTAGTTACATATATGTTGAAAAAATCAAAAGCTTTGACGATTTAAACAAAGTATTTAATATCTCTAGCACAAATTTAATTATTTCTTCTTCATATGAATTTGATTCTAAAACTGGTTTATTTAAGTTGGTAAATAGTATTAAAAGTGATATTGATGAGAGTGTTTTAGACTATTATACTTGTGGTAATAATTATGAGAAGCTTAATTGTAATATTCTAATAAAAATTAAAAGTATTAATGTTGATAAAAAAAATAATATTTATCAACTAACTGATGGTGATTATCATTATGCCGAAGTTAGTAGTTATATAAGATCAGAAGTAGGTCTATATAAAACCGAAGATGATTATGGTGATGTTTATTACTATCGTGGTGATGTTCAAAATAATAATGTTTATTTTGCAGGATTCTATTGGAAAATAATAAGAACGAATGGTGATGGTAGTATACGATTACAGTATTCTGAAAAAACACCAATAAACAATCAATATTATAGTTTTAATAACAACTTTATGGATCCAACATATGTTGGTTATATGTATGGTAAAAATTTTGATAGTCATGTCAATGAAGCAACCGCTTTTTATAATATTTCTTTTTTTACAAACTATTTATTTGCTACTAATTACGAATTTGACGAGACAACCAAAAAGTTTAATTTAAGTGGTGATACATTTAATGGTTTGTTATCTGAAGCAAAAGGTCGGATTGACAATTATAAATATACTTGCTTTAGTAATGAAAGTGTATGTGATGTAGTTTATAAGTTAAATATCATAAATGATGACTTTGTTACCGTAAATTTTATATCATACTCATCGATATCATATGAAGATACTTTAACAAATCAATATGATAGTAATGCTAAAACTGTCATCGATAAGTGGTATGAAACAAACATTATTTCTAAAATTGATTCTAATAATCAATCAATAACTAATTATATAAGTGATGCCACTTTTTGTAATGATCGTAGTATCCATACTGGTAATGGTTGGTCATTATCACCTGGAACAAATTATAGTGCTATGAACAGAATAATTGATAATGGTGGAAAAACGGTATCTTTAAAATGTCTAAATGTTAGTGATAGATTTAGCGTAACGGAAAAATATGGCAATGCTAAATTAAAATATCCTGTGGCGTTGGTAACAGCTGATGAAATTATTTTTGCTGGAGGCGTTAATTATTTAGCAAACAGAAATAATTATTTGTTTAATGGAGGATATAGCCAGTGGACGATGACACCAATTTATTATACGTCATCACATAATGAAGCACGTAATGGTTATATGTTAGGAAATGGAGCTTTTTACATTGCTGGAACAGTTAATAATAAAAACGGATTATATCCAGTTATTAATATTCGTTCAGATGTTTTAATATCAAGTGGTGACGGAACAGTCGATAACCCATACCAATTGATGTTAAAATGATGCTTAGCATTTATTTAATAATTTTCATGACAAGATGAAGACATTTTTCTAAAAGTTTGTTACAATATTATTTAAATAAAAGTGTTAGGAGTTTAAGTTATGTTTAAAGGTAAACCATTTGTTAAATGGGCTGGTGGCAAAAGACAAATAATTGATAAATTAAAGCTACATGTTCCATATGAATTTAATACATATTATGAACCATTTGTTGGTGGTGGGGCTTTATTGTTTGAATTATCACCTAAAAAGGCTGTAATTAATGATTCAAATGAAGAACTTATGAATGTTTATCGTGTTTTGTGTGATGAAAATAAATTTAAAAAGATGTGTGCTTTATTAAATAAGTATGAGCGTGAACATAGTGAAGAATTTTACTATGATATTAGGAATAAAGATCGTAATCGTCACACATACGATCGTCTATCAGATTATACACGGGCTGCTAGAACTATTTATTTGAATAAAGCATGTTTTAATGGTTTGTATCGGGTTAATAGTAAAAATGAATTTAATGTGCCTTATGGCAAGAAAACTAAGGTTAATACTTATGATGGTGATAATTTAATAACTGTTAGTAATTATTTAACGATGAATGATATTAGTATTTATTGTGATGATTTTGAGAATGTTTTAAAAAAGGCTTGTGCAAAGGATTTTGTTTATTTAGATCCACCATATGATTCTGATACTAAAACTTTTAATAGTTATACTGAAGATGGTTTTAATAAAGATGATCAAAGACGTCTTGCTAAAGTTTTTAAAGAACTTGATTCAAAAGGTGTGTATGTAATGTTATCAAATCATAATACAGTTTTAGTTAATGAATTATATAAAGACTATAATATCTATAAAATTGATGCTAAAAGAAATATAAATGCTAATGGTGCTAAAAGAGGCAAGGTTGAAGAAGTAATTATAACTAATTATAAAAATGATCAAGAGTTTTAAGGTTGGGTTAGAGTTTGCTCAATCTTTTTTTATTAAACTTCTTATTGATATTATTTTAATTTATGATATAGTAATTGACAAACAGGGAGTTTTATGAAAAATTGGGAGAATGTTCTTATTATAATTGTTATAATTTTATTGCTAAGTTGCATAGTTTGTTTTGTTCATATCGGTAATAAAAAATATCAAATAATTTTTATGGATGAAGTTACTAATAATATTATTTCCAAAGTTTATTTGAAAAAGGGGGAGATTATTCCTTTCCCAAGTGAACCACATCATGAAAATTATCTTTTTAATGGGTGGTATAAAGATGATAATCAAGTTTTAGGACAAGTGCGTGTTAATGATAACAGGACGTATTATGCACGGTTTTATGATGATAAAAATAATAATGGTATTGCCGATAATGAAGACTATTTCGTAGTAACATTTATTGATTCATTAAATAGTAGCGTTATAAAACATGAAAGAGTTTTGTATGGTGAGGATGCTACTTTGCCAAGTATTCCGCTACATGATAATTATTCTTTTTACGAGTGGGAAGGCGATTATCATAATATACAAGATGATACTTTTGTATATGCTAAATATATAAAAGATGCTAAAAGATTGACTTTAGATGATATAGAAAATATTTTATTTAATGATAAGACGGTAACCTATAATGGTTCTAATCAAAAATTGTTTATTGATGGTGTGTTAAACTCTAATATTAAAGTTGAGTATCAAAATAATTCTAATAAAGATGTTGGTGTGTATGAAGTTACAGCGATATTTAAAGGATATGGCAGTTATTATGGAACGGTTTCTAAAAAGGCTAAGTTAACTATCATTAAACAAGACATAATAATAAATATTGATTCAAAAACGGTTAAATATGGGGAAGAAAGTGACCTTACGTGGACATATGAAGGAACAATGTATGACGACCTTCAAGTTAATTTAATTAAGGAAGAGTCTTTGGATGTTGGTGAATATCTTATTACTGCTAAATATTCGGCAAATGACAATTATAATGTTGTTGTTAATGATGGTCTTTATAAAATAGAAAAACGTCGTATTATTGTTAAAACTTTTTCCCAAAGTAAGATGTATGATAAGTTACCACTTAGTGATAGTCGCTTGGAAATTAGTGGGGATGGCTTTTATCAAGATGAGTTTATTTTATTTGAACCAATTGGTTCTATTGTTCATACTGGTTCAATTTTAAATGATTTGGAGTATACTGTTGGTGCTAACACTAAAATGATCAATTATGAAATTGTGAAGGATTTAGGAACACTTTCTATTTATCCGAGTGATGAAGAAATAATTGTCACGATTGAAGGAATTGATAGTGAAATTGTTTATGATGGTAAATATCATCAAGCAATATACCAATTTAGTTCTAACAATGATGATTATAAGGAAGATGATATTATTTGTCATAATCAACTAAGTGTTAAAACGGTTGGTAATTATCAAATGAATTTGCAAGAAGTGGATTTCGAAAATATTAATACTGATTGGGCGAATGTTAAATTTATTACTTTGGATGCGCATCTTCATATTTTGCCAATTGATGGTATGTCAATAAATGCTAATTCAGCATCGTGGATGTATGATGGCGTGATTCATGCTGATAATAACTTTAATGTTATCTTAAATGGTAGTGTTTATTATTCACAAGATGGTATAGTTACATTGCCAACAGGTGATACTATAAAAGCGACTGTTAAAGGTGAAGTATTAAATGTTTCTGACAGTCTAGATGGTAATAATTTTATTAGTGATGTCTTAATTGAAAATAATGATAATTATACTAATGTTTCTATTAATAATGGTAATTTGAAAATTACGCCTAATGATGAAATTGTTGTTAAGATTATTGGTAATCATATGGTTATTAATTATGATCAACAACCACATTTTGTGTCGGGATACATGCAAGAAATAAATAAAGATATATATTGTGAAAATGATTTTGTATTTGCCGGGAATGCTCTTGCTTCAGGAACAATTGTCGGAACATATTATATGGGACTTAATGAAGATGATTTTTCAAATATAAATGACAATTTTATTGATGTATCTTTTATCGTAGTAGATGGCTATTTAAAAATAGAAGATGAACTAGATGGTATGAATATTAATTCATTTAGTAATGTTCGTGAAAAGGCTTTTGCTTTGGAAAATAAATTTAATTTGGTAATGATTCATAAAAATGTTCTTAGTGTTAAAGAAAACTTAAATAATTATCATGCATATGTTATAAATTATAAAGTTGTTCCAAAAAAACGGTTTGGGCTAAGTCGAACTTCTTATCGTAAAATATGTCTTTAAAATAGAGCTTTTTAATTGAAGCATTGTATTAATATATGTTAGAATAACACATTGTGGTGATTATTATGGATAAAATCGATTTAGTTAAGAATTTATATGATAGTTTAATTTATAAATTTGGTTTATTTGAAGAAACGTGTGAAAAAAATTCTGAAATTTTTAATTTAGGCAATAAAGTTATTATGAAATCAAAGCAATCATACAATGAGTTGTGCTTAATATTATCCAAAATAAAGACAGTATCCGATAATAAGAATTATTTGAAAAACAATTATGTAAAGGCTAGACGTTTAATGGTCTTTACTCTTTTATTTGCATCATGTTTAGAAGTAATGTCGTTTGCTATATGGTCAACTTGGCCATTAATTGTAATTTCTTGTTTTGTATCATTTATAGTCTTCGGCATTTTTAAAGATTATCAAAAAAGCAAAAGTGATTATTTAAAAACTCTAAATGAATATGGTGATGTAATGGCCGATTTAGAAAATAAATTTAATATGAAATATAATGAAGTTGATCAGTGGATATATGTATTAGAACGCATTAATAATATAAGTAGTAGTTCTAAGGAATACGATAATAATTTGCAAGAATTAGCATTGGTTAAAAAATTAGTTAAAAAGTTATAAAAAAAACAAAGATTTGCTCTTTGCTTTTTTTGAAGAATTAGTCAAGGGGAGATTTCCTTTTATTATTTTTAAATATTATTAATACGTATTCATAAGAATATGTAAAGAGGTTAGAAGTGGTTATAAAAGAAAACTTTAACTAAATCTTCAATGTCTTTATTGTATCTTTTGTTTTTGATATAAAAATGTTGAAATTGTGTAATTTTTATGAATTATTTTGAAATATGTCTTGGAAATTATGAATGGTTGATATATAATTACTACTATATTGTTGAAGTTGGAGGATGTATGGAAAAGATTAATGTATTGTTTGATGAAGAGACTTTGAACAATCGTATTAAGGAGTTAGGTGATAAGTTATATCAAGAATATAAAGATGAACCAGTTGTATTTGTTTGTGTATTAAAGGGTGCTGTTTTCTTTGCTTGTGATCTTGCTAAAAGTTATAAGGGTGATGCTCGCATTGAATTTTTACGTGTTAAAAGTTATGAAGGTGAAAACACAACAGGCACTGTAACAATGAAATTACCACTTAACGAAGAAAGTGTTAAAGGTAAACATGTTTTGATTGTTGAGGATATTGTTGACACTGGAAAGACTATGAAATTCTTACAAGAATATGTAGCTTCAATGGGTGCTAAAAGTGTTAAAAGTTGTTCATTACTTGACAAATCATCAAGAAGAGTAGAAGATGTCAAAGTAGATTATATTGGTTTTGAAATTGAAGATTTATTTGTTATTGGATATGGCCTTGATTATGATGAAAAATATCGTAATCTTCCATATATTGGTGTTGTTGTTCATGAATAGTAAAGTATGCGATTAATTTGTCTAATTTTGACAAAATAGTTGCATATTTTTTATGTAAAGTTTATTCTTATTATAGAGGGAGTGTGATTGTGTGATATATCCATCAATTGACAAATTATTGAATGTTATTAGTTCAAAATACATATTAGTTCACATTGCTGCAAAACGTAGTCGTGAAATTAGTAAAACAGGCTACTTACAAATGGCACCACAAAAATACAAATCACAAAAGAACATAGGTAAGGCTTTAGAAGAGGTAGCTGAAGGACTTATAACAGTAAAAAATAATTGACAAAGGTCAATTTTTTTTATACACTATAACTATAGAGGTGATATGATGAATAATAGAGGACAAGCTTTGGTTGAGTATGTTTTGATTATTGCCTTAATATCGGTTGTTATTATTGGATTGGTTAATGTTTTTGGTGGATATTTAAAAGATGCAATGACAAAAACAAATTGCGGTTTAGTTAACCAAGAATATGTAGAAGGATCGAAACCCGGTGAGGGATATTGTCGCTAATATAGCGACTTTTTTTGAAATGGGAGGTTAAATGAGTGTTCATATAAATGCAAAACGTGAAGATATTGCTAAAGTGGTATTAATGCCAGGTGATCCTTTAAGAGCTCGCTATATTGCCTTTAAATATCTTCAAAATGTTAAATTAGTAAATGATGTTCGTAATATTCTAGCTTATACAGGAACATATCAAAATACGTTGGTAACCATTATGGCTAGTGGTATGGGAATATCTAGTATAGGAATATATGCTTATGAGTTATTCAATGATTATGATGTTGATGCAATTATTAGAATTGGCACAATGGGAGCATATGATAAAGAATTGTTGCTAAAAGATATTGTCGTTGTTGAAAATGCTTTTACAGATAGCAACTTTGCATACAATTTTAATGGTGAGACGACCAATTATTGTGGATCAGATGATAGTCTTTTGCATAAAATTATAAAAACAGCCCAAAGTAATAATGATAATGTGCACGTTGGAAATATCTTGACAAGCGAAGTATTCTATCGCCGTAATGAATTTTATAAAGATTATGTTGCCAAATATAATGTATTAGGAGTAGAAATGGAGTCTTTTGCTTTATTTTATTTAGCAAAAGTTCTTAATAAGAAAGCTGCTTGTATTTTGAGTGTAAGTGACTTTGCATATCCTAATAACAGTCTTTCATTAACACCGGAAGAAAAAGAAAAAAGTTTAGATAAAATGATTTTATTGGCACTAAATAGTTTAATATAAAAAAGGGGGCTTTATGAGACAAAAAGTAATAAAGACATCATCTTATAAATTACATTTGTATAAGATTAAAAATTATAAATCAATTGATATAAGAATTTCTTTTAGCAATAAAATAAAAAAAGAGAATATAACTAAAAGTATTTTTTTATTTGATCTTCTAGTTTATTGCACTAATAACTATCGTAGTAAGCGCCTTTTGAATATTAAATGTCAAGAATTATATTCACTAGCTCTTACAAGTGGAACCTTTAGGTTAGGCGACTATTTAGTATCGCGTCTTGGAATATCGTTTTTAAATCCTAAGTATACTAAAGATGATATTGCGCTTGATAGCCTCGATTTATTAAAAGAAGTTATATTTAATCCTTATGTTTTAAATGGTGCGTTTAATGATGAAAAATATAAGGCTATTTTGGCTGACTTGGAAGCGGAAACACAAACCGTTAAGGAACAGCCTAGAGTATATGCTAACATTAAATTACTTGAAAATCTTGGTGATAAACCATATTCTTATCATAATTATTGTTATGAAGAAGATTTACATGCTTTAGATCCTAAAAAACTTTATGATTATTATAATGAAATATTAAATAATAGTATGATTGATATCTTTGTGGCTGGCGACTTTAATTTTAGTGATATGGAACAAATTATAAGAGGGAAGCTATCTTTTAAAAGGCGTCGTTATAATGATTTTGATGTTTGCTTAGAAGAAGAAAAAATAACTGATAAATATCGTGAAATAGAAGATAAAATTGATTATAATCAATCTAAATTAGCGATTGCTTGTAAGTTGAATTTTCATGATGATTTTGAAAAAAAATATGTTAGTAACATCTATAACATTTTGCTTGGTGGTAGTTCTGATTCTATTTTAATGCGAGATGTTCGTGAAGCGTCATCGTTAGTCTATTATATTAATTCAACGATTATCAAGGCTGATAACTTATTAATAATTAATGCTGGATGTGATGCAAAGAATTATCAAAAAATTGTTGATCTTGTCTTTGCATCTTTACAAAAAATTGCCATATCAGATTTTTCGGATGATGATATGAATAAAGCTATCAATGAATATATATCGGCTATTGATACAACTCTAACCTCTAAAACCGCCCTTTTAAATGTAATGATGTCGACATATTTCTTTAAGAATGATCCACTCGAAATGCGCAAAGAAGAAGTTTTAAAGGTAACTAAAGATATGATCGTATCCTTTGCTAAAACCATCAAAGTAGATACAATTTATTTGTTAAAAGGTGAGAAATGAAAAAGTATGTATATCCTAAAATATTGAAAAATTTATACTTCGAGACACTTTTAAATGGTCTTAAATTGGGCGTTATACCATTTAATGACACTAATAATTTTTATGCGGTTTTAGGTGTTAATTATGGCTCTAAAGATATTGAATTTTACTCTCAAGAAAAAGAAAAATGGGTTAAATCACCTTTAGGAATCGCTCATTTTTTAGAGCATAAAGCTTTTGAGATGGAAAGTGATGAACAACCATTCGCTTATTTTTCAAGAATGGGGGTTGATATAAATGCATCAACTAGTTTTGAAACGACTAAGTATTATATATGGGGAATTGATACTCATATTAATGAATGTCTAGATTATTTAATTACATGTGTTGCTAGTCCTTATTTTACGGATGAGAACGTTGCAAAAGAACAAGGAATAATTGGCGAGGAAATTAAAATGTATGATGATGAACAATCATGGATAATTAATGATGTTTGTCGTAAAATGATTTTCAATGAAAGTCCTGTTCGTGAAAAGATAGCAGGGACACTTGATAGTATAAAAGAGATTGATAAAGATAAATTATATGAGTGTTACAATACATTTTATGTTCCTAATAATATGTTTTTAATTGTTGCTGGTAATGTTAAAGCAGAAGAGGTTAAAAAGCTTGTTATGAATAATAAGGCTTTTAATAAGTTAAAACCTAATTATGATATAATAAGAAAGCAATATAATGAAAACTATATGGTTCATAGTGAATATAAGAGTTTAAAATTAAATTTATGTATGCCTAAAGTAAAATATGCTTTTAAGATTTCCCTTTTAAATTTTGCCCTAAAGGATAGAATGCGTCTTGATTTATATTTGAATATGGTATGTCTATTGGGCTTTGGTGGAACATCATTATTTCAAGAAAAGATTATGGATGAACGTATTGTTACCGGCTTTTATTATGATCATAATATTTTTGATGATTATTTTGTCCTTGAATTTGACGCGGAAAGTGATAAGGCTGATATTTTTAAGAGTTTAATTGATAAAACTTTTAATAGTATTGAAATTAATGAAAATGACTTAGAACGTCTTAAGAGAGTATGGATAGCATCGGAAATAAAAATTTCGGATAGCACTGATTTAATGGCTGAAAGTCTAGCGGATGATTTAATTGTTTATAATGATATTTATCCTAATAGAATTGAGATAATTGAAAGTTTGAATATGGATGAGTTAAATGGCGTTTTGCGAGATCTTGATTTAACAAATTCATCATTTATTATTGCCTTCCCTAAAGATTAAAGAGATATTAAGTTAATTTATTTGACTTAATATTTTTTATTTAATATAATTTCATAAGTGAGGTTTTTATGATAAATGTTTCAAATGTTTCTCTTAGGTTTGGTAAACGAACTTTATTTGAAAATGTTAATATTAAATTTACAAATGGTAATTGTTATGGATTAATAGGGGCGAATGGTGCGGGTAAAAGCACGTTTTTAAAGCTTATTGCTAAAGAAATCGAAACAACGACGGGGGAAATTACTATTGGTAAAGGCGAACGTATTTCAGTTTTAGAACAGGATCATTATAAATATGATGATTATGATGCTATTACTACAACTTTAATGGGTAATAAAATTTTATATGACATAATGTGTGAAAAAGATAAATTGTATAATAAAGAAAACTGGACGGATGCGGATGGAATAAGACTAGGTGAGTTAGAATCATCTTTTGCTGAAATGAACGGTTGGGAAGCAGATAGTGAAGCCAGATCCCTTCTCTCAAGTTTAGGAATTGCCAATAGTTATCATGATACTTTAATGCGCGATTTACCTAATAATATTAAAGTAAAAGTTTTACTTGCTAAAGCTCTTTTTCAAAATCCTGATATTTTATTATTAGATGAACCAACCAATCACTTAGATTTAGATGCTATAAGTTGGTTAGAAGAGTTTTTAATTAATTATAATAATACGGTTATTGTCGTATCCCATGATAGATATTTCTTAAATAAAGTCTGCACCCATATTGTCGATATTGATTACAATAGCATTAAACTATATGTTGGAAACTATGATTTTTGGTATGAATCAAGTCAACTTCTAATAAAACAGATAAAAGAGCAAAATCGCAAAAAAGAAGAAAAGATAAAAGAATTAAAAGATTTCATTGCAAGATTTTCGGCGAATGCTTCTAAAAGTAAACAAGCAACCTCTCGTAAGAAGATTTTAGAGAAAATCGAATTAGAAGAATTAGTGCCTTCATCAAGAAAGTATCCATATATTGATTTTAAAATTAATAAACCAAGTGGTAATGAAATTTTAAAAGTATGTGACTTAGTATGTGAAGTAGATGGTGTTAGAGTTTTAGATAAAGTATCATTTACCGTTTTAAAAGGTGACAAGATAGGCTTTGTTGGTTCTAATAACTTAGCTAAAACATGTCTTTTTGATGTCATTATGCATTTGAAAAAATATCAAAAAGGTGAGGTTTCTTTTGGTAAGACGATAAATCCGGAATATTTTGAAGTTGATAATTCTAATTATTGGAAAAATGATGAAACTATTTTAGAATGGCTTAATAAGTATTATCACATTAATGATGAAACCTATATAAGAAGCTTTTTAGGAAGAATGCTTTTTACAAATGAAGAGGTTTTTAAAAAAGTTTCGGTTTTATCAGGTGGTGAAAAGTCACGTCTTATGCTTGCTAAAATTATGCTATGTGAGCCTAATTTTATAATTTTAGATGAACCAACTAATCATTTAGATCTTGAAAGTATTACTTCATTAAATACTGGTTTGAGTAATTTTAAGGGGGAACTTCTTTTAGCAAGTCATGATCATGAATTATTGAATACTGTATGTAATCGTATTATTGAAATATTACCAAATGGTAAGATTATAGATAAGAGAACGGATTATGATACATATATAAATAGTTAGAATGATAAAACAAAATAGTTTATAAATTTACACATAATAATTATATTATTTAATATTATTTACTTTAAAAAATCATAAAATATATTATAATGATTATGAGAAGATTTATTCCTTATAAGGATGTGGTATATATGAAAAAGAATGTTGTTGTTTTGGGTGGTGGCACGGGACTTTCTTATTTATTACGTGGTTTGAAAGAATTTCCGGTTAACATCACAGCGGTTGTTTCAATATGCGATGATGGAAGAAGCACTGGCAGATTAAGAGAAGAGTTTAATCAGCCAGCGGTTGGTGATATAAGAAGAGTTTTAGTGGCCCTGTCGGAAACAGAACCTCTTGTTGAACAATTGCTTAATTATCGTTTTAAAACAACGAGCGATTTGAATGGTCATACAGTTGGTAATTTATTATTGACGGCTATGACAAATATTACGGGTAATTTAAGTGTTGGTATCAATTCACTAGGTAAAGTCTTAAATCTAAGAGGTCATGTGTTACCTTTTTCAGAGGATAACGCTATATTAATGGGTGAGATGGTTGACGGTAGTATTATCGAAGGTGAACATAATATCACTCAGTGTAATAAGAAGATAAAACGTGTTTTTTATAAAGAAAAACCGGAAGTCTCCAAAGAAGTTATTAAAGCTATAAATGAAGCATCACTAATCGTTTTAAGTATGGGAAGTATTTGGACAAGTATTATTCCTAATTTGATATGTGAAGACATTATCAAAGCTATTGATGAGAGCAAGGCACCAATTATGTATTGCTGTAATATTGTTACTCAACCAGGCGAGACGGATGATTTTAAAGCAAGTGACCATATCAAACTTTTGAATAGTTATCTAGGCAAACGTAAAATAGATGTGGGTATTTTTAATAAAGAAAAGATGGATCCAAAATTGGTTATTAAATATGAGACAGAAGAACAAAAAGATCCAGTTATCTTAGATGTTGAAAATTTAGATGACATTGAAATAATTGCTGATGATTTGATAACATCAACAGATGGAACCTTTAAACATGATACAATAAAATTAGCACTAGACATATTTGAATATTTATTGAGGAAGTAAAATGAAAAGAATTAAAATAGGGAAAATAATAGGAATTATATTTTTTACAATTGTTGTATTTGGAATAAGTTATATAGCAACATATTATGTTGATAATTATCATCGCAAAAATTTAACAACTGATATTAATGTTACTTTTGAAGATACTAAGGAGTTTTCACTCACTAATACCAAGGTTCTATCAAAAGATGAGGCTATGAAGGAATGGCCATATATTTTTACTATTGAAAATAATGGTAAAAAAAAGGGCTTGTATCAAATTTTAATTAATTCGTTTGCTGAAAGCGATATTAATAGCGATAACTTATCATATCTTTTATATTTAGGTGATAAGTTAGTTAAAAGTGGCTCAATTTCATCTATTAAAGATAATGTTTTATATCAAGATGAGATAATGGCTAAAAATACCCAAAAATACAAAATGTATGTATATAAAGATAAGGAAGATGAAGGGACAGTTTATAAGTATTCACTTAAATTGAATGCTATATTAGATACTGGTCCTGGTTTTTAGGAGGTGTTTATGAACAAGATTAAGTTAGATGGTATTATAAGAGATGATAATATTGTTATTCCCATCCATATGTTTAGACTACATAATAAATTTAATTTAAATCTTGAAGAATTTACCTTTCTTATGTATCTTGTTAATAAACAGTTTAAGCTTTTTGATCCTGAGGCTATTGCTTCAGAGTTGAATATGGATATTATGGAAGTTATGGGTTATATTTCCGTCTTAGCAGATAAGGGAATGATATCATTAGATATTGATAAAGATAACGGCTTAATTGAGGAAAAGATTAATCTTGATGGTTTCTATAATAAGGTAAGTCTTGCCATAATTGAAGAATTAGAGGAAGAAGAACATAAGGATGGAAGTATTTACAAGGATATTGAACGCGAATTTAACCGTTCATTAACACCAATGGAACGAGATGTTGTTAAAGAATGGCTTGATAGTGATTATGGTGATGATATGATTCATGAAGCTTTAAAAGAAGCTAGTTTGAATGGTGTTGCTAACTTACGATATATTGATAAAATACTACATGAGTGGCATAAAAAGGGCATTTCAAAAAAAGAAGATATAAAGACGAGTGAACCTGTAGAACCTGTTTCTATGGATGTTTATAATTGGTTGGATGACGATGAAGAATTATAAGAATATTCAAACTTATTTAGATTCAGTAATAAGTAATCCTAAGTGCGAGTTAAATTATTTTAATGATTGGTCTTTATTAATTAGTATTGTTTTAAGTGCCCAAACAACTGATAAGCGTGTTAACCAAGTTAGTAGTGTTTTATTTAGTAAGTATCCAACCTTATCATCTCTTGCAAAAGCGCCAATTTCATCCCTTAAAGAAATTTTAAAACCACTTGGTAGTTATAATAAGAAAGCTATATATGTTCATGATATTGCCAATGTTTTACATAATGATTACAAAGATATAGTTCCCACTAATGAAGATGATTTAATAAAATTAAATGGTGTTGGTCGCAAAACTATCAATGTCTTTTTAGCAGAATTTTACGCTCTTCCTAAAATCGCTGTTGATACACATGTTTTAAGAGTATCAAAGCGTCTTGGCCTAACTAAAAGCGATAATCCGTTGGTTGTTGAAAAGGATTTGATGCGTATTTTTAAAAAAGGTGATTGGAGTAAAATTCACTTACAATTAGTTTTGTTTGGAAGATATTATTGTAAAGCTATAAAACCAGAGTGCGTTAGTTGTGGTCTTAAAAAGGAATGTTTATTTTATCAAGAAAAAGAAATAAAACGAAAAGAATGCTAGTCGTTTTATTTTTTTATGTCATTATTCGACATATTATGATTGCAAAATTTAGTATTATGTTTGTGGTGATGATATGAGAATGTTTTATATATTTAACTTAAAAAAAGAAATAAAAGAACTATATAGTAAAAGTCCTAGTGATTTATTCAGAGTTTTAAATAATATTTATTATATGCATGAAGAAGATGCCAACTATGGTTTTAATATATTAAATCAAATTATCAATAAGAATGATATTAATGATTTAAATAAAAATATTTTTGTTGATATGCATAAAGAATGTATTTATACCAAAAATAAAAATGAGCATATAATTAATGATTTATATAATAATGAAGTAAGTATTTTAAAAATAAAAAAATCACACTTAGTTTTACAAAGTAACATAAGTTATTCATCGTTTTTTAAGCTATTATTAAAATATAGTGATTGTTATTTTGTTTGTGATTTTTTAGAAAAGGATTTTTTCTTTATTACCTCAATAAACAAATTAGTTAAAGAATAATTTGTTTATTATTTTTAATTTATGTTATAATGTTTACGAATATAGTCATAATTTCAAATTATTTTTTCATTTATTACAAATAAATTTCATAATTAGGACTTATAATTAATTTTTGTAAAGGAAGTGATATTATGCCAAAAAAGAAAGATGACAATGTTTTAAAGTATTGTAGTAATTGTGGGCATGAAATTGTAGTGGGAGATGTTTATTGTGAGAATTGTGGACATCTTTTGAAAGAAGATGTTGATAATAAGGTTGTGGAAAGCGAAAAGAAAGAGACGTCTTATGTTCATGAAGAGAAGGTAAACGAAGTTAAAGAAGAACCACCAGTTAATAGCTCAGTTAAAGTAAAAAAGAGTTATAAACCATTATTATGTGTTTTAGCGGCTTTTATTCTCTTAGTTTTAGGAGCAGGTGGTATGCTTTTCTACCTAAAATGTAATGCGAGTGATGAAAATAGTAGCACAAGCAAAATATTTAGAGAAGTATCAGTCGTTGATAATGGTATTGCCGATGCCGTTTCTAAAGTATATGATAGTGTTGTTGTAGTTGAAAACTATAAGAGTGATAAATTACAAGCAACAGGAACCGGTTTTGTTTATAAAAAGGATAAGAATTATGGTTATATTTTAACTAATAATCACGTAATTGATTCATCTGATACAGTGTATGTTACCTTTACTAATGGCACAAGAAAAAAAGTTAGTGTTGTTGGAAGTGATGTATATTCAGATGTAGCTTTATTAAAAGTTTCTGCTGATTCTATTATAAGTGTTGCTTCTATTGGCAAGAGTGAAGATACAAGACTTGGTGATACAACCTTCGCTATTGGTGCTCCACTTGATTATCAAGTGTATTCTTGGAGTGTTACTAGAGGAATTATTTCTGGTAAAAATCGTTTAGTTGAAGTTTCTCTAAGTAATAGTAATACGAGTGATTATGTTATGGAAGTTCTTCAAACAGATACAGCTATTAATTCTGGCAACAGTGGTGGACCTTTATGCAATAGTAATGGTGAAGTTATTGGTATTACTAATATGAAATTAGCATCAAGTTCGGTTGAAGGTATGGGTTTTGCTATACCTATTGAAAAGGCTGTAGAATATGCTGAAATGTTTATAAGTGGTAAAACTATTCAAAGACCATATTTAGGTATTTCAATGTATGATTTATCAAGTTTACAAAATAGTTTTTATCGTTACAGTATTGATACTAAATTAACAAGTGGTGTTTATGTATACTCAGTTGATAAGAATAGTAGTGCTAGCAAAGCAGGTTTACAAAGTGGCGATATTATTACCATGATTGATGATACTGAAATAAAAAGTAGTGCTTATTTACGATACATTTTATATCAACATACAGTTGGTGATAAGATAAAAGTAACATACTATCGTAATGATACTAAACATACAACAACTGTAACTCTTTCATCAAGTAATGGAAATCTTTAAAAGGTGTGCAAATATTTAAATTAATATTTGCACTTTTCTTTATATGGCGTAATAAAATATCTTCGATATCATATATTTAAATGAATGGAGAGTTTTATGGATAAGAAAGAGATTATTAAAAATATCGCTCTGCGCACTAAAGGTGATGTGTATTTAGGAGTTGTAGGAGCTGTCAGAACTGGTAAAAGCACTTTTATTAAGAAAATGGTTGAAACGTTAATTGTGCCTAATATTCAAGATGAATATGAAAAGAAAAGATGTTTAGATGAAGTTCCTCAAAGCGCTCAAGGTAAAACCATTATGACGACAGAACCTAAATTTGTTCCTAATAATGCTGCTAAAATTACGATTGATGATTTTAGTTGCAATATTAAATTGATTGACTGTGTAGGTTATGTTATTGATGAAGCTAAAGGAATAGAGGATGAAAATGGTCCAAGAATGGTTAAAACACCATGGTATGATGAAATGATACCATTTAAAGAAGCCGCTGAGATTGGCACCGAAAAAGTAATTAAAGAACATGCTACTATCGGAATTGTTGTGACAACGGATGGCAGCTTTGGAGAATTTAAAAGACGTGATTATGAAGAAGCGGAAAAAAGAGTTATTGAGGAATTAAAAGAAATTAATAAACCATTTATTGTTTTAATGAATTCAACTCATCCTAATAATCCTGAAACATTGAAAATAACGGATGAGATTAAAACAACTTATAATATTCCAGTATTGCCAATTAATATAGAAAGCATGAATGAGAAAGACATGACAGATATTTTGAAAGAAGCATTGTATGAATTCCCAATAATTGAAGTTAAAGTTCGTATTCCTGATTGGATAAGTGTTCTTGATAATACGCATCCGCTTAAAAAATTATATATTGATAAAATTAGAGAAAGTGTTTATGAGATAGATAAATTACGTGATGTTGATAATATTACTAGTGCTTTTATGAATGTTGAAGAAATAAAGAATGCTTATTTGTCAGATGTTTTTCCGGATAAAGGCGAAGTCATTATTACTTTGGATGCTCGTGATGAACTTTATAACAAGGTTTTGCATGAAATAATAAATATTGATATCACTAATAAAAAAGAAGTTTTGAGATTATTCCAAGATTATAATACTGCAAAGTGTGAATACGATCAGATTAAATATGCTTTAAAAATGGTAAAGCAAACTGGTTATGGTGTAGCCTCACCAACACTTTCTGATATGCATTTGGATACTCCGGAAATTACTAAACAGGGCACGAGATTTGGTGTTAAATTAAAAGCATCTGCGCCATCTATTCATATGATTAGAGTTGACGTTAATAGCACTTTTGAACCAATCATAGGTAGTGAAATACAGAGTAGGGAACTTATTAATTATTTGATGAAAGATTATGAAAGTGATCCTAGTAGTATTTGGAAAAGTGAGATATTTGGCCGAAGTTTAGATGTCATTGTGCAAGAAGGCATTCAATCAAAAATTAGTTTAATGCCTGATAATGTTCGTTTTAAATTACAACAAACATTAACTAAAATTGTAAATAGGGGTAGTGGTAATTTAATAGCTATTGTTTTATAGTTACATATTGCAATTAAGATTTTAATGTGATACTATTAAGTTAGTTTTGATTTATTAATATTCTCTTTCCTTTCGAAAAAAATATTTAATTAATCAAGGAAAGGAGAGAAATTATGGAATTTCAAGATAAGACAATCGTTTGTAAAGAATGTGGCAAAGAATTTTTATTTACTGCTGGAGAACAAAAGTTCTACAAAGAAAAAGATATTCAAAATGAACCACAAAGATGTAAAGAATGCCGTGAAAAGAGAAAAGCAGCATTTAATAATAAGAAGTCAAAATAATAAACAGGTTGAGTTAATTTCAACCTGTTTTACATTGTTATAAATTAAAATAAATTTTTTTTAATAAAAGGGTTGCTTTTAAAAATTTATTAAGTTATAATAAAGATGCTTAGATGATATGAGGATGTAGAAATCGATGACAATATTTTATAAGTGTTTATTATAGTGATGGACTCGGTAATACTTGATAAAATTGTTGTTTATCTAATACCTTTTGGTATTTTCAATCTTTTATGATTGCGTTGCTTTTTAGCAACTGTGCTTATGCACTTTTCTATAATTCTTGAGGGAAAAGAAAAAACTGTACACAGGTTGTATAGAATCTATCGCCACTAAGTATAACAATTGTTTGTGAGAAAGAAAACTCAAAAGATTTAATGGTTGTTGTGAATACTGATAATATTCATTTAAAATTTATGTTAATTGATTTTGATATAAATGGTTACAACTTTTTCTAAACTAGAGACAATATACTTTATCAGAGCGTATTGTTTTTTTATTAAAATTTTTTTCAAAAAAATTAAAAAAACTATTGCTTTTTTAATAATGATATTATATACTTATATTGCTTAGATGATAAGAAATCAAACGAGCATTAGTTATTTTGCTTTTATTGACTAATTATTTTAGTCACGTGTATCCTCTTTTATTGTCGATACCTGTATGTTTTACATACTAATAGTCTTTGGACTATTGTTGCATTATGCAACTAGTGTTACTTTGGTAATGCTTATGGCATTATAATTTATATGCTATGTCTATTCTTATTCTTTGGTAAGAAAAGTCATATGTGGTGTATGATCATTATCGCCTCTAGGCATAACAATTGTTTATGAGAAAGTAAACTCAAATGATAGGTAGTTGTAGTAAATACTGATAATATTTATTAATATTTGTATTGGTTAGTTCTAATATAAATTGTCACAACTTTTTCTAAACTCGATTCAATATGCTTTATCAGAGTATATTGTTTTTTGTTGTATTACTTTCTTTTTATAAATATAAATGTTATAATAAAAAAGGTGAAGTATGAAAAGGGTATTTAATAAATTTAAGAATAATGCTTGTAGTTGTTTTAAAAGGACTACAACTAAGATAAATAATTTTTTTAAAGAAAAAAATAAGAAACAAAAAATAATTTCATTATTGAAAAAAGTTCATAATTTTCTAAAGGATAAAAACGTTTATTTCATGATTTTATGTATTATTCCATTTATTGCTATGGATATTACTTTGAGAATTTATGGACACGATGTTACCATTTATCCAGTATATAGTTTTGCACCACGCTTTTTCTCACTAGCATATATAATTTTGTTAATTGGACTAACCTTTAATATGCGTAAGCGTTTTAATAAGATGGTATATGTAAGTTTTTACTTATTTTTTCTAATTATGTTTTTAGTCCATGGGGTTTATTATAGTGCCACAAATAATTATTTTGACTTTTCGATGCTTGGTTTAGCGAGTGAAGGAAGTTCTTATATGATAGATGTTATCAAGAATTGCAATGTAACTATATATATCATTTTTGTAATATTGTTGATAATGCTGGGCTTTTTAATTAAATTTTTTCCTAAAAAAGATTTATATAATAAAAAAGGCATTATTATAACCATTATCATTTTCCTTTGTATGCATTTAATTTCTAAGGAGGCGTTAGGACGCGCTAATTTTGAACTTACATGGGATACATGGCGAACTCCTCGTAATATTTATAATAATTTTAATGATACTAATAAATGTATGGCTATTTCAGGTTTTTATGAGTATACTTTTAGGGACATATACATTAATTTTATTAAACCTAAAGAGAAGAAGAATGAAACAGAGAATAATTTTTTATTGGATGTTTTTGGTGAGAATAATGATAGTTATTCTAAAAATTCATGGACTGGCAAGTTTAAAGATAAAAATGTTATTTTCTTACAAATGGAAGGTATTGATAATTGGCTATTAACTAAAGACATTATGCCTAATACATATGCTCTTCTTAATAATTCCATTAATTTTACTAACCACTATTCATTTTATAATGGTGGAGG
Source organism: uncultured Bacilli bacterium (assembly GCA_934167885.1). Taxonomy (GTDB): domain Bacteria; phylum Bacillota_I; class Bacilli_A; order RF39; family UBA660; genus RUG12783. The sequence goes on from CAKPMB010000005.1 coordinate 23,879, forward strand.
TAGCACTTTTAATAGTGAATTTGCAGTTAATGTAGGCTATATGACACCGTGGACATATCCACAAAATGCTTATTCATTAAATAAAAATGATTTTCCTTATTCTCTTGCTAACTTATTAAAGACTAAAGATTATGATATTAAAGCCTTTCATATGAATAGTAGTGAATACTATAGTCGAGGTATTAATTATCAAAACTGGGGTTATGATCGTTATTTTGGTCTTAAAGATTTAGGAGATTATAGTGATTCATCGTATGAATTAGACAGAGAGTTGATACTTAATCAAACGTTTTATGATGAAATGTTTAAACAACCTGGTAAATTTGCTAATTATATTATTACTTATAGTAATCACTTACCATTTTCTACAACGAAAGGTGTATGTCGCAAGTTGTTAAATATTGATTATGAAAAAGAAATGACTGGCATGACTTCGCATGAAAAAGATGAGTTTATTGCAAGTTTAAATTATACGGAAGAGGCTTGCATTAAAAGACAAGCTAAGGAAACTGATTATATGGTGTCTTTGCTTATTAAGGCTTTAAAAGATAACGATTTATATAATAATACGGTTATTGTAGCATATGCCGATCATTATTTATATACGGTGTCAGATGATGATATATTAAAAAATAATGGTAAAGATGTTGATAGTAATTTAGTTAATAAAACACCATTCTTTATATGGAGTGCCGGTATGAAGCCAACAACAGTTACTAAAGTTACTAGTCAATTAAATATTTTACCTACCGTTTTAAATTTATTTGGTATTGAATATAATGAGAAATGGTATGTTATGCAAGATGCCTTATCTAAAAATTATCAAGGTGTAGCAATCTTTAGTGATTTGTCGTGGTATGATGGCAATGTTTATGTTGTAGATGGCGCTGTTAAAAATGGTAAAAAAATAACGGATGCTAATCTTGAAAAGAAAAACAATTTAGTTGAATATTTGGTTAAAAAGAATGATTTAGTTTTAAAATATGATTATTTTAAAGATATTGCTAATTAATTTGTGTTAAAGAAAAAAACATATATAAATTTTGAGGTTATATATGCTTTTTTTATAATGAATTGTTGGTATTCTTTTGTATTCTTTCTAATAAATCCTTACATGCTAGGTATCTAGCACTAATAGTATTCTTTTCTTCACTCGTTAAGGATGAAATGACTTGACCATTTTCTAATCTAAAGATCTTATCAAATCCAAAACCATTTCCTTCATATATTTTATCGGTTATTGTTCCTAATAATTCTCCCATACCAGTAATGGTGTTCTTACCATCATAATAAACTAATACACAAACTGCTTTAATTCGTTTGTCACTTATATTTTGACACTTTTCAATGAAAAGCATATTTCTTTTAGTATCATCGTCACAAATTCGTTTAGTCATTACACCAGGCCAATTATTTAAGCCTAAAATTTCTAAACCAGAGTCATCAGCGATAGTTGGGATTTTAGTTAACTTAAAAATTTTTTTAGCTTTCTTAAGAGCATTATCAAAATAAGTTTTGCCGTCTTCCTTAACATCAACTTCTATTTTAACATCCTTTAATGAAAGTATTTGATAGTCTTTAAAAATTTTTCTAATTTCATTCAACTTGTTTTGATTATTGCTTGCAAATATCATTTTTATCACCTGTTAAATTATATCATGACAGTTTACATTTTAAAAGATAAATTATATAATGATAATGGTGATATATGTGTTTAATGATAATAAAGTGTTGATCCTTGGAATGGCTCGAAGTGGCTTTGATGCCGCCTTAATTTTACTAAAACGTGGCAATAAGGTTTTAATTAGTGATTCGAAGGCGGAAAGTGAATTTGATAGTGATAAAATTCTTCGTTTAAAAAATGCTGGTTGTTTATTTAATTTTGGCAATCAAAATGCCAATATTCTTGACGATTCTTTTGATTATGTTATTAAAAGTCCTGGTATCAGAGAGGATAATTCGGTTGTTGCTAGGGCGCATGTCATGAAGATTCCAGTTATTAACGAAGTGGAACTAGCTTATAGACTGTTACCTAAAAATGTATCCATAATCGCTATTACTGGCACAAATGGTAAAACTACGACAACAACATTAACATATGAAATTTTGCATGCTTATTATAAGGATAGGGTGCATTTAGCAGGGAATATTGGTTATCCTTTATGTGGAATTTTAAATGATATTAAAGAAAATGACATTTTGGTTATGGAAATTAGTTGCCAACAAAGTGTTAATTTGTTTGAATTTCATCCACATATTGCTTTAATGACTAATCTTAGTGAAGCTCATATCGATTTTTTTGGTAGCTATGAAAAATATAAAGAGACGAAGGCTAAGATGTTTTACAATGAAACAAGCGACGATATTGCTATAATGAATGCTGATAATATAGATGTTATGAAAACGCTTGATAAAATTAAGGCTCAAAAACTTTATTTTTCTAATACAAGTTTAACGGATGGTTATTTAAAGGATGATGGTCTTTATTATAAGGGCGAAAAAATTATGGATGATAGTGTTATTAAAATTCCTGGCAAACATAATCGTGAGAATATTTTAGCGTCATCGATGATAGCGAAATTAATGGGTGTTAGTAATGAAGTTATATGCGATGTTGTTGGTAGCTTTAGAGGTGTAAGACACCGTCTTGAATATATAAATACTAAGAATGGTGTTATGTATTATAATGACACAGAAGCAACAAACATCAAGTGCACCCAGATTGCACTATCGTCGTTTAAAAAGCCTATTATTGTTATCTTAGGTGGCTTAGAACGTGGTCAAGATTTTTATGAATTAAAAAATTATATGGGCAATGTTAAAGCTATTTTAGCTATTGGCGAATGTCGTCAAAGAGTTGTAGAGTTTGGTAATAGTCAAAAAATTCCAACCTTTGCTTATGAAAAATTGCATGATGCCTTTGCTAAAATTAAAGATATATCAAGTTCAGGGGATGTTGTGTTATTAAGCCCTGCTTCAGCTTCATGGGATCAATATCATGAATGTGAAGAGCGTGGCGATGAGTTTAGAGACTTAGTTAATAAGTTAAAATAGAAAGGAAAAATATATGAGAATAAGAGATGTAAAAGGACGCGAAATATTAGATTCGCGTGGTAATCCAACAGTTGAAGTTGATGTTATTTTGGAAAATGGGGTAATGGGAAGAGCTTGTGTTCCATCAGGTGCTTCCACTGGAGAACGTGAGGCTTTGGAACTTCGTGATGGTGGTCCTCGTTATTTAGGTAAAGGGGTTTTGAAGGCTGTTTCAAACGTTAATGGTCCATTACGCGAAGCTGTTATTGGGCTAGAAGCAAGTGATCAAAAATTAATTGATGAAACAATGATTAAATTAGATGGCACTAAGAATAAAAGTAAATATGGAGCTAATGCTATTTTAGGTATCAGTATGGCTTGTATGCATGCAAGTGCTAAAAATGCTAATGTGCCTCTTCATGAATATATTGGAGCGGGTGATATTATGCCACGACCAATGATGAACATTATTAATGGCGGAAGTCATGCTGATAACGTTTTAGATTTTCAAGAATATATGATTATTCCAAAACGCGATACTATTAAAGAAACTTTACGAGTTGCAAGTGAAGTATTTCATACGTTGAAAAAAATATTAAAAGAAAAACATTTATCAACTGGCGTTGGTGATGAAGGTGGTTTTGCCCCTGATTTACCAAATAATGAAGAAGCTCTTAAATTAATAATCGAAGCTACTATTAAAGCAGGATATACACCAGGTTTGGATGTATCAATTGCCCTAGATGTGGCTGCTAGTGAATTTTATAAAGATGGCAAATATGTTTTAGCAAGTGAAAATCGTAGTTTAACAACGGATGAATTAATTAATTATTACGAAGAACTTGTAACTAAATATCCTATTATATCAATTGAAGATCCTGTTGATGAGAATGATTGGGAAGGTTTTAGAAAAGTTACTGAACGTCTTGGTGATAAAATTCAATTAGTTGGTGATGATTTATTTGTAACTAATAAAGAATGCTTACAAAAAGGTATTGAAAATCATGCTGGTAATGCTATTTTGTTGAAAGTTAATCAAATTGGCACAATTACGGAAACTCTTGAAACTATTGAATTAGCAAGAGCTTACAATTATAAAACAATTATTTCACATCGTAGTGGTGAAACTGAAGATACAACAATTGCCTCAATGGCTGTTGGTTTAAATATTGGTCAAATAAAAACGGGTTCTATTTCAAGAACAGACAGAATTTGTAAGTATAATGAACTTATAAGAATTGGGGAAGAATTAGAGGAAAAAAGAAAGTAGGGAAGTTATGGGAGAATTTATAAATATAATTAAGAAGATTGCAAGTGATTTACAAATTAATGTCACTTTCTTATCAGATAATTGGTTAACAGTGTTAGAAAAAAATGGTGTTACGCATTGTATTCAAGGTTATAAATTCCCCTTAAATGATCATGCTATTGGTAATATCTTAGATGATAAAGGTTTATTTTATGACTTAATGGTTTATAAAAATAATCCTATTATTGAACACAAGGTTATTTTTAAAAATACCCCTTTTTCTTTAATAGAAGATTATTTTGATGAACATAATGAAAGGATTATTGTTAAAGGAAATATTGGAACTCTTGGCAATGAAGTGTTTTTAGTTACTGATAAACACGATTTACGCGACAAAGTAACATTATTATTTCAAAGTCAGTTTTCCATTAGTTTATGTCCTTTTTATGATATAGAAATGGAATATCGAATTATTGTATTAAATAATGAAGTTCGCTTAATTTATGGTAAACAAAGACCTATGGTTGTTGGGGATGGCGTGCATAATCTAGAATATCTTGCTAAATCATTTAATCAAACATACTATAGTCTTTCTAAAAATATAAACTTTGACAAGGAATATGTTCCTAAATTATCTGAAAAAGTTTTATTAAATTTCCAATTTAATTTATCCAAAGGAGCGATACCTTTTTTTGATATTGATAGTAATCTTGCAAAATATTTAAGTAATTTTGCTCTTAAAGTAGCGCACGATGCTCATATTAATTTTGCAAGCATTGATATCATTAAGACTGTTGATAATAAGTTTTTATTGATGGAAGCGAATAGTGGCGTTATGATGAATAATATCCTTAATCAAGGACCTATGTATAAAGATATTGCCTATAATATTTACAAGGATGCTATTTCCTTAATGTTTTTTAAATAATTTTTGTTTATTTTGTTTAAATTTATATATTTATTATTGAATAACTATAAAATTGCGTTTCAAAAAATATAAATAAAATATTTTACACACTGCTTCTTTATAGTTATTTTTTTATTAGACATTATAGTGAAAATAAGTGTCTATTTACAGTAAATATGTTGTTTTTTAATAATTAACTTTTTAAAAAAATAAAATAATATGATTTCTTTTATTAATAAGGAAAAAATGTTTTTTTATGATAAAAAAGATGACATTTAATTGTGACAATATAAAAAAACTTTCGATTTTAAAAATAAAAAACATTGAATAAAAACAGATCCTTTGATATGATTTATTTAGCATATGAAAGGTAATTAGGCAAGATGAATAATAATAATTTTAATGATTTAATTGTTGTTAAACGTAGTGGTCAGCGGGTGTCTTTTAATGGTTTGAAAATTGCTATTGCTATTAAAAGTGCTTTTGATGGCACAATGAATAATTATTCACCTAAAGAGCCTAATAGTGTATATTTAGAGGTTTTAGATTATATTAGAATTAATTATCATGATCGTAAAACAATAAATGTTGAAGATATTCAAAATATTATCGAGGACAAGTTAAAATCTAAATATAATGATGTTTATGTGCACTTTAGAACGTATCGTCTTAAAAGGACAGAATTGCGTAATGTATTTGCTACTAAGCAACAGCATAAGTTTGTTAAAGCACTTGAAAAGATTGAGGGAATGGATAATTCGATATATTCTCCTAAAGATGTATTAAAGAAACTGAATGATGCTATTTCTCTTGAATATGCTAAAGCTTATGTTGTTGATAGTAAATACATACGTTCATCGAATGAAGGACGAATGTTCATTCATAATTTACCATTATTTTATACAGGGCTTTTTAATGATGTTCACTTAAATTTAAAATTAGATAATGATGACTTTTTCTATGATATAACTAATCGTTTGATTAATTATAAAAGTGAGGTTAATGGTGAAATATGCGTTAATGATTTTGATTTGTTGTTAGCAGATAATTTACTATACAAGTTTAGAGAAAAGTTTAAGAATATCTTTAAAGATTATATTGAAATTAAAGGTTATAAAAATTATATTGATACCGATAAGATAAGTGAGACTATTGAATCAATTAATACTATAAATATTAATGGGGAAATCTTTAAGTATTTGCTGTTAAATCAAGAGACAATGAGTATTTTTGATTATGCATATAACAAAACAATGGCTATTATCAAAAAAGACTTTACTGATAATTTATGCCATATGTTTTTAACACTTGATAATTATGATATGTTTAGTTTTAGTATGAGTCTTAGTGACACATATGAACATGCATTTATTGAAAAGATAATGGTAGATGTTCTTTTAAAAAATAAGCATTTAAAGAATGTATCTTTTATATATAAAATTAAAGAAAATATGCCAACGTTTATAATGACAAGCATCGTGAATTTAATTATGTTAGGAGGTAATTTATCACTTAATATTGTTAACAAATATCGTGATATAGAATATCCTGAATATTTCAGTAGTGGTTTATTAATATATGATAATGTGTTAGGAAGTTCTTCGTCGCATGGTCGTATGAACGTTGCTAACACATCGATAAATTTAGCAAGAGTTGCCCTAAATCATAATAAAATGGACTCTGACTTCTTTAGAGAGTTAGATGAGTTATTAGAATTTACCAAAAACCAATTACTCTTTGTTTTTGAAATGCTTGGTAACCGTTTAAAGAAAAGTTATAACTATTTATTTGATGGCGTTTTAATTGATTCTAATAAGATAGATAATAGTCAAAAAATTAGAAAAGTTATTAAAAATGGCACTTTAAATATAAATCTAATAGGCTTGTATGAATGTTCTAGGCTTATAAATCCTACTTCTTTAGAAGAGACAATGAATAATCTTTCTATTTACATTAGTAATAATGTTTCAAAGATGGCGAGTGAAAATAAACTCAATATTACCCTTAGTGCTATTAATTATTTAGAAGACAGTCATTATTTATCAAATATTGATAGAATGGTATATAAAAGTGTTCCGAGCAGGGAAAACTATGTTGATCCTTTGACTATTTCTAAAGGAAAAGAAAGTATTCAAGATAAAATGCTTGATTGTTATAATGGTGGGGTTTTAGAAACATTAGTTATTAATAAAAATATCAAAGAAGATAAACTAGAAAAACTTCTACTTGCAATTTCAAAACGTGATAATGGTTTTGTTAAGGTGGTGATGAATAATGATAATTGATGGATTTAGTAAGCTAACACTTCTTGATTATCCTGAGAATGTCGCTTGTATTATTTGGACTAGAGGTTGTAATTTTAGATGTCCGTTTTGTCAAAATTCAGAATTAATTAAAATGACTAAGGATGAAGGAAATATTAAAGAAGAAGATGTGTTGTCATATCTTGAAAAACGCAAAGGGATTTTAGATGGTATTGTAATATCGGGTGGTGAACCCACCATGCAAAAAGGCCTTTATGAGTTTATTAAAAAAGTTAAAACAATAGGATTAAAAGTTAAATTAGATACTAATGGCTTTAATCCTAAAGTCTTAAAAAAACTTATAGATGATAATCTTCTAGATTATGTTGCTGTTGATATAAAAAATGATCTTGATCATTATGATAAAATATGTGGTTTAAATAAAATAACGCTAGATAATCTTTTAGAAACTATCAAAATATTAGAAAATTCACATATTCTATATGAATTTAGAACAACAGTTATGAAGAATTATCATAATGAACAAAGAATTGAAAATATTTTAAGTTTGATTGGCAAAAATGCTAATTACTATCTTCAAAATTTTAAAGATAGTGAATATGTATTAGATAAAACATTAGAATCATTTAGTAACGATGAACTAATGCATATATATAATGATTTAAAGTTGAAATATCCTAATATAGGTATTAGAGGTATATAGATTTTATACAATTTAGGGAGGATGTATGTATAAAGTAAGAAAAAGAACTGGCAAAATTGTTGCCTTTGATATTAAAAGAATAATTGAAGCTATAACGAGAGCTTTTGATGCTTCTGAAAAAACGTATGATGAAAATGTTATCGACTTTTTAGCACTTAAGGTAACATCTGAATTTGAAACTAAAGTTCAAAATAACATTATTCATGTAGAAGATATTCAAGATGCTGTTGAAACAACACTTATTAAAGCGGGATATGCTGAAGTTGCTAAGACTTATATTTTGTATAGACGTTTACATGATAAAATTCGTAATATGCAATCAACAATTTTAGATTATAAAGATGTTGTAAATAGTTATATTAATGTAACTGATTGGCGCGTTAAAGAAAACTCAACGGTTACATATTCAGTTGGTGGTTTGATTTTAAGTAATTCAGGAGCGATTACAGCTAATTATTGGTTATCAGAAGTATATGATGATGAAATTGCTAATGCTCATAGAAATTGTGATATGCATATTCATGATTTATCAATGCTTACAGGATATTGTGCTGGTTGGAGTTTAAAACAGCTTATTAAAGAAGGTTTAGGTGGTGTTCCTGGTAAAATAACTTCATCCCCTGCAAAGCACTTATCAACTTTATGTAATCAAATGGTTAACTTTTTAGGCATTATGCAAAATGAATGGGCTGGCGCTCAAGCTTTTTCATCGTTTGATACTTATTTAGCACCTTTTGTTAAGATTGATAATTTAACATATAAAGAAACAAAACAGGCTATTCAGTCATTTATTTATGGTGTTAATACGCCTAGTCGTTGGGGAACGCAAGCACCATTTACTAATATTACTTTGGACTGGGTTGTTCCAAATGATTTAGCAGAACTTAACTGTATTATTGGTGGAGAAGAAGTTGATTTCAAATATAAAGATTGTCAAAAAGAAATGGATATGGTTAATAAAGCTTTCATCGAAGTTATGATTGAAGGCGATGCGAATGGTCGTGGATTCCAATATCCTATTCCAACATATTCAATTACTAAAAACTTTAATTTTGGTGAAACTGAAAATAATAAATTATTGTTTGAAATGACTGCTAAATATGGAACTCCTTATTTTTCAAACTATATAAATTCTGATATGGAACCAAGTGATGTTCGTAGTATGTGTTGTCGTCTTCGTTTAGACTTAAGAGAGTTACGTAAAAAATCAGGTGGATACTTTGGTAGTGGTGAGAGCACCGGATCAATTGGCGTTGTAACCATTAACATGCCTCGTCTTGCATATCTTGCTAAAGATGAACGTGATTTTTATGAAAGACTTGATAAAGTTATGGATATAGCCGCTCGTAGTTTAAAGATTAAACGTAATGTTATTACTAAACTTCTTAATGAAGGATTATATCCTTATACTAAACGTTATTTAGGAACATTTAATAACCATTTTTCAACAATTGGTTTAGTTGGTATGAACGAGGCATGCTTGAATGCTAAATGGTTAAAGGAAGATTTAACTCATGATGATGCTCAAGAATGGACAAAAGATGTTTTAAATTATATGCGTGAAAAATTATCAGATTATCAAGAAGAATATGGTGATTTGTATAACTTAGAGGCAACACCTGCCGAATCAACAACATATCGTTTTGCAAAAAAAGATAAAGAATTATATCCAGATATTATTACAGCTAGTGATGATGAAACACCATATTATACTAATAGTTCACATTTACCAGTTGGTTATACAGATGATATTTTCAGTGCTCTTGATATTCAAGATGAATTACAAACCCTTTATACATCAGGAACTGTTTTCCACGCCTTCTTAGGTGAACGTTTAAATGATTGGAAAGCAGCAAGTAACTTAGTTCGTAAAATCGCTGAAAATTATAGATTGCCATATTATACTTTATCGCCAACATATTCAGTATGTAAGAATCATGGTTATATAAGTGGTGAAGTATACAAGTGTCCAAAATGTGGTGAAGAAACGGAAGTTTATAGTCGAATTACTGGTTACTATCGTCCAGTAAAAAATTGGAATGATGGTAAAGCAAAAGAATTTAAAATGCGTAAAAATTACGATTTAAATTGTTCGCATATTAAGACTGAAGAACCAGTTATCAAAACTATTCTTCTATTCGGAACAAAGACCTGTCCAAACTGTAAAATGGCACAGAAATTATTAGAAAAGAATAAGATAGAATATAAATTTATAGATGCCGAAGAAGATATTACTTTAACCAAAGAATATGGTGTAAAACAAGCACCAACGCTTGTAGTAATATCAGGCGATAATCATGAGAATATTGTTAACTTATCAAATATAAAGAAATATATTGAGGAATATAATATATAGGTGTTTTTATGCAAGATGTTATTATTATTGGATGTGGGCCTGCTGGAATGACAGCGGCCCTATATCTTAAAAGAGCAAATAAAAAAGTTTTAATTTTAGAAAAAGAAACAATAGGGGGAGCTATAGCTTCATCACCCTTAGTTGAAAATTATCCTGGATTAAAAGCAATTTCAGGAAGTGAATTAGCCCTTAATATGTATGATCAAATTACTGATTTAGGAGTTGATATCGAACTTGAAGAAGTATCATCAATTGAAGATGGTGATATTAAAACAGTAAAAACTAAAGATGGTAATGAATATAAATCCCCAGCTGTAATAATTGCAACAGGCACTAAATATCGTCTATTAGGCCTACCAAACGAAGAAGAATTGATTGGTAAAGGAATCCATTTTTGTGTTTCATGTGATGGAGCATTTTATAAAGAAAAGACAGTTGCCGTTATTGGTGGTGGTAATAGTGCTATTGTTAATGCTATTACCCTAGCCCAATTATGTAAAAAAGTTTATGTTATTCAAAACCTTGCTGATTTAACATGTGAAGAGACTCTAAAAGAAAAAGTAAAATCTTTAAGTAATGTTGAAATAATTTATAATGCAACGGTTAATGAAATAATTGGGGATGATGCACTTCAGGCTATCGTTGTGACAAGTGATGGTATTGAATCTAAATTGGCATTAGATGGAATGTTTATATCAATAGGTTTAATCCCTCAAAATGATGCTTTTAGTAGTTTGATTAAACTTGATAAAAATAAATATATAAAATCATCTGATTGCAAAACAAATGTTGATGGCATATTTGTAGCAGGCGATGCAAGAAGCAAGGATTATCGACAAGTAACAACCGCTGTTGGCGATGGAACAATTGCTGCACAAAATGCTCTTAAATATCTAAATGAAATGGAATAGTGTTTTTAACATTATTCTTTTTTTGAAAGTTCTTTACCATTACTTTACTTTCATCATAAATTTTGATAGAATGATAGTAGAAAAGATAAAGCAAAGGATATGATGAAAAGTGTCAAAAAGTATCAAATCAAATGTGTCAAATAGTGTCAATATGGGGGGGGGTTACTTTATTAAGTAACAAACCTAGTTTAGAGTATAAACAAGCAAGAACAAGATTAAGTCTTGTTCTTTTATGTGGAGCAAAACATGAAGACTAGGAAATATATATTAATGGTATTAGGCCTAGTCTTATTATTAGGTGGAAGTTATGCTTTTTATACTTATCAAAAGTATAGTGGCATGCAGAATCTTTTAAATGGTGAAATTTATCTAAATTATTTAGAAGATAATGAAGTGCATATAAGTGGCATATTTCCGGAGACTAAGGAAGAAGCTTTAAAAAGAGATGATAACACTATAAATTTTAAAGTATTAAGTAAGAATACAAGTGATAAAGATATTTATTATGGAATTACTTTAAATTATGGCGAAGAGATAAGTAATAAGGTTAGAATTGATGCTAAATATATTATGATATATCTAGAATGTGATGGTAAAGTTTTAATAGATGGTATAAGATATAGTGACTTTAATAACAGAAGAATTTATGTAGACAAGATAGATGCCAAAACATATACTGAAACTACTAAAAATTATACTTTAAGATTCTGGGTAGATGAAGAAACCACAATAAGTGATACCGATACAAATGCTAGTTACAAAGCCACGGAGTGGGCTAATAGTTATTTAAATTTTAAGGTTAATGTTGATGCTGGCTTAGAAACAATGAATATGCCTTTATCAATGGAAACAAGTGATACTTATGTAGAAAATAATAAAGCCTATTTTATTGCCAAGATAAGCAACTTTATAAATATGGAAGACATTGGTAAAGACAGCAACGACACGATGAATTTAAAAGTAACAGGCACCAATAGTGATATCAAATTCAGTTATAAAGATAGTGAAGGAAATACCGTTGAAGAAAAGAGTGCTACTCTAGATTTAACCTATCTATTCACTAAAAATAAAACAGTTGAAATTCAAGTCTTTGTTCACCCAAATAATGATGCGAATGGTAAAACTAATGTGTTATTGAAAATATACAAAAACAAAGAATTGATGCAAAGTTTCATTAAAAGAGTGGAAGTTAAAGGCAACAACTACTGTTTAAATAATGGTTTTAATAAACTAGTTGACTGTATGTTAGTAAGTGATAGTCTAAGCGAATCGGTTGATGTTGCAAAGATAAATATTGCTAATAAAGGAGAACCAAATTTAAATGATACCGCTCCAAGTTATAACTACGTTGAAAAGTTAACTGAAAATGTTTCAAATGCTTATACCTTGTCAACTAGTAATACATTGTCATTCGCACAGTCATATACATTTGATGCTAAAACTGGCAAGTTTACTTTAAAAGATGTTATATATGATACACCAAATGATAGTTATTTGAATTATTACACATGTGGCACATCATTAATGGGCGATGTTTGTTTAAGAATGTTTAAAGTAAAATCGTTTGATAATAGTAATGGTAAGATAACACTTACTATGGCTGATGTTCTAACGGGTGTTGTTACTAGTGTTATTCGTTCAGAAAATGGTCTTTATAAAGAGACAGATGATTATGGTGATGTTTATTATTACCGAGGTGGTGTTCAAAATAACAACGTTTATTTTGGCGGATATTACTTTAAAATAATAAGAACAAATGGTGATGGAAGTATTCGTTTAATATATTCAGGTGCAACAAAAGATGCTAAAGAATCAAATGCTTCGATAAATAATAAATATTATGCCTATAACAAAAAATATCAAGATATAACATATGTCGGTTATATGTATGGTAAAAATTTTAAAAGGCAAACATTTGATGATGCTTCTATAAGTTTTGATAATAACACTTCAAATATTCAATGGTCAGATGATTATTATTTTAATGAAGATGACGAATTATTCTACTTAAGTGGTAACATTATTACATCGACATATTTGAATCAAAAAGAAAGCAATAATAATATTTATAAATATACATGTCGTTTGCAAGACAATAATGGTTGCGAAGTTTTATCAAGTATTTCTGAATACAAATCTACCACTTCGGCAAGAGGTTCTCTTATTACTTATTCTAGTTATAACATTGATGATATGTATACGGATACAATATCCAGTAATGCCAAAACAATAATAGATTCGTGGTATGAAGAAAATATTTTAAATAAACAAGATTCTAGTGGTAATAATCTAAGTAATTACGTTACTGATGGCACTTTTTGCAACGCTAGAAGTATTGTTAGTTCAAATGGTATTAAATTAAACGGAATCATTAATTTTTTAGGAACAAACAAAATACTTTATAAAAATATTACTTTTAAATGCACACATGATTATGAAAAATTTAGTGTTACAACTAAATATGGCAATGCTCATTTAAAATATCCTATAGCCTTAATAACCACGGATGAAATAATGTATGCCGGTGGGATAAATCGTGTTATTAATAAAGAGATGTATCTTTCTCAAAATTTAACTACTTATTGGACCATGACGCCATACAATTTGTATACTGGATATTCTTCTGTTGGTAATAGCCATATGTATGATAGTGGTGCTTTTGATGCTTATTCAGCATTGTCAAGTGAAAGAGGTTTAAGACCTGTTATTAATATTCGTTCTGATGTCTTAATATCTCAAGGTGACGGCACAATTGATAATCCATATCGTTTGAGTCTCCAATGATGCTTTTAAATTTCGTCTTTCCTCTTGCTTGTTTATTTTTCTATTTAGTGATATTATATATATGTTCAATTCTTGTATTAAATATATAGACGGAAAGGAAATTTATGAGTAAAATTAAAATTTTTGCTTTGGGTGGCCTTAACGAAGACGGTAAAAATATGTATGTTGTAACGGTTGATGACGATATTTTTGTATTTGACGCTGGGTTAATATATCCCAAAGATAGATTATTAGGGATTGATTATATTATTCCTAATTATGATTATTTAAAAGAAAATATCAAAAGAGTAAAGGGTATTTTTATATCACATGGACATGAATCAAATATGGGAGCCTTATCTGATATTTTAATGGATTTACCAGATATACCTATATATGGTGCAAAATATACTCTTGAAATAATTAAATTACAACTTCAAAGTGATGGTATTAAACACGCTAATTTAATTGAAGTTAGACCACATTATAAATTAACATTTGGAAAGAACGTCATATTCCCAATTATGGTGACGCATTCAATTCCAGATGCTTTGTGTTACGTTTTATATACATCTGCTGGTGCTATTGTATATACGGGTGACTTTGTCTTTGATCCATCAGCTCTTGAACATTATAAAATGGATATTGGCAAATTAGCATATGTTGGTAAACAAGGTGTATTGTGTTTAATGAGTGAAAGCTTGTATGCTAACAAAAAAGGTTTTACAAGTCCAAATCATCGAGTTACTGGTTTCATTAGAGAAATATTAAATAATAATCCTGATCGTATTATTGCAAGTATTTTACCTGCTCATATTTTTAGAATTCAAGAAATATTTGATGAAGTTTCTAAAACACATCGAAAAATTGTTATTATGGGTAAGGGTTTACAAGAATTGATTAATATGTCTATTGAAAAGAAATACTTGCATATTAATAAAACCAAGATAGGTGATTTAACTAATTTAAATGACAAAGGTGTTGTGGTTTTAATTAGTGATGGCAAAGAAAAACCATATAATAATCTAGAAAAGATAATGCGTGGTAATGATAAATATATCAAACTACGTGAAACCGATACTATCTTTATCACAGAACCTATGTATATTGGCGTTGAAAAACGCATGGTTCAAATTATGGATGAAATTGCTAAAATGAATATTAATGTTGTTAGTTTATCTGCTAAAAATCATTTATTAGAACATCCAGCTAGAGAAGACTTGATGATGATGATTAACTTAATGAACCCTAAGTATTATTTTCCAGTTAAAGGTGAATATAAAGAACAATATGTTAATGCGGAGATTGCAGAGAGTTGTGGTATTCCTAAAAATAATATTATCTTAAAACAAAATGGTGATGTGGTAACCTTTGTTGATGGTAAATTAGAGGAAACAAATGAAAAAGTATCTGTTGACGAAGTTTTAATTGATGGCAAAAGCCAAAATGATGTTGGTGAGTTAGTATTAAAAGATCGTGAAATGTTAGCTGAAAATGGTATTGTTATCGTATGTGCTAGTATTTTGCGTGATAGTAAAGAAATAATCGCTGGTCCTGAAGTATTAACACGCGGCTTCATTTATGTTAAAGAAAATATGGATATTGTTAAAGAAAGTCAAGTAATATGTGAACAAGTTATTAAAAATAATATTATTCCTAATGAAAAAGTTGATTTCAATAACATTAAACAAGAAATAAGAGATAAACTTGGTAAGTATCTATATAAAGAGACTGACTGTAAACCAATTATTATTACTGTAATACAAGAAGTTTAATTCTTGTATTTTTATGATATAATGCAAGAGGTGATGATATGAATCAAAAAAAAGAATTAATAAAGAATACGATAATTATATCGATTGGTAAATTTAGCACAAGAGTAGTTAGTTTTATCTTATTACCGCTTTATACCGCTTTATTATCTAAAAGTGAATATGGTAGTTATGATTTATTAAATACTATTTCTATTTTCTTAATACCAATAATAACGCTTCAATTAGAAGAAGGAATGTTTAGGTTTTTAATCGATGCTAAAAGTGATGAAGAAAAGAGTAAGATATTTACACAAACTATTGTTTATATAACGATTAGTTTTATTATATCTAGCTTGTTAATCATATTATTTTCTAATTTAATTTCTTATAAATATGGTTATTATTTAGTAGGTTATTTATTTGGAAGTATTATTTTTAATATAACAACTGCTTTTGCAAGAGGGGAAAGTCGTTGGAAATTATATAGTTTCTTATCGTTTATCAATAGTTTTATAAATATTGTTCTTAATGTTTTATTTATTGCCGTTTTTAAGTGGGGATTAGTTGGTTTATTCTTAGCATATATTATTTCATGTGTGATTATTGGGATTTATGGATTGTTTAAACTAGGTGCATATAAATATTTAAATAGGAAGTATTTGGATAAAAAGACAATGAATTCAATGGTTAAATATGCTTTTCCTTTGGTTCCTAATAATATTTCATGGCATGCCATAAGTTTAAGTGATCGTTTGATTATTACTAATATTTTGAATGTTTCAGCGAATGGTATATATTCGGTTGCTAATAAGTTCCCAACAATTATTAATACATGTTATGGTTTTTTCAATGTTTCATGGCGTGAATCAGCTTCTAAAATGGTTTTAAAAGAAGAACGTGATGAATTTTATAATAGCGTTTATATTAATTTAAAACATTTTTTAATGACATCTTCCATTTTGATTGTAGCCTTTTTACCATTCGTTTTCAATATTTTAATAAATAGCAATTTTAATGAAGCTTATGCCTATATTCCGCTTATGATTCTATCAACTTATTATGCTAATATGTCTAACTTTTCAAGTGGTATTTTTGCAGCTTATAAAGATAATAAAGTATTAGTGCCTACAACGATAGTTGCAGCTATTTTAAATTTGATTATAGGTTTTGTTTTTATTAAAAAAATAGGCCTTTTTGCTCCTATTTTAGGAACATTAGTATCATATGCTGTTATAAATATTTATCGTAATTATAAGCTTAGAAAGTATCTAATACTTGCTAAAGATAAATTCACTATATTAAACTATTTAGTATTTATTATTGTCTCAATCTGTTATTATACCAAGATTATTTGGTTTGAATTATTAGCCTTAGTTTTGGCTTTAGGATATTTTTATTTCCTTAATAGGGGATTATTAAAAACTTTGTTTAATCGTTCTATTTTGAAAAAATTTAAAAAAGGTGGTCATAAAAATGAAAAATGATATTAAAGGTCTAACTAATGAAGAAGTTAGTGAAAGAATAAATAAAGGATTAGTTAATCGAAATTCTAATGATCATACAAAGACTACAAAAGAAATTGTTTTAAGTAATGTTTTTACATATTTTAATATTTTGAACGTATCACTTTCGGTGTGTGTTTTATTAGTTGGTATATTTACAGGTAACTTGTTTAATTCAATTAAGAATTGCTTGTTTTTGGGAGTAGTTTTCTGTAATACAGTTATAAGTATATATCAAGAAATAACTGCTAAAAAAACGATTGATAAAATGAATTTGGTAGTCAATAAAAAGGTGATGGTTATTCGTAATGAAAAAAAAGAGGAGATTAACCTTGAAGATATTGTTCAAGATGACGTTATTGAACTTTCTATTGGCAAACAAATTGTCGTTGATGGTAATGTTTTAACGGGTGAAATTGAAGTTAATGAATCCCTTTTAACCGGCGAAAGTAATAGTATTTTAAAACATCCCGGGGATGAACTCAAATCTGGAAGCTTTGTTGTAAGTGGCGAAGCTTTGATGGTCGCTACTAAAGTAGGAAAGGATAGTTATATTAATTCTTTAGCTCAAGAAGCTAAAAATATTGAGAGAAATAAGTCAGTTATTTTTACATCATTCGAGAATTTGATAAAAATATTATCCTTTATCATTATTCCTTTGGGTATTTTACTTTTCTTTAATCAATATTATGTTGTTAAAAGTGATTTCTATAATGCTGTTGTATCAACTGTTGCAGCTTTAATTGGAATGATTCCTGAAGGTTTGGTTTTGCTTACTAGTTCCGTTATGGCTGTAAGTGTTATTAGACTTAGTAAATATAATGTTTTAGTTCAACATTTGTATTCTATTGAGTCGCTTGCTCGTGTTAATGTAATATGCCTTGATAAAACTGGAACAATTACCACTGGTAATATGAAATTAAAAGACTATGTTCCTATTAAGATATCAAAAGATAAGTTTGCAAAGATAATCACAGAAGTTTTAAGTGTTTTACCTGATAATAGTAGCACCATGGATGCTGTTCGTGAATATTTTAATGAAAAAGTTAATGTTTCAAATGAAGGTATAATTCCCTTCTCATCAGAACGTAAATTTTCAGCTTGTCAGATAGATGGTGTTTCATATTATATTGGTGCTCCTGAATATATTTTAAAGGGTGAAGACTTATCATTTTTAGGTAATAATCAAGAATTATATCGAACTTTAATTATTGCATCTAATAAAGAAAAATTGTCAAAAAAACCAAACAATTTAACGGTTGTTGGTTATTTACTAATTGAAGATGAAATAAGAGAAGAAGCTCATGATACTCTAGCTTATTTTAAAGAACAGGGTGTTAAGGTTAAAATTATATCAGGTGATAATTATAAAACCGTTTTAAAAATTGCTAATCGTGTTGGTTTAGAAGACGCTAAGGGAATTGATACCTCAGGCATGAGTGAGAAGGAAATTCAAGAAGTGGCTGATTATGATGTTTTTGGCCGTGTTACGCCACAAAACAAAAAAATGTTGGTTGAAGCTTTGAAAAACAAGGGTTACTTTGTTGCTATGACAGGTGATGGTGTCAATGATGTTCTAGCCTTGAAAGAAGCTAATTGTTCTATTGGTTTAGGTAATGGAAGTGATGCTGCTAAGAGTGTATCCGAACTGGTTTTACTTGATTCTAATTTTGCAAGTCTTCCTAAGATTGTTGCTGAAGGAAGAAGAACTATCAACAATATTGAACGAAGTGCTTCTTTGCTTTTGGTAAAAACGATTTATACAATTTTATTAATTTGGACTTGTATCTTCTTTAAATCAGAATACTTTTTCATTCCTATTCAACTTACACTTATTACCACATGCACAATTGGTATTCCATCCTTTATTCTAGCTTTGGAACCTAACACAAGTGTTGTTCATGGTGAAAAGTTCTTATTTAAAATAATTATGCGAAGTCTTCCTGGAAGTATAACTGTTTTCTTAAACGTTTTGATTATTTTACTTTGTAAAAAAGCTTTTATGCTTGATGATAATATTACTAATACCTTATGTGTCTTTTTAACCGCAACGACTGGTTTCATTCATTTATATAATGTTTCTAAACCATTTAACACTTTGCGAACAATTTTATTAGTTGGTCTTATAATGATATTTACATATGCTATCATTTTCCAAAATAAATTCTTTAATATAAGTGATTTTAATTTGCAAATTAGTATTATTTTCTTCTTGTTATTTATTTTTTCAACGCAATTATATGTTTATTTAAAGAAACTTGTTGATTATATTTTAAAGAAAATTGAGTCCTAGTAATAGGACTTATTTTTTATATAAGCATATAATTAATTAGGTGATATATGTCAAAGGAAGAATTTAAAGGTTTTGTTCAAAAAAATCCTAAATTAATTGAATATGTGCGAAATAATGAAATGACATGGCAAAAATTTTATGAATTGTATGATTTGTATGGGGAAAGTGGTGAAGCTTGGGATAAATACTTGAAGACTGATACAACTAGTTCTAATCTATCAGGAGGTATTAAAGGTATTATGGATTTATTTAAAGGTGTTGATTTAAAAAATGTTCAAAAAACCATCAATAGTTTAGATAAGGCCATTGATACATTTAAAGATTTTGGCGGAAGCAAGGAAGTAACGAAGATTTACGAAGAAAGACCTGTTAATAGGTATTTTGAGGATTAATATGTATATTGAAAGTAAAATGGTTCTTGATAGTAATCAATTATTAAAAAAATATTTACGTGAAAATTCTTATTACTATAAAGAATTAAATAGAAATAGACAATTTATAAATACTCTTTATAAAGAAATGCAAAAGAAATATAAATTAACATTTAATGATCGCTTAAATAAAGTTCATGATAATTTAAATATGATTAATTCTTTTATGGAAATATTGAATTAATAATTGCATCTTTTATGAATAAATGTTAAATTTTATATGGTGAATTGAATGAAATATCCTAAGTTTTTAAAAAATGGTGATGTTATTGGTATAACGGCTTTATCAGGTGGATGTAAAAATGCTATGAATGAAATTACTGAAGCTATTGCCAATATTGAAGAGTATTCATTAAAAGTTATTGCGACCTCAAATGTTTCAGGTGATGACATTGTATCGTCCTGTGAAAAGACACGGCTTCTTGAATTAAATGAACTATTGGATAAACCTATTAATTTATTGTTAATTGCGCGTGGTGGCGATTTTTTATATGAAATAATTGATAAAATACCATTCGATAAAATTTATCAAAAGAACATATTTGTTATGGGATATAGCGATCCAACGAGTCTTCTTTATATTTTAACAACCAAATATGATCTTGCTACTATATATGGGATGAATGCTAAAAGTTTTTCTGGAACAAATTTACTGGATTATCAAAAAAAGGCTCTTTCATTAATTAAAGGTAGATTGCCTGAATATAAAGATTACGCAAGGTCGCTTTATGGTGAATTTTCAGATAGTGGTATTTTAATAGGAGGATGTCTTGAAGTATTAAAGGACTTAGTAGGAACAAAATATGATGATACTTTGAACTTTTTAAAAAAATATCAAAAAGTTATTTGGTATTTTGATATTTATGATTCTAATCCAGTAGCGCTTTATAATACACTTTTACAATTTAAATATGCCGGTTGGTTTGAATATGGTCATACCTTTATTTTTAGTGAAGTTTTAATAAAGCATGATGAGATTATTATGAAGTATGAGGATGCTATCAAAAAGGCGATAACTGGCAACATTATTATGAATGCCAAAATAGGCCATGTCAAACCATCATGGACGGTTATTAATGGTGCTTTTGTGATGGTATCGTATCAAGATGGCGAATTTTCATTAAGACAAAAAATAGATGATAAAATATGACAAAAAAACATATATTTAAATGGTGATATATGTTTTTTTTAATAAATATTGTTAAAAGTCTATTTTTAGGAATGGCAAGTTATTCAAATAACGTTTTTCCAGAACCATTAAGCCAAGATGAGGAAGAGAAATATCTTCAATTAATGCATGCTGGGAATGATGATGCCAGAAATAAATTAATTGAACACAATTTGCGATTAGTGGCGCATATTGTTAAAAAATTTGAACATAATGTGCAAGAACAAGATGATCTTATTAGTATTGGAACTATTGGTTTAATAAAAGGAGTTGATACATATTCTTTATCCAAAAAAGTAAAATTAACAACATATTGTGCACGATGTATTCAAAATGAAATCTTAATGTATTATCGTAGTAATAATAAAAATAACCGTAATATATCCATTAATGAGGGAATCGGTTATGATAAAGAAGGCAATGAGATAACAATAATTGATATTTTAAAATCGCCTAAACCAGACTTTTTAATGGAATTGCACACTAAAGATAATATAAAATTACTTAATAATTATTTAAAAGTTTTAAATAATCGTGAAAAAGATATTATTAAAAGACGTTACGGACTCAATAATACAAAGGAACAAACACAAAAATTTATTGCTAAAGATTTAAACATTTCACGAAGTTATGTATCACGTATTGAAAAACGAGCTTTAACCAAAATTTTACGTGAATTTATTAGGAATAAAAATACCGAATAGGCTAATAATATAATTGGAGGATAGAGTGAACGATAAATATATTATTGATGAGTTATTTGATGATGCCACTACCCAGATTGAGGCCTTAAAGTGTGATATATATGAATTGGATGGTAATTATCACATAGAAATAGATGTTCCAGGTTTTAATAAACAAAGTTTAAAAGTTGAATATATAAATGGCTATATTTCAGTTATTGGCAATAGACAGCCTGATGCAAATGTAAAATATATTAAAAAAGAACGATTTTATGGAACATATAAACGAGAGTTTTATGTGGGGGAAGTTGATGTATTAAGAGTTAATGCTAAGTATCGTGATGGTATTTTGAGTATAGTGGTTCCTAAAAGTATTAAAGAAAGTCCTAAAACTATTACAATTAAGTAGTTTACTTTTTGAAAAATGAGATATAATAATGGTTATATCTTTTTTCTTTACTATTGACAAACAAAATATTATTACTTAAAATATTAGTAGAAGGAAAAGGTGGTAAGATGAATAAAGGATTAATAAATTTAACACCTGAAGATATATATAATAAAGATTTTAAGTTAGATGCAAGAGGATATAGATGCAAGGAAGTTGATCAGTATTTGGATTTAATTATTGCTGATTATCAAGAATTTAATAAGATAATTGTGGCTCTTGAAAAAGAAAAAGATGAACAACTTGAAGAAATACTCTCATTAAAACAAGAGATAAGGAATCTTAAAACGAGTGTCGAAATATCTAGTAAAGCATCAAGTGGTAGCGATGGTAAGAGTAATATAGATATACTTAAGAGATTATCGCAACTTGAAAAAATTGTTTATGGAAAGGATGAATAAAACACTTGGGTAAACGCTATATTTTTATAATATAGAGGAAAGTCCATGCTCACAAAAACTGTGATGTTTTTAATGTTCGCGCTAAGGGAAAGAATAACCTTAGGTAGTAGTAATACTAACGGCTAAGAAATGACCTAAGTCACTGATATGGTCAGATTATTTATAAAAGTGCTATAGTGATGAAAAAGTCGGAAACGATGGAAGTGGAACATAGTAAACCCCGCGAGTGAGAAACCCAAATTTTGGTAGGGGAGCCTTGAGATGTAGGAAACGAACTGCGTCTAGGATCAATTGATAGATAAATGTTTACCACCTAGTAATAGGGACAGAACATGGCTTATAAAGTGTTTTTTTTATTTTGAATGATATATGAAAGAAATAGGAGAAAAGTTAAAAGAAACTAGAAAGAAAAATGGTGTTAGTTTAGAAGAAGCAAGTAATGATTTATCAATTAATGCTATTGAACTTGAAAATTTAGAAAATGGTAATTTTAAAGCCTTTAAAGATGTTTTTGAATTAAAAAAGAATATTAGAGCATATGCTAAATACTTAGGGCTTGATGAAAATAGTTTGTTAGATGAATTTAATGATTATTTATTTGAAAAGACATCACGTATCTCACTTTTAGATATTAAACGTGTTAGTGAAGAAAAACAAAAGAAAATAAGTTCACCATACACTAATATTAAGCCATCAAGATATAATTTTGCTCCTATTACTTTAATTGTTGTCTTACTAGTTTTTATTTCTTTAATAGTATATTTATCCTTATCCTTTATAAGAAAAGATAAGGATCTTGATAGAGAATTAGTTAGTAATGGTGTGGAGGTTTTATATGAATTTGCCGAATAAAATAACGTTATCAAGAATATTTTTAACTATATTTATCATAATATTTTGTGTATTCCCTTTTTATAGTTTAGGTATAAATATGCCTAAGATTTCGATTGCCGGAATAACATGTGATAGTGTTTATTTAATAAGTGGCTTATTGTTTATTATTGCATCAGTAACGGATTTCATTGATGGTAAATTAGCACGAAGTAGGAATTTAGTAACTGATACCGGTAAGATGTTAGATGCAATTGCTGATAAGGTTTTAGTAAATTCTATTCTTATCATTTTTGCAGCCAATGGTTTTATTCATCCGATTGTGGCTGTTATCTACATTTTTAGAGATGAAGTTGTAAATGCTCTTAAGATGCATTCTGCTAAAAAAGGAACAGTTGTTGCAGCTAGTATGAGTGGTAAAATTAAGACATTTGCTATGATGACAGGGTTATCACTTAAATTTTTCTACAATTTACCATTTGAACTTATTGGTATTAATGTTGCTGACTTTCTAATTTACTTTGCAACGATTATGTCAATTGTATCAGGCGTTGAGTATTATCGGGCAATAATGAAGAAAAAAGCGTAAAGTAGTTGTTTTTGAAAATAAAATGATATAAAATAATGCATAAGGAGAGATAATTATGTGGCATGACATTTTAATGATTGTCATTGGTCTTATTCCAGGATTAATTATAGGTTTCTTGGTTGCAAGAAAATTAATGACAAAATATTTAAAGCAAAATCCTCCAATAAATGAGGAAATGATAAAAGCTTTAATGAGTGGTATGGGAAGAACTCCTACTCAGAAACAAATTAATCAAATGATGAAAAATATGACAAAATATATGTAAATCATAAAAGAGACAATAATAGAAGTCTTATTTTAAGAGAGTGATTGCTTGGTGAAAAATCATAATAAGAACTATTTATCTACTCTTTAGAGAACCTAATAAGTTCCGGGAGACCGTTATCGTTAATTAAGTTATAAAAGGATGGTACCGTGCTTTGCACTCCTTAACCATTCTTTTTTTTGTTTATAAGGAGGATTTATGTTAAGAAAGTATTTTAATGAAAAAGAATATGATAATCTTGTTGAAAGTGATAATTTATTGTATAAGGCTTTAGAGATTGTTAGTAAGTTATTTAAAGATAAAGTTGATAAGGGTGGTATTCCATACTCCGTTCACTTACTAAGAGTATATGATGGAGTAAGTGATTATAATGAGAAAGTAACAGCGCTTTTGCACGATACGCTTGAAGATACTGATGTATCTGTTAGTGATTTAGAAGAAGTTGGGATCCCTAAAGAAATTACGGATGTTTTAGTGCTTTTAACCAAAAATAAAGGTGAAGATTATGGAAGCTATATTGCAAGAATAATTAACGGTCACAATATTCATGCCCTTAACATAAAACTTGCAGATTTAACACATAATATGGAAGTAGGACGTATTAAAAATCCAACTATAAATGATTATGAAAGAATTAACAAACGTTATGCACCAGCGCGTGAGAGAATATTAGAAGAAATAAATAATTTTGAAATTGATAGGAGAAAGTAATATGTTAGATATAAAATTTTTAAGAGAAAATAGTGATGTTGTAAAGGAAAATATTAAGAAAAAGTTTCAAGATGCTAAACTACCTTTAGTAGATAGAGTTATTGAACTTGATAAAAAGTCACGTGATTTAAAAAATAATGGTGATAATTTACGAAGTGAACGTAAAAAAATAAGTGATGAAATAGGGAAATTATTTAAAGAAGGTAAAAGGGAAGAAGCTGAAAATAGTAAGAAACAAGTTCAAGAGATAAATGATAAATTAGTATCAATGGAAGAGGAAGAGAATAATATTAATAAAGAAATTCGTGAAATTATGCTTACGATTCCAAATATTATTGATGAGAGTGTCCCTATTGGTAAGGATGATTCATGTAATGTTGAAATTGAAAAATTTGGTGATCCAATTGTTCCTTCGTTTGAAGTTCCCTATCATGCTGATATTCTAGAGAGAATGAGTGGTCTTGATAAAGATGCTAGTGGCAGAACAAGTGGTAATGGTTTTTATTATTTAATGGGTGACGCTGCTCGTCTTCATAGTGCTATGCTAAGTTATGCCCGCGACTATATGATAAATAATGGTTTTACTTATTGTATTCCACCTTTTATGATTCACGGGGATGTTGTTTCAGGTGTTATGAGTTTCGCTGAAATGGAAAACATGATGTATAAAATTGAAGGTGAAGATTTATATTTAATTGGAACAAGTGAACATTCAATGATTGGTAAATTTAAAAATCAAATTGTTGAAAATAAAAATTTGCCTATTACTTTAACAAGTTATAGCCCATGTTTCCGCAAAGAAGTAGGAGCTCATGGTATTGAAGAACGTGGTATATATCGTGTTCATCAATTTGAAAAACAAGAAATGGTTGTTTTATGCGAACCAGAAGAATCAATGGAATGGTATAACAAAATGTGGCAATTGAGTGTTGGTTTCTTTAGAAGCTTAGAAATACCAGTTAGAACATTAGAATGTTGTAGTGGGGATTTAGCGGATTTAAAAGTAAAATCATGTGATGTTGAAGCATGGAGTCCACGTCAAAAGAAATATTTTGAAGTAGGTAGTTGTTCAACTCTTGGTGATGCTCAAGCTCGTCGCCTTGGTATTAGAACTAAAAAAGATGGTAAAACTTATTATGTTCATACATTGAATAATACGGTTTTAGCAACTCCTCGTGGTTTAATTGCTTTCCTTGAAAATCACTATACAAATGATGGAAAAATTACTATTCCTGAGGTTTTACAACCATATATGGGTGGTATGAAGGAAATTGTTTTGAAATAAAGCATCTTTAAGATGTTTTTTTCATACTTTAATTATTTATGTTATAATTTAGTTATCTTTGCATATAAATGAATGGATGTGAAAAAATGCGTGTAGGAATATTTGATTCTGGTCTCGGCGGTCTTGTTGTTTTAAAAGAAATATTAAAAAAATATCCTAATAATGAATTTATCTATTATGGGGATACGCTAAACGTTCCGTATGGAAATAAGAGTATTGAAGAATTATTAGAAATAACCACGAAAATTATTAACTATTTTAATGAACAAAGGGTAGATTTAATAATAATCGCTTGTGGAACAGTAAGTTCTAATTGTTACTTTGAATTATGTAAGATAACCTCTATTCCTATTTTAGACATAATAAGTCCAACAATTAGATATTTAAATAATTCGTCATATAACAAAATCGGTGTTATAGGAACGCTTAGAACAATCGAAAGTGGTGTTTTTACAAAGAAATTACCTAATAAAAAAGTATCTCAAGTAGCGTCTGTTGATTTAGCATCTATTATTGAAAATAATACGATTTTAGAAAATATGGAAACAATAAATAATTATTTAAATTTGTTAGATAAAGATATTGAATGTTTAGTATTGGGATGCACACATTATCCAATTTTATTACCGATACTTAAAAATAAATTATCCATTCCTTTTATTGATATTGGTAAGTGTTTAGTAAAAGTGCTTAAACTAAAAAATGATAGTAAGCCATCAATTAATCTTTACTTTTCAAAGTTAGATGACAAAGTAATTGAAAATATTAATCAAATTATTCCTTTTGATAAGCAGGTAACAGAATTAATTCTTTGATAAATATTAATATATATTAGAAAAAATCATATATTTAAATGGTGATATATGAATCTATCGGATTTACAAAATAAAGACTTAATTAATATGGTTGATGGTAAAAAGATTGGTAATATAATTGATGCTCGTTTTAACGTAACAACCGGAAATATTGAAAAATTACTAATAGAGCCGAGTAAGTCATTTTTTTCATTAAAAAATAATGTTGTTGAAATAAATTTTAGTGATATAAACAAAATAGGTGAAGATGTGATCCTTGTTAATTATAAATAATAACTATAATAAAAAATAAAGTATTATGGCCATAATACTTTATTTTTTTTATTCTTCTTTACTAATTGCTCCAGTTGGACAACCATCGATAACTTCATCAAGTAATGCTTCATCTTTTATATCATTACTAATTACTTTTGAAATATTATCATCATCCATTTGGAAAACACTTGGATATGTTCCTTCACAAGCACCGCATCCAATACAAGCGTCACGATCAACTATTGCTTTCATACATCCTCCTTGTAGGTATTATATAAAAAAAATAATTTAAAAGCAATAAATGATGAAAAAAAATAAAATATATGATATATTATTAGAGTAGGTGACAATATGAATAAGGGTTTTACGTTAGTTGAGTTGTTAGCAGTATTGGTAGTTATTAGTATTATTTCAACTATTGGAGTATTTTCTTTTTCGAGTTTAACAAATAAATCCAAAGATGATTATTATAAAAATATGATATCTAACTTAGAACTTGCCGCCAACACTTATTTTAGCAATAACCGTGAGGAACGCCCACCAATTGGTAGTGTATGTAATAAAGTTCCTATAAAAAGAATTGTTGAAAGCAACTTAATTAGTGATGTTAAAAGTAGTAATGGGGCAGATTGTGATTTAGAAAATTCTTATGTATATATTAAGCGTAAAAATAATAAACAATATGAATATAATGTATCATTAATATGTGGGAGTGATGAATTTTTAGTTTCCGAAGATGAATATTGTCAAGCTGAAATTGTAGAGTCATCTACTATTTCAGTATCCGCTAAAACCGTAAGTAATAAAACATATAATGTTTCAAGAATATATGATAATACCGATTGGATAAACGAAGATGTTTTGGTAACTTTTAACTCTAAGGTTGATATAACGAAATATGTTATTACAAACATTACTTCACAGGACGTTATGACGTGTGACGCTAATAATAATGTTTGCACTATAACCATTAGCAATAAAGGAACATATAATGTTACTTCCTATAGTGATACAAGTGTTGTAAGTTCTCGAACATTTAATGTCCGTATTGATAAAAATAAGCCAACATTTTCTTTAAGCAAAACAGGGGACTTTAATATAAGTGATGGTAGTAGTGAATACATATATAAAAATAGTCTTAGCAATGTTAAGTCAACAAGTGGTATTTCTAGAATTGATTATGATTTATATAAAGGAACAAACGTTATTGCAAGCACAACAGTAAACAGCCTTAATATAGAGATTCGCTCACTGAAAACAGGAGTATATACAATACATGTTTGGGCTTATGATAAGGCTGGAAATAAAAGCAATGAGGTTATTAATAACTTTAGGATAACCCGTGAAATAACACTTCTAAATCCTTTAGATGATAGTTATAATGTAAAATTTAAAGTTATCGATGGAACAAGTTACAACTATTTAGGAACATCTCTACCACAACTTGAAAAGGCCAATAGAACGTTTGTTGGATGGTCAACATCGACAACATCAAGTAATGTTGTTAGTGATACAAGTATTGTGTCAAGTTCAAATGTTGTGCTTTATGCTAAATGGAGTTAATTATGGAAAGAATGAATAGATATGATGAAAAAGATAAAGTTTTAACAAGAACCCAAAAAAATGAAGACTTATATAAAGATGTTTATTTAAATAATACTATTGTCGATTTGAATCAAATAATGGAACAAGATGAGAATGATACACCAACTGATGATACTAAAAAAAGTGACGAAATTATTATAAATAAAGAAATGTATGAAGATACACATTATGATTTAGATGAATTTTTAAAAGAAAAAAGCAAATTACAAAAAGAGGATAATCTTCCAAGAAGTCTTGATGAAAAGATTCAAGAAGACGCCAATGAAATATCAAAAATTATTGAAAGAATTGAAGAAAAAAGTAAAGAAGAAGATTTTTTTGAGGATTTACTTCCTGACAATGATAACACTATTATAACTTCCGCTCCTACTGATAAACTAGAAACTGTTATTAGTGATGAAGCTATTGATAATTTTGTTATGAATAAGGATCTGGATGAAACGAATAGTTTTATTGATATTGAAGATACAACCAAAATATCTTCACCATCCATTGTTCAAGAAAGGCGTCCAAAATTTAAAAAGAAACCCTTTATTGTGCTTGTTTGCAGTTTTGTATTGTTAATTTTAGTTATTTTGTATATAATCTTTCGTCCATAGTGTTAAATTAAACATTTATGCTTGAAATATAAGGGTTTTTAATATATAATGAATTTGTTGAGTGGGGGAACCCACTCTTTAATTTAGCAAAGGGGACTTATGAAGGATAAAGTAATTGAAATAATCGGTGATTCACTTAACGAACTATCATTAAGGGTAGATGATGTTGTGTATGAAAAAGAAGGCAGCAACATGTTTTTAAGAATATGTTTGGATAGTGATGAAGCAATTGATATTAACAAAATTGTTTTGGCAACTAAAATTATTAATCCATTAATTGATGAGAGTTCTTTAATTAATGATAAGTATATTTTAGATATTTATGGAAAGAGTAAAGGTGATTTAAATGAAGAAGCGTAATGAAGAGGTAATTGATACTAAATTGGAATTTTTAAAAGCTTTAGATAACATTGTTAAAGAAAAAAATATTGATAAAAATGTGGTTATTGAAGCTATGGAATTAGCCTTAACTTCAGCTTATAAGAAAAATTACGGTAAGAGTAATGGTAAGGCTAAAGTTAACCCTGAAACGGGTGATATTAAAGTTTATTCATATTTAACAGTAGTTGAAGAAGTAGCTGATCCTGAAACAGAGATAAGTTTAGAAGATGCTAAGAAAAAGAATGAACATTTAGAAATTGGTGATACTATTGATACAGAGGTTACTCCAAAAGATTTTGGACGTGTTGCTGCTTCAACTGCTAAGCAAGTTGTTGTTCAAAAGATTCGTGAAGCTGAAAGAAATAGTATTGTGTCATATTTCGAAGGTAAAGAAGATGAATTGTTGATTGGCACTGTTGCTTTGGAAGATACTGATAATTATTATATTGATTTAGGTCGTTCAAATGGTATTTTACCTAAGAAGGATATTATACCTGGCGAAAAAATTACAATGGGTAGCACAATTAAAGTATATGTTACTAAAATTGATAATACTGGTCGTAATCTTGTCATTAAATTGAGTAGAGCTCATTATGGTTTCGTAAAACGTTTATTTGAACATGAAATTCCTGAATTTAGTGATGGAACGTTATTAATGTATGGAGTTGCGCGTGATCCTGGTGTTCGTAGCAAAGTTGCAGTGTATACTGAAAAGCCTAATTTTGAACCAATCGGAGCTTGTATCGGTGAAAAAGGTGTTAGAATTGCTAATATAATTAAAGAATTAGGCGGTGAAAAGATTGATATTATTAAATATGATAAAGATCCTAAAATATTTATTGAAAATGCTTTATCACCTGCAAAAAATTTAACTGTTTTAATAACCGATCCAAAAGAAAAAGTAGCTATTGTTGTAGCAGATGACGAAAATTTCTCATTAGCTATTGGAAAACGTGGTATGAATGCTCGTCTTGCAAGTCGTTTAACAAAATATCGTATTGATGTTCAAACAAAAGAAGAAGCAAGTAAGTTAGGAATAAGTATCAAATGATAAAGAAAAAAATACCAATGCGAACTTGCGTTGTAACCAATGAACGTTTGGAAAAAAGGGAGTTATTAAGAATTGTTCGTGATAATAATGGCGTAGTTTCCGTCGATGAGACTGGTAGAGCTAATGGGCGTGGCGCTTATATAAAAAAATCGTTAGATGTTTTAGAAAAGGCTAGAAAAAGTAAGGCTTTAGAAAGACATTTAGAGTGTTCAATTGATGATAAAGTATATGATGAAATTGCAAATATTATAAAAAAATAATGATGAAAGAGGTGATATAATGAGTATTTTGGAATATGCATTAGATGTTAATAAGGATGTATCCATTATAGTTGATTTATGCAAGAAATTAGGAATAAAAAAAAGTAAGGAAACCGACATATTAAGTGAAGATGATATTATTATGCTAGATAATGAACTTGATAGCATGAAAGAAAATCTTAATCCTGATTATGAACTTGACGAAGAACTTGAAGAAAAGGTAGAAAATTTAGTTAATGCTATCGATATTGACTTAGATGAAGTTAATACTAAAAAGGAAAAAGTTAAGTCAAAAGTTGAGTTAAAATCTGATGCCAAAGCTAAGTATTTAAAAGGCAAAAAAGAAATTTATAAACACCGTGATAAATTAATGAATAATCAAGAAGAGAATGATGTAATAATTTATAAAGATAATATGACAGTGTCTCTTCTTGCTCAAGAATTAAAAGTAAGTCCTACGGAAATAGTCAAAAAATTATTTAATTTAGGAATTATGGCTAATATTAATCAAAGTATTAGTTATGATACTTGTGAATTAATTTTATTGGATTATAATAAGAAAATTCGCCGTGAAGAGGCAGCTGATAAATCTAATTTCGAAAAATATGAAATTATTGATAATGAGGAAGATTTAGTATACCGTCCACCGGTTGTCACGATTATGGGACACGTTGACCATGGTAAAACAA
The DNA here is from genome assembly GCA_934167885.1 of uncultured Bacilli bacterium. Taxonomy (GTDB): domain Bacteria; phylum Bacillota_I; class Bacilli_A; order RF39; family UBA660; genus RUG12783. The sequence continues at coordinate 56,081 of CAKPMB010000005.1, forward strand.
CCCTTCTTGATACCATAAGAAAAACAAATGTTGCCGGTGGTGAAGCAGGTGGTATTACACAAGCTATTGGTGCTTATCAAGTTGTTGTTAATGATAAGAAAATAACTTTCATTGATACTCCAGGACATGAAGCCTTTACTGAAATGCGTAGTCGTGGTGCAAGTATTACAGATATCGTTGTTTTAATTGTTGCTGCTAATGATGGTATTATGCCTCAAACCAAAGAAGCTATTGATCATGCTAAAGCTGCTAATGTGCCTATCATTGTTGCCATTAATAAAATTGATTTACCTGATGCTAATGTTGAACGTGTATTAACCGAATTAACGGAAAATGGCTTGGTTCCTGAAAAATTTGGTGGCGATGTTGTAACATGTGAAATTTCTGCTAAAAAAGGAACGGGTGTTAATGATTTACTTGAGACAATTATTTTAATTAGTGAAATGCGTAATTTAAAGGCTAATCCAAATCGTTATGCTACAGGAACGGTTATTGAAGCACGACAAGATAGAAAAGTTGGTAGTATTGTTAGTTTGTTAGTCCAAAGTGGCACATTGCGTTTGGGAGATCCAGTTGTTATCGGAACATGTTATGGTAAGATTCGTAGTATCAAAGATGATAAAGGTAATAATATAACTCAAGCCTTACCATCAACACCAGTTGAAGTAACTGGTGTTGATGAACTACCTTTAGCCGGTGATAGATTCATGGCCTTTGAAACGGAAAAAGAAGCTAGAACAATATCAGAAGAGCGAAAGATCCGTGTTCATGAAAAAGATACCAATAGAACTGGTATGTCATTGGATGATTTATTTAAAATGGTCAGTGATGGTGAAAAAGAAATAAAGGTTGTTTTAAAAACAGATGTTAAAGGATCAGAAGAAGCTGTAAAACATTCACTTCAAAAGATTAATATTGATGGTGTATTCGTTAATGTTATAAGAAGTGGTGTTGGTACAATAACCGAAAGCGATGTAACATTAGCTGATGCATCACGTGCTATAATTATTGGTTTTAATGTTAGACCATCTACTAAAACAGCCGAACTTGCTAAAGAACGTAATGTTGATATAAGATTATATAACATTATTTATAAAGTAGTTGAAGAAATGGAAGATGCTATAAAAGGTATGCTTGCTCCAACTTATAAAGAAGAAGTATTAGGCCAAGCTGAAGTTAGACAAATCTTTAAATTCTCAAAAATTGGTAATATTGCTGGTTGCAAAGTTACAAGTGGTATTATTAAAAACGGTGCTCTAGCACGTGTTATTCGTGATGGTGTTGTTATTTATACAAGTTCTATTGCAAGTCTACAACACGAAAAAGACCAAGTTAAAGAAATTAAGAGTGGATATGATTGTGGCTTAACAATCGATGGTTATCAAGATGTTCGCGAAGGCGACGTAATTGAGTGCTATACGGAGGTTGAGGTTAAAAGATGAGTATTAAAATAGAAAGACTTAATAATCTTTTTGTTAAAGAATTAAGTGAAATATTATCTTTAGAAGCTAAAAATCCAATCTTAAAAAGTGTTTGTATAACAGCAGTTAGTATTACTAATGATTTAAGTTATGCTAAAGTATATTTAACATGCATGAATGAAAATAAAGAAACAGTGTTAAAAGAGTTACGTGATTCTGAAGGATATTTGCGTTCAATGCTTGCGAATAGAATTGATATTCGCCATACTCCAGAACTTATTTTTGAGTATGATAATTCCATTGAATATGCTAAGAGAATTGAGAGTGTTATTGAAAAAATACATGAAGGCGAGTAATCGTCTTTTTTTATAACTTGACACAACATTCTCGAAAACTTGACGGATTTTTGGTATACTAATTTAGTAATGATATTGTATTTAAGATATTTTCTTAAATCAATTGACAAATAAATTAACAGTATTTTAAAATTATATAGTAAAAATAAGGAAGTAGGGATAGAATGGCATTAAAATATGATGAAAGTTCAATAAAAATTCTTGAAGGCTTGGAAGCGGTTCGTAAAAGACCTGGTATGTATATTGGTTCTACAGATAGAAAAGGCTTACATCACCTTGTTTGGGAAATTGTTGATAACTCTATAGATGAAGTTATTAATGGATATGGTAATCGCATTATTATTACTTTGCATAAAGATAAAAGCATTTCGGTAGAAGATTTTGGCCGTGGCCTACCAGTTGGTATGCATGAAAGTGGTAAGTCAACGCCTGAAGTTATTTATACCGTATTACATGCTGGCGGTAAATTTGAAGAAAGTGGATATAAAGTATCAGGTGGTTTGCATGGTGTAGGTGCATCCGTTGTAAATGCTCTTTCAAAATATGTTGAAGTAACTATTAAAAGAGATAAAGGCGAATATTTTATTCGTTTCCATAACGGTGGAGCGATTGATACACCTCTAACTAAAATTGGCACAACTAATAAAACTGGAACGAAAGTGCGTTTTTTACCTGATGATAAAATTTTTAGCAATACTAATTTTTCATATTCGACTATATGTGAAAGAATGCAAGAATCAGCTTTTCTTTTAAAAGGCTTAACTATTGATGTTATTGATGAAGAACAAAATCGTGAAAATCATTTTTGCTACAAAGATGGTATTAAGGAATTCGTTAGTTTCCTAGATGAAGATAAAGATGTTTTACATGATGTTGTTGGTTTTAGCGGTGATAAAGATGGTATGCATATTGATATAGCCTTTCAATGGACTGATACTTATAATGAGACTATTGAATCATTTGTTAACAATGTTAAAACAAGTGATGGTGGTTCACATGAAGTCGGTTTTAAAACAGCTTTAACGAAGGTTTTTAATGATTATGCTAGAAGCAATGGTTACCTTAAAGCTAAAGATAAAAACTTAGAAGGAAGTGATACCCGTGAAGGCTTGACAGCTATCATTAGTTTACAAATTCCAGAAGTTTTATTACAATTTGAAGGTCAAACTAAAGGCAAACTTGGAACACCACAAGCACGTCCAGCTGTTGAAAATTTAGTAACCGAACAATTGCAATTTTTCCTTGAAGAAAATAAAGCTATTGCTACTTTAATAATGGATAAAATTATTAAAAGTAAAAGTGTGCGTGAAGCTGCTAGAAAGGCCCGTGACGAAGCACGTCAAGGTAAAAGTAAGGATAAAAAAGAACGTAATTTAAGTGGCAAATTAGCGCCTGCTACATCAAGAAATCCTAAGAAAAACGAGTTATATTTAGTTGAGGGTGATTCTGCGGGTGGTAGTGCTAAAAGTGGTCGTGATAGAACATTCCAGGCTATTTTGCCATTGCGTGGTAAAGTTTTAAATACTGAAAAAACCAAGATGGATGATATATTTAAAAATGAAGAAATAAATACAATGATTTATACTATCGGAGCTGGTTGTGGTAGTGATTTTGATGTAACAGAAGCAAATTACGATAAAATAATTATTATGACCGATGCTGATGATGATGGAGCACATATTCAAATTTTATTGCTTACATTCTTTTATCGTTATATGCGTCCGCTTATTGAGGAAGGAAAGCTGTTTATTGCCTTACCACCGCTTTATAAAATTGATTTTTCTAAAAAAACTTATTATGCATGGAGTGATGAAGAACGTGTGAATATTATTCAAAACGAAAAAGGTCGTGCAAGCAATATTCAACGTTACAAAGGTTTAGGTGAAATGAACGCCACTCAACTTTGGGATACTACGATGAATCCTGAGACACGTAGTCTGATTAAAGTAAACATTAATGATGCTCTTTTAGCAGAACGTCGTGTAAGTGTTTTAATGGGGGACAAGGTTGAACCGAGAAAAGAATGGATTGAGGAAAATGTTGAATTTTCACTTGAAGATAATTATGATATCGGGGGTAATAAATAATGAGTGATATTATACAAAGAATTTATGATTATTCTCTTGAAGATATAATGGGAGAACGTTTTGGACGATATGCTAAAGCTATCATTCAAGATAGAGCTATCCCTGATGTTCGTGATGGTCTAAAGCCTGTTCAGCGAAGAATCTTGTATGGTATGTATCGTGATGGTAATACTTATGATAAGCCAACAAGAAAGAGTGCCAAAACTGTTGGTAGTATTATGGGTAACTTTCACCCTCATGGCGATTCATCCATTTATGATGCCATGGTGCGAATGAGTCAATGGTGGAAACAAAATACGCCTTATATTGAAATGCAAGGAAATAATGGCTCAATGGATGGTGATGGTGCCGCTGCAATGCGTTATACAGAAGCACGATTATCCAAAATTAGTAATGAACTTTTAAAAGATATTGATAAAAACACAGTTGTTTGGGCTCCTAACTTTGATGATACTATTAATGAACCAACAGTTTTACCTGCTAAGTTTCCAAATCTTTTAGTGAATGGTTCAACAGGTATTTCCGCAGGTTATGCCACTAATATTCCACCTCATAACTTAGGGGAGGTTATTGATGCTACTATTAAGCGAATCGATAACCCTAATTGTCGAGTAGAAACAATTATTGATATTATTAAAGGCCCAGATTTCCCAACAGGTGGTATTGTCGAAGGAAGAGAAGGTTTAAATGAAGCCCTTACTAAAGGTCGCGGTCGGGTAATTGTTAGAAGTAAAGTATTAATAAACAAAGAAAAAGGTAAAGAACAAATCATTATTAAAGAAATACCATACGATGTTAACAAAGCTATGCTTGTTAAACGAATAAGTGAATTAATGATTGAAAAAAAAGTTGATGGTATTCAAGATATAAGAGATGAGTCCGATCGAAATGATCCAGTTCGGATCGTTATTGATTTAAAGAAAGATGCTAAAAGTGATATTATTTTAAACTATTTATACAAAAATAGTGAATTGCAAATATCATATAACTATAACATGGTTGCTATCGTTAATCGTGCTCCAGTTACCTTAGGTGTTGTTGGAATATTAGACGCTTATATAAATCACCAAAAAGATGTTGTTACTAAAAGAACAGAATTTGATTTAAATTTTGCTCGTAAACGTATGCACATTGTTGAAGGGTTAATTAAAGCTATTTCTATATTAGATGAAGTTATCGCCTTAATTAGAAAAAGTGCCAATAAGTCTTCAGCTAAAGTTAATTTACAAGAACAGTTTTCATTTACTGAACCTCAAGCTGAATATATTGTTATGTTACAATTATATCGTTTAACTAATTCAGATATTGATGCTTTAAATAAAGAGTATGAGAACCTAAAATTAGTTATTGCAGGACTTGAAGCTATATTGAATGATCCTGAAAAATTAAAAGAAGTTATGAAAAAGGAACTTCGCAAAATTAAAGATGAATATGCTATTCCACGTAAGACAGAAATTAAAGATGAAATTATGGATATTACCATTAATGAAGAAGAAATGATTCCTAAAGAGGATGTTATTTTGGTAGTTACGCATGATGGTTATATCAAAAGAAGTTCTAAACGTAGTTATAAGGAAGATGAACCACCATTTGTTAAAGATGGAGACTATGCAATAGGTCTTTATGAAGCAAATACCAAAGATGTGTTATTGTTATTTACAACACTAGGTAATTTCATATATATTCCGGTATGGACTGTTCCATCTCTTGGATGGAAAGAATTAGGAAAACATGTAAGTAATCTAGTTAAACTTGCTAGTAATGAAGAAATTGTATCATCTATTTTAGTTAGAGACTTTAAAGAAGATTGTGATATTACGATTGCAAGTAGTCAAGGTATGATAAAACGCACTAAATTAAGTGATTTTAAATTATTGCGTTATAACAAGCCAGTAAGTTGTATGAAGTTAAAAGATGATGATATGTTAGTAACAGCCTTTAAGACATGTTATAATAATATTTTCGTGGCAACTAATCTAGGTTATGGTTTATGGTTTGATGCTAAGGAAATACCGATTGTTGGTCTTAAAACGAGTGGTGTTAAATCAATTAATTTAAAAGATGATAAAGTAGTTAGTGTTTGTAATTTTAAAGATACTGAGTATATAACGATTATTACTAACAAAGGAACTGGTAAGCGCGTTAAAATAAGCGAATTTGATATAAGTAATAGAGCAAGACGAGGATTAATGCTTGTGCGCGAAGTTAAAGCTAATCCATATAAAGTTGTTAAATCATTTGCTTGTCCAAAAGACTCAACAATTATTATTAAAACAAGCGAATTAATTCCTATTAAATTAACCGAATTATCAATAATGGATAGATATTCAACTGGTAATACTATTACTAAAGAAAAAATAAAAGATGCTTTTACTTTAGTAAGTGTTTCTCATAAAGAGGATGAAATAAAGCCTGATTTAAATACTCAAGGTATTAAAAATAGACCAAGTCTAAAAGAAATTGATGAACGTCTAATGACAATTGATGATTTTTTATAAAATAAAAATGGTTTAAGGTGTTTCTTAAACCATTTTATTATTATGTTCTGAATGATAATATTCTAGTGCTCTTTTAATTGCTTCTTTTTCTGTTAATCCTTTAAATTCTAAGAGTTTTTCGTCGTAAAGCTCGTTTGTGGCTAATCTTGAACAAGTATCATATAAAACATCTTTTAGCATATCTTCGTCATTAATTCCTAAAGAGATTAATTCTTCAAAAACATCATAAATTGTTGCAAGATCTGTATTAAAATCCATCACAATATCTTCAATAAGTTCTTTCATTATACACTCCCATATGTAAAATATCACAAAAATAATTTTTTGTCCATAATTTATAATATTTATTTAATCATGTGTTATAATATTGTTATTAATGATACAAAAGGTGATTATAAATGAATGAAAATATTATAAAAGAAATAGCCAAAGAATTAGGTGTATTAACTTGGCAAGTAGAAAGAGTTTTAACATTATTAGAAGATGGTAATACAATTCCTTTCATCGCTCGTTATCGAAAAGAAGCGACTGGTAATTTGGATGAAGAAAGTATTCGTAAAATAAGTGATATTTATGTTTATCAATTATCACTAAAAAGACGTAAAGACGATGTTATAAGATTAATTCAAGAAAAAGGTATGTTAACTAAAGAATTAGAAGAAAAAATATTACAAGCTGATAAATTAATTTTAGTAGAAGATTTATACAAACCTTTTAAAGAAAAGAAAAAAACGAAAGCAAGCGAAGCTATTAAATTAGGTTTAAAACCTCTTAGTGATAAGATTATGGAATTTTCTGATATTGATATCTATGAATATGCTAATAATTTTTTAAATGATAAGGTTAAAACCAAAGAAGATGCTATTATTAATGCATCTTATATAATTGCTGAAGATATATCTGATACCGCTGATTATTTAAAATGGATAAGAGATTATACCTATAATAATGGAATAATTACATCTAAAATAAAGAAAAATGCCCAAGATGAGAAAGAAATTTATAAAATTTACTATGATTATAAAGATAGTATAAGTAAGATTAAACCATATCGAATTTTAGCAATTAATCGTGGTGAAAGTGAAGGTGTTTTAAGTGTTAAAATTGAAGTTGATACTAAAATTATTTTAACATATTTAGAGAAAAAGATTATTAAGAGGGATAATGTTCCTAGTAGTGAAATCGTGCGTTTGGCTATAGCGGATAGTTATAATAGACTTATTGCACCTAGTATTGAAAGAGAGATAAGAAGTGATTTAACTGATAAAGCTTCCGTTATTGCTATTGAAAACTTTTCTCTTAATTTAGAATCCTTATTATTAACACCTCCAATGAAAGATAAACGAGTATTAGCCTTAGATCCTGCTTACAGAACTGGCTGCAAGTTAGCTGTTTTAGATGAATTTGGACGTCCGCTTGCTATTGACGTTATCTATCCGACACCTCCACATAATCAAGTTTTAGAATCACGCAAAAAGGTTTTAGAATTAATTGAAAAATATGAAATTGATGTTATTGCTATTGGAAATGGCACCGCATCAAGAGAAAGTGAGCGTTTTATTGCTGATACTCTTAAAAATAGTTCACGTGATGTTAAATATGTTATGGTAAATGAAGCTGGAGCAAGCGTTTATTCGGCAAGCGAAGAGGGAATAAAAGAATTTCCTGACTTAACTGTTGAAAAGCGAAGTGCTATAAGTATCGGCCGAAGACTTCAAGATACTTTATCAGAACTTGTAAAAATTGACCCTAAAAGTATTGGTGTTGGATTGTATCAACATGATGTTAGTCAAAAGAAATTAGACGAATCCTTAAATTTCGTTGTTAGTAAGACAGTAAATAGAGTAGGGGTTAATATAAACACCGCTTCTCGTGAATTATTAAAATATGTATCTGGGCTTAATAAAAAGGCTATTGATGGCATTATCACTTATCGTGATAGTCAAGGAATGATTAAATCCAGAAAAGAAGTTTCCAAAATTAAAGGTATAAGTGACAAAATATATGAACAATCGATTGGTTTTTTAAGAATTATTGATGGTGTCAATCCTCTTGATAAAACTAGTATTCATCCTGAAAATTATCAAGATGCACTTAATATTTTAAAAGAATTACATCACACTCCTTATGATATTGGAAGCATCGGCCTTGTTGAAAGTATTGAGAAAGCTGATTTAGAAACTATTCGCCAAACTTTAAATATACCTAAATTAACATTTGATGATATCATTGCTGACTTGAAAAGACCAAACCGCGATCCTCGTGATGATGTGCCCAAACCTATTTTGAAAGATAACATTTTAACCATTGATGACGTTAAGGTTGGGATGGAATTAAAAGGAACTGTGCGTAATGTTGTTGATTTTGGTCTTTTCATTGATGTTGGATTACATAATGATGGCTTAGCACACATATCTAAACTATCTAAAAGTTTTGTGCGTCATCCAAGTGATCTTTATAAAGTAGGTGACATAGTCACATGCTATGTTGTAGGTATCGATAAAAAGAATGAAAAAATATCGCTTAGTTTGTTAAAAGATGATAATATTTTATAGTTGATTTAATTTATAAATAAGCGTATAATGGTTAAGCGTTTATAAAAAGGAGGAAAAAAGTGGATAAAATATATATATTTGGACATAAAAATCCTGATACGGATTCAGTAACTAGTGCCATTAGTTTATCATATTTAAAAAATGAATTAGGATACAAAACAATTCCTTGCATCTTAGGAGAGGTTAATAACGAAACAAAATATGTTTTAGACTATTTTAATGTTCGTGAACCTATTTATTTGAATGATACACGTTTACAAGTTAAAGATTTAAAGTATAAAAGAGGCTGTTATATAAACTATCATGAAACTTTAAATAATTTATACAATTATATGCAAACAAATGAAATAACAGGTTTACCAATTTGCAATGACAATTTAAAATATTTAGGAATTGTTACAATGAAAGATTTATTAAAAATAATAATAGATCCTTATTATGACAGTATTTATACATCATATGATAATATTATTAATACTTTAAATGGTCAAAAAATCTTAAAATTTGACGATGAAATAGATGGAAACTTGTTAGTATCATCATTTAAAACAAGTGACTTTGAAGAAAAAATAAACCTTACTAATCATCATGTTTTGATAGTTGGTAATCGTCTTAATATAATTCGTTATGCTATAAAATCAGGTGTTAAACTTTTAATAATTGTGGGTAATGCCACTTTGGATGAAGATGTTTTGAAAGAGGCTAAAAAGAATAAAATTAATATTATTTATTCACCACTTGATTCTTTCCATACATCTAAGGCTATTATTTTGAGCAATTATATTAAAAATATTGTTTCAGATCGTAATATCGCTGTTATTGAAGAAAATACTTATGCTTTTGACTTTGAAATGATTTTTAATAAATATAAGTTTACTAATTATCCTATTGTTAATAAGAATAATAAAGTTTTAGGATTATTAAGAATGGAAGATATGAATGAAAAAAATCCTAAAAAAGTTATTTTAGTTGATCATAATGAGTATAATCAAAGTGTTTTAGGTATTGAAGAAGCTGATATTATTGAAATTATCGATCATCATAAGATTGGTAATGTTAATTCATCTAATCCTATTAATTTCCGTAATATGGCTGTTGGTAGCACCAATACAATAATTTATGAAATGTATCGTGAACATAATCTTGTTCCACCTAAAGATATTGCGGGGCTTATGTTATCGGGAATCTTATCTGATACACTCGTTTTCCATTCGCCAACAACAACTAACCTTGATAAGGAAGCAGCAACTTGTTTAAGCAAAATTTCTAAAGTAGATATTCAAAAGTTCTCTAAAAAGATGTTTGAAGCAGGAGCTAGCACCAAAGGTAAAACGATTGAAGAATTAATTTATAACGACTTTAAATCATTCAATATTAAAGATAAGAAAGTTGGTATTGGTCAAATGACGGTTATAAATTATCAAAGTGTTCTTGATAACAAAGAGGCTTACTTAGAAGTTATTGAAGAGATTGCCAAAGAACATAATTATGCTATTTTTGCTTTCTGTATCACAGATGTTATTAACAGTAATACATACATTTTGTATAATGAAAGATCTAAATCTGTTTTTGAAACTATCTTCAATATTCAAGATATTTATCAAGGATATCAATTAAAAGGTGTTGTTTCAAGAAAAAAACAAATTATTCCATTACTTATGGATGAATTAAATAATTAGTTTGTATTTTTACAAACTTTTTTATTAATTAAATCTTTTAATTTAACCTTAATTTTTGTATAATTAAACGAGTGAGGTTTTATGGATGTTTTTATAGTTAATCCTATTGCTAATAATGGTGATAGTTTACGTTTTTTAAATATTATGCAAAGAATATATGAATCATATAATCGAAAATATGTTATCGTTTTTACTGAAAAAGGCAAAACGACAGAGATTACTAGTTTTTATGCACATAATGATAGTATTAATAATATTGTTTCCATTGGTGGCGATGGCACTTTAAATGAAGTTTTAAATGGAATGATTGATAGCAAGAAAGGACTTATTGTAGTACCAGCCGGTTGTGGTAATGATTTCTACCGCGCTATTGAAAATATGGATGATGACTTTTTAAGTGACGTTGGTAAAGTAAATGATGATTATTTCTTTGGGATTCTATCACTTGGAATAGATGCTAAAGTAGCGATGCATGCTAATGAATTTAAAGAAAATGGTTTTAAGAAGTTAGCGTATCCTCTTGGAATAGTTAAAGCCTTTTTTAACTTTGACAATTTAAAAGTTATAGGTGTTTTTGATGAAGTGACTATAAATGACCGCGTAACGATGCTATCGCTTTGTAATGGAATGTATTATGGACGAGGAATTAGGCTTGATGATAAAGCCTCAATTGATGATGGCTTGTTTAATGTCTTTTCTGTTTCATGTTCTAAGGGGGAAGTTCCCAAACTTTTTCTTAAACTTTTAAATAATAAACATAAAGATGATGATAAAATAACATATTTTAAATCCAAAGAAGCACATATTATTTTAGATGAACCAACTCTTTACTCGTTTGATGGAGAAATGCGCTATAGTGATGAGTTAAATGTTTCTATGTGTCCACAAAAGGTGCTTATTAAAAAAGATTTTCGTGATAATATAAATAAAATAAAACGATAAATAATAGAATTAATTAAAGAAATATGATAAAATGTTAGTAGGTGATTGTAATGAAAAATCGAAATGAATTAAGAGAAATATGTATAAAGGTGCTATATCAAGTATACATTTTAGATAAAGCTAATGTTGCGTATAATGTTGATGACTTAATAAAAGAACAATTAGAAGTAACAAATGACTTTTTAAATGAAGTTATTCATGGTGTAATTGAAAACCAAGATACTATTTCTAAACTTGCCAATAAATATTTAATTGACTGGGACATTGACAGATTATCAAAAGTTGATAAGGCTATATTAAGTATTGCTATTTATGAACTAAAATATACTAACACGCCACCTATTGTTGCGATAAATGAAGCAGTAGAATTATCACATAAATATAGTGATGAAAGTGTTACTAAAATGATTAATGCCTGTCTTGATAGAATATATCATGAAGAGGATATAAATGAACAATAAAAAGTATATTACTGTAACCCAGTTGAATCGTTATTTGAAATTTAAAATAGAAAATGATCCTAATTTAGGATTAATTTTTTTAAGAGGTGAAATTTCTAACTTTAAGAATCATACAAGAGGACATTTTTATTTTACCCTTAAAGATGAAACATCACGTATTAATGCTATTATGTTCAGCACAAATACTAAAAAAATTAAGTTTATGCCAAGTGATGGGATGAAGGTTTTGGTAACTGGTAGAATTTCTTTATATGAAGCAAGTGGTGGTTATCAAATATATGTAGAAGAAATGATTGAAGATGGTGTTGGCAATTTATATATTGCTTTTGAACAGTTAAAAGAAAGACTGCAAAAAGAGGGATTATTTAATCCAGAACATAAGAAAAAAATCCCCAAAATACCAAATAAAATTGGTATTATAACGGCTAGCACTGGAGCTGCTATTAAAGATATTTTATCAACCATTAAAAGACGTTTTCCATTGTGTGAAACTATATTATTTCCAACTCTTGTTCAGGGCGAATTTGCTAAAAATGATATTGTTAAAAATCTAAAAATAGCGGATGATTATAACCTTGATGTTATTATTGTTGGGCGTGGTGGTGGTTCAATTGAAGACTTATGGCCTTTCAATGAAGAAATAGTAGCGAGAGCTATTTATGAAGCTAAAACACCTATAATTAGTGCCGTTGGTCATGAGATTGATTGGACGATAAGTGACTTTGTAGCAGATATGCGTGCCCCTACACCCACAGGAGCAGCTGAAATGGCCGTCCCTAACAAAGAAGATGTTATCAACTATATTGAACAAATTAAAATACGGTTAATTAAAAATATTAATAACAAAATAAACATAAATAATGAAATATTAAATAGATTAAAGACAAGTTTTGTTCTTAAAAATCCTAGAAATATATATGAAATAAAAGAACAGAATTTTGATTATTTATATGAAAAATTAATTATAGCTATTAACAATATTATTAAAAATAAGCAAGATCGTTTAAACTTATTGAAAAAGAATTATATTTTCGCTAATCCTAAAATGTTATATATGGAAAAAGTTTATAATTATAATGATTTAATCAATAAATTAAGACATGCTATTAAAATAAGTCTTGATTATAATACCAGTTTATACACCAATTTATTGGGTAAAATAGAAGTGTTAAATCCTATAAAAACTTTGAAAAGGGGATATAGTATCTCTAGAATAAATGAAAAAGTTATTCAAAGTGTTAAGGATGTTAAAGCAAATGATAATATAAAGATTGAAGTTTGTGATGGTGTAATTGATGCTTTCGTCAAATAGGAGGATTAAATGGAAGAAAAAAAAGAATTAAGTTTTGAAGAGAATATAAAAAAATTAGAAGAAATTGTAAAAGATTTAGAAAATGGTGATGTATTATTAGATGATGCCATTGATAAATTTAAAGAGGCTATTGATATTGCTAATATCTGTGATAAGAAATTAAAAAATGCAAGTGATAGTGTTAATAAAATTTTAGCAAAAGATGGCACACTAGAGCCTTTTAAAATAGATGAGTAGTAATTAAAAATTTATCATATAATATATTGGTGATATATGGAAGTAACTTTCACTGATATGAAAGATATAAATCTTAACAATATTATTGATATTCGTGAAAATTATGTATATAATTTATGTAAAATTAAAGGTAGTCGTAATATACCATATGAGTTTTTAATATTTAATCCGGCTGATTATTTAAATAAAAATGAAAAATATTATATATTATGTGATAATGGTCATAAATCACGTTTATTAAGTGAAATTTTGAATAGTTATGGTTATCATACTTTCAGTATTAAGGGTGGAATTAATGAATATCTAAAAAATAAATGATTTTTCTTTAATTTGAAAATATGTTGTGCTATAATAGGTCTATAAAATCTATTAAATGAGATGAGTAAATCAGTAATTTATCAAAGAGAGCTATGGTTGGTGGGAGTTAGTATAATAGTTGATTGAAAGCTACTTATTTAGGATTTCGGGATACCGTTATAAAAATTAAGGCCTTTCTTAGGATGGTAACGCGATAATAGTCGCTCCTAACGAGGTCTTTTGTTGTGTATGGAGGAATTATGAGAAAATTGTATGCTGTTGTTGGTATGAGTGGCAGTGGTAAGAGTATTGCAACTGATTATTTGGAAAGTATTGGATATAACAAAATATACTTTGGTGGTCTAATTTATAAAAAGATGCGTGAGGAGAATATTGAAATAACTCCCGATAGTCAAAAAGTATATCGTGAAAATCTAAGAAAAAAATATGGCATGGCGGCAGTGGCAATTTTATTATTAGACGAAATTGAGGAAAGTTATAAGAATGGCCCAACCGTTATTGATGGATTGTATTCATGGGATGAATACCTTGTTTTAAAAGAAAAATTTGGCGAAGATTTAAAATTAATTTGTATTTGTGCTAATAAAAACATTCGTTATGAACGTGTAGCTAAGAGAGTTGATAGACCATTTAATCGTCATGATATTGAGATTCGTGACCTTTCAGAAATTGAAAATCTTGCTAAGGGTGGTCCTATTGCTTACGCTGATTATTATATTTTAAATAATGGTGGCGTAGATGAATATCTTGAACAATTAAAGAAAATATTAGAAGAGGTGTAATTATGCGAAAAATGACAAGTATTGAAATAAGAAATATGTGGCTTAAATATTTTAGCGAACATGGACATGAGATAGTTCCTTCAGCATCTTTAATTCCATATGATGATGATACACTTTTATGGATTAATGCCGGAGTAACGCCTCTTAAGAAATATTTTGACGGAAGTGTTGTTCCTAAATGTCGTCGCCTTACTAACTTACAAAAGTGTATAAGAACTAACGATATTGAAAATGTTGGAGTAACAAGACGTCATCATACTTTTTTTGAAATGATGGGAAATTTTTCTGTTGGTGATTATTTTAAAGAAGAAGCTATTAAAATGGCCTATGAATTGCTTACTAGTCCTAATTGGTTTAATATTCCTGTAGAAAAATTATATGTTACGGTTTTCACAGACGATAGAGATGCTTATAATCTATGGAAGGGTGAGGGGATGCCTTGTGAGCATATCATTAAACTAGACGATAATTTCTGGGAGATTGGGGTTGGCCCATGCGGACCAGATTCTGAAATTTTCTTTGATCGTGGTGATAAATACGATCCTGATGGTGATGTGCTAGAGAAGTTTAAAAAAGGTGAAGACAACGAACGTTTTGTAGAAATATGGAACAATGTATTCAGTCAATTTAATAGTGAACCTGGAAAAGATCGTAAAGATTACCAAGAATTACCTAGTAAAAATATTGATACTGGAGCCGGCTTAGAAAGATGGGCATGTATTTTCCAAGATGCTGATAGCAATTTTGATACTGACCTTTTTATGCCGATAATTAAACAAGTTGAAGATTTAAGTGGCGTTGTTTATGATGGCAGTATGCCTTTTAAAGTTATTGCCGATCATATTCGTGCATTAACTTTTGCTCTTGCCGATGGCGCTACATTTGAAAATGTAGGTCGTGGATACATTTTAAGAAGATTATTACGTCGTAGTGTGCGTTTTGGTCGTAAACTTAGTTTAAATGGCTTATTTATGTATAAGTTAGTTGATAATGTTGTATCAATAATGAAAGATTTTTATCCATATCTTCTTGAAAAACAAGAAATGGTTAAAAATTTAATTAAAGAAGAAGAAGAATTATTTAATAAAACTTTAGTTCAAGGTGAGAAAAAACTATATGAATTAATGGATGAATCAATTGATAATACCATTAGTGGGTATGATGCTTTTAAACTTTATGATACATATGGGTTCCCATTTGAACTTACTTTAGAATATTTAGAAGAAAAAGGTTTTACAACTAATAAAGAAGAATTTGATAAATATATGACTATGCAAAGAGAATTATCTAAAAGTAGTCAAAAACATGAAAATAGTATGAATCTTCAAAATGAAACTCTTCTTAACTATAAAAAAGATTCTGAATTTGTATATGATATAGTTAAATGTAAATCATTGATTATGGATTTAATTAAAGATAATGTTTTAGTTGATAGTCTTGATAGGGAAGGATATGTTATTTTTGATAAAACATGTTTTTATGCTACCAGTGGTGGTCAAGTAAGTGATACTGGTATGATTATAAGCAATGACTTTAAAGCCCGCGTATTAGACGTTTTTAAGGCTCCTAATGGTCAACATATTCATAAGGTAAAAGTATTATCAGGCGTAATTAAAAAGGGCGATAAGGCTGATTTAATTGTTGATGATAAACGTCGTCATGATATTGAAGCTAATCACTCAGCTGTTCACTTATTACAATATGCTCTTCGTGAAATTATCAGCAAAGATATTTATCAAGCAGGGTCACGTGTTGATGATTTAACTCTTCGTTTTGATTTTAACTATCGTGGTTCAATCAGTGATGAACAATTAATTTTAGTAGAAAATAGAGTTAATGAACTAATAAAAGAATCACTTGATCGTAATATCGAAGTAAAAGATATTAATAATGTTGATAAGAATGAAGTAATGGCCTTATTCCAAGATAAATATCATGACAAAGTGCGTGTTGTTACTCTTGGGCCATCTAAAGAATTATGTGGTGGAACACATGTTAAGAACACTTCACTAATTAAGAGATTCGCTATTCTTTCAATAGAAAACAAAGGAAGCAATACTTATAGAATAGAAGCAGCAACCGCTGATCGTATAGAAGAAATGGTTTTAGAACATTCTAAGACATATAATGATGAGATAGTTAAATTACTATTAAAAAGCAAAACAATTTTGAATGAGGCTCGTGAAAATGGTATTGATCTTAAACTTAAAATAGATCTTCCAACAGAAGATGGAAAATCATACAAAGATATTGTTAACTTGCACAAAAAGATGAATGTCCTACAAGAAGAAGTTCATACTCTTGAAAAAAGATATAATCGTCTAAAAGATGAAAAAGCTTTAAATAATATTGAAGATTTTAGAGGTGATATCACTGTAATTCATAATACTAATTTATTGCTTAAAAAGACCAATAATTTGGATACTTCAAGTATTAAACAAATACTTGATAATCTTGCAAATGAATACGAAAACATCTTTATTTTAATCGCTAATATTAAAAATAATGAGACAGTAAATTTCATTTCAAGAAGTAATTGTGATTTATCATCAGGGATGGTTGTCAAAGAAGCATCAACTATGTGTAATGGTAAAGGCGGCGGTAGTATAAAATTCGCTCAGGGTGCTGGCAAAGATTTAGAAAAAATTGATGAAGTATTTGCCTTTGTAAAGGAAAAACTAAATGAACAAAACCAATAACTTGTATTTCATTGAATGTGATAATTACAAACTGTTGGAACTTGAAGTCTTAAAAATATTGGAAGAAAATGGCTTTTCAAAAGATGAATTAATTAAATACGATTTAAGTGAAATGACTACACTTTCATTAATAAATGAGCTTGATACATATTCAATATTTCAAGAGAAAAAGGCTGTTTTGGGATATGACGCTGTTTTTCTAACTACTGAAAAAAGTGAAATCGAGCAAAATACTAAAGTATTAGAAGATTATCTCAATAATCCTAATACAGCCAATATTTTGATTTTAAATTGTTCTAAACTAGACAATAAGAAAAAAATTAGTTCCTTAATAAAAAGTAAATGTTTGTGTTTAAATATTGATGTTAATATTGAAAATATAATAAAAAGCAAATTACAAGGCTATAAAATAAGTGATAGTAACCTTCGGTATTTAATATCACTTTTAGGTGATAATATAGAACGTATTGATAATGAAATAGATAAGTTAATGCTTTATAAAATAGATGATAAAATTATTGAGAAAGAAGATATTGATAAGATTGTCATTAAGATATCTGAAAACAATATTTTTGCTCTAATGGATGCCATTATCAAAAAAAATAAAGCCCTTAGTTTTAAAATATATAATGATTTAATGAATAATAAAACAGAACCATTAAAAATTATAATTTCTCTTGCTTATCAAATGAGATTAATTTATCAAGTAAAGGTTTTATCATATATGAAAGATGATGAAATTGCTAATATTTTAAACATTAAAAATCCTAAACAAGTAAGAGCGATTCGTTATAAAACTAATAACTTTACTGAGAGTGAATTAATTAACAATTTACATAAATTAGCATTATTAGACGAAGAGATAAAAACTAATAAAACTTTTATTGAAGTATCAATTCCAATGTTTATAGCATCTCTTTAATAAAACTGTCTAATCATAAAATAATAATAGACATTTCACTTTAAAATGTGCTATTATTACTTTGGTGATGTTTATGAAAAAATTAAGCACAACTAATTGTAAACACTAGTCTTTAAGGATTAGTGTTTTTTATGGAGGAAAAATGAAAGAAATAGTTTTAAATCATCCTATGGTTAAACACAAAATATCAATTTTAAGAGATGAAAAGACAAGCACTAAAGAATTTAGAGAATTAATAAGTGAAATTGCTATGTTATTGTGTTATGAAGCTTTAAAGGATGCTCAATTAGAAGAATTTGAAGTTACTACACCGATTGCTAAAACCAAAGGATATCGTGTTAACGAAAAGAAGTATGCTTTTGTGCCTATTTTACGAGCAGGTATGGGCATGGTTGATGGCGTGTTAACCTTAATGCCTAATGCTAAAATTGGCCACATTGGTTTATACCGAAATGAGGAAACATTAGAACCAGTTAGATATTACTGTAAATTACCAAATAACATTGAAAATAAAGAAGTATTTTTGTTAGATCCAATGCTTGCAACTGGTGGTAGTGGTAGTGCTGCTATTTCTATGCTTAAGAGGGATGGTGTTAAAAAAATTAAATTTTTATCAATAATAGCATCCCCTGAAGGCTTAGAGAAAATAAAGAAAGATCATCCAGATGTTCAAATATATTGTGCAAATGTTGATGAGAAATTAAATGAAAATGGTTATATTATTCCAGGACTTGGAGATGCGGGAGATAGAATATATGGAACAAAATAAAAAAGAAAATAATATTAAAACGATAATCGATGAATTTAAAGAATTTATTAAAAGAGGAAACGTTATCGATTTAGCTGTAGCTTTTATTATGGGACAAGCATTTACAGCTATCGTTAATTCTCTTGTTAATGATATTATTATGCCTCTTGTGGGTATATTAATTGGTGGTATCAACTTCACTAATATAAAAGTTACCTTAGGTGATGCTACTATTTATTACGGACTATTTATTCAAAATGTTATTAATTTCTTAATAATTGCAGCATGCATCTTCCTAGTAGTAAAAATAATGAACAAATTTATGGCTAAAAAGGTAGAGAAAAAAGAAGAAAAACCTAAAAAAAGTGATGAAACTAAATTATTAGAAGAAATTTTAAAAGAATTAAAAGATAAAAAAGATTAATAAAAAGACTTATGAACTAAATCAACAATTCATAAGTCTTTATTTCTATAAAAATTATTACATAAATATTAAACCTAAAATACTAGATCCTAACATTATTATTAAAAAAACAATTGCAAATATCTTCATCGTCTTATTACTCATTACGTTCACCTCACATTAATTATAATATATTACTATAAAAAATGCAAAATAATATCATAAAAACGATAATTTTTTATATAATTTATTGGTGATATCAATGGAAAAAGAAAAGAAAAAGTATTTATTCATAATAAGTATTGTGGTAATAGGTATATTTATTGGTATAGTATTTGCTAATGTGATAAATAAGGCCGACAAGATATTAGTGGAAGATAAATTAACAACGTATTTTTTAAACATAAAAGATAATAAAAATATAAACTATTTTGGTAACTTACTAAATAGTTTTTTAAATAATAATTTGTATTTGATAATTATATGGTTATTAGGCCTATCGATTATTGGTATAGTTTTAAATAATTTTATTATTTTCTTTAAGAGTTTTGTTATAGGATTTAGTATAGGAAGCATTATTAATGTTTATTTATACAAAGGCATAATTGGAGCTTTAATCTATATTTTTCCTCATCATATAATTAATATTTTGGTATATGTTGTTTTGATATATCATGCTAATAACTTTTCAATAAAGCTTTTTAAAACCCTTTTTCTAAAGCAAGATAATAAAATTAAAGAATTAATGCCTAAATATCTCAAAATATTATTATATTGTTTTATTGCCCTTAGTATAAGTGCTCTTTTGGAAACATTTTTAAGCCCTTTTATTATAAAATTTTGGACTTTTACCATTAAATAAGTTATAATATTCCTGGTGATTAAAATGCGAGTATTAGTAGGTATGTCAGGAGGCGTTGATTCTTCAGTTAGTGCTCTTTTATTAAAACAACAAGGACATGATGTTTTAGGAGCAACAATGAAATTACTAGATGATGATAAAACTAATAAAATGTTGATTGATGCTAAACGTGTATGTGAGAAAATAGGAATACCACACGTTGTTTTTGATTTAACAAAAGAATTTAGGGAAAAAGTTATTGATAACTTTGTTAGTGAATATCAAAATGGTAAAACACCTAATCCTTGTGTTAGATGCAATAAATATCTTAAATTCGGGTTGTTATATAAAAAAGGCTTAGAACTTGGATATGATTATATCGCTACTGGTCATTATGTTGATATTAATGATAATACATTATGTGCATGTAATAATGATAAAGATCAGAGTTACTTTTTGTATGCTATAAATAAAGATGTTATTCCTAAAATCATTTTCCCTCTTAAAAATTTTAAAAATAAAGAAGAAATAAGAGAAATAGCAAGGCTTAATAATCTTAGTGTTTTTAATAAAAAAGATAGTCAAGAAATATGTTTCATTGAAAATGATGATTACATTTCTTATTTAAAAGATAAGATTAAAGCTACAAATGGCAATATCGTGTTAAAAGATGGCCAAATTATTGGAAAACATCAAGGATTATATAAATATACCATTGGACAGAGAAAAGGGCTAGGAATAGCCTATAATAAGCCTTTATATGTGGTAGATATTGATATATTAAATAATCAATTAGTTGTAGGTTCAAATGATGATCTGTTTTCAACTAAATTAATCGCTAATAACTTAAATATTTTAGTTGATAAACTACCAAAAGAATGTCTGGCCAAAGTAAGGAGTAGGGGAGATAAAGTTCCATGCTATATTCAAAAAACAAATGATAAATTAGAAGTAACTTTTAAGAAAAAGGTTCGTGCCATAACCAAAGGACAATCAGTTGTTCTTTATAAAGATAATGTTTGCTTAGGTGGAGGAATCATTGAAGAAACATTTAGATAAGTCCTTTTTTGCTTTACAAAAATTGGCATAATCATTGACAAAAAATCTATAAATGATACAATAAAAATGTAGGAGGTCTTTATGAGTAAAATTAGTAATGTTCTATCAGAACTAGGAGTATCAAAAGTAAGGTTGGCAAAGTATTTAGGGGTATCAAGACAAATGTTATATAATTATCTTGCTACTGATAAATTAGAAGATTGGCCTAATGAAAAAGCAACAAGATTAATGCAATTATTAGAAATTAAAAATGAAGATGATTTAAATAATTTAGTTATTGATGGTGATTATATTATAAAAATCGATAATAAATTAAATGAAGGCGTTAAAGTAGCTTTATCCAATAGTGGTTTGGTCGATCTAAAAGGTTTTAATCGTAAAGAAGTGGAAATTTTAACAGATATAACATCACTTTTAAAAGAAAGATTAAAGGATGATAAAACAAAAGATACATATAATACTTATGTATATTTATATCACTTTCTTCAAAGTATGGAAACAAATAAAGAATTTAAATATTTACTTTGTTTTGTAAGTAAATTAACAGGCTTTACTAATCCAAGAGAATTCTTATACAATCAAGAACAACAAATGACTTTTGAAAGTATTATGTATAGTGGATTTACTTTATATAATAATGGGGGAGCATCACGTGCTAAAATAGGAGATAGTCATGAAAGATTTGTCCGAGAGATTGAACAAAAACATGAAGAAAAATTGAGTATAACTCAAGAATTAAATACAATAAAACTTCAAGCTTTAAGAGAATTAGGTTATAGTGTTATAACAGAAGAAAATGCCAAAGAAGTTTTTGAAAAAATTGCTGAAATTCAATCACGTAAAATTTAAAAGAAAAAAGAGGGAATTATGTTTATTTTGGAAAGTTTTGATAGTAGCGATGTATCTTGGAAATATACGTTTGTAATTATGATGGTAGCAATACTTATTGTATGCGGAATATATACATACGTTAAGTATTACTTACAAAAGAAAAAAGAAAAAGCTGACATTGTTGTTGATAAAAACGATGAATATTCAAATGCTATATTAGATAATGAAGATATTATTTTAAAAAAGAAAAAAGGTAAATAAGATAGTTTTTATAATAAAATTATTTTATTTAAAACATAGAACTTAACATAATATATATTCGTGAAAATTTATAACTTGTTGAGGGTAGTCAACTCGTTTTGTTAGTTGCAAAACATAAAAAAATAAGGATATGTCAATAGTGCTTATTTAAGCATTTACTTGCTATTGATATATCCGTTTTTTTTATATAATAAATTTTAACTAACGAGTTGGCTCATCATCTTTTTCTATATATTTTTTTATAATGTATATAATTTCACTATTAATACTTCTTTCTTCTTTTTCTGCAATTTTTCTTAATTTATCCCATAATTCTTCTGGAATTCTTATGTTACTAGAAATCATACTTACACCTCATTTAATATGATACTAAATTATATCTATTTTAGATAGACACAAAATAGTATTATTTTCGTTTCTTTTGTTGACATTTTAGTTATGTTTTGATACTATTATAGTAGCAATAATATGTTGCTAAATATTTTAAAACTAGGAGGAGGAAAAAATGGAAGAAAAAGTAATAGTTTTAAATGTTAACAAATTTGAAAAAGATGGAAAGGTTAAGTCAAGAATAGGTTTTATTTTTGCAGAAAAAGATAAAATAGGTGATACTGATTCGTTCAATGGTTTAAGTGAAATTAGTATCTACTATGATAATGCTGATGTATTTAATAATTTACCAGTCGACGTTATTGGTGTTGTATGTATTGCTACAATAGATTCAGTTCCAAATAAATCAAATCCATTAAAAGACAAGAAATTGATAACAAAATTACGTTTAAGCAATGGTAAGTCTTATAATTTGGTATAATCCACAAACTGGTTATTATTATCATCGATTTTATAATTTAACATTTTATAAATTAGGTGATAAAAATAGTTTTAATCATATTGTAGTCCAGTTTTTTGTATATGATGATAATTTAGGTTTTGTTCAATGTAATGATTATTTTGATTATTATAACAAAATTGGTTTTTTTAAACCTAAGTTATCTTTTAAAAAAAGGTTAATCAACAATTTAATAGGTTGGTTAAATAAATTAAAAGGGTAGAGAAAGGAGTATTATGTTTTTTTTATTAGAAGGTGAGACTTCGTCTTCAACTGCTATAGAAGCTATTAAATCATTAATGAATTCTATGACGTCTGAGTTATCTGCTTCAACTATTGTTAGTTATCTTGTTATTGGTATTGGTGCTTCTTTAGGTCTTGTGTTACTTTGGTTTGGTATTCGTAAGTTAGTTCGTATGGTAATGACTGCGTTTAAAACTGGTAAATTTAAATTATAGCTTTTGAGTAAGTCGGTAGTCTTATACCGGCTTTTTCTTTTAAAAAATATGAGGTGAAAAAATGAAAAAAAAGATTGATATTATTAAGTTATTAGAAAATAAATTCGAAAAGGAGGGTATTATTTAATGGATTATTCTGGTGTATTTGAAGTAATTATTGATTGTGTAAAAATATGTTTTCCGATTGCTTTTACTGTAAATATGTTGCAACTTTTAATTAATATGATAATGAGTTCTGCTTTTGGAGGAAAGTTGAAGGTAAATGTTAAATGATAAATAAATTACTTTTTAAACTTTATGTAAAAGTTCAATCTTATTTGTTAAAAAATACATCTTATTTAGATTATGATTTTACTTTGATTGATAAAGATTTTATTGATTTTAATTGTGGTGATTTCGATGGCAAATTATGAACGTAATTTTATGCATGGCTCACTTAATCCTATTAATTTGTATAAATCAATTAAATTTAAACATGATTTTAAAAAAAAACATCCTTTTTATTTTGATCCTGAGGGTTTACTGATTTTTTGTGGTCCTCAAGGCAGTGGTAAAACTTTATCTTTGGTTAATTATGTTACTCAAGTTTTAAATTATTATAATTATTGTATAATGGTCTCTAATATTGAGTTTACTAATTTTCCTTTTACGCATAAATATTTTCTTAAAGATGATGTTTTGTATTTGCAAGATATTAAAACTCTTGAGACTTTTGAATATTTAAGTTTTATTCGTGAACGTAAAAATTTGCAAAATTCTGAACGTATTGTTATTGAATATGACGGTATTAGTAGTCTTAAATATTTTGAAAATGATTTTGAAGGTGTTTTGTATTCGATAGATGAAATTCAATTAGAGTGGAATTCTTTAGAATCTAAAAATATTTCTATTGAAGAAATGATAGAGTTTTCACAACAGCGTAAACAGAGAAAACACATTGTTGGAACATCTCAAGTTTATGGTCGTATTGCTAAACCATTGCGTGAACAAATTAAAAATGTTGTTCTTTGTAAATGTCTTTTAGGTTGTATTCAGTGGAATAATTTAATAGATGGTTTTTCAACTGTTGAAAAAGATGGTCAACTTGAAACAGAGAGTGTAGCTAGATTTTTTTGGTTTCATACGGCTGAATTATATAATTCATATAATACCTATACTAAAATGAAGCGTTATAAAAAAGAGTGGAATGGCCATAAAAGGAGTGATAATTTATGAATTTATTAAAATCTATATTTAAACCTATTTATAATTCTTTTGGACGAACAATAGGTCGTATTCTTGCTTATATTTTATTTGGTTTATTATTATTATTTATTTATTCTTTAAGAGTTGACGCTAAAGAGTTTGTAGGTCAAAATGTTTCTTTAAATCAAAATATGTTTGATTTATTTAGTGGTTATGTTGATAATATATCATATAAAGATAATTATGTAGCGTTTTCTTATAGTTGTGGTTCATCTTCTTATAATAATTCTTGTTATGCTTTGGCTTATGGTAAAAATTTAGTTTTTAACGAAGGTATTTTTACAGGTGTAGACGTTAATTTAGTTCAATATGATTATATTAATAATCAAAAACAATTAATTGTTTCTAATGACGCTAATTTTAGTTTTAGTGGTGATATTTATTATAGTAATCTTGGCTTTTCAAGTAAACTTGATGGAGGTGTTTCGGATTATGAAAAAACAATCATACTTACTATTTGCTTGTTTCTTTCTTTTTATCTTGTTTATATCATTTTCTGGTATTGATGTTTATGCTAAAGATTATTCTTTTCGAATAGAAAATTATGCTTATTCTACTACAACTGGTGTTTGTAATACTTCACAAACTTTTGCCTATTCAACAACTTTTGGTATTGATTCTAATTTTAAGACAGGTAAAATGGGCTATGGTTCTGCTAACATTTCTGGTCAGATGAGTGGGTTGGGTATTATTTTTATGTATCAATTAGAGAAATCTACGAAATATAGTATTACATTGGCTAATCCAAATGGCTGGTTATTATCAAATTTTGATTATGTAGCTATTACTTTGAATAATGATAATAATAATTCTTGTGGTAATATTGTTAAACGTATTACAAACGTTACAAAAAGTGTTGATGGTATGTATCTAAAATTAATTTTTACAACAACAAATGATACATTTAACGCTTTTGGTATTGAATTAGACAATCTTTCATCAGGTAAATATCTTACACCAACGCCTAATTTTCGATTAAATCCTTACGCTCTTTTGATCAATGAAAATGATAAACAATCATCAGATGATACAAATAATATAATTGATAATAATAATCAAAACACACAAGATATTATTGATAATCAAAATAAAACTAGTGAAGAAATAAAAGATACTATAAATTCTAATTTGAATTCTTGTAGAAAATCTAGTAATTTATTACCTTATAAAAATGTTGATGTTACTAATTCTGGAATCCGTGTTGTAGGTCAAAATGGCGTTTATTCTTTTACTGGTACCTGGAATGGTTCATCTTCTGGACCAACATTTGATATTACACAATTAACACTCCAACCTGGAACTTATACATTAACTGTAAATAGAATTGGTAGTTCTATTTATCCTTATGTTTTATTAAAAAACAATGGAAATTTAGTTGTTCGTGTTAATACAGGTACATTAACTCATTTTACTTTGACAGAAACTACATCAATAAATCAAATTCAGTTTTATTACAATTCTGGAACATATAATTCAGAATACTCTTTAATGCTTAATTCAGGTGATACATCTCTTTCTTTTGAAGAATATGGTAAAGAAGTATGTTCAAATAAATTAGATGAGCAGATAGAGACTTCTAAGGGTATTTTAGGCACTTTAAAGAATGTTTTTAATTCTATTTTAGAATTACCAAAGAAGCTTGTTGATTTATTGTTAGATGCTTTAAAATCTTTGTTTGTTCCTGATAGTGATGAACTTCAAACTTTAATTGATAATTTTAAATCAACTATTTCTGAAAAATTGGGTTTAATTTATGAATCTGGTGATTTATTAGTAAGTATATTTCAAAATATTATTGATGATGATACTGAAGTTAATTCTTGTTTAACATTTCCAGAAGTGAAGTTACCAAATGTTGATCAGCCTATTATTTCAGAAACTAATTTTTGTTTTGAAACAATAACTGATGAAATTCCAATTTTGTTGACAACTTTACGAGGTATTACTGGTATTTTGATAACTATACGATTTGTTAATATGCTTAAACGCAAGTATGATGATTTTGTTAATGGAGGTAATTTATGATAATAAAGTTGTTATTAAATTTGATTATAAAAATTATCAGCTTAGTTCCGTTTAATATACCTAAATTTCCAGAAAGTGTTTCTACTTATTTAGATACATTTAAAAGTTATTTGAATGATGGTATAGGTTTTATTAAGTTTTTTTTGCCATGGGAATATGTTGTTCTTTTGTTAAAAATTATTTTGTCTATAGTTTTGGCTTTAGAAATTTATAAATTTGTTATGTGGGTTGTTCGTAAAATCCCTATGTTAAATGTTAAAGATTAGTATTTTAAACATTTCATCCATAGGGGGGTTACTACGACCCCCCTATGGTGTGAAATGTGAAATTTTATAAAAGGAGATTAATTTATGTTAAAAAAAAGAAATTGGGGTGGGGTAGTATATCCTGAAAGTGCTCCTACAGATTGGATTGATATTTTGAAATTAAAGGGTATTACATTTGCCGTAAGTCCTCTTCATGATAAAGATATTAATCCTACAGGTGAAGTTAAAAAAGCTCATTATCATATAATTTTAACTTTTCCTGGACCAACAACTGATAAAACAGTTAATCAAATTATGCAAGAATTAAATCAACCGATTGCAATTCCACTTGAGAGCGTTCGTGGTTATTATAGATATTTTACACATCGTGATAATCCTGAGAAGTTTCAATATGATGATAGTGATATTCAATTATTTAATGGATTTGATGTATCTGATGTTTTAAATTCTTTTGAAGTTTTTCAATTTTTAAAAGAAATTCAAATGTTGATTTTGGAAAATGATATTGTTGAATATTCTACTTTGATAGATTATCTTCAAACTAACGATATGCCTGAACATTGGAATGTTGCTTGTTCTCACACATTATTTTTAAATACTTATTTAACAAGTAGACGCAATTCAAAAAAATAGAACTTAACATAATATATATTATACGAAGTAAGATATTTTGTTAAAAAACATAATTATATAATGGATTTATTTTAAATTTAACTACGCTTTAATAAGTGTATTAACAATTTATTATATATAAATTTAAACTGAATCAATTTATGTTAATTTAATAATTAAATTTATTAATTTTATTTGTACAAATCATTTATATAATTTATAGACTTTATTACCGTATTATCGATTATTATCTATTAATCGGCACGCTCTAAAACACATCGAGAAAATAAAAGATGGATAATTATCCACCTCGAATTAAATTATGAAAAGTCCCCTACTTTAAAATAAAATATAAATAGGGGACTTTTATAAAAAAAATCAATAAAAAAGAGTATAAAACATGAGTAGGTGGAAACAATATTTAATGGGTGAAAATTTAATGAGTAAGCAAAAAATAAAATGCGATGTTAAAAATTGTGAATTTAATGATAACAAAAAATGCTTATGTGGGCTTGAAACAATTAAGGTTTGTTCATGTGGAAATCATTGTGATTGCAAAGATGAAACAATATGTGACAGTTTTAAAGCTAAAAAAGAGGAGGAATAGTCCTTCTTTTTTTGTTTCCCCTTCTCTACCCTTTTTTAATTTATTTTTTTTAAATTAAGGCTTAATGTAATATATTAATTGTGGTGATAAAATATATGTATATAGTAAAAAAAATAACTATTAATTTCTATAAAATCTTCTTAATTATAATGCTAATAATATCCTCTTTTAAATTACTATCATGGAAAAATTTTTCTAATAAAACCAAAAAACAAATAACTATTAATTTCTATAAAATCTTCTTAATTATAATGCTAATAATATCCTCTTTTAAATTACTATCATGGAAA
>CAKPMB010000006.1 GCA_934167885.1 uncultured Bacilli bacterium
CCATAAACAACTTTAGTTTCACCATTTTTAGTTTCTTTTAAGACCATCATGATATCACTATCGTTTAATCTTGTCTTGCCACTTTGATTTGTTCCTTGATTTATATAAATACCATAACTTATATCTTTTTTGGATTCATTGTATCCTTCTACTTTAAACTTGTATTTTGTCCCTTTTATCATACCATCAGAACTAGTCATTGGATACAAATTGGTTTTACTTTCAGTGGATGTATTAATCATGCGCATATAAATACCACCAGCGACAATACTTGTATCTTTATTACTTACGCGGTAGTATGCGAAAAAGGCATAACTTGTCCCTAATAACAAAACTAAGATTAATATTATGAACACATACTTCTTAGTTTTCATATTGAACACCACACAAAAGAACAAGACTTAATCTTGCTCTACCACATTTACACTCTAAATTAGGTTTGTTGCTTAATAAAGTAACCCCCCCCCATATTGACACTATTTGACATTTTAATTTAATACTATTTAACACTATTCATCATATCCTTTTATCCATTTTCACTAATAAAAGTATAACAAATATTGCCACGATATTCAATTACCATATTAATTTTTTTGATAAAAATATTTTTAAGTTGCTTTATCATTTTTTATATATTCATAAACTTTGTTTAAATAAAAAATCTCATCATTTATAGTCATAGTGTCATTTAGATTATCTTTTGTCCATGATATTTTCTTAGGGATTGACAGAATTGCGAACATTAAACATTTTTCTTCTTCACTCAAAACATTATGACATTCATACATATTTAACAAATCACTTAAATTAATAGATGCATAGTATTGCTTATAAAAGCTTATCAAATCTTTTATAGGAATATCATTTCTAGCCCTATCCCAACTTATTAAATAACGATTTTCATTAATTAACATATGTTCAACTGAAACATTGTTATGTATCAGTGAAATACGCCACGATGTTTTATTTTCCATCATTTTATACCATTCATCAAACTTTCTTAAACTATAATTTGTCATGTAATAAAATAATGAAATATTTCTAACCAATAAATATTCACTAGGACTCATAAAAACATGTGAATCAATAATATCATTAAGTTCTTGATAGTATTTAAGAAGTTCTAACAATTCATTTTTATTATTTTCATATATTTCTTTAATATCATTTAAATCAACTTCTTGATAATAACTTGTTTTATGATGAAGCACTGCAAGGGTTTTAACTAAATCTTCCATTCGCTGGGTTGGTGGAATACTATAATCATCAACATAAAGCGATAGATCATAATTATCATTACTATTGTTATAATTTGGTGGATAATAGTTAAAGTCACGACTATTTAAATAATTATATATATCATAATTATTAGCATTTAATTTAACAACGTATTTGTTATCGAGTGTTTCAATAATGGTTGTTTTTTTATTTTTTCTATATGACTTAGGATGAAGATTATGTTTCTTTAATATTCTTTCAATTTCATTCATCTTTACTAGGAATAATTAATTTCATACCAGGTTGAAAATTTTCAATATCATTATAATCAGTAATATCTTCTTTCGTTACCCCATATTTATCCATAATAAATTCGATAGTCTCACCATCACCAACAGTATATACACGATATATTGAATAATCAACGTCATCAGTGGTATCTTTAAATAAATTATCAAGGTCATCGTTAGCTCGTTTAATAGTAGCATCACTTTCTAAATTAGTGTCAATAACTTTAGTCTTTGGTGGTTCTTTAACTTCCTCAATAATAGGATCTTGACGATTATCTTCTAAAATAATTTCTTCTTTATTAATTATTTTTTCTTTATAAAATAAATTATCTAGCAACAAATCGATCTTAACCCGCAAATCTTGACCATTAATAAGTTCATAATAAAAATCATCAATTTTAATTTTACATGTAGAAGTATTATACTTATCATCTATAGTAATTTCAACTGGGATTGGATAAGAAAAGTTTTTCTCTTCATTTTCTATTTTATAAGCCCCACAAACCGTTAGATCGCCTTTAATTGTATATTCATCAAATAATGCTAGTGTATCTGATAATGATATCTTAGAAATTTCATCAACTTCTTCATCTAGTCTAATAACTTTATTAAAAGGTATAATTTTATTCATATAGTTCCTCTCTTTCATTTAATATTATGAAAAAAAGCATAATTTATAACCTTATCAACGATATAAATTATGCTTATTAATATACTCATAAACACTTGGTGGAACTAAACTATTAAATTCATTGTTACATAAAATATTGTCTCTTACAAGTGAACTTGAAATATTGTTATGATAATCGATAATAATAAAATTATCTTTGTATTTATTAAACTTATTTTTTATAACTTCATCAATATTGCATCCATGCCGTTTTATGATAATAAACTTATACTTTTTCATCATAATACTGTAATTATCCCATAAGTCCATTTGTTCAAAATTATCACTACCAATAATTATATATAAATTATCCTTTTTAATATTTAATTTTTCTAAATCATTAAAGGTAAAATTTTCATTATGGTCTTTTAATTTAATGTCTGATATTAAAAATTCATTATGTTCTCTAATATAACTGTATAACATATCATACCGCACTTTTAATGGTATTAAGAGTTTTTTCTTTTGTAAGTTGCTAGATGGAATATAAACAACCTTATCAACAAGGTGTTTATCAATTAATATTTTGCCAATGTCAAAGTGAGCATTTGTGGGTGGATTAAATGATCCAACAAAAACGCCATATTTCATATTCTTTTTTTGACATTCGGCACATATACCTTTTATATTCTCTTCTTCTAATATTTTAAAACCATTATAATTTGTCATGACATAAGGACAATTATCAATTAAAATCTTTTGATGACATAAACTACATTCTAAAGTATGGTGATGTTGCAAGTGATAAGAATAACTTATTTTTCCATCAACCATTCTTTTATCAATGATTTCTTTTTCAAGAAATAAATTCACTGTCCTATAAATAGTGCTTGGAAAAATATCACTAAATTCATTTATTAAATCATTCATTTCAAAGGATGAATGTAAGATGATATAATTGTATATTTTAATTCTTTGCAAAGTCTTTTTTATATTGTAATCATCAAGTGTTTTCATTATATAACCAATCCTATAATATCAATAATGTAGCCTGAAATTACACCTATAACATAAATTGCCATTAAAATAAAAATATTTTCTTTAAGATTTTTATTTGTTCTAAATAATACCAATAAACCCATACCACACCCTGTTAATAAACCACTAAACATATTGCCTAAACTTAAAACATTATTTAAATATAATTCAGTTATAATAACACTACTAGCACAATTAGGTATTAAACCAACCAAGCTTGACAAAAAATATGATAGAACACCACCTTTTGATACAAAAGCCATTATTTTATCATTACCAATATAATTAATTAATAAGCTTAATAAAAGATTGGCCATAAAAATATATAAAGTGATATTCAAAGCATGTTTTAAAGCACCCTTGAAAATACTATCATGACAGTGACAATGATTAGTTTCACACATATCATTAATACTTTCTTTTTTAACTTTAACACTAATGAATTTTTTAGTTATAACATCAATAATATATCCAAAAATAATGCCTATTAAAGCTTTAAACAAAACTAATTTAACAGATTTTAAGATACTAACATTCCCTGCTAATAACAAAGGTAGCATTTCATCACTAGTTGATAAATAAACAGCAATCAATGTTCCCAAAGTTATTACTCTACTGGAAAATAAATTCGTCGCTAAAACACTAAAACCACATTGAGGAATCACTCCTAAAAGACCACCTAATAATGGACCATATGTTTGTTTTTTTAAAATCTTTTCTTGTTTTTCTTTAGAAAACTTATTTTCAATATACTCAATTATCAAAAATGCCATATACAAAAATGGTAAAATCTTTAAAGTATCAATTAAAACATCTTTTAATAACTCTTTCATATGCCTCCTAATTGCAAATTATTTGCAACTAGCATGTTACCACACTTTAAACTTATTAGCAAGACTATAAATGATATATTTTTTTCTGCATTACTGCAACTTTCTTAATATTATCAACAGTTACTTCTTTATTAGCATATTTTTTAAGCAATTCACTTGGAGTATATAAATGTTGAGTTGTAATAAATTCTCTAAATAATTTATATCCTGCAACTTTATCTTTTCTATAAACATTCATTAGATTATCAACAATAATATACGATAGCATATAAACATAACTATATATATCTAAACCAAAAAACTTGAAAGCCTTATAATTTTCTTTATCTATGTAATCATTAAAATATTTTTGATCATAATAAAAATCACCATTTAAATCAAAAGAAGCGCAATTATCATCCATCATGATACTCATAGTGTTACATAATTGTGAAAACATATAAACATCCGATGTTTCACTAATCTCGCACATCTGTGTTGCTTCCTTAGTATTCTCTTTTTCACAAAAAAAATCAATAACCATTCTTTCCATAAAGTATGAAGATACCTCTAAAAATAAATTAAACTTGGTAAGTTTAGCATTAGGACAACTTGTAAATTCATAACAATGACCAAGTTCATGAAAAAGACAGGTTAAACTATAAAAATAATTACCAATGGTTTTAAGAATAATTTTAGGATTAGTTATATGCGTTAGGCCAAATGCTTCGCCGGCATGTGATAAATTATGTGTTACATAAATATTCTTATTGCACAATAAATCATCCATAATTCTATACAAATTAGGATCAAGACTTTTAAAAAGAGACATTACACTATCAATACATTCCGATAAATTAATGCGATCATTTGGAGAATATTTCATCTGAACAAACTGTTCATCCTTAAACGTCTGTATTAATATATGGGTATAATCATTAATATCGTCTAACGACTCTGAAAACTTAACCATTTCATTATATCGTTCGGCCATCGCTTTTTGATTATATATATCAATTCCTTCAATCATTAAACTAGAGTATTCTGATTCCTTTATCTTACCCATTTTCTTTAAAAAGTTTAAATAAATATGACACTCGGCTATTAATTGCATTTTTTCTTGAGAATTAGGCATTCTCTCTATTCTTTTTATTAAACTATCTAAATTATTCATATAACCTCAACAACTATTTAGTATGAAATATTTAACTAGCAAAATCAACCATCTTTACACAAAAAAGGAATAAGTTTTTAACCTTATTCCATATTATCTAGCATCTTTTCAATACTTATTCCATATCCATATTCTGGCTTTGAAACAATAGCATGGGTGACAGCTCCTATTATTTTACCATTCTGAATTATAGGACTGCCACTCATTCCTTTAATAATTCCACCAGTTTTTGTTAATAGTCGTTTGTCGGTTATTCTAATACGAAAATTTTTGGTATCGTTATCTTTGTCAATAGAGAGGATTTCAATTTCCCATGATGTTTTTTTATTATCATCCAACACGGTAATTATTTCTGCTTTCCCTAATTTAACTTCATTCATATTGCCTACTTCTATTGCTTCATTTTGATTTATTTTACTATTATAATCACCATATATTCCTGTTTTAAAATTATTCTTTATATTACCAAGTTTTTGATCATAAAATATTTTAGCATTTTTCTCACCTGTTTGATTATTCTTACTTTTGTTGATACTTGTTACTTTAGATGAATATATTTGACCATTTGCAATAGAAAATTCATAATTATTATCGCTTAAACTTACTTCATGTCCTAAGGCAACGTATTTTCCTGACAAAGTTATAAAAGTTATCGTCCCAATTCCCGAAATATTGTCTTTGACAAACATTCCGGTTTTGTATATCCCTTCACTATTGCGTTTTAAAACTAAATCAATATATTTGAGTTTATTGTTACGCATAACACCCATTTTAATATTTAAATTATCATTGGAAGTATTTACAGTTTCACTTAGAGAATTAATATCTGTAATTTTTTTATCGTTTATTGAGACAATACGGTCGCCTATTTCTACCCCTTGTTTATAGGCAATTAGACTACCATCTACTTTATAAAAGCCGACTACATAAACACCATCTGTTTGAATATTTATACCAACTGTTTCCCCACTTGGAATTACATATTTTTCATAAGCCATTATATTAAATGGCATTAAAAAAAATAAAGATGCTAATAAACATAGTAGTTTTCTTTTAAAATTCATAACTTCACTCCTCTTAAAATAAACTACATTATTATTATCTCTATTTTTTTATTTTTAATACATTTTTATTGATTTTTTTTAGTCAGCAATTTCTTCATACTTTTTTGATAATTTAATAATCATATCAATTAAAGTCATATTATGACTTATAGACTTGGTATAATTATTATTAGACATTTTTTTAACGTCATCAAAAGCTTTTATAACACAGGCATAATCTATTTGAAATAATTCTAAATAATCTAAAATAATATCATTTATATAATTAAACCCTTCTTTTTTTAAAAATTTAAATATTTTATCAAAATTTTCTTCTGATAAGGCATTTATATAATTTAGTTCATAATTAGAATAAACTAGGTCAAGATAAGTTTTATTTAAGTATTTATCTAAAAACATATTAGAATCTCTCTTTCTTTCTATCTAAATCATATTCTTTTAATAGTTCTTCTAAAGAAATGCCATATTTTTCTTGCATAGTCCCACTGCTCATTGAAAATATACTATCTAAAAGGCCATCTTGATTTGTTATTGGAAGATTTGATGATTTCAAAAAGTTTATTTTTGCTCCTAAAGCTTGATAAGATATGTGTTTTAAAACGACCATATTTTTTTTGCTATCAATGCCATTTTGCTCACAAATTTTTTCTATCTCATCAGTATTTTCGCGAATATTCCAAACCATACCAATTTTTGTTAATTTATCCTTTTGTTCTTCACTAAGTTTATGATAATTTTTACGATTTCTTCCAATCCATTGACCTAGGGTGTAACCATTATCATCTTTTTCAAAACCATTTTTAGTTTTAAATCTATCACCAATTAATAAGTTGTGATAATGCTGATAATAAACTAAAGCAAGCTCATACATTTTTTGCCATTTTTCATCAAAAAGATTTTGCGCAAAACCTATTTTAGCTAACTGTTTTTTTCGATATTCACTTAATTTAGCATAATTTTGTCGTTGCGTTGAAAGCCACGTTCCAATAGGCTCGCCTGAAGGGGTTTTGGTTTCCGTTTTAATGGAATTAGGCCCGTTTTTCTGATAGTAATCTTTGGTTAGTTCATACATTTTTTGCCATTTATCTGCCAAAAGATTGGGAACAAAGCCTATTTTTTGCAATCTTTCTTGTTTGGCTTCTGGCATTTTATCATATGTTTTTCGAAGACGTGATATCCATTGACCAAGCGCGTAACCATTCTCATCATAATCATAACCATTTTTAGTTTTAAATTTTGCAGGTATAAAAAGATTTTGATATTTTTCATAATATTTTTGAGCTAATTCATATCTTGTTTGCCATTTATCATCAAGAGGACTAGTAGAAAAAGCGATGGATGCTAACTTCTTTTTTTGATCATCCGATAATTTATCATAATATATTCGTTGATAGCTTATCCATCTTCCTAAACCTAAACCATTTTCTGAATAATCGTAACCATTAAAAGTTTTAAAATGTTGGTGAATTGATAAATCATGATGAACTTCATAATATTTTTGAGCTAATTCATAATAATCATCCCATTCTTTTATTAAATATTTTTTAAGTGAACATAAGGCTTCATATAAATCTTCATCTTCCATGGAAATATCAAACGATGCATCACTTATCTTGATATTTGTTTTACCACCATTACTCTTGGAATAAATGGCTCTAATTTTACTTTGAAGATTATTTTCAAGTTCCTTTATAAAATTAAAATTATTGGCTAAATCTAAAACAATAGGTGCAATTAATTTTTCAATTATTTCTTCTTTACTTAAACCTTCCTTAATAGGAATATCACGTGATGCGCACATTTTAAGTAGTTCTTCGCGTGATAATTTAGCTAACTCATCATACATTTCCTTACTATTACCACGAACCGCTAACGCTCTTCCCAATTGTTCAAAATATACAATATCAGATGACGTTCCGCGGCCCATAATAACGCCATCAATATTAGGAGCATGCACGCCTTCATTATACTGATTTACTGCAAACATTATGCGCAATTTATTTTTAGCATCTTTGTTATCTAAAGTTACATCATTATAGAAAGCCTCACGATTTAATGTGGCATCACTTCCCATTGAACAAATAGATGTATAAAAAACAATATCATCTTCACTTGAAATGTTTTTAAACCATGACATTGCTTGTTTTTTGATTGTTTCAATATCATTAGTTCCATCCGTTGATGCTGGAGGACAGAAATAAATATATTTGCCATTGGGTTTTATATATTTTTTTAAAATGCTTGGAATATTCAAAGAAGTATGCAATCTTTTTTTGATAGATGTTAAAATTTCCGTATATTCACGATATTCATTGGTTGTTGCATTTAATTTTTGAACTTTATCTTCTAACTTTTGGGCCATATCAAGAAGGTTTATATACCCACTTTTATATATAGGTTTTGGTAAGACACCATCAATCATAGCGTCACATAAGTCATATCTACTAACAATTTTATTAGAAAATAATTCATTACTATAAGGACTAGCCATATCCTTTTCATAAGCTGTTCCTCTACCTCTTACCGTATAAGCAGTCATACCAAAAATTTTCATTTTAGGATGGGAATCAATCAAAGCATTAACTTGCGCTCCCCAAATAGGTGCCCCAATATGATGAAATTCATCTATGATTAATAAATCACAGTCAATATTTTTTATTTCATCTCTACTCAACGGAACAAAACTTGTATATGTGCGAAATTCCAAATTAGGAAAATCACTTTCTCTATCTAATAAGGGATTGTTAGCAATTATTTTTTCAATATGTTCAATTATACCAGTAGATGGCACCACAAAAATAATTTTTTTATCTTTATTATCATAGGCTAATTGAAGGGCATTATATGTTTTACCTGTGCCTGTTGCATGAACAATACCAACAACATCTTCTTTTAAAAAAGCTTGCTTTATCTTCTCATAACTTATTTTGTTATGTTCATATAAGCCTAATTTTGATTCTTCATTATTCATTAACATCACCTTCATATAACATAATATCTACAAAATGCTTTTTCGATATATCCTGTTCAATAATTAAAACCATATCATCTTTTCTTATTTCACTATTTATATCATTAGCTTCAACAATAATTTCTTTAAGACCTTCTTCACACATAACTTTAAACCCAAGATTAGTTCTATCCATTTCATCAAGTAATAAACCATTTTTATATTGCTCTGGTATAAAAACTTCAATAACTTTACCAATAATCTTTTTCATTTTAACTCCTAACATATTATTATTTATTTAATTATAACAAATATTTTGTTTAGTTTATATATCTTTATATAAAAAGAAGTCAATTTACTTGACCTCTATTTTATCAGGCATTATTTTATTCATAAAATGATACTTTTCATTTAAGAAAACAATTAATATTTTAATAGCGCCAACAATTGGTGTTGCTAAGATCATACCAATAATTCCAAAGAAGTGTTCAAAAACTAACAAACTCAACACAACCACAACTGGATGGATATCTACAGCCTTGCCAACTACTAATGGATGAATAATATTTCCTTCAACAAATTGCACTAAAACAATCGTAACTAACGTAATAATTCCACACATTGGACTAATTGAAAAAGCCACAACTACAACCGGAATACCACCAATATAAGGACCAAAATAGGGAATTATATTGGTTATGCCACAGAAAATAGCGAAAAGCAAAGGACTACTTACACCAGCAATAACTAAACCTAAGAAAGTTAAGAAAGCAACTAATAATGATGTAAATAAAGTGCCACTAACATAACCTCTTGCCATCTCATCCACGTTTTCTAAAAGCTTGCTAGTGTCATCACGATATTTCATTGGTATAAGATTACTTAAGCCATTACTAAATTTTTTAAAATCAAGGGATATGTAAAAGCCTATTAAAATACCCAATAATACATTAAAGCCTTCACTTACAAACTTAGTTATTGAATTAATTACACTCGTTAGAGAATCACTTGAAAGATTATTAGCAAACTCTTCAACTTTAGCAATTAGTTGCGCTTTGATACTTTCAACATCAATTGTTGAATTTTGAAATTTATTAAAGAAACTAGCAATAAATTCTTGAGCTTTAGTTAAAAAGCTTGGAACTTGACCAATTAATTCTTTAAGCTGGGCAACAAATTCAGGAACAACCAACCATAATAATAATACTAATACCAATACAAATGATAGATATACAATAGTTGTTCCTAAAACACGAGATACTTTTTTCTTTTCTAATTTTTTTATTAATGGTTCAAATAACCATGCAGTAAGCATACCAATAAATAATGGGAAAATGATACCTAGTATTGTTAAAATTATGTTTAAAATTTGCGTTTTCTCAATTATATAGAATGAAAGCACAATAAGGCCACCAATAGATACTACTAACCCTAATTTTAATAACACCTTTGCTGTTTGAATTAATTCATTTAAATTTTTAAAGTTCATTTTTTCTTTCATAACAACCTCAACTATAATTCCTTATTATTATATATATTTTCTATTATTTTATAAGCATTGCATCGCCAAATGAGAAGAAACGATATTTATTTTCTTGCGCTATCTTGTAAGCATTCATAATATATTCTTTTTTAGAAAAAGCACTAACTAACATTACAAGAGTTGATTTTGGCAAATGGAAATTAGTAATTAAAGCATCAATAGCCATAAACTCATATCCTGGATATATAAAGATATTAGTGTTTCCAGAATCAGCTTCAAATTTACCAAATTTATGATATACTGTCTCCAAAGTTCTTGTTGACGTTGTGCCAACAGCGACAATTTTTTTATGGTTTTTCTTTATTTCATTTAACTTATTAGCTACTTTCTCACTTATCTCATAATATTCACTATGCATAACATGCTTACTAACATCTTCTACTTTCATTGGTCTAAAGGTTCCAAGGCCAACATGTAAAGTAACAAATAATACATTCACACCTTTAGCTTTTATTTTATCTAAAAGTTCTTTCGTAAAATGAAGACCTGCCGTTGGTGCTGCTGCACTACCAATATTTTTAGCATAAACCGTTTGATAACGACTAGCATCGCTTAATTGTTCATGAATATATGGAGGAAGCGGCATTGTGCCAAGTTTATCTAATATTTCATATAAAATACCATCATACTGTAATGAAAATTCTCTTATACCTTCATCTAACGCTTTAATACAAGTAGCCTTAAGCAAACCATTACCAAAAGAAATGACACTACCTTCTTTAATTCTTCTAGCAGGTTTAGTAAGACACTTCCATGTATTACTTTCAATTTCATTAAGCATTAATATTTCAATAATCGCATTAGTCTCTTCTTTAACGCCAATTAAACGGGCTGGTATAACTTTAGTATCATTTAAAACTAAAGCGTCCCCCTCGTCTAAATACGAAATAATATCCGTAAATACTTTATGTTCAATTTCACCGGTTTTTCTATCCAAAACCATAAGTTTTGAAGCATCACGCTTTTCTAATGGCGTTTGTGCAATTAGACTCTCATCTAATTCATAATCAAAATCACTTGTTTTCATTTCATCACCTACAATCATATGATTATATCATAATTTTTCTTTTTGAGAAGACTTTGTTTTAGTTTTATCTTGCATTTTAAGTTCATCCAATAAACTTTCAACACGTAAAATTTCATTCTCATTTCGAAGTATTTCATTTTCAACACTCTTATCAATATAAGAATCAACCAACATTGAAGATACAAATGCTAAGAAAATAATAATTAAGCAAGATAAATAACCAATAGATCCTATACTTAAACTTTCATTTAGAGCAAAACTCATAATCATATAAACAATTAAAGAGGTAAATATAAAAGCAAGAGTGCATATTAAAATTCGCTTTCTAAAACTCTTATTAAAAGCTTTATCTTCTAAATAAGCATTACGTTTATTTAAAGAATTAATATAATCCTTTAACTTAGAAAGTAATCTTTTGCTATCATTCTTATATAAAACGTCTTTTTTATTATTTAAAACATCATATGTTATTACATATCTATCATTCGCTATCTTTTTAACATCTACAATCTTACCATTTTCCATAATTTAACCCTTCTTATTTCTTAATTTAATTATCATTATCACTTGATGTTTGTTTAAGATTATTTAACCTATTAATATAAATAGTTCGCATATCTTGACAGGCGTCAATTTTTATAATAATTTCATTTAACTTTTCTTCTTTTTTTGGATTTTTCGTATATTTAATATTACTATTAAAACGATATGCACATATAAAGACTAAGATAATTCCTATTACCTTTAACAAAATAATAGGAATACTACTACCTTTAATCATTATAAGCATAAATGTAAAGATAAGGGCACAAGTATAAATCAAAGCAGTATTAAAAATTTTAAGATTTATATAATCACTTTCCATATCTTTATAGGCACTATCATATTCGTTTTGTAATTTATTTAAATATATCATTAAATATTTTTCAACTAGTGGATTGGATAAAGATAGGGTTCTTTTAACCTCCTCTTTACCATATTTTATGTATATATCACACTTACTACCATTTAAAACAATATTTGAAATATCCATATTACTCCTTAAAATAATCGATCTTGATAACTTATTTCTAAATGTTCATAAGCTTTTTGAGTAACAACTCTTCCTCTTGATGTTCGCTTAATAAAACCATTTTGTAATAAATATGGTTCATACACATCTTCAATGGTGCTTATTTCTTCACCAATACTAGATGCAATAGTCTCGATTCCTACTGGTCCGCCATTAAATTTTTCAATAATAGCTCGTAAGAAATTTTGATCGGTTTCATCAAGACCTAATTTATCAACTTTCAAGCGATTTAATGCTTTATTAGTTATATCTTCATTTATTTCAGTTAAGCCATCTACTAAAGCAAAATCTCTAATTCTTTTAAATAAACGATTAGCAATTCTAGGAGTTCCCCTACTTCTTTTAGCAAGGGCTAGGGACGCTTCATCGCTTATAGGCATATTTAAAACACGACTTGTTCTTGTAATAATCTGTTGTAATTCAGAATCAGTATAATATTTTAATTTAGCAACTATTCCAAAACGATCACGTAAAGGACTTGTTAAATCACCAGCTCTCGTAGTCGCTCCTACTAAAGTAAAGGGAGGCAAGTCTATTTTGATATTACGTGTATTACCTTCACTGCCAACAACAATATCAAGGGTAAAATCTTCCATGGCTGGATATAATATTTCCTCAATAAACCGAGGCATTCTGTGTATTTCATCAATAAACAACACATCCCCTGGTTCTAGTGTTGATAAAATTGCTGCTAAATCACCTGATTTTTCAATTGAAGGACCAGATGCAGTTTTAATATTACTGCCCATCTCATGAGCGATAATATAAGCAAGCGTTGTTTTACCAAGACCTGGAGGACCATATAATAAAACATGGTCAAGGCTTTCATTTCGCATAAGTGCAGCTTCAATAAAAACCTTAATATTCTCTTTTACTTCACTTTGACCAATATACTCATCAAGTGACGATGGTCTAATTGATAATTCGATATCATCGTATTCTGTCTTATTTGAATCCATTAAATCATCCATACTATCCCCCCTATTTTACTAATAATCTTAAAGCATCCTTTATTTGATCTTCAATTCTTAATTCCTTACTAATCTTTGGAACAACACCTTTTATATCCTTATCCTTATAACCAAGACCTTTTAATACTTCAATTAATTCTTCACTTGAATTATCAATAATACCATCAACCGTAATTTTTCCTTTTAAATCAAGAATCATTTGTTTAGCAAGTTTATCACCTATTTTAGGGAACTTTTTCAAATAAAGAACATTCTCACGATTAATAGCATCAGCAATACCATTAATTGAACCCATAGCGAGAATAGGAAGTGCCATCTTAGGACCTAAGCCTTTAACACTTATTAGTTTTAAAAATAATTCCTTTTCTTCCATAGTTTTAAAGCCATATAAGCTCATTTCATCTTCACGAATATATTGATAAATATAAACCCGATATTCACAATTTGCTTCAAAAGAATAAGGATTAGATGTCAAAATATTATAACCAATA
Source organism: uncultured Bacilli bacterium (assembly GCA_934167885.1). Classification (GTDB taxonomy): domain Bacteria; phylum Bacillota_I; class Bacilli_A; order RF39; family UBA660; genus RUG12783. Next base: position 14,261 of record CAKPMB010000006.1, read on the forward strand.
CCATTATTATCCAAAGTAATACTATTACTAAAAACCTCTGTTACTAAACCATTTATATAATTATACATACATACCTCTTAAATCTTCATAATTATTATACACTATCTTTTTTGGTTTTCAAAAGAAAAAAGAAAACAAATTTATTTTCTTTTTACTTAACAATTAATTCAACACGAAGACGTCGTTCATCTACTCTTTGCAAACTATATGAATTATTATTAATTTTAGCAAAATCAGTCCATGCAATATCAATCAACTCACCATAATATTTTTTGCCATCAACAGTATTTCTTATATAAAGAGTATACGTTCCTGTTTTAACACTTGATAAATCTATTTTATTATCATACCAAGCTCTCGTTTTATCACAACTATCACTTAAGGCTAACGTAACTTTATAATCGCCATTTGTGATACTGCCAATATCGTAAATATATCTTTCAAAGGTTTCATTATTTTCTAAAATTAATTCTCTTTGAACATTTTTGGTTGGTGATAAATCGACACCGTAATTATGACTAGTTCCTCTTATATGAAGATACTTATCTTGAAATTCAATTTTAGCGAAAAAATTATACATAGGATCAATAGTTGTTGGAACATCATTACTTAAAAGACCATTATCTCGCACACTAAACACAAGAGGAGAACCCGAAGTTGAGAAATCTATCTCTACACGATAACCACGATCTTTGTTAGAAACATTGCGATCCATTGGCATATAAGCAATATTTGTAAATAACGTTTTGGTTTGATATTTACCATTTAAAGCTTTAACATAAATAGTATAATCACCACTTGGAAGATGAGTTAAATCAAGATTACTATTAAACCATCCACCACTATAATCATACTTTTTAGTATCATCAATACTTGACATTTCATAAGGATAATTTTGCCAATTATCAAGTTTGTAAACATATTCCTTATTTGTTACTTGATTAACGAAAATAAGTGAGTGACTGACACCCTTATTATCTATTCCCCGAACGCCTAAGAAACCACTAATATTAAAAATATTATCATGTTGCCATTTTAAGCTATTATACATAAATAAGGAATTTTTTTCTTCATAATCCATAACCGTTACATTGATTGTCTTAGTAACTGTTGCCCCAAAAGAATCAGTCAATGAATAAGTAACTGTCCATGTGCCTACTTTGTCGACAACTTTATTATCAACTACTTCAATGCTAGAAGTTATATCGCCATCTTCCTTATCATATCCACTCACACCTTCCATTGGATTAAATTTAGAACCCAACATAATTTTTCTATCTTGGGCATTGATAAGGGGTGCTTCATTTAAATTATCAAAGGAGTATGTCATGTTTTCACTAATTTTAACATAACCATATTTTATCGGATTAATACTATATTGCACCTTGGCCCAAGTATCATCCCCAGATAATACTTTATCAAGAATTACTAAGTAATTATCAGTATAAATTATGCCAATTTGAGTTCCTGACACTTTATCATATACTAAAGCCGTATTATTGTTTTTAGGAATATAGCCAAGCAAATCTTTTTTAACAATGTTAATGTTCTTGCCACTAATCCAAGCTTTTTGATTAGTGCTATAATCAACAATAACTAAATAACGAATATCATTTTGATTCTTACATTCTTCTACTATTGTAACATAACTATTTTTTAAAAGGGTACCTTTTTTATTAATTAAACTTGATGAATAAAAATAATCGATATTACTAGTAGCTTGGCCAACAATTGGTGTATATTCAGTATTATTAGCATATGACTTATAAGTATAATCATATGTTGGAGTATTGTCTAAATCACTAGGAGTATTATATTTAGTGCCATTTTTAGGAGCATTATTTATTTTAGTTAAATATGATGAATGAACATACACATAAGAGTTCCAATTATAATGTGGCCAACTACTACTTGCCCCTAAAACGCTTGTTCTATCACTATTTAAGTTAGAATCACTCTGAACTTTATACCAAATATTACTACCATTTACTGTTTGGCCTTCTACTTCTTCTTGAATGATAACCGGAATATTTTTATATTTATAGGCATATAGCGCTTTAGATGAAGTTGTAGGTTCCTTACGAACATTAATATTAATATCATTAGTAACAGCTAATTGGTAATAATTATAATCCATCAACCCATTATCTTTATCAAAGTTGTAATAATAACTTGCCGCCTTTTCACCCCAATATGGATCAGTTGCATATAAAACATTCATACCCGTTGATTTATTACCAAAATTACCACCACGATAACGCCAATCAGCTACTTCACTATAACCATAGTTAATAAAACCATATCCATGACTGTAAATGCTACTACGAACATCCAAATAGCCATTAGCACTCTCATAAGCACTGCCATCAACAGCTCCATGACCAAAGATATTATTCTTATTAATTGCAATAGAACTTGTGCCTCTTGCTGATTCATTCATAGAAAGTGATAAAACGGATAAGGCATTCGCCCCATACATTTTCTCGGAATTTAAATAAAAATCCGCTTGGCCATATAAAACCGAATAACCACTTTTATAAGTTTTACCATAAACACTTCCCTTAAAACCTAAAACACTTCTTATATAAACTTCAATATCATCAACTGTATAATTAGTTTTAGATCTATGTGGCAAATACATATAATAATTATAATATGGACTATCTTTGTTAACACTATTATCATAATTATTGTTACGATAATCACTTAAAAGAGTCTTTAAATCTTTATAAAAATATATACCATCATAACTAAAATATATACCATTTTCTTTAATTTCTTCAGGATGTGGTCCAAGAATAAAAGATGTTTGGGTATAACCACTCTCTTCAATATCCTTAGAACAAAAATGTTTGATATATGATGACTGGATAGAATAATATCCTGCTGTTTTTACCCAAGCAAGGGGTATTAAGCGATAATCATTATTTTTAACCCATCCGGTAACATTACCTATTTTTACTTTAACAGCTTTATTACTGTAATTTAAACCAAGATAAGCGCCATCTGTTGCTCCATAATTAGGGTGTGTATTAATTGAAACTAAACTATTCGTTAAACTACTGCTAGAATAAATATTGGTATTCACGGTAATACTTTTTATACCCATATAAACAAGAGCATATTTAGCATCAATTACTCTAACTTTACCACTAATTTTCTCTAAAATAATCGCATTATCATCGGTTTCTTTATCCATGGCATCTTTAGCTAAATCATAACTTTCAAAACAAGCAATGGAACGAATCGACCCATCATTATTAGCTGAAGCAAGCTCAAGGTTTGGACATACTTGTCTATCAAGTAATTCGCTACTTTCGCTATCAAGAGCTTGAACATGAACATTAAAAATTAATAAAATAAAAATTAATAATCGCCATATATTCTTATTCTTCATTACTACCTACCTTATTTAATTATAACAAAAAAAGCACCAAGTGGCACTCTTTATATCACAATTTTTGTCTAAATAAGTCAATAAATTATTTTTCATGATCTTTAATAAATTCAATAATTTTCCTTCTAGCATGAAGTGTTACAACTTTATCTAGCCAATCACTCTTCTCAACATAAGCTTTATTATCAGTAATAATTCTAACTCTATCATTATTTTGTAAGCGATAATCAAAAGGCACAGATACATCATTAACAATTGCGGCAACCATTGAATTACCAATGTCTGTATGGATTTTATATGCATAATCAATAGGCGTTGCATTAAGCGGAAGTTCAATAACTTCACCTTGCGTGCTTCTAACATAAACATTCGTTGAGAATAATTCACGCTTAATCTGATTAACAAACTCAATATTATCCTTAATACTAGAATCTAATTCTCTTATAGATTTTACAAATTGATAATTATCTTCTAAATCATTTTGCATATTTTTGAAAGCAAGTTTGCGATTTTTAAACCAATAAGATGTAACGCCATAACTTGCCATTTTATCCATTTCTCTAGTTCTTATTTGAAATTGAACTAGGCGATTATTACTAGCAAAAACAGTTGTATGAAGTGCACGATACATATTAGTTTTAGGTTTGACAATGTAATCTTTAAATTTATAACTAACAGGTGGATACATTGCATGAACATGCATAAGCGATAAATAACAGTCTTTGATATTTTTAGTTATAATATTAATTCCAAGCAAATCATGAATATTATCAATAGTTTGTTTTGTAAGCATTTTCTTATAAACACTATATGGATCTTTATAACGAAGTTTTAAAGAGCATGTTATATTATCTTTATTAAGTTCACGTTTTACATCACGAAGCATCGTATTAAGCATTCTTTTATTCTCACTCCGAATTATATTAAGACGTCTTACTAAATCATTATATAAATCAGGTTTTAAGTAACGAAAACTAATATTTTCAAGTTCATCTTTTATGTTATAAGCCCCAATATAGTATGCCATAGGAACATATATTTCAATAGTTTCTAAGGCTATTTCTTGTTGACGTTTTTTATTTTTATACTCTAGAGTTCGCATATTATGAAGTCTATCAACTAATTTGATAACAATAATTCTAGCATCTTCACTAATACTTACAATTATCTTTCTTATATTACTTGCCACAATATAGTCTTTTGTTTGAAAATTCATTTTAGTCATTTTCGTAACACCTGATACTAAATATGCAACGGTATCATTGAAATTTTCTTTAATATCATCATATGTGCTATCTGTGTCTTCAATCGTATCATGTAAAAGTGCCGCACACAAAGTATCACTATCAGCATGCATCTTAGACAAAATATAGGCAACGTTCAACGGATGAATAATATAAGGCTCGCCACTTTCACGTAATTGACCATCATGAAATTTATAGGCATAATTATAAGCCTTTTCAATAATTGGCCAATTCTTTTTATTATAAGAACATACTCTTTTTTTAAGATCATCAATAGTTAAACAGACATTTTTCATATATACACCTTAATCTAATATATTACTATTATAGTAAAATTACTAAAAGAAAGCAACATTTTTCAAATTCAAATAATTAACAAATATTAATAAAAAAGACAACTTGGTTTAATCCAAATTATCAATTTCTCTTCTTCCCATCGAAATATAATTTACTTTAAGATTTTTCATCATATTGATTGGATAACAATTACGTCCATCATAAATAATCGCCTTTTTCATTAATTTAACATAATTATTAGGATCATAATCTTTTATTGAAGGCCATTCAGTCATAATCATTACTAGATCTTTGTCTTTAACGCAATCATCGATATTTTCACAATAATTAATAGTATCGCCAAATAATTTATGGAAATTATCAAGGGAAACTGGATCATATATAGTAACATTAGCTCCATAATCTAATAGAGCACGAACATTATCAATACTTGGGGCTTCGCGTAAGTCATCCGTTCCTGGTTTAAAAGAAGCACCTAATACAGCAACATTCAAGTTTTTCAAACATTTTGTTCCATAATCTTCCTTTAAACGATTAAATAAACGTAGTTTTTGTTTTTTATTAACATCAATACAAGCTTTAACAGTTAAAAGTTCACTATCAAATTTACAGCTTAAGAAATGTAGAGCCTTAGTATCTTTAGGAAAGCAACTTCCACCATAACCGATACCTGAATTTAAGAATTTATCGCCAATACGTTTATCATAACTCATACCACGCGTTACATCTGAAATATTAGCGCCAACATGTTCACACAAGTTACTTATTTCGTTTATATAACTAATTTTTAAAGCAAGAAAGTCATTTGAAGCATATTTAACCATTTCAGCACTACGTCTATCCATTGATAAATATGGAACATTGTATTCATCTTGGGTTAGGGGCCTATAAACTTCTTCCATTACTTCTCTTGCAAAATCATCTTCTGTTCCTACAACAATACGTGATGCATGTAATGTGTCACGAACAGCGGTTCCTTGAGCTAAAAACTCAGGGTTAGAAGCCACACTAACCTTAATACCTTTTTTCACATGTTCACGTAAATACTTTTCAACGGCATCATTGGTGCCAATTGGCACAGTGCTTTTTACAACAACAACGCAATCATTTTCAAGGGATTCGGCAATATTATCACAAACTGCATAAACATAATCAAGATTAGCTGATCCATCACTTCTTTCAGGAGTGCCTACACCAATAAAGATTACTGAAGCATTTTTATATGCTTCTTTATAATCTGTTGTATATGTAATTCTTTTCTTATTTTGTTTCATTAAATCTTCAAGATTTGCTTCATATATAGGGCTTATACCCTTTTTCATCATCTTAATTTTTTCTTCATTAACATCGACACATGTTACATTATGTCCAATATGAGCTAAGGCTACACCGGTAACTAAGCCCACATAACCTGTGCCTGCTACTGCTATTTTCATTCTTCCTCCATACTACAAAGTAATCATACCATATAAAGAAAAAAATAGCAATTTATTGACATAAATCGCTATTATATAAAGCTTTTACATATCCATAGAGCAATAACAAAGACATCCAAAAACCAAATAGTAATCAAAAATAAAGTTAAATAACCAGTAAATCCTGCTTCTGATAATTGGAAAACATTATAATAACCATCATATTCTTCATCTTCCATCTGAATCTTTATTTCACTAGGCATATAACGAATATTATATAAAATATTACGAATACCATTCATAAATTCAAGTTCAAAACCTTCAAATGATAAAATTCTAGAATTGGAAAAGGTAACACAATAATAACAACTATTTGTTACTTTATCATTTTCATATTTTTCATCAATTATTATAAGATTACCTTTATACTTTCTTAGTAAAACATTTAAGTTATGATTATTTACAAATTCATCGTATGACATAAAAAAGGTTGTTGTATCTTTGGCATCATTGGTGGTAAAGTTAATTTTTACTTTATCAAAAGAATATCTAATAATATTTAATTTTGTTTTAGAATTTTTTTCTTTTGCTAAATATAATTCTAAAATACTCATTAAATAACCAAAGTCCATATTTACCTCCTTTTTTGTTTTGCTAACATTTCTGAAACAAAAATATTTAATACTTCATCATCACTTACTGAATTATCAAGGGCAAGTTTTTTTCTTATTATCATATAAATATCATCATCATACGATATAGTTTGATCAACAATTTTGCGAGCATCGTTAGTTCTTGTTATATATTGTAAATTATGATCATCGGCAAACTTTTTAACCAATTTATAAACATCTTGTGGATCAGTAATATCAAGTTTTAAAATAGTTTCAAAAATACCATATACTAAAGCGTCATACAAACCATTACGTCTTGCTTGTAAATATTGTATTTTTTCCATATAATCGCTTGCATCGTTTTCAGAAACAGCATTTATATTATATCCAATTCTTTTTTGCATTATACTTTTAACTTGTAAACTTGAAAGATATTTATTAGCTTTAGTTCTTAATTTATACTCATTTGTTAAATATTTATATGTTCCTTGATTAGCAGCCGCCATTAAGGCTTTTTCCGTATGATCTTTACCATACTTTTTATTAGTTTCAATTAAAATATTTTCAAGAAGACGATCATTTTCTTGATAGAAATTTACATCATCGATAAATGTTTGCATATTCATAGAATGATTAACAATTTTTAGAAGTTCATTATACATAGCTTTCCTTGTATGATCATTTTCTTTAGCTGATAAAATGGCAATAAACTTAGAAAACTCCATCGAATTAGGGGCAACTCTTGGTTTACCATTATATCTTGTCTTCATATATTCAAGTAAAACTTCGGCTACAAATGAATTATAAGAACAATGACTATCTAAGGCTAAACCAATGCCATTAACACTAAATGTGAACACACTAGGATCAATTGATGCGGCTTTAATTTTGTCATTTCTAGCAACAAAGTCAATTATTTTTAACACATCAGCCAAACTACTTACTCTAACAACAACATCATCATTACGCACAAAACTGCCAACCTTCGATTTATGGGCAATATTATTATTTTCCATATAATCAAATAATTCTTTTACACCCTCGTTAATTCCACGCGCATTCATTGGAATATATAACTTTATGGCTTTTCTAACATCTACTTCGCCCTTTTCAAAATAACAAAAATAATCTTTATTTTTAAGAGTATAAGCTTGTGTCTTACTACGTTTATAATGCTTTTTCCAGTCTTTAAAATTTTCATTAATTGGATATTCTATATCAAAATACTTTTTGTCTAAAATACCATTTCTTACAAGCATACTATATATTTCTTCACTGGTTATCGTAGGATTTTTTACAAATATATCTTCTAAATTTGCTAATATTACATCTATTCTAGTCTTCATTTTTTATACTCTCCACAACTTTTCTTAAATCTATTGTATCTTCAAAATACTCTCTATCATCATCTTTTTCTTCATTAGAATTTACAATTATTTCTTCTTTAGAAGATGCTGTATTTATAATAATTTTTTTCATTAGATAACCTCCTCATCATCATTACGATTATTTTCTAACTTAACCAAAACCTCACGCGGTTTAGAACCATTTTGTGGACCAATTATTCCTCTTTCTTCTAATAAATCGATAATACGAGCTGCACGATTATATCCTAATTTAAAGCGTCTTTGTAAAAGTGAGGCTGAGGCTTTTCCGGATGTAACCACAAACTCGACAATTTGATCATATAATGGATCATCATACTCTTCTTCATCACTATTAACGTCAGCTTGGGCGTGGGACGATACAGCATTTAAATTCATCATATTTTCATCATATTGAGCTTTTTGTTGATTAACCGTCCAATCAACAAGACGTTTAATTTCTTCTTCAGTAATCCATGCTCCTTGAATACGAATAGGCGTATTTTCACCACTTGGTAAGAACAACATATCACCACGGCCTAACAATTTTTCAGCACCAACCATATCAAGAATAGTTCGTGAATCAATACCACTTGATACAGCAAAACTGATACGTGATGGAATATTAGCTTTAATAACACCCGTAATAACATCGGTTGAAGGTCTTTGAGTAGCAATAATTAAGTGAATACCAGCAGCACGAGCCATTTGTGTAATACGCATAATTGAGTCTTCAACTTCTTTGGAAGCTACTAGCATCAAATCAGCAAGTTCATCAACAATTACCACAATATATGGCATTTTCTTCAATTTTTCACCATCAGTTAAAGAAGCATTTTTCTTTTCAACCATCTCATTATATGTGCCAATATTTTTAACACCTTTTTCTTCAAAGACATCATAACGTCTTTCCATTTCACTAACAATTTTAGCCAGAGCTACTGATGCTTTTTTAGGATCTGTTACAACTGGCGCTAATAAATGAGGAATACCATTATACATTGACAATTCAACTTTTTTAGGGTCAACTAACAATAATTTAACTTCATCTGGTTTAGCCCGCATTAAAATACTTGCTAAAATACAATTTATACAAACTGATTTACCACTACCAGTTGCACCTGCTACTAATAAGTGAGGGGTTTTATTAATTTCGCAATACATAGTATTACTCATAATATCTTTACCTAAAGCAACAAGTAGTTTATTGCTCTCTTTATCTTTTGGAAGATGTTCCATAATATCTCTTATGTAAACTGTCGTTGTTGTGCTATTAGCAATTTCAATACCAACGGTTGATTTACCAGGAATAGGCGCTAAAATACGGACATCTTTCTTAGCAAGAACCAAACTAATTTCTTTATTTATACTCGTTAATTTACTTAACTTAGTTCCAGCTTTTAGTGACAATTCATACTGTGTAAAAGCTGGTCCTACAGTTACTGCCACAACTTTACCAGTAATGCCAAATTCACTTAAAACTTCTTCTAATTTCTTTATATTACTTTCAATATCATCTTGATTATTATTTTTAACAATCTTAGGCACATCTAAGATAGATGTTGGTGGCAAAACATAATTAGAAGGGGTTTGAACTACATTCTCACTCTTTGAAATATTTTCTTGAGGTGTAGGTGGTTCTTTAGTCTCTAACGAAGGAGCCTGACGATTTTTAAGCTCATCCATACTTGTAATAACCACTTTCTTTTCCTCTTCTTTTATATCGTCGACTGGTTCTGAAATTTTAATTTTAACTGCATCATCCACTTTACCAATCATATTATCATCATCATCTTTTTTATCAGTATGATGTGGCACTAACTCTTTGCTTCTCTTTAACATTCTCTTAATAAGATCAACAATCGAAAAGCCTGTAAACAATATAATACCAGTAATTATTAAAACATAATAAATTATGACCGTTCCTTCATAAGCAAACAATTTCATTGAAATACTTACTAAAATTCCACCAAACATGCCACCACCTATGTTTTTGAATGCTATATCACGGGATACACCATCAACACTGCTAAAAACATTTACAACTTCATTAAAAGTTTCTTTCAAAATATCTTGTGATGTTTTAATATTCTCCATATAACTTAAATGCATAACCATCAAAACACCTGCTAAAACAATATATATCCCTAAAAGTTTTGAATTAAAGAAAAAAGGATACTCTTTATTAAAAATAATATATATACCTAAAGCAATAATTCCAATAAGTGGCACAATATACAAACTACCAAATAAAAAGGCAAAAAAAGCACATATTAATTTACCACAAGGACCATATCCACATAGGCCTAAAACACCAATTAAAATAAGCAAAATACCATATAATTCAATACTGTATTCAAACTTTTTAGGACTTTCTTTTTTCTTCTTTTTCTTTGCCATATTATCACCATACCATCTATATAATATTATATCTAACTAAAAAAATTATTGCAACAGAAGATTATTCTTATTTAAAGAAAAAACAAAGATATTTATCCTATCTTCGTTTAATCAATGTTTTTTCACAAACACTATCTAGTGTTACATCATCTTCTATTAAATTATCATTTATTAACGTCTCATCACTAAGACTTTTCTTATCAAAATTATCATAGGAAATATTTACATTTTTCTTCTTCGTATCATTTAAATATCCCTGTTTCTTTATTTCTAATTCATTACGATATTGAACTATTTTAGAAGCCATATTATCACATGTTCTAATTGCAAACTCATTAGATAATAAACTAAAAATATCAGCAGCTGAAAACACCAATAAAGCAATAGATAAAATATGTAAACTACTAAATGCTAAACTTAATCCTGTAGATGATAACAAAGCTATCAAAACTATTTTTAAAATCCTACTTTGTTTACGATACTTTTTATCGGCAAAAATTAATTTTTTTAGTGATTCATCTGCACTCATCATATGATCATTAAGATCTCTTATTAATTTTTCTAAATCATTATTATTTTCCATAATCTCCTCAAAACATGTTTATGTTATCACAATCAAAAAGACATGTCAAACAAAAAAAGAAAGCCTATGCCTCCTTATTTTCATTACTAATTACTTCTTCTTTCTTATAATATCCACATTTAGTGCATACTCTATGTGGTTTAATCATTTCACCACAATTTGGACAAGCAACTACGCCCTTTGCAGTTAATGCATTATGAGCACGACGCATTCTCTTTCTTGTCTTAGAAACTTTTCTAAAAGGTACTGCCACAATAATCACTCCTTTCTTATTCTTTAAAGAAATCTTTAAATGGATTATTTATATTCTTATATTCCCCTTCACTAATGACACGATATCCATCACCATCAATCTCAGTAATATCAGTTTTTTGTGTCCATCTAAGAGGAATTTCCAATACAATATAATGCCACAAAAATTCAATTAAATCAAGTTTTTTCAATGAATTTTCTAATTTTTCTTCAATTATTGAACTAAAATCATATGGAACAACACTATAATCAATAGCATCATGAAGATACATTCTTCCCTTCATCTCAAGATTAACAAGATAATTATCTTCATAATCATATTTTATTGTTCCTGATACGAAAACATCATCCATAGAGACAATATCCGTATTCTCAAACATTTCACTTGGAATGCAAACATTCGTATTGATTAAAATTTCATCTTTTGAATTCAACTCTTGTAAATCTATTTCCATAACGACCTCACTTAGTGATTATACACTATATATTTTCTAAATTCAAATAATAATTACAAAATAAAGTATTTTATGATAAAATAACGTTGGTGATTTAATGAAAAAAGTTGGTATTATCTGTGAATATAATCCCTTTCATAATGGTCATGTCTACCATTTGCAAAAGGTAAGAGAAATGTTTAAAGATGCTCTTATTGTTTTAGTTATGTCTGGAAATTTTACAGAGCGAGGTGACGTTTCAATCATTAATAAATGGGACAAAACAAAAATAGCTTTAGCATATGGTGTTGATCTAATAGTAGAACTACCCTTCCCTTTTGCTTGTGAAAGTGCAGATACTTTCGCAATGGGCGCTATTAAAATATTATCACTATTAGATGTTGATTACTTAGTGTTTGGTAGTGAAAGCGATGATATCAAAACTTTAGAAAATCTTGTTAATGTTCAGTTATATAATACAGAATATGAAAAATTAGTTAAGGAATATTTAGATTTAGGCAATAATTATCCAGTCAGCGTATCTAAAGCTCTTTTAAATTTAACTAATCAACATATAACTTCTCCCAATGATCTATTAGGGCTTTGTTATATAAAACAAATAAAAAAACAAGATTCTAAAATTATTCCCCTAACAATTAAACGCACAAGTGATTTTAATTCAAGTGAATTAAATGAGAATATTGTAAGTGCCAAAGCCATTAGAAAAGCTTTAAATGAAGGCATTGATATAAAAAATTATGTGCCAGTAGAAGTTTTTAATTATTTAAAGCAATATCAAAATTTTCAAGACAATTACTTCAAACTCTTAAAATACAAAATAATCAGTGATATTGATGCGCTAGATAAATATCAAGATGTTAGTGAAGGTATTGATAAACGAATAAAAAAATATATTTTATCAGCTTCTTCATATCAAGATTTGATTGAAAAAGTTAAAACAAAACGTTATACATATAATCGTCTTAATAGAATGTTTTTACATATTATTTTAGGTTATACGAAAGAAAAATCACAAAAATTTAAAGAAATAACCTATATAAGACTTCTAGGTTTTAATATTTTAGGAAGAGAATATATAAAGAAACTAAAAAAAGAAACCACCTTTCCTATTATAACCAACTATAGTGATCTAGAAGACGAAATGTTATCATATGAACTTAGAACATCATTCATATATTCTGAAATAATGGAAAATGATAGTTTAAAAAACATCGAATTAAAAAGTATTCCCATACAAAAATAAGGAATACTTTTTATTTATCATAAAAGGCCTTAGGATAATTAGTTATTAAATATTCAGTTAATTCCGGATTATATATCTTATCATTTTTTAAAATAACTTTATCATTGTAATTAACTAAATTAACATTAACAAAACATATTTCTTTAGAATCACTCATATAAACCGGATAATTTAAATACTTTTTAGCATATTCATACAAATTATCATTATTAACTATCAGAACATAATTTTTAGGATATTTATCTAAAATACTTTTTAGTTTAAGGATAAATTCTTCGTTGTTATCATAAGAATTATGCAAATTAAGAAGAAGTATATCTTCATTATAATTAGGCAAAATATCCTCTAATTTAGGAATATAATAACGATATTTAGTGTTGTTGAAACGCACCTTTTTAATATCATCATAGTTCATTTTAGAAATATAGTTGTCTTTGTATAAATGATCATTCTCATAAACTACTAAATTTTCATCATTTGAAAAACAGATATCAATCATTGTGCCACAACTACATTCATCATATTTATTGGCAAGTATTCCTTCAACACTATTTTTCTTAAAATAAGACGATAAGCCACCATTACTTATTATATGCATATATCACCTATATAATTTTATATAAAAAAAAGGAAATTATGCACGTGATACATATTTTCCATCTTTACTTGAAATCAAAATTACTTCATCTTGTTCAATAAATAAAGGAACTTTAACTACTAATCCTGATTCAAGAGTAGCATCCTTCATTGCACTTGATGTTGTATTTCCCTTAACAGCAGGTTCCGTATGAACAACTTTCATTTCAATCTTATCTGGTAATGTCATACCTAACATTTCACCTTCAAAGAACATAATATCTACTTCTAAGTTTTCTTTTAAAAGTTTAGCATCATCGCCAATAACGCTTCTTGGCAACTCTATTTGTTCATAATCATTCATATTCATAAAATAATAAACATCATTCATTTCATACAAAAATTGCATTGGTTTCTTTTCAATTCTTGCTGCTTCTAATCTGATTGTTGAATTAAATGAATATTCTGCAATAGATCCTGTTCGTAAGTTTTTTAGTTTAGCTTTAACGATAGCTGCACCTTTACCAGGTTTTACATGTTCCTTATCAAGAACAGTATAAATATTTCCTTCATATTGCACAGTCATACCATTTTTCAAATCATTAACATTTATCATAACTTATCTTTCCCTTGCATATTTTTATTATTTTTTCTCTTTATGAACTGTGTGTTTTTGACAACGAGAGCAATATTTACTTAATTCTAATCTCTCAGTCGTATTTTTTACATTCTTATTAGTACGGTAATTTTCTTCATTACAAACAGTGCAAACTAATGTTTTACGTTGACGATTTCCTACTTTTGCCATATGGACACCTCCCTTTTTCCTTTTGTATTATATCAAAGTCCTAATACAAATACAATATTTTTTGACACTTTTATGTGAAAGTTGCGTATCAAAATATATAATAAATAAGGCTTATGGGGTGCAACATTCATGAAAATTACATTTTCGTTTGTATGTCTTTTTAACATAACAATTCATTCCCATACCTACACCACAATCGGCACTATTGGCCTTTTCACATGTTGTTTTAGAATAATTCGCTGAATTTGCGCTACATGACGTTGAAAAAGTATCGCTTGTTAATGTCCATTTACTATAATTCTCACATGGACAACTATCACTACGAACACATTCTGGAGTAATAATCAAAGTAACCTTAGCTGGCTCACCTACTTTAACCTTATAATTATTTCCAACAGCATCAACAGCATTAGCATAAATTTCATACGTTCCTGCTTCACTTAACGTGTAAGTATAAGTATTAGTTGAAATGACGAGATTATCTTCTTTAGTTACTCTGTCTTTAACTATCGTAACATTTCTTTCAACAACACCTGACATATTGTCAGAAAAATTAATTGTAATTTGTTTAGAACCAGCATAGCTACCACTCGATGGATCAAAACTAATTGTTGGAACAGTCGTGTCAACAGATACGACTTGACTACTAACTTGATTATTACCGTTAGAAGCATTGTCAGTAACAGCACCACTCTTTAAAGTCAAATAAGCACTTCCTTGACTATTTCCAGTTACCGTCACCGTATATTGATAACCATTTTCAATACTTTGTGGACTAGAAACTGCCACTGACAAAATATTGCTCGATATCGAAATATCTGAAGACGTAATTTTTGAAGCTTTAAATCCATTGGAATCGGTGCACGATAACAAATATATGGCGGTCATCCGTTGACGAATGTATCTAGTTGATGGTCCTGTAAACGAACAATCAGGTTTTTTTGTGTCTATTTTATATGTCTGAGATTCTGTTTGAACATTACCAGCATTATCATAAGCTTGACTATGTATTATCCATTCACCTTCACTATCAATAGTTACTTTATATGTGCCACCTGTTATATTATTAGCGCTCTTATTTGATATAACTACACCATTTTTCTTAACAAGAACATCCATATAATTTAGACCGCTACCACCTGCATCCGTTGATGTAATAGTAATCGCTTTTTTTGTATTATATGAATTACTAGTAGGATTATACTCTATTTTAGGCTTAGTTTTATCTATTTTATATGTTTGAGATTTTGTTTGAACATTACCAACGTTATCATAAGCTTTCGTTGATACCGTCCACTCACCTTCATCTGATAATGTAACAACACGTGATACTGAAAGTTCACCGGACGTGGCTTTCACTTTATCATATGATGCGTATAAAACCTTGTTTTTATAAATCTCTATATCCATATAATTAATACCACTTAAAGCATCAACACTTGTTATTTTTAAATCAATATTTTTATTATAACTGCCACTTGCAATAGAATATGTTATTGTTGGTTTTCCTATATCAATGCCAAAATCATTTGCTGAATATTTTTCATCATTTTCATTATTTGTTCTATCTTTAATAGCGCCTTTTAGTATTTTTAATTTAGTCTTTAATTCACCGCTTGCTTCACTTTTAGCCTTTAAGGTTACCTTCCATTTATAACCATTTGTTATTGTTTCTTTGGATGATATACTTTTAATTTCAAAAACGCCATCTTTTTCAAAAACTATCTTTTTGGTATCTAAATCTTTTAATGCGCCATCATCCGTGCACGTTAAATCAACCGTTATCGTTCCATTTAAACCAGCATAACCATTAAACGGAGACGGATTACTAAAGAAACAATCAGGCTTACTCTCGTCACGTTTCGGTGGCTCAACACAATTTTTGGTTTTATAACTATTGCATATTAAACAAGCATTATAACTAATATCGCTATAATTACTATTAGCAATAACCGTAACATAACTATCTGGACAATCTTTAGAATCTTTGGGATCAACAAATTTATCCAAATATTGATTATTTACTAGATCACTCATTGTTACTTTAGAACCATTTGGAACACCGTTTTTAATGACAAACATCATCGCTGCATTTTCCATGGTTATTTCATATTTTTTATATACTTCTTTTTTAGAATTATTCAAAATACTTTGATAAGTAAAAGAGGCAATAGTTATAAGTATTCCTAAAACAACTATTATGGCAAGCAATTCGACTAATGAAAAGCCTTTATTATTACTCATTCTTTTTCACCAATCATTGTTAAGACACTTTCTAAAACTTTATCTTTATTTAAACCATAAAAATTTAAAATATCATCCTTTTTACCACTTAGGCCAAAACTATCTACACCAATAACGTCTTTAGTCCAATAATAATATTTATCACGGACACCATATGTTAAAGCTATCGTTTTTTTGGCTTTAGGAATAATTTTATTTTGATATTCAACACTTTCCTTTTTAAAATTATTAAAGCATGGCATACTAACAACTCTTGTATGGATTCCTCGCATTGAGAGTTCATCCGCTACTTCTAGTAATGTATGAACACATTCACCACTTCCTAAAAGGGTTATAAATTCATCACTTTCTTCATTTTTTAAAATGTAAGCACCTTTTTGAATCTTGTTACTTTTAGATAATTCACTTACCTTTTTGCCGTCTCTTGGCAATATCAAAATAGATGGGTGATTACTTGCATATATATCTTTATACGATGAAATTAATTCATTAACATCCATAGGATGATAAACAAACATATTAGGCATTATTTCAAGAGAATATTCTTGTTCAATAGGTTCGTGGGATGCACCATCTTCACCAACAGTAATAGAGTCATGTGTTAAAATGTATAGAACTGGCAAATTCATCATTGCACTCATCCTAATAGCGCCTCGCATATAATCACTAAATACTAAGAAGGTGCTTCCAAATGGTCTTAATCCTGATAAAGCCATACCATTCATAATTGCGGCCATAGCATGTTCACGCACACCAAAATAAATATTACGACCATGATAATTAGTATTATCAAAGGTTCCGAGATTTTCTAAATATGTTTTACAAGAACTAGACAAATCAGCGCTACCACCCATAACTAATTCATTACTATTAGCAATCGAATTTAATATTTTAGATGAGATATCTCGTAGGGACATATCTTTATACTCAACATCCAAATCCCCCATTATCCATGCCGTTTTGTTTTCAATTATTTTCTTAAATCTTTCACGCTCAGTCTCTTTTAAATTATCATATTTACGTGCCCAACTATGATAAACCGTTTTTACTCTTTCTAAAACTTTATAATTAAAGTATTCCTTAGCCTCATTCGATACGGTAAATGGAGTATCATAAATATCAAGTTTATTTTTTATATTAGAAATATCTTCTTTCGATAATGGTTTACCATGCACAACATTGCTTCCTTCATTAACAGAATATTTACCTATCTTGGTTTTTATAATGATTATGCTTGGTTTCAAACTCTTTTTAGCTTTTTTTATTGCTTCGTCAATTTCAATTACAGAGTCACCATCTAAAACCGTATAAATATCAAAATTTATAGCTTTAAATCGCGTAATTACATCTTCATCATTACTTTTGCTCAAATCACCATCGAGTGTCACAGAATTAGCATCATATAAAATTATTAACTTATTTAATTTTAAATGCCCTGCTAGGGATAATGCCTCATAACTAACACCTTCCATCAAGTCACCATCACCGCACAAAACATATGTATAATGATTAAACAAATTTTTGTTTAATGTATTTAAATAACGCTCAGCAATTGCCATACCAACGGCTGATGCAATCCCTTCACCAAGAGGTCCTGTTGACATATCAATGCCAGGTGTTTTAATTTCAGGATGACCTGGTGTGATACTATTTAATTGACGTAATGCTCTACAATCATCCAAAGAAATATATGAAAGCATATATAAACATGCATAAAGCATGGGAACGCCATGGCCTGCTGATAACACAAACCTATCACGATTATACCAATTCTTATCAGCTGGATAAATATTTAAATGTCTACTAAATAATGTCCAAACAATGGTGCTAGCTGAAAGGCACATACCAGGGTGTCCACTATTAGCATTGTCTATCATATCAATTGCTAAACAACGAATATTATTAATAACTTGATAATCTTTTGTTAAATCCTCTACTTTTCTTCTAAACATACTTCACCTACTATAAACATTATAACTTTAAATCATTATAAAAGCCAGTATTATAGTAAAAAAAATAGGCATAAAAGCCTATTTTTACATCATATTTTCGACATCTTTTTTCATATCTTTTGATATTTTTTTTACAGCATGACACATTTCTTCTTTAGAATTTGGAAATAAAAGTGTCCACGCAATACAACCAGTTACCGTCAAAACCATACCTGTTAACAAACCACCAGCAAATTTCACAAAAATCACCTCTTTCGAAAATATGATTGGTATTTCCATACCATTATTAATATTAACTAAAAAAGTATAATTATACATTAAATGCTTTTTTCTTCATACATTTCTTTAATACGATCTAATAATCCTGTTTTTCGTGAAAGTGATAAATCGGTATTAATAGCCTTTTTTATAGCTTCTTCTTCACCTAATAAGAATAAATTTTTCTTAGCACGTGTTACTCCCGTATAAAACAATTTACGATATAACATTCGATGATATTCATTAAGGATTGGAATAACTACTACTGGAAATTCACTACCTTGAGACTTATGAATACTTATAACATATCCTAATTTAAAATTGGCCCAATTGGAACGATTATACTTTACAACATTGCCATCAAAATCAATATATATTTCTTTATTTATATTATCAATATCATCAATTAAACCAATATCACCATTATATACATTATCATCTGGCATATTAACAAGTTGTAATACTTTATCACCAACTCTATATAAAGTATCACCAATTAAAATTTCTTTTTTGTGGCTATCTTTAGGATTAAAAATATTTTGAACACAAACATTTAAATTATCAATACCATTTAAGGTTTTATACATTGGTGCCATGATTTGAAATTCATTATAGGCATAATCTTTATAAGCCATACAAAGTTCACATAACTTATCGATTAAATCATAACTGTCGCTTTCGATAAAAGTAAGATCATCTAAAATATTAAAATATTTTTTATTAAAAAGGCCATTGTTAATATCATAGGCAAAAGTAATAATGTTGCTATTCTCATTTTGACGATACAATGATTCTAATTTAATACATGTAAATTCATTTGACTCTATAATATCCTTTAATAATTGGCCTGCTAGCACACTTGGTAATTGGTTATAATCACCAACTAGAATAATGGTTGTATCGTATTTTAAACCTTTTAGTAGACTATCAAATAAATAGGTATCTACCATACTAAATTCATCAATAATGACGATTTTAGCATTACTTTTATTATGCTCATTAATACCAAATTTATTAGTGTCTTTATTCCACTTTAAAAAACGATGAATCGTTTGACTAGGCAAATTAACAGCTTCCATCATTCTTTTACTAGCGCGTCCTGTAGGTGCAAGCAAAATCAAATTTTCACTAAGACTAAGTGGTGATAATTTATTCATTTTTTTATAAAGTTCAACAATCGCCTTAATAATGGTTGTTTTACCAGTTCCTGGTCCACCAGTTATAATTAATAGTTTTTTTATTAGTGCCATCTTAATAGCCATTAATTGTTCATAATTATACGTAATATTAACTTCATTTTGAAGAGCATCAATTTCTCTATCAATATTTTTAATAGATGCATCTTGACAATTATTCAAGTAAACAAGACGCCGAGCAATTAAGCATTCAGCATCATACATATTTTTTAAATAGTATCTTGATGAATCATCATAAATCTGCTTATTGTTTATTAGTTCAAGTAGACATTCATCAAACAACTCTTCATTTATATTTACTTTTAAAACTTTTATTAAGCCATTTTTTATCTCGTCATAATACAAAAAAGTATCACCAGATGAAAAGTTAACTTCTTTAATAACATAACAAATAGAAGCCATAATACGCCGTTTATCGTCTTTTTCATAATGCATTTTTAAAGCAAGGGCATCAATTTTGGTAAAATAAAAATTATCATCATCTGTGCATAAATCATATATATTGTTATTAATAATGTCTAAAATTTTATTCTTATACTTTTTATATAAAAAACTACTATCTTTGGATGTAAAACCAAGTTCATTTAATCGAACAATGACATCAACATTTTCTTGATAATCAAGCATTTTATCATGCAGAGTTTGAATATTATTCTTAGAAAGACCTGCTACATTTATAAGAGCGGATGGATTATTAACAATAACATCGATAGTAGCATCCTTAAAATAATCTACTATTTTTTGAGCCTTAACCAAACCAATACCAGGAAACATACCACCTGAAAGAAAAGTTACTAAGCCGTTTTGACTATCAGGAATAATTTTTTCATAGCTTTTGACCATAAATTGACTACCATACTTATAATGTTTAGTCCATTCACCATTTAACACTAGATTATCTTCTTCTATAATATCGGTAAAGTTACCGGTAAAAGTTATGGTTTTATCAATTAATTCCGTATCTAAATCTGTTTCTTTTATTTTAATTAAACCAACTAAATACAAATTATCGTCATTATGATAAATACACTTTTTGTATATTCCTTTAATATAGGCCATTATCGTTTCCTTTCTGACAAATTGGACAATAATATGTTCCACGTGTATTTATCTCACATTTTACAATTGTTCCAGAACAAACATGACATTTTTCGCCTTCACGACAATGAACGTTCAATTTAGTTTGAAAATTTCCTTTAACACCTAAACTCGATGTATAACTACGGATTGTCGTTCCTCCCATTAAAATTGCTTCACTTAAAATCTCTTTGGTATATTTAATAATATTATCAATATCCTCACAAGTTAATGAAACACCCTTAGTAAAAGGATTAATACAAGCTGAAAACAATATTTCATCAGCATAAATATTGCCAATACCGGCAATTATTGATTGATCTAAAAGAAGCGTTTTTATGGGTTTATTGCGTCTTATCTTAGATTCAAGATATGAATGAGTAAACTTATCACTAAATGGTTCTACTCCAATATCTTTAAGAGGCGTATCCGTCCATAATTTATCTTTTGTAACCAAATACATACGTCCAAATTTTCGAGTATCATGATATCTTAATGAAAAATCCTCAAAATTAAAAATAACATGCTCATGTGGCATTATCTTATCATTTTTATTCTTTATAAAATATTTACCTTCCATTCGTAAATGACTTAGTAAATAATAATCGTCTAATGAAAAAATTAACCATTTGCCTACTCTTAATATATCATTTATTTTTTGATTTTTGATATTTTTTATAAAATCATCTAAATTAGTTGCAATTATTCCATCATAATAAACATTGACATCTAATATTTTTTGATTAATAAGTTTTTTTGATAACGTTCTTCTAACTGTTTCTACCTCTGGTAATTCTGGCATACTTTCCTCCATCCCTAATAGTTTACTAAACAATCAAACTTTTGTAAAGAATTGACTAAGGCCAAAAACAATGATATATTTATATTATTATTAGGAGGATGGAGATGTTTAAAAAGAATGAAAAGAATACGGAAGAAGTAACAGATGATTATTATGGAAATATGTATGATGATACCCCTACTCCTTCTACTGAAATAAAAAAGAATAATAAAAAGATGAATACACCAAATAATTCATATGAAGAAACTAAAGAAAAAATCATTGAAAATTTTGAAAGTAATAATAAAAAAAATAATAGTAATGCTTTAAAAACCATTTTATTTCTTATTTTATTCTTTGGCTTAATTACAATTATATATATTTCAATAAGTAGCCAAGGCACAAATTATCAAGTTAAATTTAATCTTACAAGTATGGGAATTGTTAAAAGTAAAGGCCGTGATAATAGTTACCAAATTAACTATTTAGTGGTGGGTAAAAGTAATTCTAAAGTAACTTTTAAAGAATCTAATAAAGATATTGTTAAATTTAACGACGTTACAGTTAATGTAACCCCTATTAAAACAGGTCAAAGTGAAATTAAAGCATATAACGAAGATGGTAAAGAAATTAGCAAAATGGATATCTATGTTGTTAATAAAGAAATTCAAATAGAAGACTTTGCAGTAAGTGATATTGAACTTAACAAGGGTAAGAAAGACATGATTGTTATTACTATCGCTCCAAGTGATGCAACAACACTTAATTTCAGTTATACATCAAGTGATAATAATATTGTAAGTGTAAGCAATAATGGGGTTATTAAAGCTTTAAATAAAGGTGAAGCTACAATCACTATTAAAAATGGTAAAATTATTAAAACTATTAATGTTAAAGTTAAATAAAAGACTATTTATGATGAGCCATTAAATCTAGTTCATTATAAATAGTCTTTTTTTTCGTTATTTTTTTATTTCAAAATGATTACCACTATCTAAATACAATATTCCTTTTTTACCTTCAAGTTTAGGCAATAATTCATTATATGTGTTCAAGTATTCAAATCTTGAAATATTTATGTATACATAATTACCATCATTCATATAAAGAAGAAAACGCTCATTATCCAAATTATTAGGATCATATGTTATTTCTGATATTTTATTTATAACATCGTTTTTTATCAATACGTATTTATCAACCAAAGGACTTAAAATCTGCTCTGATAATTGGTTTGTTAAAACTGGTAAGCCTAACATATTTTTAGAAACTAAAACATTTTCTTTACTTGAGAGCATAACACTATTATCAAATTCTTGATACCAAAGAATCTGATATTCAGAAATATTTATAGTAATACTAAATAAATTACATGATACTTTAGCATCTTTAATAAAAGGTGAAGCTAGTAAACGTTTTCTTATTTTACTAGTTGATACTTGATAAACCTTAGGATAATTATCTAACCCAGCTAAAGATAGAATATCACTTTCTTTTAAATAATTATTATTCAATACATATATACAATCAATTTTCTTATTAAGAATAAAATAACTTAATACTAAAATAAGACATATAACGATAAATATTATTCCATTCTTTTTTTTAACCCTTTTTTCTTTTTTTGTTTTTTTCATATTCTAATCCCAATTTATTAATCTTTGTTCAACTCTTAATTTAACATTGTATTTGTTATATGCTTTAACCTTTATATAATCAATAATAGCTTTTATATCACTAGCCTTAGCATTTCCTTTATTTATAATAAAATTAGCATGTTTTTCACTTATTTCAGCCTTACCAATACTAAAACCTTTTAAGCCCATTTCTTCAATCATTTTACCAGCATACATATCTTTTGGATTTCTAAACACACTTCCTGCTGATGGATAGTTTAAAGGTTGACTTAGTTTACGTTTTTCTCTTCTTTCTAAAACCATTTGTTCTAACTCTTCCTTATCACAAGGACGTAACTTTAATTTAGCTTCTATACAAACATAACTAAGATGCTTTTGTAGATAACTTGTGCGATAAGAAAACTCCATTTCATCTTTATTTAGTTCAATTATTTTGCCATCATCTTTTAAGATTTTAACACTCCGAACAATGAGTGACATATCTTCACCATATGCTCCAGCATTCATAAAAACCGCTCCGCCAACTGTTCCAGGGATGCCATCAGCAAACTCAAGACCAGCTAGGCCTTTTCTTAAAGCTTCACGGGACAATTTGATAAGTGACACACCAGCTCCTACTCGCACATTAACACCATCAAAAACTATATCATTAAAATAATCCAACTTTATAATTATACCATCATATATTTTGTCACTAAACAAAACATTACTACCATTCCCTAAAACAATATGTTTTATTGAACGATTCTTTAATAATTTAATAATACTAACTAAATTATCAAGTGTTTTAGGATACACCACTGCTCGCGCTTTACCACCAACTTTATAAGTTGTCAGATTAGCGATTTTTTCATTTATGAGAACTTTTCCTAAATTGTTGGCTATTATTTCTTTTATTGTATCTTGCATATTTTACCTCATTCAATTATATTCTTAATAACTTTGTATATTTCTTCACTGCTAGAATCTTTACCAATTTTCTCTGCATTTTTCTTCATATCTATGTATAATACACGATTGTCAAGAACATAATCAATAGTTTCTAATAATTTTTGACATTTAAAATCTTTTTCTTCAAGTAAAAGACTGGCCTTATCTTCAACTAATTCTAAAGCATTATAATATTGATGATTATTAGCAACATATGGACTTGGAACTAAAATACTTGGAATACCTAAAGCTGTAATTTCAGCAATAGTTGATGCTCCAGCCCTCGTAACAATTAAATCAACACATTTTAAAACATTTAACATATTATTCAAAAATGGCACGATTTTAACATTAGAAGGAACACAAATATCTTTATACTTATCATAATAATTATTACCAGTCACTAATATTACTTCATATTTTTTATTTTTAAATTCAGGAACAATTTTTAAAAGCTCATTATTAATAGTCATTGATCCAAGAGATCCCATAACAATCATTACTAATTTTTTATTAGGACTTAATCCTAACTCACTCTTATTTATCTTTAATGCCTTAATAGCTTCTTCACTTCGAGGATTCCCTGTTAAAAAGACATTTTTACTTTTAAAATATTTTCGACTACCTTCAAGACTTATACATATAGCATCCGTATATTTCGAAAGAAAGCGATTTGATTTTCCGGGAATACTATTTTGTTCATGAATTAAAGTTTTATAGCCAAGTTTTTTAGCACTATAAATAACCGGAGATGTGATATAACCACCAACACCAATGACAATGTCAGGATTAAATTTTTTAATTTCAGTTTTACAAATATTAATAGCCTTTAAAAATAAATGAAGTGCTTCTATGGTCTTAATAGGATTTTTAGAAAGTCCCTTCATTTCTATCCCTAAATACGGAATATGCAACTCTGGAATTATTTTTGCTTCCATACGATTAGTCGTTCCAATATATAAAAATTCACTATCTTTTTCTTTTTCTTTAATCTTGTTAATAATGCTTATAGCAGGATAAATATGACCACCTGTACCGCCAGCACTAATAATAACACGCATAACATCACCTCTTAAATTATACCATATTATATGTATTTGCCCAAATAAATTTAATTATAGACACATTAAATGTAAAATATAATTAACATTTAAAAGGAAGCATGAGATAATATGAGTGGAGGCATTATGAATAACTTAAGAAAGAAAATTTTAAAATTTATAAAAAATAATTCCAAAACAATTATTTTCTTTATAATAGGCTTTGGTATAGGTTTTATTTGTATGTTTTTCTTTATACCAGAACGTATTGCAAAACTTAAAAATGGTGAAGAACCAATTGTCAGTGTTAAGGGATTAACCATTAGTGCTAACGACTATTATGAAACACTAAAAGACAATATTGGTATTGAATTATTATTACAAGATATCGATAAATTTTTATTAGATAATCTATATAAAACAACAAATGAAATGAAAAAAGAAGTAACCAACAATATGGAAAGTATTATTAAAGAATACACATCATACTATAATTACACTGAAAAAAAATTCTTTGAAAACAACAACTTACGTGATCGTGAAACTTTCTTCAATCTATTGATGATTGATTATAAACGTAACTTATATTATGAAGATTATATTAAATCATTAATAAAAGACAAAGACATTAATTCATACTACAATAACCTTAATGGTGAGATGGAAATTAAATATATTATCGCGGAAAAAGAAGACATTATTAAAAAAATTCAAGAAGCATTAAAAAGCGGTAAAAGTTATAATGAAGTTATCAAGACCTATAAAAGTAGTATTACTTATAAAAATGTAGGTTATGTTGCTTTCGATAATACTGAAATTGATGATGATATTTATAAATGTGCCACAAACTTAGTTGATAATAGTTATTCTAAATACATTGAAATAGATGGTAATTATGTTATTGTTTTTCGTGGGAATACCAAAGATAAAGAACCATTAAAAGATTTAAAAAAACGCATTATTGATAAAATTAAGGAAGAAAAGATAGAAAGTGACACATCTAAAACGCTATACTATCAATCACTTGTAAATTTACGTGAATCTAATGATATAACTTTTAGTGATACGGTATTAGAAAAAACTTATAAAGAATATATTAATACGATTAAATAAAAAATTTCAGACACTGAAATTTTTTTTGTTTTAATTATTATAAACAATTAATTCATGCATAGCGCGCGTTATCGCTACATAGTATAAATAACGTTCTTCCTTGGTATATCGATTATTTGGATCATTATAAATAATGACACTATCAAATTCCAAACCCTTAGCAAGATATGAAGGAATGATAATTAAATTAGGATTATATGCCTTTTCATCATATGATAACATATTAGTAATATCAAAAGAATTTTTCAAAGATTCATACACTTTATGACATTCATCATTATCTTTCGTAATAATACATGTCTTACGATATTTATTTTGAAGATAAGTAATATCATCTATTAAAGATTGCATTGAAGTAGTATCTTTTCTAAAAATAACAGGAGTTTCATCATTTTTACGAATACTAACAACATAATCAAGACCTAAAACCTGATTGGCAAATTCAATAATCGGGGCACTCGAACGATATGTTTTAGTAAGTTGTAAATAATTGGCATCAGATAAAATAGTTTGCAGTTTTGCAAGTGATGTGTAATGGTAATATGGATTAATAGTTTGATTAACATCTCCTAATATTGTCCAAGAGGCTCTCTTAAATATTTTATTTAAAATAATATACTGTAATATACTATAATCTTGAGCTTCATCAACAACAATTTCCTTAATTAAATTACTATATGGAAAACCTTGAATTAAACCTTTCATATATATAAACAAAAGTGAATCTTCATAATTTAAAACTTTTTTATTAACAAAAGCATTAATTTCACTTTCACTTAAAAAACCATAGTTTTCTTTAAAAACATCGCTTAAATAAAAATTGTAATAAACTTTTTTATAATCCTTCTTAAAACTAATTATTTTATATAAAATACTTTCAATTTTTCGCTTGTGCATACTTGATAAGGCATACTTATTAGCGATTAATTCGCTTATTTTAGTAATTCTTTCAAATATATATAAATGATTATATCGCATTTTAAAAAGTTCATTTAAAACATCTTTATTTAGGCTTATTTCTAAGTATTTAAAGTCTTCTGTAAAAAATATACTGTTAACAAATTTATCAATATATGTTTCCATAACCTTAATAATTTCATTACTTTGTTTGTATTTTATTAAATCTTTATTACTATTTTTATCAGTATAATGTCTTGATATAAAAGATGTAAAATCTTCAATACTTTTATACTCTTTTATATAATCTTTGGCGAACTCACTAAAAGTTGTCTCACGTGTATTATCCTCACCTAACTCTGGTAAAACATTAGAAATATATTGAGAGAATATATCATTAGGTGAAAATATTAAAACATTACTACTACTTAATGATGGCAGGCGATATAATAAATAAGCAATACGATGAAGAGCTACGCTTGTCTTACCGCTTCCAGCGATACCTTGAACAATCAAATGTTTATCAGTTATATTACGAATTATCGTATTTTGTTCTTTTTGAATAGTATTAACAATATTTTTCATTTTATCACTACTATTCTGTGATAAAGTCTCTTGTAAAACTTCGTCAGATATATTCATACTATTATCAAAAACATTTTTTAATACCCTATTCACTATTTTATATTGTCTCTTGCGTAATAATTCACACGCAACTTCACCTTCAGGTGATTGATATGAAACCTTGCCTATTTCACCATCATAAAAAAGATTTGCAATAGGACTTCGCCAATCATAAATTAAATGTTCTTCAAGTGAATCAACATTTTTGTTTAAATACGTTATTCCAATATATATTGGATACCTCTTTTCTAATAAAACATCAATCCGACCAAAATATGGATTATTTTTTATTCTATAAAGTTTTTGCAAATACTTTGCTTTTCGCTGAAAAGCACTCTCTTCCATTTGACTAGATAGCATATTACTTCTTATTTCAATACTATCCATACTACCATTTTCTTTAAACATATACCGTTTAAAATCATTAATAGTAGCACTTTCAACATCCAAATCACTACCTAAGTAAGTAATTGTTTCATCAATAACTTTAAAAACGTTATTTAAATAATCATTTTCTTCTTTTAAAACACTTGCTTCCATCATACCTCCTTATACGCCAAAAAAGAGCAATTTCGTGCTCTTGTGCTTTTTAGAATAATTTTTGAAAACCGTAACGATTGTAACAAAATATCTTTTTCGTGTCAATCATATTTTCTACTTTAACCTTAATTGATAAGGACTATCCATTGTCCCATCACCGCATAAGATTAAAACATCAGGTCGAATATTAATAACCGCTCTAAGTCCTTGACGAGAATTAATTCGATAACTAGCCATAATTCCCTCTGGATAAACATCATTAACAAAACTAAAGGCATACGCCGAAGTCCAAAAAGATGGTGTCATGGTCCAAAAATAGCCATTCGTATGCAAATAATAATTCTCATTTTTAGCACTATAACTACCACCTGCTAGCATAACTTCATCCGCTGTTATCAAAGCAACCGGATAAGTCAAATTGGCATTGCCATAATCACTCGTAATACTAAATCTATCACGAACATCACTACATTTCAAATTAGCAGTTTTAGTTTTATTTTGATATAACCTAGTATATGGAGAATACCGCGTATGTATATTTAATTTATACCCTGAATTATATGTCAAATCAGTTATGCTTCGATCACTACAGAAGGTATTATCAACAATATAATTGGTCACTAAATAGCCATTATTCTCTTTACCAATTATGTTATTTTCATACCAATTATCAAGTTGCATTTTAACATTACTTGATATTTCATTTGTTCTTGTGCCATCTAAACTAGTTGAAGAGTATGAATAATACTGTGCCTTAATACTTGTTTCTGACACTAAACTATTTACTTTTATTAATACTTCACATGATCCAGTTGAACTTGTGTTACGACAGGTGTATGGATACGTTTTAAATTCATCCTTCATTTCACTAAAGGTGCCTTGCTTCATGTTACCTTTTAATTTATACACTTCATTTGTTTTGTCAAATTCATAACCATCTGCAAAATAATATTTTGCAAGCGATGATATATCATTATATATGGTTTCATCACTTACTTGATATTCAAAATTCTTACCATACATATATCCAACATACGTTGGATCTTGATAATGATTGTTATATTGATATGTTGTATTATTAATAGCGGTATTATTCGAAGTAGCATTTTTGGTTTCACCATTATAAATTAATCTAATACTACCGTCACCATTCGTTCTTATTATTTTAAAGTAGTATCCTCCAAAGTAGACATTATTATTTTGAACATCACCTCGGTAATAATAAACATCACCATAATCATCTTCGGTTTTGTATAAACCAACTTCAGACCTAATAGAACTTGCAATCTTATATTTTCTTTCGTCAGCTTTCTTGATAACATAATAATCATCACACATTTCAGTAGCTTTAACATTGTAGATAACATTTAGGTTACTATTTCCTCTATTTGTGCCACCACCCGTCCAATAACCTATATAATCATCACTTAAATAATCGGTTATAATTTCACCAGTTAATTTAAATGTTCCTGTCTTTTCATCAAATTCATATGTTTTAGAAAAATAAAACTTTTGATTAGAAATTTTATAGGGATTAGAAACATCTTCAGACAACTGTTCAACATAGGTATAAGTTGGGGCAGTATCATTTAGGTTTGGTTCACCTTTATTAGCAATATTAGTTTTTGCAACATCAACCGATTCGCTTAGACTATCACTTACTAATATACAATCAACTAATTTATTGAAACCATTATTTAGACAGTAATTGTTTCCTTTTACTTCTACTCTTTTGATAAAACTTTGCTTTAATTCTTTGTTTTTGTATATTTCTAACAAAACATTGGTTTTACCATTTGCATCATTATTAGGATGAACAAAGACTTGAATTTCAACTGTTTTGTTTTTAGTAAATAGATAGGTTAAATCTAGCGTATCACTCTTTTCTTCAACCGTATTTCCTTCACTATCTTTATAACTAAATTTGATATCACAATTGGTGCCACTTACTTTTAAATTCATGGTATCATTACTATCTTTGCCGATATCTTCTATGTTTATAAAATTACTTATCTTAGCAATGAAATAGGCTTTATTATTTTCAACATATGTATCACTGGTTTCCATTGATAAGGGCATGTTCATCGTTTCTAATCCGGCGTCTACATTGACTTTAAAGTTTAAATAACTATTCGCCCATTCTGTTGCTTTATAACTAGCATTAATGTCGGTATCGCTTATTGTGGTTTCTTCATCTACCCAGAATCTTAATGTATAATTCTTGGTTGTTTCAGTATAAGTCTTCGCCTCTATCTTGTCTACATATATTCTTCGATTATTAAAATCACTATATCTTATACCATCTATTAAGACTTTGCCATCACATTCTAGGTATATCATAATGTATTTAGCATCTATTCTAATCTTATTACTTATCTCTTCACCATAATTTAAAGTAATACCATAATAAATATCTTTATCACTCGTATTCTTGCTTAATACTTTAAAATTTATAGTATTATCATCTCTTTTTAAAGCCTCTTCTTTCGTTTCTGGGAATATCCCACTTATATGAACTTCATTATCTTCTAAATAATTTAAATAAATTTCCCCATTTAAAAGATTCTGCATACCACTATACTTTTGATAAGTATAAAAAGCATAGCTTCCGCCTAATAATAAGACTAGGCCTAATACCATTAATATATTCTTCCTAGTCTTCATATTGAACACCACATAAAAGAACAAGACTTAATCTTGTTCTACCCTGTTTATACTCTAAATTAGGTTTGTTACTTAATAAAGTAACCCCCCCCCATATTGACACTATTTGACACATTTATTTTGATACTATTTAACACTTTCATCATATCCTTTTACTTTATTTTTCTAATATCATTTTATCAAAAATTATTACGATATTCAATTATTTTTTGCATTTAACGAAAGGACAAGGTTATATATTAATCTCTAACTTTTTTTCTTAAGATTATTAGTGATTCACTACTTGATAAATTAGAAATCCAACATTCTTCAGTTGGTTTTCTCAAATTTTCACTTACAGTTTCCTTGTAATACGTTGAATTTTGAGCTTCTTGCATATCTATAATATAAAATTCATTGCCATTTTGCATAATATCAATAGACCATTGACCTGATAAATTACACTTTCTAATTATTTCTTTTAAATGATGGCATACTTTATAACAATATTCATTAACAATATCTAAAGTTATTTTATTAATTGTATCATAACCTAAACATATTAATTGCGAAAGAAGCATTGGCACTTTAATAATCGTTGTTTTGGGTATTTTAAAAAATGCTTCATCTCTTATTTCATTCACTATTTCATGAAACCAATATCCCATAGAACTCCTATTTTTACTAGACATTAAATAAATAATTTCATCTAAATCCAATAAATTTAAGCTTTGTCTAAATCTATTATAATCTACATATTTAATCTAATTTTTTATCATTTCTATTAAAATTTTTCTAAAAAGCTTAAATTCACCATATTTTTTTCTTCATTTAACATATTATACTAAATTATTTAAAAGGATTAATTAACTAAAAAATATAGGATACAATTTTATTCTAAAGTTTCCTATATTTTTTGAATATTATTTATTTTTACCAATTAGTTACGGAAATTGCAGCATGAACCAGTATTTTCATTACTTACTACATTCTC
The DNA here is from genome assembly GCA_934167885.1 of uncultured Bacilli bacterium. Taxonomy (GTDB): domain Bacteria; phylum Bacillota_I; class Bacilli_A; order RF39; family UBA660; genus RUG12783. The sequence continues at coordinate 46,835 of CAKPMB010000006.1, forward strand.
TTCGCAGCAAGAATATTCTGGTCTATAAGTGTGACGATATACATGATGATTAATTATTTTTGTTCTAATTGGACAAACATGTGGCACCTCATGAACAAAAGTGCGGTGAACACAACGTTCTTGAACTTGTTCAACAATTGGACTATTCATAGTTTGATTAGCCATATTTGGCATGACATTTTGATTATTGATATTATAATCAACATTATTTTCCATATTTTCGGCGAAGAAGTTATTATTAATATCTATATTATTATCTCTTTCATAACATCTTTCTTGAAACATAAAAACCTCCTATCTAATTTATAATATGAGTTTTTTACGTTAACAAATATTGTAATAGCCTAATTATTTTAATGTGTTTGCTTTAACAAAGTTATAGCTTCATCAAGGGTTATTGTCTTTTGAGAACCTTCATTCATATTTTTGATAGTAACTAAATTATTTGATACTTCATCGGCTCCTAAAATAATAACATATGGGCATTTAATACGATCAGCATATTTAAATTTTTGTTTTATACCTTTATTTAAATAGTATATTTCGGTTTTGATATCTTCTTCTCTTAATCTTTTTGCTACTTCCAAACTATAGGTAATATCTTCATCCATAGGGATTATAAGAACATCGATAGCTTGAGCATCAGATGGCTTAATAATTTCATTATCCAACAGTTGTGAGAATAAACGTGTTAAGCCAATAGAGATTCCAACACCTGGTAATTTTTTATCAGTATAATAAGCAGCTAAATCATCATAACGACCACCTGAACATACACTACCAATTTCTTTATGATCAACTAAAACCGTTTCATAAATGGTTCCTGTATAATAGTCCAAACCTCTGGCGATAGTTAAGTCGATCTTAAAATATTTTTCATCAATAACTTTTTGTAAATAATTAATGACATATCTAATTTCTGATAAACCTTTCTTATATTCTTCATTAGATATATTTTTCTTTTCTAACTCATCTAGCATTTCATTATTTGTGCCAGTTATACTCATAAAATCTAACAAATATTCAATTTTTTCATTTTCTATATTCAATGCTTGTAGTTCTTTAATAACATTCAAACGACCTATTTTTTCCATTTTATCAATAATTCTTAAACATTCAGTTGGGGATGGTAGCTCTAAATAACTAAATAAACCATTTAAAATTTTGCGATTATTAATTCTAATTACAAAATCGCCAATATTTAATTTTCTAAAAATTTCATATATAATGGTAGGAATTTCAGCATCATAAGCGATAGGTAATTCCTCATTACCAACAACATCGATATCGCATTGATAAAACTCACGGTATCTTCCTTTTTGTGGTCTTTCACCTCTAAATACCTTGCCAATTTGATATCTTTTAAAAGGAAAAATTAATTCATTATATCTTTTAGCAACATACTTTGCAAGAGGGACAGTTAAATCAAAACGTAATGATAAATCATTATCTCCCTTCATAAAACGATATATTTGTTTTTCAGTTTCCCCACCGGCTTTAGCTAATAAAACCTCACTATACTCAATTACTGGCGTATCAAGAGGTAAAAAGCCATATTTCTTATATGTATCTTCAATAATACTTTTCATCTTATTAAATAAAACTTGCTCATTAGGCATAAGTTCCATAAATCCTTGTAAACTTCTTGGTTCAACTTTCATACAAATTCCTCACTTCTTGCTAATATTATACAATAAAGAACATACTGACGCAATATTATTTAAAGTAGATAACTTCAAAGGTTGTCCCCAAATCTACAATACTTCGCACATTTATTTCGCCACCATCTTTAGAAATTATGGCCTTGGCTAGAGATAACCCAATCCCTACACTATCACTTTTAGCATTTTTACCTTTATAAAACCGTTTAAAAATATTAGGTAAATCTTCTTTTGATATTCCCATTCCCTCATCTTCAATCATTATTTTGGTATATAGTTTATTGTCTTCTAAAGTTATGTTGATCTTGCCAAATTCACGAGTATATTCCAAGCAATTTTTAATAATATTAGAAAAAGCTTCTATTTGCCATTTTCTATCACATTTTATAAAGTATTGATCCTTACATTCAAATAATATTTGCACATGTTTTTCATTTGATAATTTTCCTACCTTCGCAATACTTTCATTTAAAATATCGTTAATTGAATTTATTTTGTCATCAAATTCAATAACATTAGCATCAAACTTAGATAATTTTAAGATATTGTAAACTAAAAAATTAATACTATCTATTTCTTTTATAATATCTTGAATAAATTCTTTACGAATATTAATGTCCATATTATCATCATTTAAAATATTATCAAGCATGATGCTAATAGATGTTAATGGTGTTTTCAATTGATGTGAAATATTTTGTAATGACTCTTTTAAATTAATTTTATCTCTTTGTGATATTTCAGCCTTTTCTTTTAACATTATCGTTATCTTTAATATTTCATTTTTTAAAATGGATAACTCGCCTTCTTCGTTAGTATCAATCTCTAGACTATAATTATGATTATTAATTGCTTCTAAATACTTTATTATCTCGCTGATTTCTCTATCTTTTTGATGATTAAAAAGAATCATTAACAAAAGAACAATTAATGATACACTAAAAATTCCTAGAACATTTACTAAAATTATTTTATTTTTAATAATATTTTGATTATTGTTTATATCATCTTTTAGTAAGTCTATACCATATTCTCTTAAAAAATCCTGACTGTCTTTTTGGGCATTAATTACTTCAATTAGTTCGTCTTTAGTTATATTATCGTATTTTGATAAAACATCGCCTATAATATTATTAATCATCGTATTATAATTTAGACGATATTTTCTAATTTCATAAATATTGAACGCTAAATTAACAATTAAACTTATTATAACAATTGCCAAAATTATTAACACGTATTTTTTTAATTTTTTATCATTCTTCATCATTTACCTTATACCCAATTCCTTTAACCGTCACGATTATATCATCTCCTATTTTATTTCTTAATCTTTTTAAATACACTGTAATAGTATTATCATAGACATCATTACCGGTTAATTCATATATTTTATTAATTAACATATCCCTGGTAATAATATTTTTCTTATTAGTAAAAAACATTGTTAATATATTTAATTCAACATATGTCAAATTAATAGGTTTTCCTTTTTTGTAAGCTACCATCTTATCAAGGTCTAGCAAAACATCGCGCACTTTAATGCGTTTATCAAGATTTATATCATTTAATTGTTTCTTAATTCTAGCTAATAACTCTTTCATTTTAAATGGTTTAGTTAAATAATCATCCGCTCCAGCTTCAAAAGCATCCACAAGTTTTTCTTCGTCTAATATGGCTGTTAAAAAAATAGTTTTAGTTTTTGGCAAATAATTTTTATAAAAATCAAAACCATTACCATCAGGTAGCATAATATCCAAAATACAAAGATCAATAACATTCTCGTTTATTATCTTTATGGCTTCCTTAATATTTTTTGCTAATAAGACTTGGTAATTATTCTGCTTTAGAGCATATAAAAGGCCTTTTGATATATATTCATTATCTTCAACTAGTAATAACATAATACCTCCTTCAAATTATAGCAAAAAGTGATTTAAGAATAAACCACTTATATATTTTCATTACGAATTGTTTCAATAATATTTTGCTTATTTATTTTAGAAATAGAATAATGCATAATAGTAAATATTAATATACAAACAACAATGGAAGAAATTAAAATTTCTTTAACTGGCAAAATAAATCCATAATCATAACTATTACTAAAGGCCTTATAAATTAAGTAAGATCCCATAGTTCCTAATATAATACCATAAAATAATGATTTTGCCGAATAAAATAATGTTTCTAAATTAATCATTCTATTAAATTCTTTTTTAGTCATACCAATACTTTTAAAAATAGCGAACTCTTTTTGACGAAGTTTAATATTAGAAGTTATTGTATTAAAGATATTTGTTATACCAATTAAAGTTATAACAGTTATAAAACCATAAAGGAATATAGAATATGTTAAAATCATACTTTTTTCTTCTTTAGCTCTTTTAGATACATTATCTACAACAACATGTAATCCTAAATTATTAATGTCCTGCTCTAATTGTTCACTATTACTACTTTTAATGGCAATTGATTCTAACTTATAGTCAAGTTCATTATAATAATCTTTATTAATGACAAATAAACCAGTATATTCTAAACGATTTATTCCAATAGGTGATGATTCTGTAACACTACCAATCGTCATTTTAATATTATTTAGTGTAATACTATCACCTTTTTTATATTCATATAACCGTTTCATCGTCATTTTACCATTATCATCATACGAAGCGTGTTGATCATTTAAAATGATTTTATCACGCATTTTATTATAATTTAAATTTAGACTTTCAACATATCTTTTAAAATCAGTATCATTAAGCCCAACAAAATGAATGTTAATAGCCTCACCATCCATTATCTTTTTACCATAAGACGATAAATAAGCATCATCTAAAACATAACTATTACGACTTCTAAAAATACTATTAGCATACTCAATATTATCAAGAGATGTTATAGGAGTTGGGTCTTCTAAAGACTTGCTAATATTAACCATAATGTCATATTGATAATCATTATAAAATGTTTTGGTATAAGAATTACCATAATTAACAAAACTACTCATTGTGAGAAAAGTTGTTATACTTACAACTATAGAAATAACTGTTGTTCGATACTTTTTACGACTTCTTGCTAAATTCTTATAAGCCACAACCCCACTTGTTTTAAAAACTTTATTTATGATACTTGGACATTTCAATTTTTTTGAATTAATTTTAATTTCATTATTATTTCTAATTGCTTCAATAGGATTAATTTTACTAGCTCTTCTACTTGCCTTAATAACTGAAAAATAAATAGTAACCGAACTTAAAAGCATCGATAGAATAATAATTATGGGTGACATTTTAAAAACAAAACCTGAACCATTATTAAAAAGGAAAGAACCGATTAGACTATCTAATACTTTTGCCAAAATGAATGAGGCTAGACTTCCTGATAATATACCAAGGGGTATACCTATTAAGGCTAAATAAAAGCCTTCTAATAAAACTGTTTTTTTAATTTGTTTCTTAGTCGCCCCAATACTTGATAACATACCAAAAAGTTTTGTCTTCTCTGTTATCGAAATATTAAAGGAATTACGTATACAAAAGACGCTAGTAACAATGATAATGATAACCACAATTGATAAAATCATCATAATCGTTACCATTGCATTTTCACTAAAACTTAATACTTCGTATTGTAGCAAGCGACTATTTATATAAAAATCTTTATAATGACTCTTTGATGCATCCTGATATATTGATGATAAGCCTAATATTTCACTAATATCAGTTTTATAGTTATAAGGATTTTTTAAAGTGACATATGTGACACAATTAGGACTGTCCATATTAGTTGTAAGAATAGTATATCCTGCTTCTTGATAACTTTCAAACTGTAAGTTAGGTCTTTCCATAATACCAACAACGGTAACCTTTTTAGTTTTCTCCTGAACAAATTTTTCCTTAATATTTTCCTCTTCGTCCCACTTATATCTACCTGAAACGGTTATTCCTTCATACTCTCTATGTCCTAATGAAAGAGTTATTTCATCACCTATTTTATAATTAACCCCACCATTACTTATAATGCTTTTAGAAATAACAATTTCATTTTCATTACTTGGAAATTTTCCTTCTACTAAATTAAAACGTAAATTTTTAAAAGTTACCAAGGAAAGTGAATAAAGGTGCATATAAGGTTTATACTGATTATGACTATTTGGAAGAAGAGCATATCCTATATCATGAACATTAATAATATCTCTAATATCACGATTTAAATTAAGAGTCTCTAAATCATTTTTAGAGGTCTTTAACATTAAATGATAATAACCAGAATCATTAATTATTGACTCCATTATACTTTGACGAAAGGATGTAAATAAATTACCAACAGCACAAATTAAAGCTGTAGACATAATAATACCCATAATGGCAACAATGGTTCGCCATTTATTTAATTTAAGGTTTTTAATAACCAATTTATTTAGTATTTTCATCTTATATCCTCAACAATTCGACCATCATTAATTTTTATTATACGTGATGCTTCTTTAGCGAGTTCAAGATTATGCGTAATCATAATAATTGTCTGATTAAACTCTTTATTAGATTTTTTAAGTAAATTAACAATTTCTTCACTAGCTTTAGTATCAAGATTACCGGTTGGTTCATCCGCTAGAATAATTGATGGATTAGTTATCATTGCCCGAGCAATAGATGTTCTTTGTTGTTCACCACCACTTAATTCATTTGGCAAATGGTTCTCACGACCATTCAATCCCATTAAATTAATTAATTCTTTTAACTTTTTAGAATCAACTGCTCTATTATCAAGATTCATTGGTAATGAAATATTTTCAACAACATTTAAAATAGGAATTAAATTATAAAATTGATATATAAGACCAACTTGTCTTCTTCTAAAAATAGCAAGGTTATCATCGCTTAATTTATAAATATTTTTAGAATCAATCCATACTTCACCTTTAGTAGGTCTATCCACTCCTCCAAGTAAATGAAGAAGGGTTGACTTACCACTACCACTTGCACCAACAATAGCCACAAATTCACCTTTTTCAACACTAAAAGATACATTATCAAGAGCAACAACTTTAGTTTCGCCTTTACCATATACCTTGCTCAAATTACAAACTTTTAATATTTCCATTCTCTCACCTCACTAATAAATTATATTTTACCAAAGTGACTTTAAAGTGACAAAAAAGGATTAATTCAAAATTAACCCTTTTGACTAAACTTAGTCATTATTCTTAAAGTATTCAATATTGTAAGCAATGTAACACCAGTATCAGCAAACACAGCCCACCACATATTTGTTAAACCGAAAATGCTAAGTATTAAAATAATTATTTTAACCGATAAAGCAAAGATTAAGTTTTGTTTAATAATATAGTCAGTCCATTTTGATATTTTAATAGCAAGAGGAATCTTACGTAAATCATCATTCATTAGCACAATATCTGATGATTCAATAGAAGACTCACTTCCAATGCCTCCCATTGATATACCAATATCCGCTCTTTTTAGTGTTGGAGCATCATTAATACCATCACCAACAAAAGCTACAATGTCACCCGACGCTTTTAATTTTTCAAAAGAATTATATTTATCTTGTGGTAACATTTCATATTGAATAGAGTCTATTCCTAACTTTTCACCAATAGCAAGAGCTTGAGACTTTTTATCACCAGTAAACATATAAGTGGTAACATTGACTTCTTTTAACTCACTAATACATGCTAGTGAACTATCTTTAATACCATCATCTATTTCAATTGATGCTACATGTTTACCATCTATATTAAGATGAAGCATTGTATCATACTTACAATTACACATCTTACTATTTCCAACAATAACTTTCAAATCACCATAATTGTAACTAATACCCTTGCCTTTAGTTTCCTTATAATCACTTACTTTTGATGAATCAATTTTCTTATTAGTCAAACTCAAAATAGAAGTAGCAATAGGATGATTAGAAAAACTCTCACCGGCTGCTAAAATAGCAATAACTTCATCCCGTGAATAATTTTTATCAACTATTTCGATATTTGTAACTTTAAACGATCCATCTGTAAGTGTTCCCGTTTTATCGAAAACAATCTTATTTAAGCGATGTAAATTATCTAAGTAATTACTTCCTTTAATTAAAATACCATTTTTAGAAGATACCCCAATACCTGTCCAATAAGAAAGTGGAACTGAAATGGCAATGGCACATGGACAAGAAATAACTAAGAAAGTAAGTCCACGATAAATACTTTCGGAATAAGAAATGTTAAAAATAATAGGACCCATAACACTAACTAAAATAGCAAGGCCTAAAATAATTGGTGTATATAATTTGCTTAATCTACTAACACTTGTTTCCATATTAGCTTTCTTATCAGTCGCATCGTCTACTAATTCTAAAATTTTAGAAACCGTAGAATTAGCAAAAGATGTAGTAGCCTTCATATAAAATACTTCGGTTAAATTAATAGATCCTGATAAAACTTTATCATCCTTTGCAATAATAGTAGGATCACTTTCCCCCGTTAGAGCACTTGTATCTAATGTCGATGAACCTTTTATAACGATTCCATCAACCGGCACTTTTTCACCTACTTTAATTAATAATTCATCCCCTACACCAATTTCGTCAACCATAACTTTTTCATAATCCTTGCCATTATAACGATTAGCATAATCTTCTTTAATATTCATTAAATCCTTAATAGAATTACGTGATCTATTTAAAGCTTTTTCTTCTAATATTTTACCAATAGTATATAGAGAAACAACCATCATTCCCTCAAAACTTTTATCAACTAAAAATGCTCCTATACATGAAATAGTAATTAACATATTTTCATTAATTGTATGACTTCTAATAAGCATTAAAATAGCATTTATCGCTGGACGATATAACAAAATTATATATGATAAAATCATTAAAATTAAACTAACAACTTTATTATCAATAAAATAAGTTATTCCTCCTAATAAAATCCCAATAACCAAAAGATAAAAGTGATATTCTTTTTTTACTGATACATCAAGAGATGCATACGACTCTGGTTCAACACTTTTAATTATTTTGTTAACTTCTTCTAAAGAAACTTCTTCACTATCAAAAGATACTTTCTTCGTATTAAAATTAACAATAGCATTTTTTATACGTGGATCTTTATTTAATGTTTCTTCTACTTTTTTAGCACAATTAGCACAATCTAAATCATTTATATTATATTTATAATGTTTCATATTAACTTATTACATAAATCCATAACTTCATCCATGGATTCAATATTTCCTTTCTTCACCTCATCTACAACACAAGTTTTCATATGCAATAATAATAGTTCCTTACCAAGACTTTTTAAGGCACTATCTACTGCTGAAATTTGAATTAATATATCTTTACAATGACGATCATTATCAATCATTTTACTTATACCATTTATCTGACCTGAAATACGTTTCAATCTTTTTAGATAAATATCTTTATCATCTCTAATTTTTTTATTATTATTCATATCACACTTCCAATACCAATATATACCCCCCAGGGGTATTTTGTCAAGTGTTTTTTTTATAAAAAAAAGAAGTAATGTTCTTACTTCAAAAAACCTTCAATAATAACTTTTTCAGCTTCTTTAGCACTAAGGCCTAAAGACATAAGCTTTATGAATTGTTCCCCAGCGATTTTTCCAATCGTTGCCTCATGAATCAAACGAGCATCAATATGCTTAGCATAAATTTTAGGTATAGCCCTAACACAACCTTTATCTTTTATAATAGCATCACATTCAACGTGACCATAACAGGCATTATTACCAATAACGTTTGAATTAAACTCCTGGTATGATTTATCCTCAGCAACACTTCTTGACGTAACGTGAGTGCTAGAATTTTTACCATCTAAACTAACCATAAATTTAGTCTTAGCTTTTTGATCATTGGCAGTTAAAATCTTTTCATTAATTATCAAGGTAGCATTATCTGAAAGTTTAGCCTTCGTAACGCGAAGAGTATCAGAAACACCTTTTAGTTGTTGCGTATCCATAACCATGTAAGCATCTTTTTTCATATAAACTTCAGTTATGGGATTTAAAATTCTTTTACCATCGCCACTTCCTTCGCCATAGTGTTTTTCAATATAGCGAACATTCGCTCCTTCTTCTAAGAAGAAACGATGAATTCCATTATGAACAGAATCAGCATGTCCTGGATTATGAATACCACAACCAGCCACAATAGTAACATGGGCATTTTTGCCTATAAAAAAGTCATTATAAACAACATCCGTCATTCCACTCTCCGTTAACAAAACAGGAATATCAACAATTCCAAGAGGAATGTTTTCTTTAACATATATGTTTATACCACTACCATCTTCTTTTGAGGTAATGTTAATATATTCATTAACCTTGCGATCAACACATTTACCATTTTTACGAATATTATAAACCGTTCCAAAAGATACATCTTTAGGTAGAATATTATTTAATAATTTATTATCTTCCTCATTCATTTCTATTCCCCCTTACAACATAATGATACAATATTTAAATCAAGATCAATCTTTTCTTTAACATCATTTTTTTTAATCTTACCACTCTCCATCAAAATAATCTTATCTGCTAAATTAAGAATACGCTCTTGATGAGAAATTATTAAAGTAATTTTATTTTGTTTATTCTTTATATCTTGAAATATTTGGGTTAAGTTCTTAAAACTCCATAAATCAATTCCGGCTTCTGGTTCATCAAAAATAGCTAAATTAGGATTTTGAGCAATTAAAGTAGCAATCTCAATTCTTTTAAGTTCACCACCTGATAAAGATTTATTAACTTCTCTATCAATATATTCTAAAGCACATAACCCAACCTTTGATAAGATAGAACAAGCCTCTTTGCGATCTAGGGTTTTACCGGTGGCAAACCTTAACAAATCATAAACTGTAATTCCTTTAAAACATACTGGTTGTTGAAAAGCAAAGCCAATTTTTAAATGAGCTCGTTCATCTATAGATAGATTAGTTATATCCACACCATTATAGTAAATTTGACCACTATCAGGCTTAATTATTCCCATTATCATCTTAGCAAGGGTTGATTTACCACTACCATTAGGACCCGTTATAACGTAAAAACCATTATCTTGTAGCTTTAAATTAACATTATCTAAAATCTTTTTATTATCTCTTGTAAAACATATATTTTTAAGTTCTAACATACATTTCCACCTACACAATCTATAAGTTAGTATATCATAAAAACGAATGAATAAACATCCATTCGTCCAAATTTCTAATTTTCAATATAATATTTAATACTATCAGCTATAGCTTTAACATAATTAGCGCGTTCTTCTTTAATTTGTTTTAAATTATAATTATTAGAAATATAACCAAGTTCAATTAAATAAGCTTCAACACCATGATTACTTAAATAATAAGGGTTTTTGTCATATTTAGGGTTGCGACCATCCGTTAGAGCAGTAGTAATAATACCGCCAGTTTCACGAATAAAGTAATAATAAGTGGTATTATAATTCATTTTTTCATAAGGAACCCAATTATTTTCTTTAGCTTCTTTGTTAATTGCTAAAATATCATTCTTTTTATATGTTCTCATGTAAACACCATCTAAGATGCGATTATTACCATTTTTAGAGTATTCACTTGTTGTCTTAGACACAATATTATCAGCGATAAGTTTAGCAAAATCATGCTTATCACCATTTGCCATATAAACTTCCACTCCCCCGTGACCAATATCTCCACTACCACTATTTAAATGAAGCGATAACATCAATTTGGCCTTAGTTTCATAAGGAATTCCGGTTCTAGATGCATAACCATAATTTTTTATAAGAACATCATCTTCCCTTGTTAATTTAACCCGAAGTCCCATATTTTCAAGGGTTTCTTTTAAAGCTTTGGCATATGATAAATTATAGTTTTTTTCAAGTTCACTGCCATTATACGCTCCTGAATCACCACCGCCATGACCAGGATCTAAAACAATATCATATACATCACTAGGAAGTTTTTTAGCTTCCACATTCATTTCCATAAATTCATAACTTTCATTCTTTTTAAAGTCAATAATTATATTATTATGTTTATCATTTTTAGTTATTGTCCAATAATCAAGATTTTCATAATCAGTATTATTAGTCAAATTATAATAATTCGTATTGTTATTATCACTAACTTTTAATAATAAAATATACTTATCAATAGCCATCTTTTCTAAGTTAATTCCTTCGTTTATATATTTATTAGTTTTAAAAGATATTGTATCTTGTGTTTTAGTAATATTTAAAGGATACTCTACTTCATTATTCATACTTTTTAAAACCAATACTATCTTATCATATGAAGAAACGTTTGCAATTTCACCTTCAACATTAAAATACTTTCCATAAATCGTCCATTTAGAAACTGAAACAGTCTTATCTTTATTTACAGATGATAATATTTTTTCTAAATCATTCAAAGAAATTTCATTGGCACTTTTACCTTTTGAAAAACTCTTGTATAAAAATAATGCTATTATCAAAACTAAACAAATTATTAAAACCTTTTTCATTTTGTCACCCTATCATTTATTATAGTATAACATAGTTACAAAAAAAACATCAAAATATTTTGACGTTTATATTCCTAAAGTTTTATTTAATTCATCTTTTATTTGTTGCATATCTTTTAAATTATCTTCTGTAATTGATGAGTATACATCAATATAATAGTTTTTAATTCTAACCATATAGTGATAATTATATACTACGTTATTATCATCAGCCATTTCCGATACAACTTTTCTAAATTCTCTAATGCTTAAATTTTTCTTATCTTTTTCACTCAATACCTTTTGTTCAAATACCTTGACATCTTCACTATTTTCTTTTTGAACATTCTTCTCGCTTTCAAAAAATTTTTCAGCACTCGTTTTATTTTCAAATGTCCAAACCGTTATACTATATTTTTCACCTGATGCAAATAAAACATCACTACATCCTATGCTTTTTAAATAAGCCGTATCAAAAATATCAGAATTTTTATAAACTTCTAAGCCTTTTGATTCAATATAATTTAAAGTATTTTCTTTTATACTAGTATTTTTACGATAAATAACAAAAAATACTAGTAGTGAAACCATTAAAACCCCTAAAACAATCATTACTATTAATTTTATTTTATTCTTTTTCATATCTCTCCTACATATTCATGCATTATATCAAAAAATTCTTGTGGTGGTTCTTTTTCAAATTTTAAATGTCTACCTGTAATTGGATGATCAAATTCAATTCTTGTTGAATGTAATAATTGACCAAATGAAGGATTTATTAAATGTTTACTATACACTGGATCATTTACAACTGGATGATTTATATAGGCCATGTGAACTCTTATTTGATGAGTTCTTCCTGTTTTTAAGTAACATTCAATAAGTGTTGCATTTCTAAATCTTTCAATAACTTTAAAATCAGTAATAGCGAACTTACTATTAACATCCGTTACTGCCATCTTTTCACGATTTTTCATATCATGACCAATTGGAGCATCAATGGTGCCTGTTTCGTGATTAATAACACCTTGAACAAGAGCAATATAAGTTCTTTTAACAAGACGTTCTTGAATCATTTTTGATAATAATTCATGCGTTTTATCATCTTTTGCTACCAACATAAGGCCACTGGTATCTTTATCAAGTCGATGAACTATACCTGGCCTTATTTCATCATGTGATAAATTAAACTTGCCAATAAGAGCATTAACTAAAGTCCCTTGGTAATTGCCAGGCGCTGGATGAGTAACCATCCCACTTGGTTTGTTAATGACTAATAAATAATCATCTTCATACAAAATATCAAGAGGAATGTCTTCACCTTCAATTTTTATTGAAAAATCCAAATCATCCAATACTTCTATTTCATCACCCGGCATAACCTTATAACTATTATTAACAACCTTGCTATTAACAATAACTTTATCACCTTTTATCAAACCTTGAACTTTACTTCGCGATATATCAAGTTTATCCGGCAAATATTTATCAATTCTTCCGCCATCTTCTTGACACTTTATTACCATGCTCATCCCTCCTTTCTAATAACATACAAATTCCTAAAATTATCACCCCAACAACAATAAAACAATCCGCTAAATTAAATACAGGATAATTATAAGAACCCAAACGAAAATCTAGAAAATCAATAACATAACCATATGCTAATCTATCAGATAAATTCCCTAATATTCCTCCTGTAATCATACTATAAGCAAAACTATCTAATTTCTTTAATGAGGTATTATTCAAACTTTTATAAATATAAAATAAAGCAATAACGGTAACTAATAAAATTAACGATTGACTATCTTGAAATATTGAAAAAGCCGCTCCAGAATTACGAACATAAGTAAGATTAAAAAAGTTAGGAATAATTTTAATACTTTCATATAATTTAAAATAATGAATAACCAATTGTTTCGATATTAAATCTAAAACCCAAAACAACAATATATAAATATAAGTTCGTTTCATATTTCACCTAATAGAATTTTACATTATTTTTTATTTTATAGCAAGAAAATATAAATAGTTATAATTTTTTAGTTTAATATTTAATTAGCACCTTCCAAAGAAGAATCATATACCTTGTCTTTTATTAATTTTAATATCTCAATAACATCAAAGTGATGACTACTTGAACACATTCCAAATAATAAGAAAATATCTTTAATCATATCTTTATTTTCTTTGTCAATTTTTAATATACCATATGGTGTCTTCAAAGATGTGTTACCAACAATATCACTGCTATTATTAAATTCTAAAACAGGAATATCAATATACAACATTGGTTGTGTTCCAGTTCCAAATTGTTGTTTTTGAATCGATATTTCAACAACAATGTCGCTAGTATCATATTTTTTGTAAAAGGTCGGCAAAGTAACAACTGATTCAGAGAATGGCACATCATTAATTACAAGATCACCTAAAAGCTTTAATTGAATAGTATATTTGTCTTTTAAATAAGTAGATGTTTTTTCAATATTTTGAATTAAATCATCAAGTTCATTTTTTTTAATTAAGGCATTTTTACATAATAAATACAATATTTCTGACAATTCATAAGGGTTTTTAGTCTTACCATTCGCCCCTTTAAATTTAATATCATCTAACATGGTTGTTTTTTCAGCATCACCTAAAACTCTATCATAACCTATTTGCCATTCAACGTAAGCATTAGATGGGATTTTAGTGGTTGTTGGTGCAAAACCTTGACCATAATCGTCTGTAAAATTGCGAACTTTACAGCGAAACTTTCCCTTACATTTTAAAGGAACATTTATCAATACCGCTTTTTCTTTATCATCATAATAAATTTGTGAATTTTTCATAAAACCTCCAACCACTTTGATTATAACACGTTAATCACTAAATAGATTATAAAATGTTGCATTTAAGTTATTTTATCATTATAATTTACTAAGGAGGATGTATGGAAAAACTTTCAAAAAACAACCATTTAACCAAAGATGAGATAGTCAAAAATGGTAGTATTTTTACACCACCTTATATCGTTAATTTAGTTTATAATTATATAAACTGTTTTATTGACGAAAAAACAATAATTGGCGATTTTGGCTCAGGTTATGGTGCTTTTATAGATACTTTTCAAAATACGGGAAAGAAATGTTTTGGCACAGAAATAGACGATAGATCATATCTTTTTTTATGTCAACATTTTAATAACATCACTTTTTATCACGAAAATTCTTTAATTAATGTAAATAGAAGAAAATATGCCATAAAGAAAAGTGATAAACTAATAATAATTGGTAATCCTCCATACAACGATACTACAAGTCAGTATAAAAAAGGGGCAAAAGGAACAATTCTCTGTGATGATGATATAAAATCAAGAGACATGGGTATTAGTTTTTTAAAACTTTTTAATAAACTAGAAGCTGATTACATTTGTATTCTTCATCCCCTATCTTATTTAATAAAAAAACAGAATTTTAATAGTTTAGGAACTTTTACAAAAAATTATAGACTATTAAAAGCCACTATTTTTTCAAGCAAAGAATTTGAATCAATAAAAAAAGGCAACGCTGAATTTCCAGTCATTGCCGCATGTTATGAAAGAAATGAAACAGGAATGGACTATAATTACATTGAAAGCTTTAGATTTGATATATACCAAAATACCAAAACTTTTTGTCTAAATGATATTATGACTATTGATGGTCTTATTGCTAAATATCCGAGCAAACAAGATAGCACTCCCCTACAATTTTATACGCAAAGAGATATGAACTCTCTTATGAGAAATGCAACATTTATTGAAGGCCCTAAAAATAATGGTATAAATGTGACTATTGATAATTTGTATCAATATGCATGGTTATACTTTCTAAAAGAAAATTTTAAAGTATCACAAAATGCTTTCTTATATGGTAATTTATCACCACTATGTTTTAATAAAATAAATGATCCAAAATATAAAAATATTTTAATATCATACGCTTATAATAATTCTAATTTAGTATCACATTATTTCAAAAAAGAAAAATTAGTAGAAAAATATGGACAACTAACAACTAATTACGAACTACTCTATGAACAACTTCAAAATATATATTATTTCAATTAAAAACAGCGAATAAAAACTATATCGCTGTTTTCTTTATAAAAATTTATTCAATTAATTAAATAATCATTAATTTTATTAAAAATAACTATCTTTCAAATAATTAACTATCTTTATACTTTAATTAAACTTCTTCATCTTCAGTTTGATTTTTCAATTGCTCAAACATTTCTGTCATTGTCTTGTTGCCATTTATTAATTTTTTTATTGTTAGACTATCAGCTTTGTCATTAGCAATTCTTAAATTACGATCGCTTGATAATAAGGCATCTTTAATTTTTTGAAGATGAGTAATGGTAGCATCAATTTCATCAATCGCTTTACTAAATTTTTCGGAAGCAAGACGATAATTTCTAGCAAAACCTTCTTTAAATTTATTTATATTATCCTCAAAATTAGATATATCAACACTTTGATTTTGAATTAAAACAAGTTGTTTTTTATAATCAAGGGCTTTTAGGGAGGCATTACGTAACATGGTAATTATAGGAACAAAGAACTGTGGACGAATAACATACATTTTTTCATACTTATACGAAACATCTACAATACCGCTATTGTATATTTCATTATCTATCTCTAATAGTGAAACTAAAACCGCATACTCACACTTTTTCTCTTTTCTATCTTTATCAAGTTCTTTGAAGAAATCTTCATTTTTATGTTTGTTAACCGTTTCTAATGATTCATTTTTCATTTCAAACATAATAGAAACTATTTCATTGCCTTCTTCATCGTAGTCTCTAAATATAAAATCACCCTTAGAACCAGTTCTAGCATCATTATCTTTTTCAAAATAAGTGTTCTTACCAAAAATATTTCGAATACGACTAAATTCATAATTACAATGTTGTTCTAATGATTCACCAACAATCTTAGTAGATTGTCTAGCTTTTAAATCTTTATAGTAATCAATCATTTCATCTTTACTCTTTAACTTACTATCATATGATTCTTTAAGTGTCTTTTCTTTAAGTTCATATTCCGTCTTACTAATTTCTAGTTTATTTTTTAAACTAGTTATCTCTTGTTCTTTTTCTAAATTAATTTTTTCAAACTCTTGTTGTTTTAGTGAATCTTTTAATTTAATATCACCTTCTAAGTTAGAGATTTTTAGTTTTAAATTATTAATTTCTTCATTATAAAGATTTTCGGTATCACTTTTAACATTTTTAACCTCTAACTCTTTTTCACTTTTAATTTTGCTTATTTCTGAGTCATATTGACTTTTATTGCTAGCTAAATCATGTTGTAAGTTTGAAACCTTTAGTTCTAACTCCTTAATCTCCTTATTATAACGAGTCTCTGTAGCACTTTTAATATTCTCTACTTCAAGATTTTTTTGTTCGTTAATTTTACTTAAAGTCGCTTCATACTTATCTTTATTATTTTCAAGTTCCTTACGCAAATTGGCAAGTTCTAATTCTAATTGATTAACCTCATCTTTAGATGATGCCAAAATCTTTATTTTAACATTTTCTATTTCACTAATATTCTTCTCATGTTGCACATTCAATTTGTTTTTCAAGTCATCTATTTCTTTATCTTTTTGGGTAATTTCAAGAAAGTGCTCCCTATCAAGTTCTGTTTTAATTATCTTTAATTCACTTTCTTTTTCGTTCTTATACTGTCTTTCTTTTTCTAAAACAAGCTTATTAAATTCATCATTACGAACTTGACTTAAAATTGATTCATAATCATTTTCATCAATTTTGAACACCGTTCCGCATTTTGGACATTTTAATTCATTCATACACCTTTAACCTAACATTTAGGTCATCCTCCTTCTATTATTTTAAAATAAACTATATTTAATTAATAAAACAGTCTAATCTCTTTATCAATTTTTACAAATACTAACATTAAAATCACTTTTTGAATATTTCTTGCCAAACATGCTAGGCGTAAAATATATGACTTCACCGTCGTCATTAACGGCAAAAATATGTAAGCATAAGACTTCAGCCGCTTCTTTAGGTATCCTTCTTAATGCAACTTGAGCTGATTCCCAACACAAACCTAATCCGTATTTATATGCATGATTTATGCTAGAGATTTTCCCAGTATCTTTAGAAACAGAATACCTTTTTACATCCATTCTTGTAACTATTTGCCCTAAAGCATTAAGCCACCCTTCTTTATTAATTGATGAAGCAGATTTTGCATATGATTTTCCCTTACATTCAATATAAAAGTATTCGCTATTCAACTTGCCACCTACAAGTTTAATATCTACGCCATGTTTGTGTAAATCTTGTTTAACAGTCTTTTCACGATGCCAGTTACCATTCTTTTTATTATGCATAAATTCCATTATTCTTTCAGCTATATAATCTTCTGTTATTTTGACTTGTTCCATCATGCACCTCAAGGCAATTATAGCATACAACAATGGGATATGTATGTGCATTTTTCTTTTTTAATTAAGTTTTGCATAATAAAGTGAATTGTTTTCGTAAAACTATATTTAATCTAAAAATTTACAGTATTTTATTAATTCTTTTAAATAAAAAAGAGGATTTAACCATTTAGAGTAAAAGCCAGTTTTTAATTTAAGTTTTTAGTTGTAATTTTATAATTGATAAAAACGCTTGACTATTTTTTTAATTGTATAATTTTTACTTTTGATTTATGCTTTCTTTCATTAAATACACTATTTGCAATTTTCATATATTGATGAGTTGATTCAATTTCACCACTTGCATCAAGTTTTTGGTTTAAATCCATTTTATCTTTTGAAATTTATTTTCAAATTCTACCGGTTTAATATTAGTTCCTCTTAACTCATTAATCATCCTTATAAACTGTCCAATAACAGCACGACTAAATCCTCTTATACAAATATAACTATTTTTATTAGCTACAATAAAATCCATAAGTTTATCATAGTTACCAATAATTTGATTTTGATTTATCCAGTTGCCATCAAACTTTGTATCTAAGTATATAATTGGTTTAGTATTTGAACCAAGCTTTTTAATATAAAAGCAATTTTCTAAATTATCCACAAAATCAAAATTATTAATACTAAATAATTTTTCACCACTTATAACAAAATAGTTTGAAAAAATATGTTTTTTACCATCATGCTTAGTTATTATTTCTTCTTTCATAATATAAAATTTTAAAATGTTTTACCACAAAAGCCAATAAAGTATGGCATTTTAGCAAAAAATTAACTCAGATAGCAAAATTAATAATTTTTATCAAACTTATACAAATTTATTTAATTATTTATGTTCATACTCTAATTTTTTTAAATTTTAAAAATGTTTTTAATTTCTAATAAAGTTAAATATTTTCTAGATAAATCAACTTTATAAATATCTGATAAATTTTTAATAAGAAAATCATATACACTAAACAAGAACAAAAATGAGAGCTTTCGCTCTCTTCAGGGGGAAAAATTATAACCTGATTTTTTCATATTTTTCATTATTATTGATTTATCACTTGCTATATTTCTCGTAAATAGCCCTATTTTACCTATCTTGCTATATGTAGTTGTTCCCCATTTGTTCCCACATTCATATTTTTTATTATATTTTAGCTAATAATTAATTATCAAAATTCAATTTTGGTGTGAACAAAAACTTAAAAACACAATATTTTTTTAAGCAAATTTTTAATTTTGTAATAGTTTTACACTCAAAAATCAAATTTTTACAATCAGTGTTTTTACTGATTGCATTTTTATTTTTTTGTGTTATAATTATTGTTATGGAGGGATATCATGAATTGGAAAATTAACAACAATAGTAAATATAAAAAATTATTAGATAATGCAAAGGAAGAAAAAAGAGCAGCAATACACTCTTTCCATAGATATTATGGTAAACTTATACCAGCCATACCTAATTCCTTTATAAAAGCGTTTACTAATGAAGGTGATTTAATTGGTGATTTATTCTCAGGATCCGGAACAGTAGCTGTTGAATCAAAAATATTAAATAGGGATTTTGTTGGTTGTGAGATTAATCCACTATCCCATCTTATTTCTGTTGTTAAAACGACTTCATATGATATTGAATTACTGAATTCTATGAATAATGAAATAGAAGCAAAATTATATGATGTTCAATATAGAAAAAAAATAAAAATTGGTAAAGTACCTTATTGTGTTAATATAGATCATTGGTTTAAACCTGAAGT